>JAIYAX010000022.1 GCA_027488815.1 Cytophagaceae bacterium | reverse complement strand
GCAGGAGATTGTATCGTTGTTGGCTAAAGTTGCATTGGTGTACGTATTGCTTAGACCGGATTGAACCACGGTACCATTCACTCTCCAAACAAAATTGGGATTAGTGCCGGCATTGGTAGTAGTTGCCACAAAGGTGCCTGTATTGTAATTAGAGACAACTGCTTGGTTGATGGTACTTCCAATAGTAAATAATGAAACATCAACCAATAACGGAAGGGTTGGTGCTAAAGTAGAAATGTAGAGAAGGGTATCATTTTTTAGGTATTTAACTTGACCTCCATCAATCGTAATGCGTAATCGGTCGCCGGTTATATAGGTGCTAAATTGACCCCGGTCAATTCCTGCTTCATATATCCTTAAGGTACTGTTACTTACCAGATAAAAAGCATACCGAATGCTGGTGAAATTGGCATCAGCATTCGTTGTACTCAAGCCAGCCATTCGATCCCGATTCGTTTCAGAAGCAACAAACTGAAAGTATCCGTTGTTGCTTACGGTGTTCCAACTTGCTGCCCCACCGTTCCATCCATTGGAGGTAAACTTTTGAAGGTTGTTGTTGCTGGCTTGCACATTCACCTGGTCGGTTAGTCTCCAACGAACTTGTTCCTCAGCGGTAAGACAAGCTGATGCCGTTGCCGTTCCTCGGATGAAGAAATCGATACCTGAGGGAGCAACGATATTTCTTGCAGTTAAAGCATTTGAGACTATAGCTGAAACACTACAACCAATGGTATCAGGAGTAAGAGTGCAGGTGATGATATCTCCGTTAACAATTGACGAGTTAAAATATGTATTGCTTGTACCGGTTTGAACAACGACCCCATTGCGTCTCCAGGTAAATTGTGGAAGGCTGCCTGCATTCACAGATTGGGCAATGAAAGTACCGGAATTATAATTGGATACTACTGCGTTGGTAATCGTAGCTCCTATTTGATCCAAAGAAACATCTACTAGCAAAGGAAGGGTAGGAGCTAGGGTAGAGATGTAGAATACCGTGTCATTTTTCAGGTATTTTACTTGCCCTGCATCCACTGCGACTTTGAACTTATCTCCAGAAGCATATGAAGTAAGAGTACCTCTCGCTGCCCCGGATTCAAATACTTGAACAGTTGAATTATTTACCAGGTAAATCGCATATTGAATGCTGGTGAAGTTGGCATTGGCATTGGTGTTACTTAAGCCAGCCATTCGGTTTCGGTTGGTTTCCGATGCGGTAAATTCAAAATAGCCATTGTTCTTAACCGTATTCCAACTAGCCGCTCCTCCATTCCATCCATTGACATTGGATTTTACCAGGCTGTTCTGATCCGCATGCACATTCACCATGTCCGACAAACTCCATTTTACTTGCTCCTCAAGCGTCAAACAAGCAGATAAGGTGTCCACTCCAGTGACAAAAAAATCAATAGTACTTGGACTGGGAAGGTCTCTATAATTGATGGTGTCAGAACGGTAAATTCTGGTTCCGCAGCCAACTAGTCCCGGGCTTAGCTGTGCATAAATCTGATCACCGTTTTGAAGGGCGGAATTGGCATAGCTTGAGCTATTTGTACCAACTGGGCTGCCATTTAAGAACCACTGATACGATGGACCGGAAACTCCAGATCCAACTGAGGCTAAAAAAGTACCGGTATTATAGTTTGCAAGCACCAGATGATCTACTGTACCTCCAACATCCTCAATCGAAACATCTGCAAACAGTGGCAAGGTAGGAGCTATAGTACTGATGTAAACAATGCTTCCATTCCTGAAATATTTAATCACATTACCTTCAACCATTATTTTGAGAGTATCTCCAGAGGCATATGTGCCGAAGTTGCCTCTGTTTATTCCTGTTTCATGGATGTTCAAAATTCCATTGCTCACTAAGAAAAAGGCATACTGTATAGAGTTGAAACTACTGTTTATATTGGTGTTGCTCAGGCCTACCATCCGATCACGGTTGGTTTCAGTTGCTATGAATTGCAAATATCCTTCGTTCGAAACTCTGTTCAGTGAAAAGGCTCCTCCATTCCAGTTATTGTTGAATTGGACTTTTACCAATCGATTGCCATCGGCATGAACATTGGCCAATTGGCTCCTTTGCCAAATGACCGGTTCCTCTGAAAGCTGGCAACTGAATGAAACAGGCTGACCGGAAATGGTAAAATCAATTGAGGTAGCATTTAATGTATTTCGAACATAGGATACACCACTGCTAATCGTGGAAGAACCGCAACCCGGCAAATTAGGGGTTACAACTACATAGACGCTATCTCCAATGTTAAATGAAGGGAGATTATAAGTTGGACTATTTAAGCCGGTAGGGGAGCCATTTAAAAACCATTGATAACTGGGAGAGGGTATACCAGAGGATACCGATGCCGTAAATGTTCCATTGCTGAAGCTTGCCGTTTTTACATCAGCTATAGTGCCTCCTATGTCTTCAATAGAAAAATCAACAAACAAAGGTAGCGTAGGGCTTACTGTGCTGACGTATATGATGTTTCCGTTTTGAATGTACTTAACAATCTGCCCATCCACTCTGATTTGAAGAATATCACCGTTTACAAATGTACTGAACTGCCCACGGTCGATGCCACTCTCATATATTCTCAGGGTTCCATTGCTCACCAGGAAGAAAGCAAATTGAATGCTGGTGAAACTGGTGTTCACATTGGTATTGCTTAATCCCACCATACGGTCACGGTTGGTTTCAGTCGCTCTGAACTGTAAGTAGCCGTCGTTTGAAACGGAAGAGAGGCTAAAACCTGCACCGTTCCAATTGTTATCGAATTGTATTTTCCTAATCAGGCCTTGACTTAAGTCCACATTGGTAAACGAAGAAGGCTGCCAAACGACATCTTGTTCAATCAAAAAACAACCATCCGTCAGCACCGAAGATGAAACGTTTAGATCGAACCCGGGTATGGGAGATGAACTGATATTGATATTTCGGGAATTGACGTTGGTGGCCCCACAGGTGCCTGTAAACCCATACCTTACATTGATCAGATCACCTGCTGAAACAATGGGTTCATTGTAAATTTGAGTGCTTGCTGTCGATGCTGCATTCCTCTGCCATAGAAAGGTTGGAGATGCGCCTCCGTTTATCGGATAGGCTACAAATTGACCTGTGGTTCTATTGACTACCAGGGCATCTGAAATCGTTCCGTTGATACTGTAAACAGAACCATCAACAATCAAAGGTAATGTTGGGGCAACGTTTGAGATATAAAACAACTGACTGTTGCGGAAGTATTTCACCACATTGTTTTCAATTGCCACCCGGAAAGTATCATTTATGGAATAGGTACCAAAACTACCCCTGTTAGCCCCTGACTCATACACACTAAAAGTACTGTTATTCAGCAGGTAAACTGCAAATTGTATGGTATTGAAGTTAGTATTGATGTTAGTGGAGCTAAGGCCACACATTCTGAAGGTGTTGGTTTCCCTGGCGATGAATTGCAAATAGCCCTGATTGTAAACAGTGTCCCAGGAAGCAAAACCTCCATCCCAATTAGCGTCAGATTGGATTTTGGTAACACTATTGCCAGTTGCTTGCATGTTAACCAAGTCGGCTGCTCGCCATGTAACAAACTGAGTTGCCAGAAGACAGGCACTTTCGTTTGATCTTGCCTGAGCAAAGTATTCAAAGCCAAGTGGTCTGAGAGGAATTTTGTAAAACGCTGATTGGTTGCACTCTACTATATTTTTGTCAGCTACACTTAATACTGAACCAAATGCAAGGGCTTCAGAATAAGAAACACCTGAGGCATACTGTGCCACATTACTGCTGATCGAGCCTATTTGGATCAAAGCAGAAGTTGTTGCCAAGGGAGCCAAGGGAACGGTTCGGATATCGTTAGCACCATTTTTTGATAAAGTGATGGATGTACCATTCTGCAAGACTGAAAAAATATGAGGTTCAGAATCCGTGAATAATCTGTGAGCACTAGTAGGGGCATCGTTTGACCAGGTGGCATAACCTAGGCTAGGGCCATTATTAGTTCTGTAAAAAGCCCTTAGAGTACGTGCAGTTCCTCCCTGTCCAATCACAAAGGGTAGGTCTTCTGAGTTTCCACCGCTGTTAAATCTGGCTACCATGTTTAGAGAAACATTTAAAAGGCCAGTGCTCATGGTGCCTGTCATATGGTCATCTATGCCGTCAAAGCGGAGAGTAATATTTCCATTCAGATCACGCAGTGGCTCTCCTGAACTTACTATGCGGGGTTGCAAAGTGGCTGTTGCCTGTGTAAGATTTCTGCCAAATCCGCTCTGATCGTACCAAACTTGCACTGTCCCGTTTCCTGAACCTATAAAAGAAAAGAGTGTGGCTGTGTCTAATACACCGGAAGGGAGGAAGCCAATGTTTGAGACACTAAGGTCTGAACTCCTCAGAACGGCAATGGCCGGCCCCACATAAGTACTGCTTAGTCTTCTTAAACTGTAAGCACCTAATGATGGAGTAGCGGCACTTAGCCCTAGCTGATCAAGTGTATTTTGAGCATAGGCTTTAGAGCCTAATTGCATCATTAACAGCACGATAAATAGAAAGGCAGAAACAAGTTTAAGGTGTTGTTTTGTTTTTGCTCCAATTAAAAAATAGAAAGCGCCTTTTCCCTTTGAATAGGTTAAGGCAGAATTAGCTAGTGTCAAGATTTTGGTTGCTTGGTCGATGTAAAAGTACAGTACGCAAAAAAAAGTAAATGGGTGTTTTTATGCTGATATATTACCTGATCAATGAAATCGTAAACATCGAGGAAACAATATATCTGAGGAAGTTAAGCTGCTGGCCGAGCTTCATGCAATCCATTCACTTATCAACAGCCCTTTTGTCCTGCCCTCATTCATACTGATTCAAGACTATTTTTGTGCAAACGCTGGAACCTGATTTAAAATGGAAGAATACCATCAGTTGCTTAGGCACATTTTGACAAATGGCACTCAAAAAACAGATCGCACAGGTACAGGCACGATCAGTGTGTTTGGATACCAAATGAGATTTGATTTGAGCAAAGGCTTCCCTTTGGTTACCACAAAAAAAGTGCATATCAAATCAGTGGTTCATGAATTGCTGTGGTTTTTGAAAGGCTCAACTAACATTGCGTATTTAAAAGAACATGGGGTAAGTATCTGGGATGAATGGGCTGATGAAAAAGGAGAATTAGGGCCGGTATATGGATCGCAATGGCGCTCATGGGCTGGTGCAAATGGAGAAACCATTGATCAGATTACACAGGTACAGGATCAGATACGTAAAAATCCGGACAGCCGTAGGCTTATCGTGAGCGCCTGGAACGTAGCTGATATTCCTCATATGGCGTTGCCACCATGCCATGCTTTATTTCAGTTTTATGTTGCTGACGGCAAGTTGTCCTGCCAGTTATATCAGCGAAGTGCAGATGTGTTTTTAGGTGTTCCATTTAATATCGCTTCCTATGCCTTGCTCACCCACATGATGGCCCAGGCTTGCGGATTGAAAGCAGGTGACTTTGTGCACACGTTCGGAGATACGCATATTTACCTGAATCATATGGAGCAAGTTCAGTTGCAGCTAGGCAGGACCCCAAAGGAGTTACCCACCTTAAGGCTTAATCCAGAAATAAAGGATGTTTTTGATTTTACATTTGAGGACATCTCCATTGAAGACTACCATCCTCACCCTGCGATAAAAGCTCCTGTTGCCGTGTAGGGTTCAGGACCCGTAGATCTTTTCTCTTAGTTGTTCAGCAAAGTCCTCCTGAACATTCAGTTTTATTTGCTCCAATTGTTGAATTACTCTGAGCCCCGATGCATTTGCCAGGAATAACTGATCTTCAGGCTTAAGGTCATCGGCTTTAAACCAAAGGTCATTCAACATAGGGTCGTTATTGCTTAGCATCCACCTTCGAACAACCCCGTTTATGCATCCTGAAGTTAAGGGAGGAGTATAAAGCTGGCCTTTTCTGAAGAGGAACAGATTGGAACTAAGTCCCTCGGCAAGAAAGCCATTCTTATTGCTGAGCAAGATAAGTTCATTTCCTTGTTCGGCTGCTTCTTTTCCTGCCATAACGTATGCCAGGCTACTCATCGTTTTGAAACCAGAGGTAGGATGTTGATCAAGAAAATACTTATTGGAAACCCGGATAGTTGAGATCGGGGCATGTTGTTCTTCATAAGGGGAAGCGATCAAAACAAAATCAGCTTCTGATCCGGTTGGGGAGTACTTGCCTTGCCCTTTTCTCCAGATCATGAGTTTCAGCCGGCAGCTTTCCGTATTCTGTAGCGCAGGTATTTTACTAGTTAAATAGTCTGTAAGGCTATCATGAAATGGTGAGGAAAGCCCCAATAGTTCAAGAGCTTCATTCATTCGCTCTTGATGAAACCCAGCTAGCCGAACTTTTCCGTCACTATAGAGCATACTTTCAAAAAAGCCATCCCCGTATTGAAATCCCCGGCTTAAAATCAGGTCGAGAATTTGATACTGAAAAACTGAGCTGTCTATAAGTCTAAATTCTGCCATTCAAAGAAGTAATGCACCGCTGGATGAACTTGCCATCCTCAGAACGTCCTAAATCGATCAAATATGTACTTTTGAACAAGTACTTACAAATAAATTATGCCTCCCGAGCGCAGCTCTATTTTTGATATGATTGGTCCGGTGATGATTGGCCCCTCCAGTTCGCATACTGCTGGAGTGGTGAGAATCGCACGAGTTGCCATTCGTATTCTGGCTGAGCCCCTCCAGGAAGCCGTTATTACCTTTTACAATAGCTTTGCACGTACTTACGAAGGACATGGCAGTGACAGGGCGATAATCGCTGGTTTGCTTGACTTCAAAACAGATGATGTGAGAATTCGTGACTCATTTGCACATGCAGAAAAAGCCGGTTTGACTTACAGCATGCGCTCAATTGGAAATGCAAGCACCATGCACCCCAATACCATTCGATTGGAATTGAAAGGCCCCTCCAGATCGGTCAATATTGTTGGTCAAAGCCTTGGAGGAGGGGTCATCAATATTTCAGAGGTAAATGGTTTTGCTGCAGGTTTCAATGCAAGCTTGCACACCATGATCATCCTTGCTGAAGACGTGAAAGGCAGCATCGCTTTCATTTCATCAGTCATTGCCCATGACGATTGCAACATCGCTAATATGGTCGTTTCAAGAAAAGGAAAGAACGACCTGGCTTGTCAGGTCATAGAAATGGACACCGGATTAAAGCCGCTTACCATCGAGTATCTCAATAGCCTAACCTGGATTAGGGAATTAACTTTTATACCCAACATCGACTTATGATGAACAAAGCATCATTCATCTGCCGCTACGTCCTGATTTTGTTTTTTATCCCCTGGTCGGCATATGCTCAGCCAGGAGGCGAAATGAATCTCAGAGATTGTATAGACATGGCACTTAAAAACAATCTCAATGTTAAGCAGGCAGAGCTCAACGTGCTGAGAGGTAAAAACAACCTTAAGCAATCCCGGTTTGACCTTTTGCCTAATTTGGAATTCAGTGGAAATCAGAACTATAACTTTGGTCGATCCATTGATCCTTTCACCAACCAATTCACAAGCGATCCGGTGAGAAACAATAGCTTGTCTCTATCAGCCGGCGTTAATTTATTCAGCGGATTTCAGGCTCAAAATCAGATCAAACAGAACAAAGCGCTCAACGAAGCCAATGTGTACAATTATCAAAAGGCTAAGAATGACATTGTTCTAAGTGTAGTCACAGCTTATACACAGGTGATTTTTAATAAAGAAAACCTGAACAACTCAGAGCTCCAGCTTAAAGGTAGTACTGAGCAGGCTGATCGCACCCGCAAGCTGGTAGATGCCGGATCTCTTCCCGTTGGCAATTTCTACGATCTGAAGGCACAACAAGCTACGGATGAGCTAAACATGGTCAATGCAAAAAATGCCTATGACCTGGCCATACTTAACCTCAAGCAATTGCTCAACATGCCCAGCACGGAAAGTTTGCAACCTATCATTCCGCCTTTAAGCGATCCAACAGATACCATTTATCCGGTTTCTGCAGAGGATATTTATTTGTCCGCATTAGGTCATATGCCTGAGATCAAGAGCGCTTCAGAAAACATCAAAAGTGCCCAAATCGGAATAAAACTAGCTAATGGAGGTTTTATGCCAACGCTTTCAGCCTTTGCATCAAGTAACACTTTTTACTCAAGCGTGGGTGGTGAGCGTTCGGTTAACTTCAATGGCTTTTCACCACCTCAACAAATTGGGGTTACAAATGGAGGAGATACGGTGTTGTCGTTTTCACAGCCCTTGTTTTCTACTGTTTTTCGGGAGAAGAGCTTTAATTCCCAACTGGAGTTCAACCGTAGAGAAAACCTGGGGGTAAGTTTAAGAATTCCAATTTTTAGCCGTTTTCAAAACTACACCAACCGAAGCAATGCCAAGATTGCCCTCAAGAATGCTGAGTACAATGAGATGATTGCTAAAAACCAACTCCGTCAAACCATCGAGCGGGCTCATAACGATGTGTCGGCTGCCTCAAGAAGGTTTATCGGCTCTAAAAAACAGCTTGAAGCTCGTGAAGAGGCTTTCCGTACTGCGGAGCAACGCTTCAATGTAGGATTGCTCAACTCAGTTGACTATCTGCTTGCCCAAAATAACCTGAACCGGGCTCGTTCTGAAAACCTGCAATCTAAATTTGACTACATTTTCAAATCCAAGATTTTGGATTTTTACCTTAACAAACCTCTTGAATTTTAATCAGTTAGTATGAAAATAACTAAAAAGAACCGCCTTTTATTCATCCTGGGTGGTATTCTGATCGCTTTGATCGCCTTCTTGGTAGTGGCTAAAAAGGCCGGCTGGATGGGTAAAGAGGAGGGTTTGACCGTTGAGACCTTCAAAGCTACCCGACTAAGCATTGTTGAAAAAGTAAGTGCCAGTGGAAAGATTCAACCTGTTACCGAAGTGAAGATCAGCTCAGATGTATCGGGTGAGATCGTTGAGCTTAAGGTCAATGAAGGAGACTCCGTAAAGAAAGGACAACTTTTGCTCAAAATTCGTCCGGACAACTACATCTCGATGTTGGATCAAATGATAGCAGCACTCAATACCTCAAAAGCACAAGAGGCGCAAGCTAAGTCAAGGCTGGCACAAGTAGAGGCCCAGTTTGTAAGGGGCAAGTTGGAGAACGACAGGCAAAAGAAACTTTACAACCAGAAAGTGATCTCTGACGCTGATTTTGAGCTGGCTACAACCAATTTTGAGGTTGTGAAGCAAGATTTGGTAAGTGCAAAGGAAAGTGTAGATGCAGCACGGTTTTCAGTCGAAAGTTCAGCGGCACGGGTTCGTGAAGCCAAAGAAAACCTTCGCCGTACCTCTATCTATGCCCCTATGTCAGGAGTGGTCTCAAAACAAAGTGTTGAGTTGGGTGAGCGTGTAGTAGGAACCATTCAAATGACAGGAACCGAAATGTTGCGCATAGCCAACCTAAACATCATGGAAGTGAGAGTGAATGTAAATGAGAATGATATAGTACGAGTTCAGTTGGGGGATACAGCAGAGATTGAGGTTGATGCCTACTCCAGCAAAGACGATAAATTCAAAGGGGTGGTAACTGAAATCGCCAACACAGCCAAAGAAGCCATCTCGATGGACGCTGTCACTGAGTTTGAAGTGAGGGTGAGATTGCTCAATGAGTCTTACGCACATTTGAAGCCCGAGAAATCTGGTGTTTCGCCATTCAGGCCGGGTATGACAGCCAGCGTGGATATCATCACCGAGCGTAAAGATAAAGCCCTGGCGGTGCCTCTTGCATCAGTTACGACCCGTACGACTTCTCAGATGAAAGAAAAAGATGGCCCTGCCGTAAAAGTAGTGGTCAATGGTGAAAGCAATGAGGACTCTGAAGTGATCAATGACAAAGCGAAGCCAAAGGAAGAGGAACTGAAGGAGATTGTATTTGTGCTAAGCGGAGAGAACAAAGACAAAGCGGAGATCAAAGAGGTTAAAACCGGCATCAGCGATTTTGAACATATAGAGATCATCAGTGGGATAAATGAAGGAGATGAAGTAGTTTCGGGGCCGTTTTTAGCTGTTTCAAAAACACTTAAAAATGGAGCTTTGGTGAAGACCGAGAAAAAGCGTGAATCCGGAAAACCTACTGATAAGCCCAAACCCTGAGCAACATCCAACAGCGGATAAGCCGGTCTATGTCCGTGTAGCGGTGATCGGAGGTGGGAGTTGGGCCACCGCCATTGTAAAAATCCTGTCGGAAAATGCCAAGGTTAAACTACGTTGGTGGCTTCGCAATCCGGATGATGTGCGGTATGTGAAAACCTATGGGCACAATCCAAAATACCTTTCCGACATACAGGTCAACCTGAGGAAAGTAAAGCCTCAGAAAAAACTACGCAAAGCTATTCATGATGCTGATTTTGTGGTTTTTGCAGTACCGGCAGCTTTTCTTCTTGAAGTTTTGGAACAACTTGAGCCGGAACAGCTAGTAGGGAAAACGGTCGTTTCGGCCATCAAGGGAATGATCCCCAACGAAAACATTCTGATCACCGAATACCTGACCAAACATTTGCAAGTGCCCGCCGACAGACTCGTTGCCATCACCGGGCCCTGCCATGCTGAGGAAGTAGCCTTGGAGAAACAAAGCTACCTCACCATTGCCTCTCACAGTACCGCAGAGGCAGAGCGATTTGCTGCTCTGATGACATGCCGCTTTGTCAAAGCCAGTTCGATGGATGATCTCACAGGGGTTGAATATTGCGCTGTGTTAAAAAACATCATCGCCATTGCCTGCGGGATCGCTCGGGGCACCAACTATGGAGACAATTTTCAGGCGGTGCTGGTGGCTAACGCCATGGAAGAGATTGACCGCTTTTTGGAGGCCATTCATCCCCTGGACAGGGACATGCATGCCTCCCCTTACCTCGGTGACCTATTGGTGACCTGCTATTCGCAGTATAGCCGCAACCGCACCTTTGGCAACATGATCGGGCGTGGTTACTCTGTGAAAGCAGCTCAACTGGAAATGAACATGGTAGCAGAGGGCTATTATGCCGTAAAAAGTATCTACGAAATCAACAAAGTACTTGGGGTAAACATGCCTATTACCAACATGGTGTACCATGTGCTCTATGAGCGAATCGCTCCAATGGTGGAGATGAAAATTATTCAGGCACTTCTGAGGTAAATCGCATTATTTAGTGATAGATCAAGAGTGATTTATTAAATGGCATGCCTTAGCAGTAATTGTGAACAAGGTAATGTTGACTTGAAAGCTTTTGAGATAAGACCAACCAACATTGACGTATTTTCTTCACAAATTACATAGCAAACCTGCTCAGGTAGGCGTACACCTTGTGAATGGGCAAGCCCATCACATTGAAATAGGAGCCAACGATTTTCTCAACAGCTACCATGCCAAGCCAGTCTTGCACACCGTAGGCGCCGGCTTTGTCATCAGCCAGTCCGGACGTTACGTATTGTTTGATTTCGTAGGTATGTAGATTCCGGAAGTAAACCAGGCTAAGGTCACTGAACATATATCGCTCATCATTCAACAGGACGCATACACCTGTTATTACTTCATGGCTGCGGCCACTTAGTTTGCCTAACATATCTTCCGCCTCATCAAAAGAGGAAGGCTTACCCAATATCTCGTTATCGAGCAGCACAATGGTATCAGCGCAGAGCACCAATGTCTCCTGTAGTTCACGACCGGTTTCCCAAGCCTTTTTTTCAGCCAGCCAGGTGGGCACCAATTCCGGCGCCATAGGAGGGTGGCTTTCATCAACCTCTTTGATCTTAAGGGTGAACTGAAAGCCAGCGTCAGCAAGAATTTGCCTTCGTCTTGGTGACTTAGAGGCTAAAATCAAAGGGTAGCGTAAATTCATTTTCCTGAATGCTGGCAAAGACAAATCCGCAAATGGTTTTGGGATAAAAATAGGTACTTTTTTGAGGCATGGTAAATCCACTGGCACATACCCCTTTTACTTCTTCAATACTTACCTCATTGGTGATCAATGCCAACTGAGCCTGGCCTTTGTGCACCTGATCCAGGCATTGAGAAAAGTTGCGGTTAAAACGAATATGAGAGCTGCTTCTTTGCGACTTTCCGGGTATTCCCAGGATTTTCTCGATGATAAAATAGTGCATCACCGTCAGATCCAGCGCCTTTACCACCTCCGGAAACTGCCAACTGATCTGAGCATGTACCTCAGGCTTGAGTCGTAGTTTGTACGCCTTTTCTCCAATCAGCACTCCAAATGCCCAGGTCTTTCCTAAGATGATTTCGGGCACATCGTAGGGATTTTCCTGGGGTATGACCTGAAAATACTCCTCTGCCTTACGGATGAACTCATCCGGATTAAAATCTTGCAGCCCATCAATCAGCCTGTGGGTGGGTAATATCCGAAGATCCTGCGACTCCATATTGGTTAAATACATCATATGGTAGTTGTACGCCTCAGTTCCATTATGAGCATTATTGGCCAGTCTGGACTGTTTTCGATAGACCAATGAGCCTTCGTATCGGTGATGTCCGTCGGCCAAAATGATTTGCTGGCCTTTTAGCTTTTGGATAAACTTTTTGATGACAACCGCATCTTGTATGCAGCCAAGCACTTCCTTAACCCCCTGATAATCTTCAGAAACGTAGATCGGGCGTTGAAGCGCTTCATCCATGTAGGCCTCAAGCTCAAACATGGCGTCGGTGTACAAACCATGTGTTGCGCTTACGTTGAGAAGGGTTTCCTGGAGCAGTTCAATACGGTCATTTACCGCATCAGGAATGGTGTTTTCATGCCTGAGAACAACTTCTTCGGACCAGTCATACGCTTTGATCATACAGATAAATCCCCTTCGAACCAGTTCCCCCTTGCTTCCTGGCAAATTGAAGTATTGGTAATAGGGATAGATGGCTGGCAAGGGGTCCTGAAGGAGCACGCCTTCCTTTTTCCATTGATTGAGCCGGATCGCAGCCTCCTCTGCTGGTTTGGAGCCTGTTGGGACGGATAGGTGAATGCTGTTGAATGTATTTTTATACAAAGCCTCACGCTGCTCTTGCGAAACGACATCAAACAAGGGTGAGCTTAGCTCGTCAATGGAGGGAAACCGATCAGGGTTATATCTCCAGCCTCTAAAGGGCAATATTTCGGCCATAAATACAGCGGCAAGTTAGGTATTTCGACAAAGAATAATACTCTGTGGAAACACTTCGAAGACTAGGATCATGAAGTGAAGGCAGGAAAGGAAACAGAGACTGTTGTTCCTTTTCCTTTATTGCTCATGATAGAAATACTTCCCTGATTCGCCTCCGTCAGCTCTTTGCAAAGGATCAGCCCAAGTCCTGTGCCTTTCTCTCCTGCGGTGCCCCTCGTGCTTTGAAAGTTCTCCATTTTAAAAATGTTTTCCATTTGCTTGGCTGCTATCCCTTTTCCTGTGTCAACCACTTCAATTGTTACGTTATCTTCTCCGGACTTGCTTCTGACCGAAACCACTCCTTTGGGTTCGGTAAACTTCAGAGCGTTGGTCATGAGGTTTCGTAATATGATTTTCAGGTGATTTTCATCAGTGAACAGCTGTAGGTCAGAAGGGACTTCGTTAACCAGCATGATCTTTTTTTCTTTTGCCAGGTCGCTAAGCAATGCCTCCACACCTTGAACAATATTTCTGACCTGCACCACACTGGGCTGAACTTTCTGACCTCTTAACTGCTGGCTTGACCAATGCAGTAGGTTTTCTAGCGTACCTTGAACATGATCAACACTTTGGTGCAACTGGGGGAACATGCCACTAAACTCTTCCTTATTGATGACCGATTGGTTTACCAGTTTCATAACCCCTTTCAATCGGTTGATCGGGCCCAGCACATCATGTCCAATAATCGAAAACAGTCGGTCTTTGGTTGCATTGGAAAGCTGCAAGGCCTCAGATTGCTTTTCGGCGGCCTGTTTTTGTGAAATCAAAGCCATGTTCGTTTCCTTATACTTGATCAATATCCAGACCAACGAAACCGAGACGATGGCCAGAACTACAGCTCCTATCAGAGTTAGTATTGTATTTCGTTTCTCTATCTTGACCTGTTCGACCTGCCAGCTTTTTTCTTTTTCCAGTAGCTGAATTCTTTCTTTACGTCTTTCGGTCTCATACTCAAAGGCCAACCGGTTGATGACTTTGGTCTTATCTTCATCAAACTGGACTTTTGAAAGGCTGTCATGCAGTGCATAATAAGCTAAAGCCGATTGATATTTTCCTAGGGTTTGATGGGCATCAATGAGTACTTCTGTCGCTTTTAGCTGAGACTCGGTTGTTTTGAATTGCAAACTTAAATCCAAGCTCTTTCTGGCATTGAAAATAGCTGAGTCCGGTTGATTCAAGTCAAGTTGTGTTCGAGCGAGGTTGTTGAGCACATTCATTTGATAATGAGAAGCGGCATTTTTCAAGGCAAGATGAAACTGGTCTAAAGCCTTCTTGAGTTTCTTTTGTTGTAGATATGACTCCCCCAATAAATTGTAGGCAAAGCTTTCTTGAGTGCTGAGTTTGTGCCTTTGGGCAAGAAACAGAGATAGTCTCGCATATTTTTCAGCTGTGTAGTTCCCTTTTTTTGTCAGTGATACCTTGGCTAAATTCTGATAAATCTGAATGGCAGTTATCGGGCTTTCCAAATAGGGGATCAGTGCCTCAGCCCTTTTGAGGTATTGTTCGGCCTCTTCATAGCTTTTCTGCAAATAAAATACCTCGCTCAATCCACTTAATGCAGAGCAAATACCGGCAGTATCCTGCAGACTTTCTAAGATGCGAAGAGAGAGAAAGTAATTTTCTGCTGATCGGGTATACATCCCTTTTAGCTTCAAAATTTCTGCAAGGTAGTTGAGCGATATGGCTCTGTCTTTGTCCCAGTTGGCCTCTTTTGCAAACTCTTCTGCTTGCTGAAAAGCTATATAAGAACTGTCAATATAGCCCCTATTGAAAAGTTGAATGGCAATACATCTCAGGTTGATGGCTTTGCCTTTTGCATAACCCAGTTCATTTGCAAGACCGAATCCCTGCCTGGCTAGCATCATTGATGTATCCTGACTTCGGCTTCTGAACTGATAGCTTGCTTCTCCCAGCAAAAGACTTTTAGTGGTGTCTACTTTGCAATCAATAGCAAACTTTAACAGGCTATCTGCATCAGGGGATTTACCTGTTGCTTTGGCCTTGCTGCCAATCTCACAAAAGCATACAAGTCCCAGCAGGCATAAAAACAGCCTTTTGGCAGCATCAATTACCCTGTATGTTACAAAAGGTCTCAAGGCATGCTTATTTAAGCTCAATTCAGTAGAGATAGTTTTTTAGTATGGCAATAAACAGTCTGGCATTCATTCAAACCATGCTAAGATTTACTTTTTCTTACTTCCTGTAATGCCTGACGAGTATGGATAGTAAAACATCGGAGTAGGAATTTGAATGTTATATTCGATCATAAATATACTTCAAATAAACACTATAAATTAATATATAGGTTAATATGTTGTATAAATGATAACAATAAACAATGTAAATGGCTTGCTAATTGATCGAACTTCTCACTCTGTGATTTTGATTCTCAGTATAAACCCATAGAAAAACTACTTCATCCTTATCTACCCATTTTTAATTTAGAGGTATTGGCAAGCAATTATCCTGTTATTTTGGAGGCATATTAATGCCTTTGCTATTTCGAACCTGCACCTGAGCCATGAGAGCACAGATTTCTTTACTGCTAATCGTTCTAAGTCTTTGTTCATTTGCCCAGGACAAGCAATTGGACAGCCTTTTCTCTGAGCTTAAGAAATCTTCATCCAAAGGTTTAAACAGAGTTTATACACTCACAGAAGTCGCCAACCGGTTGGTAATAAGCAACCCTGACAGTAGTTTAATGATTGTTAAAGAAATAGAGCAACAAGCGGAGTATCTGAAGGATGAAAAGTTGCTTTTGAAACTAAACAATGTCAAAGGGCAGATTTACGCCATCAAAGGCGATTTCAAGCAGTCAGAGTTCTATTTTCAGTCAAACCTGACTTTGGCCTCAGAACAAAATGTTTCCAATGATGTGCTGACCACTTATGTGAATTTGGGTGAGCTATACCGTATTACCTACCGGCTTGATACAGGCCTCTATTACCTTAATAAGGCAAAATTGCTCGCCTCAGAACATCTGCTAGGATCTGGGCAGCACGTTAGATTGAGAAGTTTGTTGCTGGTTTACAAATGTATGAAAGGTGACTATGCAGGTGGGATTATCGAAGGGCAAAAAGCCATTGATCTTTCCAATACTTATGGTCATACGTTTTCATTGATTTACCTGAATGCCAACATGGGCCGTGCCTACATGGAGATCGGCCAATACAGCAAGGCGATCAGTTACTTTCAAGCTGCTGTGGACTATGCCTCTAGATACAATAACCTTCAAAATCTGGCCAATGCCTACAACCTCATAGCCTCTGTTTACCAGAAGCAGCAAGATTATGCCAATTCGCTGAAGTACATGCAAAAAGCACTGTTTTACAGCATGAAGATAGCAGAACCAGGAGCATTATCAGAAGCGTATGGAAACATTGCCACCAATTACCTCAGTTTAGGAGAAATAGATTCAGCCAGGGTGTTTTTCAGACGCTCAGAGGAACTGGCCGATCAATCCGGACATCCGGTGGCTAAGGCAATGGTAGCCAGTTCTATGGCGGATATGGCGTATCAACAACTTAACTTTTCTTTGACCTTAAAGCAGTTTCAAAAGTCTGTGGCCATTTACCAATCTATAGGAGATAGCCTTGGAGTCATCAGATCAAGCAGCGGAATTGCTAAAGCTCAATGGGCACTAAACCAGCGGGTTCAGGCGATACAAAGTGCTGTTAGTGCTTATCAGATGGCCATTCGCCTGAATAGTTGGGAAGAACAGGCTGAAATTCTAAGTCAATTGACCAAATACTATAAAGTCATAGGCAACAGCGCTGAGCTATCCGCTGCTTTTGAGGCTCTTTTGCAAGTGAAGGATAGCTTGCAGAAAGCCAATGACTGGAAAGAAACCAATCAGTTATTGGCTGATTTTAGCCTGAAGGAGCAACTTAAATTAATGGAAGCTGAGCAGAGAGAAAAAGAGTATCAATTGAATGAACAGCTTTCCAATCAAAAAACCACTTTCTATTTAATGGCCGGGGCTTTTTTAATTCTAAGCATGGCATTTGCCTGGTATTTTAATACCCTCCGGTTGAAGAAAAGAGCTTTTTCTGAGCTTCAAATTCAAAAAGAACTGTTAGCAGCCCAGACAGAAGAGCTAAATGCAAGCAATGAAATCAAAGACCGACTATTTTCAGTGATCGCACATGATTTGAGAAGCCCTTTGGGTTCCCTTCACTCCCTGATACAGTTGATGTCAACCGAGTCTGTCACTGAGAGTGAATTCCGTTCATTTTTGCCCCAACTCGAGGCAGGAGTGGCAAAAGCAAACCATATCACTCAACAATTACTTAATTGGTCCAGTATACAGTTCAGCGGAGACCAACCTCAATTAGCACAAGTTGACATCTTTAAGTTGGTAGAAGAGGAAGTTCATTTGGTAAGTCCACAGATTAGTCAGAAGCAAATCGAAGTGATTAATTCTATACGACCTGGCGATCAGTTATGGTCAGACGAGGGCCGACTAAGCATTATCGTCAGGAACTTATTGGGCAATGCGATCAAATTCAGTAAGCCTCAGGGGCAAATAGAAATTCGGTTCCTTCCCAGACAGGATGAGGCCGTCATACAAATACAGGATTATGGAGTAGGAATGTCACTGCATACCCTTCAGCGGGTTCAAAGTGGCATCAGCACCACAAGTCCGGGTACCGCAATGGAAGCAGGAGTGGGACTGGGGCTTCTGATTGTCAGGGACATGGTGAAAAGTTTGCAGGGAAAAATTGAGTTGCAATCGGAAGAAAACCAAGGTACTTTATTCTCTGTTATCTTGCCGGTTAAACATAATTCCTGATTGCTCAACTTTAACTAATGAACATGGAACAAGATAACAATGGCCTGAAAAAACAAGTCAGGCTTCTCTTAGGATATTCAATAATCAGCAGCTTGGTTTTACTTTATCTGGTAGTTAAAAGCCTTGTTCCTCAGGGCTCAACTGATCTGATAAGAGCCCGTGCGATTATCATTACAGATAGTGCTGGACGTGACCGAATTTTAATTGGAGCGCCGATTCCCTTCTCAGCGGATAGAGTGCGAACGGATACTCTTGCTGTTCGTGAGAAGTGGGCAAAAGATATCGGTGGTGAAGAATATATGAAATGGTATAAAGATTACCACCATAGCATGAATGGCATCCTGCTGTTGAACGAGGAAGGTTTTGATAAATTGGCTGTTGGTGACCAGCTCCCAGACCCCAATACGGGTCAACGAATTACCATACCTACCGGACTAACCTGGAATGATGAAGAAGGCTTTGAACGGGGAGGATTAGGCCTGGGTCAGTTGAAGGAGGGCGGGGAATACCGAAACATCTTAGGATTTGATGATAAAATGGGAGAGGGGCTACATTTCGCCATCTTAGAAGATGGCTCCAAGATGATCCGAATGGTTCAGGGGGATCAGATGCTTTATTTTCTTGCCAATCCACCCAATAGCATGATGGGCAATGACTCCACTTTTATGGGATGGAAAGTGATGAAAATGGACGGTCAGGTAGTTTCAGAAACCAACCTGCTGCAGAGGGGAAGATAGGTTTAAGTGTTGCGGGTCGGGCGCAGCCCGACCCGCAACATATTATTCCTTAACCACTTTCGTCTTACGTACCCCGCCTGAATACTGCTCAGTCAACATATAAATACCTGACGACAACTTTTCTAAAGTAAGCCTGATCGATCCTTTCAAATCTGCTGTTTCGCCGTCGAATACTTCACGGCCTTGCATATCATACAGCACCAATCGCTCACTTTTATCATGTAGCGATATTACGACTTCATCTCCCGCAGGGTTAGGATACACTTGCCATTGGTTCTGGTCAATACCTGTTAAAGGATCTAGTCCGGTGATAAGGTCGGACTCAATGAATACATTCATCAATAACTCCAGAGTGGTATTGCTTCTGAACTCTGCCCAGCTTCCGCTCAGGATTTCATATGATCTTCTGGAAGGATTAATGGTGGTCTCAGAACCTAAGCTGTTGACCGCCCCACCTTGTATCCAGGCAACATAAAAGCCACCTGAGAAGATAAATTGAGGGGTACTCAGCGATCTGGTTACCCAACTCTCAGAGGTGTAGCTACCCGGATTTACCTGTATCGAATCAAGCAAAGTTCCAGGGGTGCCAATGTCGTTGTAGACTTTGAGCCAGAAGGTGTCAACCGAACCCAAACCCCTGATGTAAGCTTGAATGCTGTTGATTTTTGCAGGGTAATAAGGAGGCTCGTAATAAATACCAATACCATCATCAAATGCTCCCCCCGACCAACTTTGATTTCCAGAAGGAGGGTTTTGAGTGGCATAACTCAAACGTACACTATCGCCCTGAGCCTGAACCATGACTATTTTGGCAGTACGAAGATCATTCCCGGGGTTAATGTCCTGAGAACTGGAAGTGCTAACCTCATAAGTGTAGATGCCTGGAGTATTCAAAGTGGCCGGGGTTGTGAAATTGATGAGTTGATCACTGCCTGCTGGTAATCCAAAAAGCTGGGTATTTTCTGTCCAAACGATGGATTGATTGGCATTTCGTATCCTCCCTGTCACTGTGATGGTCTGGGTGATTGCGGTATTACCCACATTTTTGACATTGGCGGTTAAAAGGGGCAGTATACCGGTTTTATAGATTTTACCCCCACTTTCTGTATTACCCACCCATAAAGGTGTCACATCTGGAACAGAAAAACTGGTACTTACAGGCCTTCTGATCCGAATAGCTGTGTTATTGGTGGGAACTTGCTCTACACCAAACTGCAATCCGATGGCACCGGTCACATTCTCAAAACCAATCACCAGATCAGAGGCACATCCCTGAAAATAGTTGTTGGTCATGCTATTGTATTGATAGCGAATGGAGCTGTCCAAGGAATTAAATACCACCTGGAACGAGTTACTTCCGATTTGTTGACCCGCATTATTCGTCCAGTAAGGGATATTGTTGTAGGTGACCACAAATGAGTCGAAAAAATTGCTCCAGTATTGTATACTTCCGGTCACAGGAATACCCGCCGGATTAAGATCCACCATAAAAGGAGCCAGGTAATTGTCAGCCACACCTCCCGCACCGGGAATGGTTGGGAAACAGGATGCTATATTAGAGGTGTTTCCAAAACCGATCCAGCCGTTGGAGCCAATTCGTATTTGGGTATAGTCAGTCCAATAGTAATGAAAAGGAAAACCAATGAAAAATGGTCCTTTGGAGTCGTCGTCTCCCATGTTTGAAACCGTCACGACCCCTGGGCGGCTGCTGATGTCCACCCAGGCATAGGGCACTACATTGGCCGTATATCCAAAAACATCTGGCCCCCAGGAAGAGGAAGTCAATTGAGCCCATCCTTCAACGTGTAGGGCGAGGGCAATAAAAAGCAGTATAATCTTTCTCATCGTAAGCATAGTTTAGTTGGCATGAGCAAGTTATTGATTATGAATTGAAAACGCAAACCATTGCCCCATCTATCCTGAACTGTTGCCTTGCGACAAGCACCAGAAATATCGGCACTCCATGATAAAGGATTAGGGCATTTAACATTAGTCTCGTATCGACAACCCCCTGTCCCCGCTAATGCGAGCTTGCAGTTCATACCTCCCCTTGTCAGTCTGAGCCTGTCGAAGACTGACTCCATCAATGCGAATACTCAATTGCGAAACAGGTTGATCGCTGTGGGCTGACAGAAAATTCCCCGTTCCGTATAGCTTCTATTCTAAAACATGTGCATAAAAATGCAATGTTCGTGACCAAGATATCAATCGAAACCTGCTGCCTCTCGTATCTGCTCGCAGGCCCAGTCGATGTCTTCATTGTTGATGGTGAGTGCCGGGGCCAGACGAAGAGCGGTATCGCAGTTCAGGAACCAGTCCATAAAAACGCCTTGTGCCAACAGCTTTTGGATCACCTGCTGCACCCGTTCAAAGCTGCCCAGTTCCAATGCCATCAGCAATCCCTGCTGTCGCAAATGGCTTTCCCTGATGCCTTCCAAGCCTTTCCTGAACTTTTCAGCTTTCATGGCCACTTGTTCTACCACTTGTTCTTCCAGCATAAGCTCCAGCCCGGCAAGGGCCGCAGCACAGCTTAAGGGATGTCCACCAAATGTACTGATATGACCCAGGATAGGATCATGGCTCAGGCATTGCATGATGGCTTTAGGAGCAATAAAGGCTCCCAACGGCAGCCCTGCGCCTAAGGCTTTGGCCGTCACCAGCACATCGGGCAAGATACCCATCTGTTCAAATGCCCAGAACGTTCCCGAACGGCCCATGCCACATTGTATTTCATCCAGTACCAATAATGCTCCTGCCCGGTCACAAGCCTCTCGCAGGGCCTTGAAATAGCTTGGGCAAGCGGCCACAATGCCAGCCTCACCTTGTATGGTTTCCACAAACACCGCTGCTACCTGCTCATCGATCAGTCGGAGATCAGAAAAACTTCCATAATGGATTTGCATGATTCCCGGCAACAGAGGGCGGAAGGCTTGTTTTTGAGCTTCTGTCCCTCCGAGGCTTAGGGCGCCGTGGCTTGAGCCATGATAGGCCTTGTGGCAAGAAATCAGATGGGGTCGGCCTGTATACCGTTTCGCCAGTTTCATGGCTCCTTCAATAGCCTCTGAGCCTGAATTAAGGAAAAAAATATTGTCCAGCTTCGGCGGTAAGGTAGCTAACAGCTTTTCTGCCAGCCTCACCTGCGGGCTTTGGATGAGTTCTCCGTACACCATGAGGTGCAGGTAGCGCTCCGACTGGGTTTTAATGGCTTCAACAATGCGGGGCTGCCCATGTCCAAGAGAGCTAACTGAAATACCGGAAATCAGGTCAAGGTATGACTTCCCATCACGATCGGTCAGCCAACTCCCATTGGCCTGAACTATTTCCAATGCTATGGGTGTGGCAGAGGTCTGTGCTAAATAGCGAAGGAAGAGGCTTCGCTCATTCATCGGGCAAATCGCTGCCTTTAAAGTTCTGAAGCCTACGGAGCAGCATACGGTTAAACTCCTTGTCGGCTCGTAGGTATTTAGCGGTTTTGGAATAGCCGATGACCGAGGCAAAACGCTGATAGTACGTTTTTTCCAGGTCTACCTCCTGTTGCCGTAGCGCAAATAGCTTATCAAAATTGGCCTTGCTTTCCGCTTCCTGCTCCCCGGCCATGGCCTGACTGACAAATACATTCCGCAGTTGCTTGCGGATTTTTTGCTGCTCAGCCTTAAACTCGTTATACACAGGCCAGAACTTTTGGGACTGCTCCACACTGAGGTTCAGGCTTTTGGTGATGTAGGCTACTTTGGCAGACTCCACTTGCTCCTGACGGTCAGTGGCCTGAGCCTTAACAAAGCTCATCGGGCAAAGCGCAAAAAGGAAAATCAGACAACTAAAGGCTATAATCTTCATGTTCAAGTTCATCTTCAAGGTATTGCATATTGTCTTCTGGCTGGGAATGTTCAAACAAAACAAAGCTTAAGCTTTGCTCCAACTCTTGTTTTCCGGCCAATTGGGTAAACTCATCGTACAGATTTTCTTGTTCTACCCATTCGATCAGGTTTGATTGGGCCAGTTCGTTCCATTGAGTGCCTGAAATGCTTGTTGGAGCCTGAGGCCTGAACACCAGAGCGATAATAAGGCTGCAAAGTGCAATTGAAGGAAGGGTAAGGCGCCAATACCAGGCGGATGTGCCCGGCTCGGGAGCCTGAACAGAAGCATTTTTTTGCTGAATCCTTTGCTGAATACGGATACTCAGGTCATCGAAATATCCTTCCGGCTCTTTAAAAGGTTGTATTGGGGTTTTATGTTGCATGCGGGTCTTTGATGATTTTCAGGGGGTTTGGTTTAATGAGCTGCCTAAATGAGCTTCTATTTTTTTAACAGCATGATGAAAGGAAGCCTTCAGGGCACCTACGCTGGTACCCAATACAGATGAGATTTCCTCGTACGTCATATCGTCGTAGTATTTCATGTTGAAGACCAGCCTTTGTTTATCAGGAAGGCTGAGCAGAGCTTTTTGAAGCAAGGCTTGCATGGCATCTCCGTCCAGCAGCACATGGGCTTCCGCCTTCTGGCTGAGTTGCGAGCTGTAATTTTGAAGCAAGAGCCAGGCTCTCCTCTTTTTTTTACTTAAAAAGCTAAGCGCTTCATTGGTAGCGATCCGGTAGATCCAGGTGTACAGTCCGGACTCTTCCCTGAAATGATCCAGATGTTCAAATACTTTGACAAACGTTTCCTGAACCAGGTCATCGGTATCGTCATGATCGATCACCATTTTACGGATATGGTGGTACACCCGCTTTTCATAGCGTTTGACCAGCTCATGAAAGGCCAGGTTTCGGGTTTGCTCCGACTTGAGGCGTTCTATGAGGGTCTTATCATCCACTTGGTTTAGCGACGATCCAGCAATAGCTTGCTTTTGGCCACGATATGGGCTGCTTTCAGCCCGTACTTTTCCATAAGCGCCTCAGGGGTTCCGCTTTCTCCAAAGCTATCCTGAACCGCAACAAAGGCCTGAGGGACAGGATATATGCCGGCTAAAAAGGCCGCAATGCTTTCACCCAGTCCTCCGGCTTGCTGATGCTCCTCAGCGGTAAGGATACGGCCGGTTTTCTTTACCGATAGTAAAATGGCCGTAGTATCCAGGGGTTTAATGGTGTGTATGTTAATCACTTCAGCATCAATACCTTGATTTTCAAGTTCTTTTGCAGCCTGCAAGGCTTCCCAGACCAGATGTCCGGTGGCCACAAGGGTCAGGTCTTTTCCTTCTTTCAGAATAAGGGCTTTTCCGGGGATAAATTCCTGATTTTCAGGAGTGAAATTGGGAACCACAGGTCGGCCAAAGCGTAGATAAACAGGGCCTTTGAGAACGGCAATCGCCTTGGTAGCAGCTAGGGTCTGGTTGTAATCACAAGGGTTGATCACGGTCATGCCGGGCAGCATTTTCATGAGCCCGATATCTTCCAGTATCTGGTGGGTAGCGCCATCTTCGCCCAGGGTAAGGCCTGCGTGAGAAGCACAGATTTTCACGTTTTTGCCGGAATAAGCGATCGACTGCCTGATCTGATCATAGACCCTGCCGGTGGAGAAATTGGCAAAGGTGCCCGTGTAAGGAATGAGTCCACCTATGGTCATCCCTGCAGCAAGGCCCATCATATTTGCTTCAGCGATCCCTACCTGAAAAAAACGATTGGGGTATGCTTTCTGGAAAGCATCCATCTTAAGTGATCCGGTGAGGTCTGCACACAGTGCCACTACGTTTGAATGCTCTTTACCAAGTTCAAGCAATCCGGCACCAAAGCCTGAGCGTGTGTCTTTTTGGTTTAATATGGGGAAATAGCTCATCGGATCAGTAGTCAGTTAAGGTGGATGGGAGTTGGGCAAGGGCGGTTTGCAATTGTTCATCGTTGGGGGCGACGCCATGCCATTTATGAGTTCCCATCATAAAATCAACTCCCTGGCCCATTTCGGTTTTCATCAGGATCAACGTAGGCTGGCCCTTTCCGCAAAGCCCGGCTGCTTCTTCCAGGCTAAGGATGAGATCTTCCAGATGGTTGCCATCGGTATTCAGCACATTCCAGCCAAAACTCCGGTATTTCTGCTCCAGGGAGCGCAGGTTCATCACCTGATCCACATCACCATCGATCTGACGGTTGTTTACATCAATCAGGGCGATAAGGTTGTCGACCTGGTGGTGGGGAGCGTACATGGCTGCCTCCCAGATTTGCCCTTCCTGTTGCTCACCGTCACCCATCAGCACATAGACCAAATGAGAGTCCTGGTTCATTTTTTTAGCCTGAGCAGCACCGATCGCTACGGAAAGTCCCTGCCCGAGGGAACCGGAAGCAATTCGAATACCCTCCAGGTGTTCATGTGTGGCAGGATGCCCCTGCAAACGGCTGTTGATGTGCCTGAATGTAGCTAATTCCTCCAGAGGAAAGTACCCAGCCCGGGCAAGAGTGCTATACCAAACCGGGGAAATATGCCCATTGGAGAGAAAAAAGAGATCCTCTCCTTTGCCATCCATATCAAAGCGGTTGTTGTGCCTGAGCACATGAAAGTAAAGAGCCACAAACAGCTCCGCACAGCCCAGAGAGCCTCCAGGATGCCCTGATTTGGCCCCATGCGTCATGCGTAAAATGTCTCTCCTGACCTGGGTGGCCATATCCTGTAGCGTTTGGAGATTGGTAGCACTTATGCTCATAGGCCGATGGGGTTCAAAAGGTAAAAATAGAAATCTTTATCCTACCCGCTCGGCGGATTATCGACAACCCATACCTGTTGAAATTTACGCATTTGGCAAGCTGTCCAGACCAAAAAAAAACCCTGCTCAATGGTACTTTGTGAGCAGGGGCTTTATGCCGGATGTAAGTCCGGGTTTACTTTAAAATCTGGGTTGTTGGGTTTTTGGTGTCTACCTTGTCGATGATCTCTTCTATGATGCCTGTTTCGTTGATCACAAAAGTGGTTCGGGCAGTACCCATGTACTTCTTGCCGTACATGCTTTTTTCTACCCACACACCGTATTGATTTACGATCTTTTGCTCAGGGTCAGCCACGAGGGTAAACGGCAGACTATACTTGGTTACAAACTTGGTATGCGATTTTTCATCATCTGTGCTTACTCCTATGACCTCATAACCTTTGGCTTGCAAAACACTGTAGTTGTCTCTGAAGTTACAGGCTTCGGCGGTACAGCCGGGGGTATCATCTTTTGGATAAAAGTAAAGTACTACTTTTTTTCCTTTGTATTGTTCGAGGCTTACCGGTTGTCCGTTCTGGTCATTGCTTTGGAATATTGGCGCTTGCTCTCCTACAGTAGGTTTCATGGTCAAATAGTTGATTTAAGGATCCTTTTGTTTTGGGCCTTATCGGTCACATGTATGATTAACGTACCAGACAGCTTTTCTGTTTCATTTTTTTTCTCTGACCAGATCAGTTTGGTCTTATGGTCGTAATTCATCAACAACCATTGGCCATTGATCCATACATCAAATCGATCGATACCGGACAGGTTATCGCTGATGGAGCAGACCAATTGCTCTTCATTCTTTTTACGGATTAAAACTTGTGGTGCTATGCTGTCGGTGGCGAGCACAAATTCCCCAAGGGTTTTAGTACTGAACCTGACTTCATTTCCTTCCCACAGTCCGCCGATATAGGCGAGGTATCGACCATTGTTCAGGTAAACTTTTGTTTTCGAGGTGTCAGTAGGCAGTGGTAAATTTTTTAAGCTGATCAACAGGGGCTCATGAAGGGGGATATCCTGATCTCCGATGCTGTAGCCTCCCGCCTTCCCAGTGCTGGGGTAGGCTCTTAGGTATAAGGTATCATAAAGGGCATCGGCTGGTACCTGTAAGCTGAACGACTCCGTATGCAGTCGGATCTCCTTGCCAGGACTGATGGCCGTTAAAAAATGCAAGGGATAAGCAAATTCCAGAATTCTCAGGCTATCCGGCAATCCACTTCTCAGGTCCCAGAGGTAAGTGATGCGCTCATTTTTAAGGTAATTCGGCGGTCTGGATGTTCTGCTTTGTCCTGCAAAATAGGTGATCTCAGGAGTCAGGGTGCTTTTGAGCAGTGTGGTCTTTAAGGTGTTTTCGATGATCTCAACCTTGATGCTGCCTGTAATCCTTCTGATGTCGGGAGGCTCCAGTTTCTCTTTGATGGGAACACCTCTGAGGTAAACCAGGGCTTCGGCAGTTTGGTCAAAGGCATCCCAAACTTTCAGCCTGATTTCGTGCAGGAGGGTATCGTAAACATCGATAAAATCATTCAGACATTCCCGGTCGGCATAGAGATTCAGTTGATTGCCATCGGCTACATAGCAACGCTGGAAACGCTCCCCAAACTGCTTGGCATGAACAAAGTCTTTGTGCACATTGATGTATCGGGTGTCATCAAAGGCAAAGCTCTCCAGGTTGTTCAGGTAAAGTAAGCGGCCATCCACGTAAGCTTCCACTTTATAGATCCCATTTCGGTTGGAGGCCTGATTGGCCAGATCGAAAGCCAGCACTGAAAGACGTATGTTTCCCCATACCTCGGGTGTATCCAGCAGGTAGTGATAAGGTCTCAGGCTGTCGGTCGCTGATGACAGGCGGTAGGTTTGGGTTCCGAACTCTCCATCAACTCTGGACTGTAGGTTAGTGGTATGCAGAGCAATTTTTTGAATGACAGGAGGGATCGTATCAGCAAACTCGATAAACTTGAATTTGAGGGGGTTGAGCACATGTTCGTTAAAGTCTCTTATTTCAAAGTGCAGGTGCGGACCAGATGAGCCACCCGAATTGCCTGAAAAGGCAATGGTGTCGCATTGGTAAAAATAAAATTGACCCGGCTCCGGAAACAATTCTATCTCACTGGTTTTTTGCTGATAACGCTGCGTGCGCACAAACTCTGCCAGCGGGCCAAAGAATCTTTCCAGATGGGCATAAACAGTGGTATAACCATTAGGATGGCTAAGGTAAAGCACATTACCATAGCCTGAAGTGGATACCTTTAAGCGGGATACATAGCCTTCTGCCGCTGCAAACACAGGAAATCCTACCTTTTTATCCGTTTTTATGTCAAGTCCGCCATGAAAATGGTTGGGCCGGAGCTCACCCATCGTACCGGCAAGGCTACCTGGCTCACCTGGACGTATGGGAGAAACGAAATAGTCAAAAACATAGCTCTGGGAATATACCGAAGTATAGCTTGCCCCAATGAAAAGCAAGCAAATCGGCAGCAGAAATCTGATGATAGAATGAGAGGGGTTCACTACTTTATTGGGAAGTCAAGCAGTTTTTGGCCCTCCAAAAACCCTTCCAATTGATCACCAATGCTCACTGCTGCTACTCCTTTGGGCGTACCGGTGAAAATAACGTCCCCGACTTTGAGAGTGAAATACCTCGACACATGTGCAATGATCTGTGGCAAACGAAACATCATCAGGCTACTATGACCCTTTTGTCGGAGGATTCCGTTCACATTCAACTCAAAACCGATTTGATTCAGGTCAGGAAACTGGGCGATGGGCAGCCAGTTGGAGAGTACTGCCGATTGGTTGAACGCTTTTGATTTTTCCCAGGGAAGCCCTTTTTCCTTGAGCTGTTGCTGCAAGTCTCTGGCTGTAAAATCTATGCCGATGCCGATTTTATCCACATAGTCCATTGCAAAGGCTTCGTCGATGTACTTACCTTCTTTGCAAACCCTGAAGATCAACTCAATTTCGTGGTGGATATCGCTGGAAAACTCAGGATGGTAAAATGGTGCATTGTTTTGAAGAACAGCCGTGTCGGGCTTGAGAAATACGACTGGTTCGTCCGGCACCTGATTGTTTAATTCATGGACATGATCCACATAGTTCCTTCCTATACAAATACACTTCATGGGTTTTGTTTTTGGTAAAATTAGCTAGCTCCTATACGTTTTTACAAACCTGAGAAGAATAAATAAGATTCATCTTTTAACGACCTTTATCGAACAGCTGCTTAATCAACGCCTCTCTAATATTAAATGTCATATTACAATCGAGTAGCCGGATGAAACCTAGCCTGATGCTCTATACCTCCGGGCCGGGCAATCCTATGACGAAAATGTTAAACACTTTCTGAATTTCCTTTGATATAAGGATCGCAAAATTCTTTTCTGTGATACAGTTTGGTTTCAGTCTTCAGAAGGTATTGCGATAGAGTCTAAGAAGAAGAACTATGTCCTTTTGTTCATGGTGACAGTGCATACCAATTTCATAGCACCTAATTAGAGTTGAAAAGATGGAGGAATATAAGATCTCAGGTCTTCTGCTTCTTCTTTTTTGCAGCCGGGAAGAGAATGTTATTCAAAATAAGGCGGTATCCAGGGGAGTTGGGGTGCAGGTTAAGGTCGGTTGGATCTTCACCTACTATATGCTGGTAATCTTCTGGGTCATGCCCTCCATAAAATGTCCAGGTACCTTTGCCCTGAGTCCCATGGATGTATTTAGCCTCCTGTAGGCTCTTTTGCTGCCCCATGATCAGCACCTCCGGCTTCACAAGTGGTTTTTTGTAACAGGTGGTTTGCCCCAGGAAATTTTTGATAGTGGTCTCATGGTTTTGAGTGAGCATGGTAGGGATCGGGTCCCACTTGGCAGAGAACTGGAATACCGTAAAGAAATCATCGTTTTCTGTGATCGGCCGGCTTCGGGGATCATTGTCGATGTTGGAGTACTCATACTCATAGGGATTAGCCACTAACGCAAACTGATGGAAAGCAAATGTCTTTTTGAAATCAAGTTTTGACTGCATGGAGCGGTCTGCCGGGTCTCCATCATACATTGACTCACAAATATCCACACCTTCGGCTGCCAAAGCGATGTCATAACTATCTGTTGCAGAGCACATCGCAAACAAAAAGCCACCACCTATAACGTATTCCTTGATTTTTTTGGCAACGGCTAATTTTAACTGAGACACTTTTGAAAACCCATGCCTTGCTGCTGTCGCCTCATATTCGCTTACCTGAGCTTTGTACCAGGGCATGTTGAAGTAAGAGGCATAAAACTTTCCATATTGTCCTGTAAAATCTTCATGATGCAAGTGCAACCAGTCGTACTTGGGCATTTCCCCAAATAAAATCTCATCGTCGTATATGACGGTATAGGGGATTTCTGCATAGGTCAGCACCATCGTGACGGCATCATCCCAAGGCATCTTGGATTTGGGGCTGTATACTGCGATTTTGGGTGGCACTTCCAGTTTCACGGCATCCATATTCACATCGGGGCGGGCTATTTCTTCCAGTATACTCATGGATTCGGCATCGGAGATCACCTCATAGCTGATCCCCCGGATCATGCATTCGGTTTCGATCTCTTTCCGGTAATCGGTCATAAAACTGCCTCCACGGTAGTTTAGCAGCCAATTTACTTCCACTCCCTTTCCTAAGGTCCAGTAAGCCAGGCCATAGGCTTTGAGGTGGTTTTTTTGTGAGGCGTCCATGGGCAGGAGTAAAGAGGAGGCCTGGACAAAGCCGGAAAAACACATACATACATAAATGACCGCTGATAGACCTGGGACGCTTCTCATGAAATAGCTTATCTTCAATTTCTCAAATTTAATACTTTGCAGCCAATACCGGATTTATGAACTTTCAGGAAAACGTCAAAGAAGGCATCAGGTCGATCAAATCTAACTTACTACGGACGATCCTGACTGCATGCATCATTGCCATTGGCATTACCGCTTTGGTGGGCATCCTGACCGCAATCGATGGTATCAAATCATCTGTGGACTCAAGTTTTTCCTCTTTAGGGGCTAATACCTTTGACATTTACCGCAAAATGAATACCTCCAGAACCACACTGGGTGGAAAGAAAGACAGAAGTACTCCTAACTTAAAGAGAGAAGAAGTAGAGCGCTTTAAGGCCACTTTGTCAGGAGCATTGAGAACCAGCCTTTCGACAGATGTCACCTATATGGGAGAGCTCAAGTATGGCTCAAAAAAAACCAACCCTAACTCAAGGGTAGTGGCAGCGGATGAAAATTACCTGATCAACGTTGGATACAACCTGGGTGAAGGCAGGGATTTTTCCTACAATGAGATACAGGGCGGTCGGCCGGTAGCCATTATCGGAGAAGAAATCAAGAAAACGCTTTTTGAGAAAAACAAGGCAGTAGGGGAGTACATTCAGCTTTTTGGACAGAGATACCTGGTGATAGGTATTCTGAACAAAACCGGAAGCGGATTTGGAGGAGGCAGCGCAGACCGCCTGGTTATTATTCCTTTCTACAACGGAATTCAATATTCAGGCCGAAAAGCATTGGATTTCGATGTGAAAGTGATGGTCAATAACCCCACCGAACTAAGTGCCTATATGGATGAAGCCCGTGGAGTGATGCGCATGATTCGTAAAGACCGGCCGGGTGACCCCGACTCTTTTCAATTGGAAAGATCCGAAACTCTTGCAGAATCATTGGACGGCATCACCGGTAACCTGAGGGTAGGAGGGTTTTTGTTTGGCTTCATTACCCTTTTGGGAGCAGCTATTGGGCTGGTGAATATCATGCTGGTATCCGTGACGGAACGTACCCATGAGATCGGAATACGCAAAGCTCTTGGGGCTACACCTTTCAAAATCAGGCTTCAGTTTCTCATGGAGGCCATCGTTATCTGTGTATTGGGGGGTATTGCCGGGATTATTTTAGGTATAGCGATCGGTAATGTGGTGGCCTCGTTTATCGGTTCAAAGACATTTCTTGTGCCTTGGGCATGGATGCTGCTTGGACTCATTGTATGTATTGTGGTAGGTATTTTGTCAGGATTCTACCCGGCCTACAAAGCAAGCCGACTTGACCCTATCGAATCATTACGATTTGAGTAATAATTGTTTAGCTTCTTGATGTTTTTTTCTTTGATGTATGGCTTTTGTTATTTTTGGCCGAAAATCGCTAATATTGCTCGTCAGTCATGATGGATACTATGTCGTTAAGTAGATTGTTTGCAGGGTTTGTGTCTCTATGTATGAGCCTATCTTTTGCCTATGCCGGGGAGCTCACTCTTGTGGGAGTATATCAGGGTAAAAGCCTTTATGTTCAAAATCCTTTTTCGGGCGACAATGTAAGCTATTGCATTACAAAGGTTACCGTGAACGGAACAGCGCTTGAGGCGAAAGCCATCGCAAACAGTGCGTTTGAGATCGATTTGAGCGCTCTTAAATCCGGTGCGGAAGTGGTTGTTAAGATCTTTCACAAAGATGATTGTAAGCCTGCCGTTTTGAATGCCAATGTGATCAAATCCTCTTCGACCTTTAAGTTCGGAGATCTGGAGGCCACTGATAAAGTGTTGAGATGGTCGGCAAATCATGATCAACCCGCAGGCAATTATTATATCGAGCAGTTTACCAACAACAACTGGGTGATCATGAAAGAAATGAAACCCAAAGCCAGTTCACAAGGCAAGAACACCTATGAATTTCCAGTGACACACCATTCCGGTGTGAATAAGTACAAAATTAAATATCAGGAAAGAGGAGGAAACAGCTTTTACACCAATGTAGCTGAGTACACGTCCGATAAAGCTCCGGTAACCTTTTATCCGAAGCGTGTTTCTGATAAGATTGTATTTTCGGCTAGCGTAGAGTTTGAAATTCTCGATGCCTACGGCCTCTCCGTGAAAAAAGGAATTGGAACTGAAGTTTCCTGCGCTGACCTCAAATCTGGTGGCGTATACTACGTGAACTTCGACAATAAGACCGAGAAGTTCCTCAAAAAGTAAAGCCGATTAGTTCTTAATGACTGAGTAGCTCTTCTTGGGGTTCCTCTACCAATAAATGACCTGAAGCTGCAAAGGCACACAGCCTCACAGACTTTATGGTATTCACCAAAAGAGGGTCATACTTCGCCTCCACTCTTACGTAGTTGTGACTAAAGCCGAACATCAGATCACCTTCTCTTTCATGTTCGAATAGGACAGGAACTACTTTGCCCATTTGGCTTTCATAAAATAGCCTTCTCTTTTTCTCAGACAGGATACGCAGCATGGCGGTTCGTTCATTCCTTGTTTTTTGAGGAACAACCCCTGGCAATTCCATGGCATGGGTATTGGCTCTCTCAGAGTAAGTAAACACGTGTAGGTAGCTGACTTCGAGCTCGTTAAGAAACTGGTAGGTTTCGCTGAATAACTCATCACTTTCTCCCGGGAATCCTGTAATCACGTCCACGCCGATGCAGGCATCAGGCATAATAGAGCGGATAAGCTGTACTCTTGAGGCATACAGAGCAGTATCATAACGACGTCGCATCGCCTTGAGCAAAGTGTCGCTTCCACTTTGCAAAGGCAAGTGAAAGTGAGGGACGAATTTCTTTGCGCCCGAAATGAACTCAATCATGGGTTCCTGAAGCAAATTGGGTTCTATGGAGGAGATACGGAAGCGCTCAATTCCTCCGATTTCATCCAAAGCTTTGACCAGGTCAAAAAAACGTTCTTTGCGACGCCCTTCGATGATGCCAAAGTCTCCAATGTTTACCCCTGTGAGCACGACTTCTTTCACATCTGTAGCAGCGATTTGCCTTGCCTGATGCAACACTTCTTCGATGCTGCTGCTTCTGCTGCTGCCTCTAGCTAAGGGAATGGTGCAAAAAGAACAGTTGTAGTTGCAGCCATCCTGCACTTTCAGAAAGGTGCGGGTGCGGTCCTGGAAGGAATAGGCCTCATGAAAGTTTTTGACCTCATGTACAGAACCCTGAAATACTACCGTTGAAGCAGGTCGTTCAAATGTTTTAAGTGTTTCGACCAACCTGAATTTCTCAGCTGCCCCCAACACAGCATCCACACCGGGGATCGAAGCGATTTCCTGAGGTTTCAACTGGGCATAGCAGCCAACTATCGCTACAAAAGCGTCAGGGGAAATTTTACGGGCCTCTTTGACAATTTTTCTACACTTTTTATCAGCATGATCGGTCACTGAGCAGGTATTGATCACAAATATGTCAGGCTTGTCCGTGAACTCGACCTTTTTGAAACCATGAGATTCAAAGTTTCTCGAGATGGAGGAAGTCTCTGCATAGTTGAGCTTGCAACCCAAGGTGTAAAACGCCACTTTCTTCATTGCTCCGCAATTTACAGCCAATTCTTGAATTTGATTTTTCAACATTTTTAAAATGCCTATCAATTGTGTGAGTTGAGTTCACATAATACAGGTGTTTATATCAGAATTACCTTTTAAATTGAAGGTCATATTGCCATATAGTGCCTAATTTGTTTCCTTTGTACTTCAAAATTAAACCTCATCATCCTCAACTATGGCACTTTCCCGCTTCAGAGCACTTGAAATGGTTCAAAACCGTGAAATAGTAACCGTTGAAAAGCCTTCGGTTCATGTTTCTGACTTCTTTGCCTCACATGTATTCACCCGTGAGAAGATGCAGCATAGCCTCACTTCCGATATGTATACCCGCTTTATTAATGCAGTCGACAAAGGAGAGAAAATGGATAAGGACGTAGCAGACGCAGTTGCTACAGCGATGAAAACCTGGGCGATCGCCAGAGGTGTGACGCATTATACCCACTGGTTCCAGCCTTTGACCGGCGCTACGGCTGAAAAGCATGACTCCTTTTTTGACCTCACCGGAAGCGGACAGGCCATCGAAAAATTTAAAGGAACAGCCCTTGTACAGCAGGAGCCAGATGCTTCCTCTTTCCCCAGCGGAGGCTTGAGAAATACTTTTGAAGCTAGAGGTTATACCGCATGGGATCCCACCTCACCTGCTTTTATCATTGAAAGTGAGACTGCCTCCACGCTTTGCATTCCTTCTGTATTTGTTTCCTACACTGGTGAAGCACTGGACTACAAGACCCCGCTCTTAAAGTCGCTCTCTGTGATTGACAAGGCAGCGACAGCCGTTTGCCAGTATTTTGACAAGGATGTAAACAAAGTTCATCCTACGCTTGGCCCTGAGCAGGAGTACTTTTTGGTCGACAAGGCCTTGCACGATGCCCGTCCGGATTTGTTGATGACAGGCCGTACCGTGTTTGGCATGGCTGCTGCCAAAGGCCAGCAATTGGAAGATCATTATTTTGGTTCCATTCCGGCGAGGGTGATGAATTTTATGGTGGATTTTGAAACCGAATGCCATAAGCTGGGAATACCTATCCGTACCAGGCATAACGAGGTAGCTCCCGGACAGTTTGAGTGTGCCCCTACTTTTGAGGAAATCAACCTGTCGGTCGATCACAACCAGCTGTTGATGGACGTCATTGAAAAAGTGGCTCTGAGACACAACTTAAAAGCATTGCTTCATGAAAAACCTTTTGCCGGAGTAAATGGAAGCGGCAAGCATAACAACTGGTCACTAAGCACCAATACCGGAGTGAACCTTCTTTCTCCCAGCTCCAGACCCAAAGAGAACCTACAGTTTCTGACCTTTTTTGTGTGCACTATCAAGGCAGTACATGAGCATGCAGACCTTATGAGGGCTTCTATTGCCTCCGCCAGCAATGACCATCGCTTAGGTGCTAACGAGGCTCCGCCAGCCATCATGTCGGTATTTATTGGCTCGACCCTTACTCAGGTATTGGATGAACTGGAGAAGAATGCCAAAATATCAGTAGGGAAGGGAGATAATGTTTATTTAAAACTGGGAATCAACAAGATACCGGCTATTTTACTCGATAATACCGATCGAAACAGAACCTCGCCTTTTGCTTTTACCGGTAACAAATTTGAGTTCAGAGCGGTAGGCTCAAGTGCAAATAATTCTCCGGCATTGACGGTTCTAAATACCATTGTTACCGATCAACTCCTCGATTTCAAAGACAAAGTCGATAAGCTGATTGACAAAGGCACCAAGAAGGAATTGGCCATTATTCAGGTGCTCCGTCAATATGTGAAGGAGTCCAGGGCCATACGATTTGAAGGCAATGGGTACAGTGAGGAGTGGGTAGAGGAAGCTGCCAAAAGAGGCCTGAACAATATCAAGACCACCCCCAAGGCCTTAGATGCTTATGTATCTAAAAAGACAGAGCAACTGTTCGTGAAGCACCATATTTTCACCAAAGCAGAGTTGCATGCCCGGCATGACATCAGGCTGGAGAACTACATCAAGAAAATACAGATTGAAGGCAGGATCATCGAGCAGTTGGCAAACAACCAGATCATCCCAACGGCCATTAAATACCAGAACTTACTGATCGAAAATGTAAAAGGGCTTAAGGAGATCGGAATGGAGGCTTCCGGCAAGGCAGTAAAGGCCACCATCGCCCAGATCGCTGAACACATTGAGGCCATTAAGCAAGGTACCGATGAAATGGTGGAAGCCCGAAAAGAAGCCAACAATGCTTCTAACACTGAGCAATCTGCTCATATCTATTGCGATAAAGTAAGGCCCTTTTTTGACACCATTCGATACCATGTGGACAAGCTGGAGTTGCTCATCGACGATGAAGCCTGGCCACTGGTGAAGTACAGAGAGTTGCTTTTTTTGAAATAATATAGGTTTAGGTTAAAGGTTGAAAAGGGCAGTTCATAACTGCCTTTTTCTTTTTTTCATTTCGCAGCATGCCTCCCTGCCATAAACCCTGAGCTCCAGGCGTATTGGAAATTGTAGCCTCCGGTGATGCCGTCTACGTCGGTTAGTTCACCAACTGCATACAACCCGGGCCATTTCTTGAGCTCCATGTCCGGAAGCCTGAGTTCTTCCAGACTGATGCCTCCGCTGGTGACAAATTCCTCTTTGAAAGTGGTTTTGCCGCTGACCTTCATGCTACATCGGTAGATTTGCTCCAGGAGCCGGTTTTTCTTTTTCCGCTCCAGCGTTGACCATCGTTCATCTTCTTCTAAACCACTCCTCTGGCATAGGCTTTTCCATAGTCGATCAGGCAAATTTGCAAAACTTGAATTTCCCACCTTTTTGGAGCCATGTTGTTGTATCTGATCCTCCATCCATGCCCGAATAACCGCTTCCTGGCTATCTGCCACCCAGTTGATCATGACCTCGAAATCATAATGCCTGTCAAATAAGTCTCTTGCTGCCAATGAAGAAAGTACAATAACGGCAGGCCCTGAGATGCCCCAATGGGTGATCAGCAATGGCCCTCTATGCCTGAAATCTGTGCCGCAAATAATAACTTCGGCATCCGGCACCGATACGCCGGGTAAGTTCTCAAATGGATGCAAGGGCATATTAAAAGTGAACAGGGAAGGGACAGGGTCGACGATGTTCAGATCCATAGTTGATAGAAAACCATATTGGTCGGACTTAGGATGTCCACCCGTGGCAAGGATTACTTTTGGGCTTTGCCAGGTGATGGCCTTGCGCTCCAGCCTTAGTTCATATCCTTTGACAACAGGAACAATCTGACCCACTTCGCAATAGGGGATACGCTCGATGCCCATTTGTTCACTTTCAATTATCAGACAGTCGGTGATACTGGTGCTTTTGTCCGTCACCGGAAACATACGCCCATCCTCTTCTGTCTTGAGTCGAACCCCTCTGCTTTCAAACCATTTTATAGTGTCTTCCACCCCAAAGGCTTGAAAAAGTGATTTAAGTTTCTTGCCTCCTCTGGGGTACGCCTCCAGCAAGCGGCTTAGTGAGCGACAATCATGGGTGACATTGCATCGTCCACCTCCTGAGATCGCTACTTTAGAAAGAAACTTGGGTGTTTTTTCAAGAATAATCACTTTACTGCCCGGCCTTGCCTCAGCAAAATGGATAGCAGCGAAAAAACCTGCGGCACCGCCACCAACCACCACTAAGTCCGCATGAAATATTTGTTGCTGATCCTGCATCTTTGCTGCAAGATATGACGAACCATTAAAAAGGGCCTATGAATTCAAAACGTATCTTTCTAATCTTGTTTCTTATCATTCCGGCGCTGGTATTTGTCTTGGGCGGGATATGGTTTTTCAAATCCTACAAAACCAGGAAAGCATCGCAGGAGCAAAGACCCTGATCAGGGCTTTAATGAATCGATCTTTTTGCTGATCTCATCGGCTTCAGCCATTTTGAGATCTGAGGCTTTCCTGTCAATAGTGGAGAGTCGGTGAGCCTCACTGAGCAGTTTTTTGTACTGCTCTTGTAGTTTTTCAGCTTCGGTTTTTTTCTTGAATAGGGAAAACATGTGATCCGGGTTTATGTAGGATGAACAAGGGCTTCAGGAAAAGGTTCAGTTTTTCCTTTGTTATAAACCAGAAACTTAGGTGGAGTTTAAAGTTCACAGTGGCCTGATGAGCCAACAAGACAGTTTGAAAAAATTGCGATTAAGGCTAACAGACCTGTTTAGGAAAGTGCGTTCTTCTCCTTTTCGGCAAAGATGACTTGATTCACCAGATAGTCTGCAAAAGCTGTAGGTTGCTCGAGCATCGGGTATTGCTTCCATCCTTTGATGAGCCTCACTTCTGAACCCGGAAAATCTCCTTTGGTTTTGATTATGGTTTTGGAATTCACCTCTGGCTCAAATTCTCCGGACAAGAAACAACAGCGATTGGTCTCCACTCTATACTTCACTGAGTCATACCATTTCTTGCTGAACAGTTCATCTGAACTCGCCATGAAGGTGTTGCTTTTGCAACGTTGCACAAAATGTTGCTTTACCTGATCCTCCACATTTTGAGGATGGACAAAAGCATTGTTGATGAGTTTTTGGTTTAGGAATTTGCCCAATAACCCACTGCCAGAGCGATAAAGGCTTGAGACCCCGATAAAAGGACCCAGGTGAAACTGTGCACCGATAGCCCCATGTAAAATAACTTTATCGGGCATGATCAATTGCCCGTTTTTGAACTCAAAAGATCGGGCGGCCAGTTCAAGCAACAAAGCTGCTCCTGCACCCTGTCCATAAATGATCCAGGGCTCATATTCTTTTCCTTTGACAAAGCCATACAACTCTTCGATGAGTTGATCCAGTACCTGAGCACTTAGGTTGCTGCTATTGGCCATTCCACTCAACTCAGCTACGATGATGTCAAGGTCGGAATTGATCTGTTGGAGCTCCTGAACGACAGGATTCCAAAGATACTTATCCATCCCTATGCCGGGTACAATGAGTAAGTTCAAATTGGTGTTGATTGGTTTGTATCCACAAGATACAGGAATTTTGTAGAGCCCTACTCAGCTGCCTTCAAAAAATATCCACAAATTATCTGAACTTCCTGACCCACAGACGGCTGAGTTTTTCAGCATGGCTTTCAGCATGTAGTCCTTCGGGGGTGACAAATCCGACATGGCCACCTCCGGAGGTGACAATCATCCGAATAGTTGGGTGGCCTTCCATTTGCCTGTGGGGAAAACATCGCTCTGAAAGCATGGGATCATCAGCGGATTGAATGATCAGGGTTGGAACAGCAATACCTTCCAGAAAATAGAGAGAGGAATTCATTTGATAATAATGCTCGGCATGCTGAAATCCATGAATAGGGGCGGTGTAAGCCTCATCAAATGATCTTAAACTTGTCAATCTCTTGAGTGGTCTGGTATCAAGTTCCGGGAAAATGGCCGCTTTGGCTTTAACCTTTGCTCCAAGATGCCTCAAAAAGCGATTTTCATATACTTTATTGATTCCTATAGACAGTTTGTCACAACCGCTGGAAAGATCAAGTGGAACAGAGACTGCAATACTGCAAAGGATGGGCTTTGGGAAGCTGAACCTGCCTTCACCAAGGTATTTGAGGGTTAAGTTCCCACCGAGAGAGAAACCTGCCAGAACGAATTCCTTATAAACAGGGAATTGCCTTACTGCCCACCCGATCACGGTATGAAGGTCTTCTGTTGCTCCTGAATGGTAGAATCTGAGTTGTTTATTCGGTCCATTCAGGCAGCCCCGGTAATTCCAGGCCAGGCTACTGATGCCTTCTCTAGCCAACGCTTTCGCTAAGCCCAGCACATAATGCCGCTCAGAACTTCCCTCAAGACCATGAGAAATAATGGCGAGTGTATCCCCGCCAGCCGGAAAATAGTCCGCCCACAGGACATCATCATCAGGAGTTACTATTTGAAATCGCTCCTGATAGTCAAAGCGAATTCTCCTGTACAGGGCCGGAACGATGGTTTGTGCATGTGCATTCTTCAGCCAAAACGGCTTGCTGAAGGGCAGTTCTAAATCAGCTATATTGTTCAACTGTTACTAGAGATAGGACTTGTTAAATAGCTGAATAAATGACAGATAGGTATAATTATTTAGACAAGTCTAAATCAGCCTTTCATCGCCAGGTCATAGCGACGGCTTACCTCTTCCCAATCTACAATGCTCCACCAAGCATCGATGTATTCAGCCCTTCGGTTTTGGTATTTGAGGTAATAGGCATGCTCCCAAACATCAAGACCCAGAAGCGGTGTTCCTTTTACTTCAGCCAGATCCATCAAAGGATTATCCTGATTGGGACTGCTGCAGATTTCCAAACCACCTTGTTTTAAAATCAGCCAGGCCCAGCCGGAACCAAATCGACTTTTGGCTGCTTCGCCAAAGGCTTTTTTCAGCTCATCCATAGATCTGAAGCCGGACTCAATAGCGTTAGCAAAGTCTTTTGCGGGCATGGATCCCCCCGGTTTCATGCTTTTCCAAAAGAAAGTGTGATTCCAATGCCCGCCGGCATTGTTTCTAAGGGCAGGTGAGAAGGCGGAAACTCCTGCAAGCAATTGTTCGAGGCTTTTCCCTTGAGCAGCGGGGCTTTCGGCCACAGCTTTGTTGAGGTTATTCACATAGGCCTGATGATGTTTACTATGGTGTATCTCCATGGTTTTCATGTCGATGGCAGGCTCGAGGGCATTTGTTTTGTAGGGCAGTGGTGGCAGGCTAAATTCTACCGGGCCTGCGAAGGCGGATTGACCGGCAAGGCCGGGTGCAAGAATAACGCCTCCAGTGACGATCCCAACGGCTTTGATGAATGTACGACGATGCTGTTTCATGATTTCTTTAGGCTTGAACTTTAACCCCTTTCCAAAAGGCGACATACCCCTCAATCTTTTTGGCCATGTCACTGGTTTGAGGATAATACCAGGCAGCATCTTTGTTTTGTGTTCCACCGACTTGCACATGAAAATAACTGGCCGTTCCTTTCCATCCACATACCGTATGGGTATCACTTTCAACAAAGTAATCTTTGTGAATTGATGCTGGAGGGAAATAATGATTTCCTTCTACCACTATGGTGTCATTGCTTTCTGCAATCACGGTATCATTCCAAATCGCTTTCATGTTATCTTATGCTATGGGTTTCCAAAGCTGATCAGTAAAATAGTGCTTGCAGTCGTAAAGCGCTGTTTCAATTTCAAAACCTGACTGAGCGGCCAGTTGTTGCAAGGTACTCGGTTTATACTTGCGGGATACTTCCACGTGAATATAATCCCAGGTCTCAAACTTTACGCTAAACTGTAAGTCTCTTAAGGTAACTATCTGGGGTTTAAGGGAAATCAGATAGCTTCTTGCCTCCGATAATTCAGGGTCATAGCTTTCATAATGGTCGAATTGTAAGAGATCAAAATCTCCGTTGAATTCCTGATTGATGCGTTTAAGAAGGTTGAGGTTAAAGGCTTTGGTAAGTCCGGAGCTGTCATTGTAGGCTTCCCGTATCATTTTAGGATGCTTTACCAGATCAAACCCAACTAACAGACGATCATGACTTTGCATGGTGTCCTTGATTTGCCTGATAAACGAAATGGCCTGCTGATGACTGAAGTTGCCAATGTTACTGCCCAAAAAGAGGATCAATCTGGGTTGGTCAGATGATTTTTGCTTGCCCAGAAGCTCAAAATAATTCCCGGTTTGAGGAAATACTGGCGCAGCAGGCAGCTGCTCATGGATATAACTGCTAAGCTTTTCCAAGGCAGCTGAAGAAATATCGATCGGGATGTACCTGAAATCAATTCCTTTTTGCATCAAATAGTTGAGCAGAGCCAGTGTTTTTGTGCCATCTCCTGCACCCAACTCCATCAACTCCAGCCTCTGACCTGATGGAAGCCATTGAAAAATAGCATCGGTTTGCTGACTTAAAATTTCATACTCTGACCGGGACAGGTAGTACTCCGGGAGGTTCATGATTTCACTAAACAAAGCACTACCTAAGTCATCATAGAAATACGTGCTGCTCAGTCTTCTTGGGTTTTGACTTAAGCCCTGCAGGATATCCTGAGCAAATGAATCGGAAGAATTCAGCATACCTACAAATAGTTGGCTAATCGTAAACCGGTAAACTGCCAACGCAAAGGCGCATGGAAGAAATTGCGGTAACTGGGTCTGCTTTGTCCTAAAGGTGTGGCGATGGACGAACCCCTGAGCACCATTTGATTGACCATGAACTTGCCGTTATACTCACCGATGGCCCCTTCCGCAAGTTTAAAATACGGGTATGGCAGATAGGCTGAGCCTGTCCATTCCCAAAGTGCTCCCCAGGGTCTTTGCCCGGCACAAACTTCCCATTCGGCCTCGGTTGGAAGCCGTTTCCCACTCCATCGGGCAAAGGCATCTGCTTCGTAGTAGGAGATGTGACAGACTGGTTCCTGTGTTTCTACTTTTTGAAGTCCTGCAAGTGTATATCGCCACCATTCTCCTTCGATTTGATGCCAGTACAGCGGAGCATGCACGCCGTTGCTTTTTACCCAGTCCCAACCTTCACTCAGCCAAAACTTAAATGACCGATAGCCTCCTGACTCCATAAATGCCAGCCATTCCCCGCAAGTGACATATTGCTGATCTAGTTGAGCCGAGGCCAAATACACCTGATGACGCCCATGCTCATTATCAAATGAAAAGCCATCACCTTCAAAACCAATCCAATAAAGACCTTCCTTTAGGTTAATGCTTTCTTTGGTTGAAGCGTCGTGCTGTAAATTCTCCTTAAATGATGGGTCATAGGCCGGGAATAAGGGGTTGTGGCCCAGAATGTATTTGATGTCGGTTAACAACAATTCCTGATGCTGCTGCTCATGTTGCAGCCCAAGTTCAATCAATTGACTGAGCTTTTCGGCCTGGCTCGATGCCATCAATTCCATCATGAACTGGTCTACATGATGGCGGTAATTCATTACCTCTTCTACGGTTGGCCTTGAAAGATTGCCCCGATCGGTGCGGATCACTCGTGCACCAAGCGTTTCATAATAGCTGTTGAATACAAAAAGGTATTGCTCATAAAACACCTGATAGGAGGAAAGGTGAGGAAGCAGGATAAAGGTTTCAAAAAACCAGGTCGTATGTCCTAAATGCCATTTGGGGGGGCTTATATCCACGATAGGTTGAACAACATAGTCCTCCGCCTTGAGCGGCCTCACCAAGTCCAGCGATTTGGCTCTTATGCTGCTGTATCGGGCTTTTAAATGTTCGCTGTTCATAAGTTGAAATTAAGCATCCCGGACCTTGCCATTTGTCATTTAGCTTACAATTCAGTTACTGATCTTTCAACAGTTTGTTGAGTTTCTTTTCAACTGAGGCAAAAGAGTCATAGCCATTGGTAACAAGTGTGGCTTTGTCCCCTTGAATCAACACGACGGTCGGAAAACTCCGAACTCCTGCGGAAGCACTCAGGCTAAAATCTTCTTTAGCAGCTTCAAGGGCTTTTGGGTCTTTCATCTTTTGGACAAACTCCTCTCCTGAAATCCCAAATTGTTCAGCCAATCTGCCGTAGGCTTCGTCTTCATGTGGGGCGATCCCATCGAAATAAATGGCTTTTTGCAATGCAGAAGCAAATGCAACTGCCTCTGTGGGCTTCAATTGTTTAAAAATAGTCAGGGCGATGGAAGGCTTCACTGAGCTGAAATAGGCCGTACCAGGTTCTAAAATACCTTTCAAAAAGCCTTCACCAAATTTCACCCCTGTATGATCTTCGACTGTTTTGTAGGCAGATTTGATGTAAGGAGCTACTTCTCCAATGGGTCCTTGTCTGTTGCCGGTGATCATTCCACCGGAAATCACTTCAAAACGCAGTTGAGATTTAAACTCCTGATGAATTTGGGTCATCACAGGACTAAAGCCATAGCACCATCCGCATAGGGCATCATAAAAATAAACCAGAGTAGGTTGATCAGTTTTCATTTTGGTGGGCAGAGTTGACATTTGGGCCTTAGATGGACTCAGCAAAAGGAGCCATAAGGCAAGCATCAGGCAAGATTTGATCATACCATTCCGACTTTAAAGAATAAGGGGAATTCTACAGAGATTGTTTCAGTAGTTGAAGCAATTCCTTCAAAAATTCCGGTTAAAGGGTCTTGTCCGTTTTTCTTTTTAAAGGTATCAACAGCTGACCAGGTCCCCAGATATCCGATCAAATGTTGGATTTGCCAGGCACAATGGATCGTATGGTTTCCAAAAGCGATAGGGTTAAGTGGGAACTTAATGTCCTGATAATGGGTATCAATATGCGACCTTTCCGGTTCCCAATATCCCTGAAGTATCTTAAAGTACAAATCATCGACAGGACCTTGGCATGCGGTAGGTAGCTTTATCAGACCATATCCCCATAGTGCCACAATGCATCCGGGGGCGGCGATCCTATTCACTTCTTGCCAAAACAAGTCCATATCAAACCAATGTGCTGCTTGTGCTGCTGTGATCAGGTTCTGACTTTTAGGCTTGAGACCGCTTTCGTGCGCAAGGGACTTTTGGTAAACAATGTTTTGTTTTGGTACCGCTTGTGCCATTTGGTTTTCACTGATGTCTGAAGCTACCACTTGATCAAACACATCAGCAAGTACGGTTGCTACCTGACCATTACCGGTGCCGGCATCATAGGCTGCTTCTTTCACTGGGCATAGCCGGAAAAGCTCCTGATAGATGGTTTGGGGGTAAAGCGGCCTGTAAGAGGCGTATGCCACAGAAAGGTTTGAAAACAAATCCATTAATGCTTCAGCTTTTTAGGGATACCTTTAATACCCGCTTCAATTATGACCTCCAAATGGTTCGCCAAAGGAACCAAAGGGCATGAGAACTTGTCGGAATAGGCACAGTAAGGGTAATAGCTTTGATTAAAGTCAATGGTGATTTGGTCGCCCGAAGGAATCTCCAGATTGATGTATCTGCCCAAATCATAAGTGCTTTCGCCGTTGCTTAGGTCTTTGAAGGGTAAAAACAATCCGTTGTAGCCGGGTTTGGCCACTGTCTGAACCATTTGATACAAGGCAAGCTTGCACGGATTCCCATTCAGTTCAAAATGAGCGACCGCATACACTCTGTATTCCGGAAGGCGTGAAGTGGTCGTTTTGAGTTTGAATATTTGATGGCTGCTGTCCTTTTCAAGCCTTGCATTGACGACATATTTATCTGATACCGGATAGAAATCGTGCTTTTTAAACTTCTTCTTTTGTTTAGGATCAAGAGGACTGCCGGGTGCATTTTTGTAAAAGTCATTTAGCTCCTCTTGCGCTTTCAAGGCATTTTGCTCCCAGTCGGCCGGAGGCCAGGTTTGCGCATTTACCAGTGAATTCCAGGCAAGCAGGGCCAGGATGAAGTAACTATTGACGAGCCATTTCATACGCTTTCTTCCTTTCATATTTACATGCAATTGCCAGATCGGTATTGTTGGTGATTTCTTCATGAAGGATTCTGATTTGCCCGGTTTCCAATTCATACACCCAACCATTTAAAGAGGGGCGGTTTCCTTTAGTCCAGGCGTTCTGGATGATTTCTGTCTTGCCTAAATTGTTCACTTGCTCCAACACATTTAGTTCAACCAGTCGTTTTGATCGCTCTTCCAGATCAGTGATGTCAGCCATTTCCCATTGATAATAGTCATAAGCCTCCTTGATATTCTCAAGCCAACGGTCGATCAACCCCAGTTTCTGATTTTTCAAAGCAGCATTCACCCCTCCACAACCATAGTGACCGCAAACGATAACATCCTCTACTTTAAGCACTTCGACCGCATATTGTAACACTGATAGCAAATTGAGGTCATCTTTAACCACCAGGTTGGCGATGTTACGATGGATAAAAAGTTCGCCGACATCGGTTTCGGTTATATCGTTGGGAGAAACCCGGCTATCAGAGCAGCCTATCCATAAAAACTTAGGAGACTGACCCAATGCCGAGCGTCTGAAAAATTCGGGATCCTGTTTTACTTTTACTTCAGACCAATGTTGGTTGCCTGCCAGCAATTGTTTGATACTTTCTTTCATGTTCCTTTGGATGTGATGAATTGATTGAGTTTGATCATATCTTGTTGCTTGCCAAAGAGATAAACCAAATCTTCAGGCATCAATTTAGTGTCTTTGTTCAAATTGGTCAGGTATTCATTTTGCCGCCCAATGGCCAGAACGGTGAGGCCAAACCGTTCTCTGAGGCGGAGTTGCTCAAGCGTTTGGTGGCTTGCCCAGGGTATATCATCTGCTACCGACAGACTCAAGGTAGTTACATCAGGTATGTCAAGTGGTTTCTGATGGGCATCTCGCTTTTGTAAAGGCCTTACCATTGACAAGCCCTCAGAACGGATATGGTAAACCACTTTTTCAATTTCATTTGCCGGGATCAGGTATTTGTACAAAACCCTGCTGAAGACTTCCACGCTGGTTTCAAGTTCTTCCGGTACCACTTCATTTGCTCCCAGCCTTAGGTTCTCTTCTACTTCTTTTACAAATCGGGTACGGCTGATGATGTATACGGTACGGCATATCTCCCTGATGGATGAGATGATTTTTTTGGTTGCTTCAGGGTCAGATATGGCGATGACGGCAACTCGTGCAGCGTACACTTTCACATGCTCGAGGATATGAATATGTACAGCATCACCAAATAGTATGGGCTCTCCTGATTTTTTGAATTTCTTTACCCGTTCGGCATTGAGTTCGATGATCACATAGGGTATACCGGAGACTTTGGCTGCTTTTGCCATGTTTTGACCATTGACACCAAAGCCGATGATCACCAAATGGTCTTTAAGGTCAGTTTCCTTACCGGGCTCACCAATTGCTTCAACCGCTTTGGACGCAAAGCGACGCTTGTCCATGTGCTTGGAAATAGCCTGCAAGCCAAGGTATGTACAGAGCCGTTCAGACGAATTCATCACAAAAGGGGTGAGGCCCATTGTCAACACACTTACTGCCAGAAAGTATTGATACTGCTCAACATTTATGAGCTGCATCTCAAGTCCCACTTTCGAAAGAATGAAAGAAAACTCTCCGACTTGAAACAAGGTAAAAGCAACCATAAATGTGGTACGGCTGGGGTATCCAAGTAAAAAGGCCGCAACCGCTCCCGCCATCCACTTGCCCAGCACAACGATCAACGTGATGCCGATAATCACCAAGAAGTGATCTATAAGGAAATGGATATCGACAAGCATTCCAATGGAGATGAAAAACAAGCTTGTGAACACCTCCCTAAAGGGTAAGATATTGTTGGTTGCCTGATGGCTGTATTCTGACTCAGCTATGATCAACCCGGCAAGAAATGCACCGAGAGCCAATGACAATCCCACATAAGAAGTCAGGAAAGCAACAGAGAAGCACAGACCAAGGATGGTCAGCAGAAACAACTCCCGACTTTTACTTGCAGCTACCTGGTACAAAAGCCTGGGCACCAAATACCTCGCCATCAACCACACCAGGGCAAGCACGGCCACAATTTTCAGGATCAGCATGAGAACGCTGCCCCACATATCATCGGTTTTGCCGGCCAGCATAGGAGTAAAGAGCATCATCGGAACCACTATGATGTCCTGATAGATCAAAATAGCGACTGCCACTTTGCCGTGTGGGCTATTGATTTGCCCGTTATCCTGCAACAACTTGAGCACAATTGCGGTGCTGCTCAGGGCAAATAGAAATCCGAAAAAAAGGCCCTCATTTGTCGCTTGCCCCAAGAAGATCCAAGTCAACACACAAGCCACGGTTACAAGCCCTACCTGCATGCTTCCGCCCAGAAAAACAGTCCTGCGAATGGCATTTAGAGAAGAAAGGGAAAACTCCAGACCAATTAAAAAGAGCAATAAAATAACGCCGATCTCAGAAAGCAGTTCCACTTCACTGGAAGCTTTGATGAGCGACAGGCCTGTGGGCCCGGCAATGATTCCCGTAATTAAAAAACCGATGATGATGGGGAGTTTTACTCTTTGGAAAACCAGAATGACCAGCACAGACAGTGCAAGAACAATGATGATTTCCTGAAGAAAAACTATTCCTGGAGAATGCATGCCGACCTAATGTACCTTTAGATAATCTTTATCAATGATCAGGCTTTGACCCTCTGGAGCAGGCATTTGAAGAATTTCATGCACTTGAACTCCAATGTTTTGAGCAAACATGCCCAGTGGCAAATCATTGCAATCCATCCCAAACGGCTCTTCGATTTCATCAGCAATCATTTCAAGACCAACCAGAGCATACATACCCAGTGCTGCTGCAGGGATCGCAGCCCAACCTAGTGCCCCCACAATCACAAAAGGGAGAAAAACCACGTAAAGGGTGATAAACAACTTAATAAAAAAGCTGTAGGAGAAGGGGATGGGCGTTCGCCTTATTCGTTCGCAAGCCCCGCAGATGTCCATAAAGCCCTGATGGTGAATTTTTATGTTCAAAATATCCTCTCCACTTATGGTTTTGTTTTTATGAAAATACTCTACTCTCCTCATGATCAATGCAGAAAGCCGTGCGGGTTTGTGTTGGTATCTTATCAAGTCTTCACGTGAGCATTCATCTGCCTCAAAAAGAGATTCTACCTGCACTCCGGCTCTTAAATGATCTTTCAGAGCAAGCGAAAAATTAGAAATCATCCTTGCGAAAAACTGACGGTTGGCCTTATCCTCCGGAGCCAGTATGGCATCCATGATGATGGCGAAATTCCGGCTATGGTTTACCAAATTTCCCCATTGTATGCGACCTTCCCAATATCGATCATAGGCAGTATTGGTTCTGAAAACCATCAGCAAAGACAACAGAATACCCAAAATACTAAAAAACGCCCCATCCACATTGAACTCAAGTTGGTGTACCTCCATGTGGACTGTAGTAACTGCCGTTGCAAACAGGGTATAGATGAGTACTCTCCTGCCCAAAAGACGTATAACATAGCTTTGGTGAAAATGCCTGATGGCTTTAAACCAGTCTTTTGAATTGTAGATAATCATGGAAAGGGGCTCAAAACTCCCCTAACCTAAATAAAAATCAGCAACTGGACTTATCATTTTGCCGGCTTATTAATTTAAAAAATTAACCTCTCCTTGAAATTGGCTGTGTAACCAGCAATAAATCAGCTAAATAATTTCGTGGAGAAGGTCGTTCCCAAGATTTTTCAATCTAAAATTTGGATAAACTGTAAAATACCAATGTTTATTTTGCTTTACTTTGGCGATTACCTTACCCTAAATCGTATGTCATACACCTGCAAATCAAAGAATAAAGCTGTAGTAAAGTTCATCGAAGAGCTATCAATTCGCAATGGCCATGAGCCGGAGTTTTTACAGGCAGTGGAGGAAGTGGCTGAATATATCATACCCGTAGTGGAAGCAAACCCAAGGTACAAGGAGGCACGTATTTTTGAAAGAATGTGTGAGCCTGAACGTGTCATTTCTTTCAGAGTTCCATGGGTTGATGATAAAGGACAGTTTCAAATGAATCGGGGCTACCGTATTCAAATGAACAGTGCCATTGGGCCTTACAAGGGTGGCCTTCGTTTTCATCCCTCGGTGAATCAGAGCATCTTAAAATTTTTGGCGTTTGAACAAACCTTCAAGAACAGCCTTACAACGCTCCCCATGGGTGGAGGAAAGGGTGGTGCTGATTTCGATCCAAAAGGCAAATCAGATAACGAGGTGATGCGCTTTTGCCAAAGTTTTATGAATGAATTGTTCCGACATATCACCGCTGACACTGACGTTCCTGCCGGAGATATCGGAGTAGGGGGCAGAGAAGTAGGGTTTATGTTTGGGCAGTACAAAAGATTGAAAAATGAGTTTACCGGTGTCTTCACAGGTAAAGGCTTCAGCTTTGGTGGCAGCCTCATGCGTCCGGAGGCTACGGGTTATGGCTTGGTTTATTTTGTAGCTGAGATGCTGAAGGAAAGAAAAGATAGCCTAAAAGGAAAGACTGTAGCAGTATCAGGATCAGGAAACGTAGCCCAGTTTGCCATTCAAAAGTGCCTTGAACTGGGCGCCAAAGTGGTAACAGCCTCTGACTCCAACGGCTACATTTATGATCCTAAAGGATTTGATAAAGCGAAACTGGCATTCCTGATGGAGCTTAAAAATGAAAAGAGAGGAAGGATAAAAGAGTATGCCGATAAATTCAAATGTGAATACGTCGAAACACAAACTGTCTGGAATGTGAAATGTGATATCGCTTTGCCTTGCGCTACTCAGAATGAATTGAATGAAAAAGATGCCAAAGCCCTGGTGAAGAACGGCTGTATGCTGGTGGGAGAGGGAGCGAATATGCCAACTACGATTGAAGCCATTGATGTGCTTCATAAAGCCAAAGTACTTTATGCACCAGGTAAAGCTTCAAACGCCGGAGGTGTAGCTACTTCTGGATTGGAGATGACGCAAAACTCACTCCGCTATGCCTGGACAGCTGAGGAAGTAGACCAGCGCCTCAAATCCATTATGGAAGGTATCCATAAGGCCTGTGTCGCTCAGGGCAAGGACAAAGACGGGTACGTCAACTATGTAAAAGGTGCAAATCTGGCAGGCTTTATCAAAGTTGCTGAGGCGATGCTGGGTCAGGGGCACGTATAATCCCGGTTAGTCGATTAAGAATTTGAGGGAGTTTCAGGAGTCAATCAGCTCCTGGAACTCCTTTTCCATTTCCTTGAAACGTGCTTCAATGTTTTTCAGAAAGTCAGGACTAATCCATTTTGAAAAAAAAGCCAGGTTTTCAGCTTCGGCAATTGGAGGCAAATCAAGGATAGACACTTTGTAGACTTGTTCGAGGTTCCCCTTCTCCATTTTCAATACATATTTATCGTTCCAGTAAAACAAGCTGATCCTCAGTCGGGGATGTTCTATTTCTCCAATCACTCTCATGACACACTTAAATAAAGTCCCAATCTAGCACTCTTTAATTTTATTACCTTTGAACAAAAAAACCATGGCCGAACCACGAAAAAACAACAGCACCATTTACCTGGTCATTATCGCCATTTTGGTGGTAGTCATAGGGTACTTGATCTTTAATCAGAACAAGCAGTCAGAAACCATCGAGCAACAAACCGAAACCATTGCAACTCAGGATGCCGAAATCACTGAAAAGGCAAAAGAGCTGGATGGATTGCGTTTGGAGTATGCCCGTGTACTTGAGGAGAGAACCCAGTTGGGTTTGAACAATGACACGCTGAATGCGCAAATCGCTAGTCTGGACATGACCATACGCCAGCTTAAGCGTTCCGGAAAACTCAATGCTGAGAAGAGAGCAGAACTTGAGAAATTGGTTCAGGAGCTAAAGGCTGATATCGAAGCCAGAGACCAAGAAATTGCACAACTTCGTCAGCAAGTAGACTCATTAGGAAAAGAGAATACAACCTTGCAATCCGAAAAGCAGGAAATGGGCTCTCAAATTGAAAACCTGAAGAGCACTGAAAAGCAACTTTCAGAAAAGGTTGCAATTGCTTCAAGAATGAAAGCAGAGAATGTAGCTCTGTCTGTATTTAATGAGAAAGGCAAAGAAAGAGAAGGCAATGAGCACAAAGCCAAAAACATCGACAAAGTAAAGCTCGTGTTTAACCTTGCCAAAAATGATGTGGCTGAAAAGAATGTCAAGGAAATCCTTCTCAAAGTGACGGACCCTTCCGGCACTGTGCTTTATGACCTGTCAGTGGGTGGAGGTATCTTTACGTTCAATGGTGAAAAATCGTTCTACACCGCAAAACAAGATGTTGCGTTTGACAACAGCGGCCAGAAAGTGGAGTTCATTTATTCCAAAGGAATGCCATTTATCAAAGGCAATCATACTTTCGAGTTTTTCTGCGAAGGACATAAAATAGGAGATGCTGCTTTGTTGGTAAAGTAAATCAACCCTATCCCAAATCAAAAAGGCGCCCTTGGGCGCCTTTTTGTGTTTTAGAATACAGAGGATTAAGCTGCTTTTAAACGGCTGAATTTTGACTTTTCAAACTTCTCACGGGCATAAGTTAAGCCAACCTCCATGTCGGTTATTTTTTCTGTTTCCGATGGCAACTCAAACATTGCATCGGTCATGATGGCTTCGCAAATTCCCCTGAGACCTCTTGCGCCCAGACCATAGCTGTCGGCTTTGTCAACGATGTATTCTATCGCATCATGATCAAAGCTAAGCTTTACACCTTCCATTTCAAATAGCCTTTCATACTGCTTGATCAAGGCATTTTTGGGTTCGGTGAGGATCATCCGTAGGGTGTCTTTGGTAAGAGGCTCAAGGTAGGTCACAACTGGCAACCTTCCGATAAGCTCAGGGATTAACCCAAAATTCCGTAGATCCTGACTGGAAACAAACTTGAGCAATACATCGTGTTCTTGACCGCTATCGGACTCATCCTTATTGAGTTCAAATCCAATCGCACGGCTTTTTAATCTGCTTTTGATGATTCGATCGATACCTTCAAAGGCCCCACCACAAATAAACAGGATGTTTGAGGTGTTTAGGGAAATCATTTTTTGATCCGGATGCTTTCTACCTCCCTGTGGCGGCACATTTACGACTGTTCCTTCCAGCAGTTTTAGCAAGGCCTGTTGCACACCTTCCCCACTTACATCTCTTGTAATCGAGGCGTTGGCACTTTTGCGGGCTATTTTGTCGATCTCGTCAATGTATACAATGCCTTTCTCTGCTGCTTCAACATTATAGTTTGCAGATTGAAGCAATCGGGTAAGGATACTTTCAACGTCTTCTCCTACATAACCGGCTTCCGTCAATACAGTGGCATCTGCAATGCAAAAGGGCACTTCAAGAATTTTGGCAAGTGTTCTTGCAAGGTACGTTTTACCGGTTCCGGTTTCACCTACCATGATGATGTTGGACTTTTCAATGACCACATCGTCTTTCATCTGACTTCTGTCAAGTCTTTTGAAGTGATTATAAACTGCCACTGCAAGTATTCGTTTGGCATCATCCTGACCCACGACATATTGGTCCAAAAAGGCCTTTACCTCTTTGGGTTTCAGTATTTTCTGGCTTGTCTGATAGTCTTTGGATCGGTTTTGATGATCTTCCATCAAAATCTGATGGGCCTGTTCAATACACTTATCACAGATATGGGCATGTATCCCTGAAATCATCAGGGTTACTTCCTTTTTACTTCTTCCACAAAATGAACAGGTTACTTGAGCCATACTATCTCTTCTTTACCAAAACCTCATCGATCAGGCCGTAATCTTTGGCTTCTTGTGCGATCATCCAATAGTCACGATCCGAGTCTTTCCAGATGGTATCATAATCTTTGTTCGTGTGAACGGCCAGGATTTCATACAACTCCTTTTTGATTTTGGCTATTTCTCTGGCAGTGATTTCGATATCCGATGCTTGGCCTTGTGCCCCACCCAAAGGTTGGTGAATCATAACCCTGGAATGTGGTAGGGCAGAACGCTTATTTTTAGCTCCTCCCGCAAGCAATACTGCTCCCATAGAGGCAGCAAGCCCGGTGCAAATAGTTGCTACATCCGGATTGACATATTGCATAGTATCATAGATGCCAAGCCCTGCATATACTGACCCACCAGGGCTGTTGATGTACAACAGGATGTCTTTTTTACTATCGGTCGACTCCAAAAAGAGCATCTGTGCTGTGATGATATTCGATATGTAATCGTCCACAGGTGTACCCAAAAAGATAATCCTGTCCATCATAAGCCTTGAAAATACATCGATCTCACGGAAATTAGTGGGTCTTTCCTCAATCACCGATCGGGTCATGTTATCGATTTGGTGGATGTACTCATCAACTCCAAGACTACTCATGCCCTGGCTCTTTATGGCATACTTCCTGAATTCGCTTTTGAAGTTCATTTCTTTTGTCGTTAACTGTTCAATTTTTCAATTTCTTTTTTAAACTCATCAAGAGTGATCTTTTTGACCTTTACATCAATCTCCTCTTCAAGTTTCTCAAGCACCCTTTGATCCTCAATCAAATCATAAATTCTGGAATAATTCGCTCCATCATCCTTCTTAAGATAGTTTAAAGCGAAGGTGTCCAGTTGAGAGCGTATCTGATCCAGCATACCGTATTGCGCAAACTGGGATTCAATGATGGATTTAGCTCTTTCGATTACATCCTGTTCATTTACTATAATTCCCGATTTTTTAGCTACTTGGTCTCGAATCAGATTCCATTTAAGGCTTTCAATGTACTTGGGGTATTCTTTCAAAAGGGCATCTTCATCAACTTTACCTTTGTTCTTGTTGATCAACCACTTCTTTAAGAACTCATCTGGCAGTGATATGTTTGTTGACTGAGTGATTTCTTTTTTGATCTGCTGTTGAAGCAACTGTGATGTTTCTCTTAGGTAGTTTTCAGCAATCGTTTCTTTCAACTTTTCAAGAAAAGCATCTTCAGTATCCACAACTCCCGGCCCAAAGACATGATCGAAAAACTTCTGATCCATTTTGGCTGCCGACTTTCTGGAGATATTGCTGATGCTAAACTCAAACTCATCGCCATGTTGAGATAGCTCTTCTTTGTTGATGCCGGTGAACATCGATTTGGTACTCTCATCTTCTGCGAAAAGAGCCTTTAAAGACAAGTTTAAAACGTCATCTTTCTTTTTTCCTGTAATCGAAGCAAGCTCTTTAGCAACCACCTTATTCAGGGGCAAAAGGCCTTGGGTTTGATAATCTGATTGCTTGGATTTCAACTCCCCGTAAACCATGTCCTTTTCAGACACTTCTTCTGGGTATTCATTTTCTGCAAACCTCTCTTTAAGCTCATTCAAAGTGTCTTCTACGACCTTAGAATCAATGCTTATATCAAATTTGGCAGCTTTTACTTTTTCAGGTTTAATCTCAAATGATCCTGCAAGGCCCACTTCGAATTCAAAAACAAAGCTTTGCTGGCTATCCCAATCTATATCGTTAGCGATTGGCAACGGCATGGGTTCTCCAAGCAGAGGCAGTTGCTTCTCTTTGATAAAGTTGCTGAGGCTACTGGAAATCAACTGATTGATCTCTTCAACTTTCAGGGCTTTGCCATACATTTTCTTTATGATGTGGCTTGGCACTTTTCCGGGTCTGAAACCATTAATCCTGGCCTTCTTGCCATATTCCTTTATTTTATCATCAAGCACTTTTTGATAATCAGGTTCTGTTATCTGCATCTTGATGACGCCCTCTACAGCGGATCTTTGTTCTAATGTGATCTCCAATTCGGTTTACTTTTGATGGACTAAATTCAATTACTATGCTAGGTCGACTATGCCTCGTTAAATAGACAAAATGGCTTCATTATCTGACAAGATGCCATATAATGAAGCCATTTGTGCGGATGGAGGGACTCGAACCCCCATGCCTCGCAGCGCTAGATCCTAAGTCTAGTGCGTCTACCAATTTCGCCACATCCGCAGGTTTACCGAGCTCATTCTTCGGTTGCCTTTAAAAAAGGACTGCAAAGAAAAGAATTATTATTCAAATACCCATACACCCGTTCCCTTCCGGTTACTTTTTTCCGATTGTGCTGTGTATTCGCTATCTTTTGCCCTTGAGTTTAAACCGAAATGATGCAAACCGCTAGCCTGGAAGACGAAAAAAAGGAAATACTCCGCAGGTATCGCAGACTTCTGAAAATGGCTAAACCCGTTTTAAAAGACGGGGACTCTCTTCTGATTAAGAAAGCATTTAACATGTCAGTGGAGGCTCACAAAGGCATGCGCCGAAAAACAGGCGAGCCCTACATTTATCATCCCCTTGCTGTGGCTCAGATCGCAATTGAAGAAATAGGTCTGGGGACCACGTCAATCATTGCAGCGCTTCTGCATGATGTGGTAGAAGATACCGAAGTTGAGCTAGATGAAATCAGAAAAGTATTCGGTCTTAAAGTCGCCAAGATAATCGATGGCCTCACCAAGATCTCCGGGACCTTTGAACATGGCAGTTCGCAGCAGGCCGAGAACTTTCGAAAAATGCTCCTTACTCTTTCTGATGATGTAAGAGTGATACTAGTTAAGCTGGCTGACCGACTTCACAACATGCGAACTCTGGAAAGCATGCCACGTGATAAGCAGTTGAAGATAGCATCAGAGTCCATGTACCTGTATGCACCACTGGCACATCGCTTAGGCTTGTACAGCATCAAAACCGAAATGGAGGATCTGTACCTTAAATACACAGATGTCGACACCTATCGGATGATCGTTGAAAACCTTCGCTCCTCACGTGATGCTCGCAACAAATTCATAAAAGACTTTACAGCACCAATACAGGCTGAACTCCGTAGGCAGGGCTTTAGCTTTGAAATTAAAGGCCGGCCTAAGTCGATCTATTCCATCTATTCAAAAATGAAAAAGCAGCAGATACCTTTTGAAGAGGTGTATGATCTGTTTGCAATCAGAGTGATTATCGATGTAGAACATGAGATGGAGAAAGCCTCTTGCTGGCAAGCATACTCGATAGTGACCGATTTTTACAAGCCTAATCCTGATCGATTAAGAGACTGGGTAAGTACTCCTAAATCCAACGGATATGAGTCCTTACATACTACCGTTATGAGCAAAACCGGCCAATGGGTAGAAGTACAAATCCGCACCCGCAGGATGGATGATATCGCTGAAAAAGGCTATGCTGCACATTGGAAGTATAAAGAAGCCAATCAACAAAACCGATCCGGACTGGATGTTTGGATTTCAAAGGTCCGTGACATGCTTGCCCAAAGCGACTCTTCTGCCATTGAGTTTGTAGATGATTTCAGATCCAATTTGTTCAATGAAGAAGTTTACGTATTCACCCCCAAAGGTGAGCTTAGAATATTACCCAATGGGTCTACTGCCTTAGATTTTGCCTTTGAGATACATTCTGAAATAGGAAACCATTGTATTGGCGCTAAAGTCAATCACAAACTTGTCCCATTGAGTTACATCCTCAACAATGGCGATCAGGTCGAAATATTGACTTCTAAAAAGCAAAAGCCAAATGAGGACTGGTTAAAGTTTGTAGTCAGTTCCAAAGCAAAATCGAAGATCAAGGACTTCATAAAGGAAAACCGCCGACAAGCGGCACTCGAGGGCAAAGAGATCCTTTATAAAAAGGCAGAGTTGCTCGGTCTTGAGTTAAACGATGAGGTGCTTAATGAGCTGAGGGTATATTTCACGTCCAAAACGCATAATGAACTCTATTATAAGTTTGGTAAAAACATCATTGATCCTAAAGAGCTAAAGCGGTTTAAAATCGAAAAGGAGCAAAAGCACAAATCCCAAAATCAAAAAATAAGTGATGCCAAGACCTTTGAGAAGGTACTTAAAGAAGTGAAGGGAGAGGGTAGTGACATGTTACTTATCGGTGAAGACATGGATAAAATTGACTATACCCTTGCCAAATGCTGCAATCCTATTGCAGGAGATGATGTTTTTGGATTTGTGACCGTTAACGAGGGCATCAAAATACACAGAACATCTTGCCCAAATGCTTTAGAGCTTATGTCCAACTATGGCTATCGTATCGTAAAAGCAAAATGGACAAGCCAAAAGGAACTTGAGTTTTTATGTGGACTTAAAGTTACCGGAACAGATAGAGTGGGAATAATTAATGACATTTCCAGAATAATTTCGGCAGAATTGCGTGTAAATATACGTTCAATAGCGATTGAGAGTGAAAACGGTTTTTTTGAAGGCACCATCATGCTTTACGTGATTGACACAGCTCACCTGGATACACTTATGAACAAGCTGAAAGAGATCGAAGGAGTTCACCACGTTATCAGATTCACCTGATATTCCTTTACTTTGCCATCCTGTTAATTAATCATCAAATGCAAAAGGCTCAGGTCGAGGAGGTAAAGTCAATTTTACGAGAGTTTCTGGAGCAAAGGGATTTACGCAAAACTCCGGAACGATTTGCAATACTCGAAGAAATTTACAATCGAAATGACCATTTTGATGTGGAAGCTCTCTTTGAAAGCATGAAGGAAAAGAAATACAGAGTGAGCAGGGCAACCGTTTACAACACCTTGGACATCCTCGTTCAATGTGGCTTAGTTACTCGTCATCAGTTTGGATCTAACCAGGCTCTTTATGAAAAATCCTACGGATGTAGACAACATGACCATCTGATCTGCACCGATTGCAACAAAGTAGTTGAATTTTGTGACCCCAGAATACAGAATATTCAGAACATGGTCGGAGAATTACTAAAATTCAACGTTAGCCATCACTCTTTGATCCTTTTTGCTTCCTGCACAAATGCCCAGTGCACCCACAAACCCATGATCAAATCCTAATCAATTGTATAAGCTATGAAGGTAAATGTGACCATTGCATCCAAATCAGTAATCATTCTCACTTTACAAGGTGATTTGATTGGGGAACAGTCTGGGATAGGTTTGTTAGATTTGTTAAATGACCATATCAATGATGGTAAAAAGAACTTGGGGATTGATTTATCTGAAGTCAGATACATGAACAGTTCAGGCATTGGGGTATTGATCACGATTTTAACCAAATTTAGAAATGCAGGAGGAGATATTGTGCTGATAAATCCCTCAGAACAAATCCGCAAACTGTTGGTAATTACCAAGTTGAATTCCATTTTTAAAGTCTTTTCAACTGTTGAAGAGGCAGAGCGTTTTTTTATAAACTAATTTCATTAAAATGCCGGTAGATGTATTGCTAGGCCTTCAATGGGGAGACGAAGGCAAAGGGAAAGTAGTGGATTATCTTGCTCCCAGATACCAGCTTATAGCTCGTTTTCAAGGCGGCCCTAATGCCGGTCACACACTGGAATTCAATGGAATCAAGCATGTCTTACATCAGATACCATCAGGCATTTTTCATGAGGATATAAAAAATGTCATTGGCAATGGAGTAGTCCTTGACCCTATCGTTTTTAAGAAAGAGATCGAAGGGCTTTCAAAGTATGGCCTTTCATTCCGAAATCTATACATATCCAAAAAGGCTCAATTGATTGTTCCAACCCACCGCATTCTCGATCTGGTTTATGAAAAAGCAATGGGAGACAAAAAAATTGGATCAACACTTAAAGGAATTGGCCCTTGCTATCAAGATAAGATTGGCAGGCATGGACTTAGAATAGGGGACCTAACTCAGGCAGACTTCAGGCAAAAGTATTCATCCCTGATCGAGAGGCACAAAAAGCTCCTGGGCCATTTTAATCATGAAGTCGATTTTGAAGCACTTAATTTAGAGTTCTTCGAGGCAGTTGAATTGTTGAAAACCTTTAACCTGGTCGACTCGGAGTATTTTATCAATCAGGCAATTGCAGAGGGGCAAAGCATACTCGCTGAAGGTGCTCAAGGCTCTATGCTCGATATCGATTTTGGGTCTTATCCTTATGTCACATCATCTTCAACAATGGTTGCAGGGGCCTGTACAGGACTTGGAGTTGCCCCCAAACATATCCGTGAAGTGTTTGGAATACTAAAAGCATACAGCACCAGGGTGGGTAGTGGACCTTTTTTAACCGAGCTGAATGACTCTATCGGGGAATACATAAGAACCCAGGGTCATGAATTTGGCAGCACAACCGGACGTCCCAGAAGAACAGGATGGCTTGACCTCCCAGCTTTAAAATATGCCTCTATGATAAGCGGCATCACCCAACTTTTTTTAATGAAAGTTGACGTGCTTGATGATTTAGATGAAATCAAAGTCTGCACCGGTTACTTGAGCAATGGAGAAGTTGCTTCCACACCTCCTTCTGAAACAAATCTCTCTGATTTAGAGCCGGATTATGTCCATTTCCCGGGTTGGAAGTGCAGTACACGTCAGCTTAAGTCATTTGACGCTTTACCATCGGCCCTTTCAAAGTATATCAGTTTCATTGAGCAAAATATGGGAGTAAATGTTCATATGGTAAGCACAGGTCCAGATCGGTTACATACCCTTATCAAAGACTGTTGATAATTTTTTTATTATATAATTAGCTGTAAATGAAGGAAATACTTTCAATACCAATTTTTTTTCTGAATACGATTTGTTCGTTAAACACATAGTTCTTTACCTTTGCATCCGCTTTAACGAGAAGGGGGGTAATTAGTAGGGAGTTAAAGGGATGAGTTGGAAGTGTTAGGAGGTGGGGATAAAACATCGAGGGGATACAGAAGGTATTCCGGAGG
>JAIYAX010000007.1 GCA_027488815.1 Cytophagaceae bacterium | reverse complement strand
TGTAAGCTCCCCTGAAAGTCGGCCATTTGAAAGTTGACAAGAAATGTTCAATTTTAAATGGTTTTATGAGAAAGTCACGATTTACAGAAACACAGATTGTTAAGGCAATCAATGAGCACGAAGCTGGTCGTAAGGCAGAGGATATCTGTCGAGAAATGGGCATCACTACAGCATCCTTCTACAAGTGGCGTCAACGCTATGGTGGTATGGAAGCTAGTGAAGTGAAGAAGATGAAAGAGCTTCAAGAGGAGAACTTAAGGTTGAAAAGAATGTACGCCGATCTGAGTTTGGTACATGAAGCATTAAAGGATGCAGTAGCAAAAAAGCTTTAACGTCTGACGAGAAGGGCATGCTTGTTCAGTTCATGGTACAAGAGCATGGAGTGAGCAAGCGTCAGGCGTGTACAGCTTTAAGCGTGCCGAGAAGTACCTTTGAATACCTACCTAGGCCTAGGAGCGATACCCCTGTAATCCATGAGTTACAGCGACTTGTTGATAAGCATCCTGCCATAGGCTTTTGGCAGAGCTACTTTCGCATACGAAGGCAAGGATTGGTTTGGAACCATAAAAGAGTGTATCGAGTGTACACAGCATTACATCTGAATATCCGCAGGCGATACAAGAAACGCCTTCCGGCAAGAGTTAAACAAGCATTGTTTCAGCCACAAACCTTGAATGAGGTGTGGTCAATTGATTTTATGAGTGACAGCTTATGGGATGGCAGGAAGTTTAGGTTGCTCAACGTAGTGGATGACTTCAATCGGGAGATACTGGCTCTGGAAGCTGACCTCTCTTTACCCTCCAGCAAAGTGATCAGGGTGTTGGAATATCTTCAAGAGTTCAGAGGGCTTCCGAAGATGATACGAGTGGACAACGGCCCAGAGTTCATCTCACATGCATTGGATGAGTGGTGTCGTAAGCGTCACATTACACTTGCTTACATACAGCCTGGCAAACCGATGCAGAATGGCTTTATAGAGCGTTGCAATGGCAGTGTACGTAGAGAACTGCTGAATGCGCATGTGTTTTACAGCCTCAAAGAAGTCAGACAGAAGATCGAAGAGTGGATGATGGACTACAACCATTGCCGACCTCATGAGGCACTTGGTTATAGAACGCCAATAGAACTGCTAGAAGCCGTTGTGTGAAGCAATGAAAGATAAAAGCAAGATATTGCAGTCAACAGGTAAGCGGAAGCGAGCTCTGCCGGAGGGCAACTCACCAGGAATATCCTGTTCGACTGGTTTGGTCAAAGAGAGGAAGGGTATTGCCAACCTCTCTTTTTACAGACCAAACCAAGAGCAGAATGCCTTAAAAAAACTCATTTTTATACTTTTGATTGGCCCAAAAAACGGGGGAGCTTACAGGACAATAGAAATGAAGAATGAACAGATAAAAAAATTAGGACGAGCTATAAAAGTAATGTTTTTATTGTTTATTTCGATTTATTCATATGGACAGGGTTGTTCTTGTATTTCGGGGACAAAAGATAAAGAAAAGGGAATTGAAACTGTAGGTGGATTGACAAATACAAGCGATTATTACAGTTTACTTATTCAAAAAGTATTGAATTATAAGGATACAACAGTTTTAGCAAAATACAGATTATTTTTAAATGCAGCATCAAGATTTTTATTCTCTGACAGCACATTGAAAGCATTAGGAATAATAGAACTGAAACTAACTGACAATACGACTATTGTTTTGGATAGTGTGGAATACAAGAATAATCCTTTGGGCATTTGTTGCACATTGGGGTTCTGGGTTTATATATCAGAAGAAAACATTAAAATTCTTTCAGAGAACCCAATTGTATCAATAACAGTAAAGGATGTCTTATCTTCATCATTTATGCCAAAAAGACAAATAGAACAACAAAAGATTTATAAGTGTTTGTTGGCCAGAAAACTGAAATAAAAATAATAAAAATTAGTCAAAGTAAAGAATATTAGTTACCCCAGTCGCTCGGCAGTGCCAAGTGACTAATACATTAGCAAACCTCTAGCCGATAGCCGCTTGGTTTGTCTGCAATGCTTGAGTTCTTAAAAGATAGTATTGCGCTTTAAATATAAACCTCCCCCCAACCGCCCTCACCCTAAACACAAGCAATGGGCCACTAAGCCTCCCATTCCCTAAAATTACTTATCTAGCAACCCAATTATGCGCATCAAGAAACTTGGGCTGCTGCTGGGGCCCCTCCTCTTTTTCCTCATCCTGCTGTTTGTCAAAGCAGATTTTGCCGGTAAGGGCTCCACTCCTATGCTGGCTCTCATGGCTCTTATGTTGACCTGGTGGATACTGGAGGCAGTACCCCTGGCTGTTACGGCCCTGCTGCCACTGCTGCTCTTCCCGCTGTTTGGCATCATGAAAATGGATGAGGCGGGTGTCTCTTACGCCAATCCGGTGATCTTTCTGTTCATGGGTGGTTTTATGCTGGCCCTGGGCCTTGAGAAATCTGGCTTGCATGAGCGCATCGCCCTACATATTGTAAAAATCACCGGCACCAAACCCTCAGGCCTGGTGCTGGGCTTTTTGCTTTCTTCTGCCCTGCTCAGCATGTGGATCAGCAATACCGCTACAGCCGTCATGATGTTGCCCATCGCCCTTTCGGTGCAGCAGATGTTCCGGTCAACAGATGAAAAGATACAGCACAGTCTGGCAGCTCCGCTTATGCTCTCCATCGCCTATGGAGCCAATATCGGTGGCACCATGACACTCATCGGCACTCCGCCCAATATCGTGATGGCGGGCATGTTGGATAAAATGCTCAACTACCAGATCGGTTTTATGGAGTACATGGTGATCGGCTTTCCCACAGGCTTGTTGCTGTTGGGTTTTACCTACCTCTTGTTGATCGTACTGTTTAAGCCAAGGGCTGACTCACAGGTTGATGTGAAGCATCTGTTTGAGCAAAAGTTGCTATCTCTGGGTACATTTTCCAGACAGGAATGGTTGGTGACGATTGTGTTCGGCATCACAGCGGGCTTATGGATCTTTCAAGAACCCCTCAATAGCCTTTTTGGCAGGCGATTGCTCAACGATGCCATGATCGGGCTGATGGGTGGCATGGCCATGTTTATCATCCCTGCTTTTTGGAACAAGTACGAAACAATTCTCCGTTGGTCTGATACCGAAAAACTTCCCTGGGGTATTTTATTGCTGTTTGGGGGTGGTCTTTCCATGGCTGCAGGGTTGGAAAAAACCGGGATAGTGTCCTATGTGACCTCAGCCGTGTCTGCCCCTCAGGAAGGGATTAGTTTTACCGTTGCCGTGATCCTGATCGGTATGGTTTTACTCCTCACAGAAGTAATGAGCAATGTCGCCCTGATCACGGTGATGCTTCCACCGATAATCGGAATTACAACTGCGATGGGCATAGAACCCCTTGCCGTTGTGATCCCTGCCACGATTGCTTCGAGCATGGCTTTTTCCATGCCGATCTCAACACCCCCCAATGCGATCGTGTTTGCCAGTGGTCATATCAAAACGGGTGACATGATGAAGGCAGGTATTCTGTTGAACCTCTTTGCCATCATCGTTTTATCTCTTTTGTGTCTGGTGCTTTTGTAAGAAGCACCTCTCAAAAGGAGTAGCATCGTATTTTGCTGAGGCAGCTCATAATTGGTATGCACATATTTTGAGTACTGGTATTCTTGTTCTGCAATCAAAAACACAAAGTTTGTTGCTGATCCTTTCAGAATGCCTATGCTCCGGTCGAAAATCATTTCGTTCATTTCCCTCCTACTCTTGAGTTTGGGAACTAGCCGATGTACCACTGAAGACGTTTATCCAACCGTACAGTTACAATCCAGCAAAACGGTTCTTGAAGCTGATGGAGGCGTAATTACCATTAAAGCGGTCTTGAATGGCCCGGTTGTCAAGGACTTGAACCTGCCACTTCAATTCAGAGGAAGTGCCGTGCTCAACCGGGATTACAGCAGCTCCTCTTCCCAGATTGTTATTTTGGCCAATAGCTCTGAAGGAAGTATTACACTCAGTGGAATCAATACCGGCGATACGGCGCTCAAGTTTATTGAAGTGTCGTTGGGTCAGATAGAAAAAATCATTAACACCAGCCCTTCAACCTTACGGATCGAACTTGCCAATTGCACGGCCGATAGGGATAACGATAGTGTTTCCGATTGTGTTGATGATTGCCCCGATTTGGCCGGTCCTGTGGGAAATAATGGTTGTCCCTGGTTAGGCTTTTTGGTGAATGAGGTTTTGTACGACCCTCCTTCTGACATTTCAGGTGATGCCAATGGAGATGGTACCCGTGATCCACTGGCTGATGAGTTTGTAGAATTTTACAACTCTAATCCCACCCTGGATATCAGTGGCTATACCCTTTCAGATGCTACCTCTGTTCGTCATGTGTTTCCGGCAGGAACCATTTTGCCAAGCAAAGGGATATTGGTGGTATTTGGAGGAGGCAATCCAACGGGTAGTTTCGGAAATGCGCTCGTACAGACGGCATCTAGTGGGGAACTGAATTTGTCCAACGCAGGTGATGTACTTACCATGCGAGATTCGGCAAACAATACAGTTGTCGTGTTTGATATCAATGGACTTTCAAGTAACCCCGATGAGTCCTACACCCGCAATCCGGATCTTACAGGTGCTTTTGTGCAGCATGCCTCAGTGCCCGCTGCCAACGGGGCTTTTTTCAGCCCGGGCAAAAAACTTAATGGTCTTCCTTTTTAAGATCAGGTAATGCTTGGCCCTCTCCTTTCTCTGCTTATCATCACCTTAGCAGCCTGGATGCTGCTGAAGAATATGTATGCCCAGGCGGTATTGCTCCTGGCGGGATTTGTGATGCTTCTCCTGGCGCAACTTTTAGGCTTGTCCACGCTCGAACTTAAGAAACCCACCGGACTATCCTGGTTTGATTATTTCGCATTTGTCAAGGAAGCCTTCAGCAAAACCAATGCAGGGGTAGGGCTCATGATCATGGCCATAGGTGGCTATGTGGCCTACATTGAGAAAATCGGGGCCTCTGATGTCCTGGTGAATTTTGCCATGAAGCCTTTAGGCGTTTTTAGGAAGTGGCCTTACCTGGCTGCCAGCATGGTGATCCCGATCGGTCAGGTGCTGTTTATCGCTATTCCATCTGCTGCCGGGCTAAGCCTCTTACTGATGGCTTCCATGTTTCCCATCATTACCCGACTGGGAGTAAGCCGACTTTCAGCAGTATCCGTCATCACCGCCTGCACCGTATTTGGCATTGGCCCAGCCTGCGTGACCACTTCAAGTGCTGTCGAAATCATGGAGATGGACGCTATCCATTATTTCGTGTATCATCAACTACCTCTGGTATGGCCACTCAGTATCCTCCTGGCAGTTTTGTACTTTTTTGTCAATCGCCATTTTGACCGAAAACTTGTTTTGGAGGAGGGAAAAGAAGCCAAGGTAAAACCGCTGGAAATTAAAGCACCTTTCTACTATGCAGTATTGCCTATCCTGCCGATCCTGCTTCTGATTGTATTTTCTGACTTCATTCAATTATTCCCAAGCCCGATAGTTCTTGATACCACAACTGTAATGTTTATCAGTCTGGCAGTGGCGATTTTGTTTGAAGGCATACAAAAAAGACAGTTCGCAGCCTTGATGAATTCGCTTTCAGAGTTTTGGAAAGGAATGGCTGATATTTTCAAGACGGTGGTGACCCTGATTATTTCCGCTGAATTCTTTGCTCAGGGCTTGATTGCACTAGGCTTTATAGACGGACTAATTGATTTAACTCAACACTTGGGTTTCAGTTCAGTGATCATAGGCTTTATCATGACCATTATGATCTACCTGTCATCCATGATGATGGGCAGTGGAAATGCTGCTTTTTTCTCCTTTGGCCCATTGGTGCCGGGTATGGCTGCTCAAATAGGTTTCAACACCACAACTCTTATGCTTCCCATGCAATTGGCTGCATCAATGGGAAGGGCTATTTCACCTGTATCGGGCGTGTTGATTGCCTCTGCTGAGATCGCTGGGGTAAGCAGCATGCAGATCGTTAAAAGGAACCTTATTCCCCTGACGACTACCCTGTTGGTTATGCTTTTATTCCATTTTATCTGAGATGTTGCTGCTGATTAAAAACGCACGTGTTTATGCTCCTGAGCCTTTGGGAGTTCAGGATATCCTCATCGCCAATGGTACAATTGTTCAAATGGACACCCATCTGGAGGTTAGTATCAAAGACTTACCTATCATCGATGCAGAAGGAAAGCGGGTAAGCCCCGGGCTGATCGATCAACACATTCACATAGCGGGTGCCGGAGGCAAAGACGGATTTTCTTCCCTCACACCTGAAGTTCAGGCTGCTGATTTGGTACGATGTGGCTGCACTACAACTGTTGGTTTATTAGGGACAGATGCCACGATCAAATCGCTACCCATGCTGTACGGTAAAGTACAGGCTTTGCGGTCATCAGGTTTATCAACTTATATGTATTCGGGTTATTATGGTTCAGATACTGTTACCATTACAGGAAGCATACAAGGCGATATGGTGTATGTGGAGCCAGTTTTGGGTTTTAAGATTGCAATAGCAGATATACGTTCCTCCTATCCAACTGCGATGGAGCTGGTACGCAAATTAAGAGAGGTGCGAACAGGAGGTTTGTTGAGTCAAAAGAAAGGCATCATGCATGTGCACCTTGGGGCTCTTAAGTCAGGCATGGATGTGCTGTTTGAGCTAGTAGAGAGCTATCATTTTCCAATCAAGCACATCTCCCCTACCCATGTGGGTCGAACCAAAGATCTGTTTGAACAAGCCATTCGATTTGCGAAGCTAGGAGGCATGATCGACATCACGACTGCGGCTTCCAAGTATACAGATCCTTACAAAAGTGTCATTTATGCAATAGATCAAGGAGTGCCAATTGATCGGCTTACCTTTAGTACCGATGGGCATGCCGGTCTGAGTGCCTTTGACTCTGAGGGTGCAGTAATTGGGTTTACCAAGGCTGCGATTGACCGAAATCTTGCAGAAATACAACATCTGGTGCGCCTGGGTGGCCTTCCAATGGAAGAAGCCTTGAAGCTAAACACCACTAACCCCGCTGCCAATCTTGGATTGAAAAACAAAGGGAGAATAGCACCCGGCTTTGATGCTGACTTCTGCTTTTTTGACGAGCAACTACAATTAACCGATGTGATCGCTATGGGCAAGCCGATGATGAGAGATGGAGAAGTGTTACTAAAACCGGATTTCGTATGAAACACAGCTCTTTAGTGATCTGCTTTCTGCTCACTACCATTCAGCTTTCGGTGAACCTTCAGGCTTATGGGCAGGAATCGGTTGTGGTAAATGCGTATCGTTTTGGCGAAGGCATCAGGCTTTCTGACAAAAATGGTAATGAAATGCGCATGTCAGGCTTTCTCCAACCCTTCACAGAAGGCAGAAATAGAAAAAATGACCTTGATGAACCTACCGAACTGCGTTTCCGGATGAGGCGCCTTCGTTTGCGACTGGAAGGAAACACTGCAGATGACAAGTTTAGTTATCGCTTTCAAGCTGACCTGAGCGGTACCGGAGAGGAGCTTGATGGCAGCTCCAATTTCCTGTTGGATGCATGGGTGGCATACAATCTGGCCCGCAGAGTTAAGATTGCCTTTGGGCAGAGAGCCACTTTCACAGATAACAGAGAGTTGTTCATGAACAGCTACTCTTTGCAACTAGTGGAGCGAAGTCGCCTTACTTCTGCCTTTGCCACTATCCGGGAAGTGGGGATTTTCATGGATGGCACATTCAATATTGGAGGCCGCAATTACCTGAAACCCTACTTTGTTCTTACCAATGGAGACGGCCCTACACTTAAAACTCCTGATGTAGGTGGATTGAAAATAGGCGGGCGACTAGATTATCTACCTTTTGGCCTGTTCAACAACTTTGGTCAGTTCAATCAAATGGACATCATGAGGGAGCGAACACCCAAGCTTGTGATCGGAGGTAACTACAGTTACAACAGTGGCATGAGCAGCAGGAATGGCAGAGAGAGTGGTACTATTTTATACCTGGACAATAGTGATAAGGTGCTGCTTCCCAATTACACCAAATTTGGAATAGACTTTCTGTTCAAATACAAAGGGTTCTCTATGCTTGGGGAATTCGTCCAAGCCACCGCCTCGGTGCCGGGAGGCATAACTCAGAGGGTTCGTACCGATGGCTCTGTGACTACTGATTTCAGTGTTGATGGGGTTCAGAATAAGGAAAACTACATCAAAGCGAGGATGTTCCTTGGCAAGGCATTTAACATTCAGGCAGGATATCTTTTCAAAAATGGTATTTCAGTAGACGGTCGATATACCTACCTGGACGGGGACACGCATTCTTTCCTGAACAATGGCACATTTTACAACCGACCCTATTACCACACCATTGGAGTCAGCAAGTTGCTGGGTAGGAATTACGGAGCCAAGATACAAGCCGACTTCACCTATGTGCGTAACAATGGAAACATCAATAACCGGGAAGGATTGCCCGTGACCGGCAACGAGAGGATTGTCCGCATGATCGCCACGTTTACCTTTTGAACATGAAGGCTGCATTTTACCTCTTGCTTCTGGGAATGGTTGTGCCTGCATTCGGGCAGTTTAATCCTCAGACCAAGAAAATGACCTTGAAGCACTTCCCTGAAAAGGAAGATCTTCCTGCCTTAACTCCGGCGCTGAAAAAGAGCGAGGGATTTACCAACTACCCGGAATTGATTGGCTTTCTGGAAAAACTTTGCGCCGATCATCCCGACAAAGCACAGCTTAGTTACATCGGTGAAACTAAGAAAGGACTTAAAATACCCATGCTGAGGGTAAGTGCAGGTGCAGAGAAAACAAAAGTTAAGGTATGGATGCAGGGAGGATTGCATGGAGATGAGCCTGCAAGCACCGAGGCATTGCTTTACCTGCTTCACGACTTGTTGTACAATGCTGAAAACAGCCAGATGCTTAGTCTGCTGGACCTTGCCGTAGTACCAATGGCCAATATTGATGGCTATCTGAAACAGGAACGAAACAATGCCGAAGATCTGGATCTCAACCGTGACCAAACCAAACTGATGGCTGTAGAAAGCCCCTTGCTCAAAAAGGCATTTAGCAGCTTTAAGCCTCATGTCGCACTTGATTTTCATGAGTATAGACCCTTCAGAAGGGATTTTGAAAAGATGGGCGACTTTGGGGTTACCGGTTCTTATGATGTTATGTTTTTGAATACCGGCAATCTGAATGTGCCACTTGCCTTGAGAAATTTCAACAAAGAGGTCTTTCTGAAACCCACACAGGCTGCATTGAGCAGTCATCAGCTTAGCTATCACGATTATGTGACCACAATAGACTATTTCGGAGCCATCCACTTCAATCAGGGTTCAGAAAATCCCCGCTCCAGCGTTACGAACTTTTCCTTGCAAAACACTCTGGCGACCCTCATTGAAGTTCGTGGAGTGGGTATAGGACGTACCTCGATCAAACGAAGGATGTTTACCGGCTATCTGATTGCAAAAAAATACCTTGAAATCGCTACAGCTGAGCGGGAGAACATTTTTCAAGTGTTGCAGACCTCCGCACAAAGCAAGCAGGAAGTGGTGGTCAACTCGGTGAAAAAAGTGTATCAGGATAAGCTAGACTTTATTGACCTGGATAAAAACGAACTTATTAAGCTCGATGTCACCATAAGGGACGCCTTGCAATCCACTGCCACCCACACCCGAAAAGCCCCGAAAGGCTATTTCATTTTACCGGAATGGGCTAGTCTGGTTGAGAAAATCAAACTATTCGGCCTTGAAGTTGAAACCTTTCCTCAGGCAGCACCGGCTCAGGTAGAGCAATACCTTGTTAAACAGGTGAAAGTTAACCCACAGAAATTTGAGAAAATGAACCTCCAGGAAATAGAAACGGTCATTCAGCAAATGGAGATCAATCTGCCAGCCGGAACCTTTTATGTAAGGATGGATCAGCGTGCAGCGGCTATCCTGCCAGAACTGCTTGAGCCTGAAGCCGGAAACAGCTTCGTCAGTTTGGGGGTATTGCCCGCATTTGAAGGCAAGGTGTTGCCTATTTTTCGAAAAATCAATGACTAAAGTACCAGAAATATGAAAAGATATCTTCTCTTCTTGTTGTGTGTTGGCCTGTTTCAAGCAGGAAATGCTCAAGAGACCATCAAAAGTAATCAGGCGCTTCCCGGACGTGAGCAAGGTCTTATGTTTTCCTTTAACGATAGCGCCTATCTCTTTCAGTTGGGAGGATTTGTACAGCCAAGCTATACCTATCAGAAGACAAGCAATGTGGACGCCGCTCAGTTTCTACGAGTGAACAGAGCTTTTTTAAGTATTTCAGGAACAGCGGTTAAAGAAAAAGTAAGCTTCCTCATCCAAACCAATTTCAGCGAATCAAGTCCTTTGTTTGATGCATGGATTGCTTACCATCCGATCCCTCAGTTGAGCTTTACCGTAGGTCAAAAGCAAAATATAGCCAACAACCGGGAAATGCTTTTCAGGGAGGACCGTCTGCAGTTTACCAATCGTAGCAATTTAAGTCAGGAATTAAGCAACACAGGAAGAGAATTTGGTTTGTTTGTAGAAGGGCGTTTGGGTGAAAAATTTGGCATTGTACCCATGATTTCATTGACCTCAGGAGATGGACGAAACTCATTCGGTGCAGACTCCCGTGATGTTGACTTTGGAGGCATTAAATACTCAGGACGACTTGATGTGTATCCCTTGGGTTTCTTCAGCCCGGGCAATGATTTGTACAGTTCAGACCTGATGCATGAGCAGCAACCTAAATTAGTTCTTGGTACAGCCTATAGTTTTAACAAAGGAGCAACTAACCGGGTTGGCGAAGGACATGGGGATTTTCTACTTTACAATGGCAATGGCAAACTCGCCCTGCCTGACTATCAGAAGCTGTATGTTGATGTGATGGCCAAATACAAGGGCTTTTCGACTTTGATTGAACTTGGAAACACCTCTGCCAGAGGCCTTTCATCGAACTTTCTCAATCCGGAAGCCACTCAACGCCTGGCCCCACAACAGATTGGCAGTTTGCTGGCACTTGGCAACAGCTACAATGCTCAGCTGGGGTATGTGAACCGAGATGGATACAGCATCGACCTAAGGCACGGTAAACTAAATCCGGAATTTAAGGACTTACCTGAGAACATCCTTATTGGAAATGAGAACTACACCCTGGGTCTTAGCCGGTATTTCAAAGGTCATCGTACCAAATTACAAACTTCATTCAGCTATCTCAAAGCAAAAGGTGGCAGTGAAACACTTGCTGCTGAGTTATTGGTTCAAATGTCGTTTTGAGTTCTTTTTTTCAGAACCCTTTTTAGGGGAAAATCAATTCAACTCCAGATTGCAGGGCGGGGATATAATTGTGGTTTAAGCCGCTGATGATTTTTAATTCCCAGTTGAAAGGCATGGATTGAGTACCAGCGATATTCTCAGCTTGATTGAAGAAATACTGAGCTCGGGCTAAGCGGTGAGTGCCTTGCTTATCTGCCTCAGCATTCCTCCTCAGGTTCGAAGCATTGGGATTATTGTCTTGATTACCAACTTGCACAAATACTTTTCTCGAAAAAGCCGACGACAACGCTTGTAGGGGAAATGGGGAAGCTCCCAGTCCATAAGGGAAGGCTACTGAAGTATCAGGCAGCGTGTACCATCCGGCGGCAGATACGACAGCACGTGCAAAAGGAAAATCAGGCTTGAACAAAATCAATCGATGCAAAAATTGCGCTCCGGCAGAGTGACCTATCAGGTAGCAAGCCCCGTTTGAGGCTCCGGATTTTTTCCTGGCCATGTCCAGCATAGGCTCAATCAAACCTACAGACCATTTGTTCTGAGGCAGAAGTGTCTGAGGACTTGGCTGATCACCGTCTTGAAAGATGTTCCCTATCTGGTAAGCGCTCTGTCCGGGAAAGTTCTCTTCTGAAAACTCAGGTGCAACTACAATAAAACTCTTGATACCAGCGATGCTTTCAAGGGCATTGCGGTACTCCATTGCATTGCGCTCAACTCCATGAAACACAAACAGGATCGGTGTGTTTTCGTTGATTCCGGAAGGGCTGTAGTAAAAAACACGCATTGGTTTCGCAACTCCGGCAAAAGTAGCATCGAACTGATCAACACCACTTCCTTTCCATTCATAAGCCGGATCGGCATTTTCTTTTTTGCAGGACAGGCAAGTGCATATGCAGAGCAGGATCAGGCACAAGTACTTAAGCGAATTAAGATCACGCTTTTTAGAGAAAAAATGACCAGTCATGGGAAAGTAAAGTTAACATACCTTTGCCATACCAGCATTACAAAAGGATGAATACCAATCTTTCATTTTCAGCCCAACGAATTTCACAGGCTTACCATGCGTTGCCCGGCACAGAGAATGAACTTAGGTACTTGCTGGTTTATCAGGCGATCAAAGGCTGCATTCAGAGAAATGAACTCCCAGAGAACTGGCTGATCCCCTCTACCAGGCTTTTGGCTGAAACCTTAAATCTCTCAAGAACCACCATTATCAAAGCCTATGAGCTGTTGATGCTTGAAAAGCTGATCGTTGCAAAACCAGGTTCAGGTTACAGGGTTTATGCCTTCCCTCATGTTTATGATGATTCAAAGTCGAATGCAGAAACAAAAGTCTATACCTACCCAAAGCTATCAGAACGTGGGGAAGCTTTCCTTAAAAATATAGGCATCCTCAATCGTCAGAGAGATGCTTCAATTGCCTTTCTGCCGGGGCTCCCTCCTATTGATATTTTCCCGATCAACAAATGGAAAAACCTGCTCAATAACTACTGGAGGTACATCAAATCCTCAGAGTTGTCCTACAGCCAGGCCTCAGGCACTGAATTACTTAAGGTTCAGATCAGCCATTACCTGAATATCAGCCGAAACCTGAAGTGCGATCCGTCGCAGGTTGTTATCGTATCCGGTTCGCTGCAGTCCGTGTATTTAATGGCAAATGCCTTACTCGAGAAAGGGGACACGGTGTATGTTGAAAATCCTACATTCCCCAATGTGATCTCGATCTTCAAGAGTATGCTCGCCCGCTGCGTTCCCGTTGGTCTGGATGATGAAGGAATCGCCATTCAAGATTTGTCACCAGCTTTAGAAGATAGGCCCAAATTGATCCATGTAACCCCTACTGACCACTACCCACTTGGGATCAAAATGAGTCTGAAAAGAAGAATGGAACTGATCCAGTGGGCTTCCACACACAAGGCCTATCTTATTGAGAATGACTATGAACATGAAATAGGCAAATTGAGCAAAGACTTGCCTACCCTTTACAGCCTCGATCCCGAAAACCGAACCATTTATCTGGGCACATTCAACCGCTTGCTTTATCCTTCCATTCGCTTGGGTTATTTGGTTGTTCCTCATCACCTCATACATGTCATCGAGGCACTGCAGGAACATTCACATCGTTTTGTTTCCCCATTGGTGCAGTTGGTCATGAGCCAGTTTATTGAAAAGAATTATCTCTTTCAACACCTAAAAAACCTCCAAGAAGTAGCCCAACTGCGTAGAGAACTTTTTATTCGATGTTTTGATCAGGAAAGCAGAAACATGAAACTCCACCAGCAACCTTTCAACAGCTTGCATTTGGTAGCCACATTTAAAGAAGAGGTCAATGAAGCCCAGGAGTTGGCGTATGTCAACTCTCTTGCCAAACATCATATATCAGCCTATGCACTATCCAAATGCTATATCTCCAACGAGAAAAAGACCGGTCTCATCATGGGCTACAGCACAGTTAGGCCTGATGTATTAAAGACAAAGTGCAGCCATATGGTAGGAATACTGAATGAATTCAAAGTATAAATGCCTGCAATTGATTTGAAACAGGGCAAACGAATAAGCAACTCTGATTGGTATCTTACATTTTTAACAACTGGTAGCCTCCACTCCAGTTTTATTCATTCAAATTCACCCTGTAAACTCCTTAAACATCGCTTATGAGAAAAATTTACCTTGCCGCACTAATGCTCTTCATTTTCGACCTGAGCATGGCCCAAAACGTAGTCCTTTTAACTGAAAACTTCAGCTATCCTGCTGACTCTACTCTGATTTCTAATGGTTGGTTTGCTCATAGTGGTACAGGCACCAATTCCATACGAGTAACCAACGGAGGCCTTGGCTGGACTGCCAGTAACTACTTGGGAAGCAATATTGGAAATGCTGCTGCCGTAAATAATACGGGTAGCGATGAAAACAGACCTTTTACCAGCTATGTTAATTCCGGGAACATCTATGTTTCATTTTTAGCAAGAGTGAATGGGGCTGTAACCACTACCAATGCCGGATATTTCCTTCACATTGGCGAATATGCCGATACACTCAACCCAGTGTTTACCTCCATTAGCACCGCTTTCAGAGCCCGTACTTACAAAGCCCCGGGTTCTACAGCAGCTAAGTTTAGGTTTGGGCTAACCTTCAACTCCGGCACAGTGCCTGCCGCTGTAGGTACCGACCTTACCAACGATCTGGATACCGGTGTAACTTATTTGGTAGTGGTCAAGTATCGTTTCAATCCCGGAGCGACCAACAATGACTCGGTCAGCATGTACGTATTTTCACAAGGTGATAGCTTGTTGACAGAACCTGCCTCTCCCACCATAGGTCCGCTGGGAGGTACCGCACCGGATATGACCTATGGTCAATATCTTGCCCTCAGACAATACAATGCCGCACAGAGAATAATCATTGATGGTATCCTGGTGCAAACCACCTGGAGGCTTACCCCAACCGTTACCGGTTTGGAAGAGTCAAAACGAATAAATGCTTTCGAAATGTACCCGAACCCTGCTCAGGATATCATCCATTTGCGTTTGGGTGAAGGAAGAACAGGCACTCAGGCCATCAGGATGTTCAACTCTTTGGGGCAGCAAGTTTACAGCACTACTTTAGAGGCATACGATAGCCAAACCCTTTCCATACAGTTGCCAGTGCTATCCAACGGTGTGTATTCGATCCGAATAGAAGATCAGCATTCAAGTTACAGCATGCCGGTACACATCAACAGATAGACTTTTAGTAGGATTTAGTTGACACCCTTGAATTTCGGAAATTCAAGGGTGTTTTTTTATTTAAATGACAGTGATGATTTCTGCCCGTCCTGGAATTATCACCTTTCAGAACCACTTGCATTTGGAAAAAAGATTTCATAATTTGATCGTAACAAACAGATAATTCCAACTAAACCCTAAGAAAATGAAGACTTTGCATGTTAGCTTGTTCCTGTTCTTAACGTTTGCCTTTTTACAAGGCTGCTAAAAAGAAGACAATGCCTCTCCTACCCAGCCCGGTAAAACCTTTGTGACTTCACCGGAAGCAAAACCCGTCAACGACAACCAAAGCGGTGGCATTTACAAAGGAACCTTCGTTGGTTCTTCAGGCAACATTAAGGTAGTGCTGCAAGACAACACCGTCAGCATCATTTTGACATTTAACAATGTAACCAGAACTCTTACTACATCTGGCCTCAGTTGCTGGAGTTCAGGGCAAGCGATCAGCAATGTCACCTTTACAAGTGGAGATTGGTCGGTTGTCTTATCGATCAATGCCAATGGTTCTAATCCTAATGTGGTGATCACTATACCCAATCATGCAAACATCGGGGTGAGCCTGATTAAGGAAACTTCTTCTGAACTGGTTCGTGTATTCGAGGGCACTTTTTCAGGATCTCAAACCGGAGTTTGGAATCTAGTTATCCAAGGCTCTTCTATCAATGGCATTGGCAGAGCTAACGGAGACACTTCAAATGAGTTTTTGACAGGAACATTAACTGGAAATGGCATTAGCCTTAAAAACTCAGATAATGTTGTGGTAGCAAGTGGTACTCTAAGCGGCAATAGCATTTCAGGCACATGGAGCACTAGCGGAGGTTCCGGAAACTGGTCAGGAAGTCGAACCCTTTAAATAACCCGGCAGGATCAGGCCAGAAAATGGTCGAAACATGATCGTCTCAGTGATGTGGGTTATTCAAACCTACATCATTCATCTGAAGAGATAAGGTTCATTTAGTCAATCTGCTCCGCTAGAGTTTGGGTGGGAATCAATTGGGCTCTTGTTTGAGTTTGTCTATTTTATTCTGAATAAGCCTTTTTTCATTCTCAGACTTTGAAAGTTCACAAGCCTTGCTGAGGTGCTCAATGGCAAGGGCATTATCAAAATTGGAATAAAGCGTCCCTAACAAGGCATGGTACTGATGATGGCTATTGAGATTAAGTTTTAGTGCTTCCTGTATGGCTTTTTCACGACCATAGGTTTGGTAGACTGCATAAGTTCTGTTCAAAGCTATAATCGGAGAATATTCAAGTTGCAGCAACAGGTTGTAGTAATTAAGAATAGTTGACCATTTAGAGTCAAGGTTATTGGGTTGCGTATGCCAATAGGCTATCGCTGCCTCGAGATGGTACTTTGAAATCTTCTTTCCTTTGGCAGATGTATTCAGATAGAATTCACCTGTTTGGATTAAATGGTAATCCCATTTGGAGTTGTCTTGTTCTTCAAGTAGAATTATTTCATCAGCCCTCATTCTTGCTTCAAATCGTGACGAATGAAAGCACATTAAAGCAATAAGAGCATTTAATTCTGGTGTGTTTGTTTTCTCATTTTCAGTTAGGATATAGGCAAGTTGCATAGCCTGAAAACAAATATCCTTACGGATTAAGGCGTTTTGAGAAGTAGAATAATAACCTTCGTTAAACAGCAAATAAAGAATGAGATAAACTGAAGATAGGCGTTGTGAGATATCTTGTTCACCGGGTAATTCGAATTCAATCTTTTCTTCTCTTAACTTTTCTTTTGCTCGATGCAGGCGCTTATTGATCGTTTCTTTATTGGTCAAAAAAGCATCAGCAATCTCTTCGATACCAAACCCAAAGAGTATTCTTAAAGCCAAACCGGTTTGAGATTCGATGGGTATGGACGGGTGACAAATTGCAAACATCATCCTTAGTTCGCTATCTTTTATGATCTCATTTGATATTTCAATTTCAATTAATTCTGAACTAATGCCTTCTTTCTTAAGATCTAGCTCTATTTTCTTTTTCAATAGCGAATTTCTTTTCAGGTAATCTTTGGTTTTGTTCTTTGCTACTGTATAAAGCCAGGCTCTTGGATTGTCAGGATATCCTTTTTTTCCCCAGGTCTCTGAGGCTAGCAAAAAAGTGTCGGCCACAATATCTTCCGCAATGTCAATATGTGATAAGCCAAAAGTCCTTGTGAGTACCGAGACGATTTTTCTAAACTCAGTGCGGAAAAGTTGCGATACCAGATTATCCATATTTATAATTACAGTATGAGTTATACATGATTTAAAGAACGTTGGTATTCTAATTTAAGTCAAGTAATCCTAAAACAATGCCCACTTTCAATTAGAAAGGGGCATTGTTGGAAATCACTACTTTTTAGGGAAATTTGGATTGGCTTTGATTTCCTCAATTTGTAACGTATGTCTTTTACAATGAGCAGCCAATAATAAGTAGGATTGGTACAGATCAATCGTGCCGGTAGCAGGATGTTGCCAAAAATGATTCAAAAGATCATCAGTTGAAACTCTAACATATTCAAGATTTTTCTTTCGTTCATTTTCAAAAACAGTTCTAATGCTTTGAATATTCGGAAACTTACCACTCGGTAGAATGACCTCAGGAGATTTAGCTTTGAATTGTCTATTTGTGAGACGGCGAATGATCTCTTGATCAGTTACTTTTATATCCTTTCTCTTACTGGAGTCAGCTGGGGTATTTAACTGCCCTTTGATTAGACTTGCAAGTCCAATTTCAGCCAAAACTACATGCTCTGCGCATTCCATGATCGTCCAGGCAGAAGTGTCAGCTTTAAATTTGAGCTGCATTTCCGTAAGTCCATCAATGGATTTAAGAAAGTCCGCTTGGGTTTGTGACAGGTAGTCTATCGCAAATGATCGTTGGTCGTTTGAAATAACCCCCTGTGCTAAAACACCACCATAACTGATGCAAAAAATAAGTGCAAATACGAGATTCTTCATGTTCATGTGTTTATCTTGATTTACTCAAGGATTTAACTGGATAACTTCCCGTACTTCCACATGACCGCCTACAAATAGGATTGGACATCCTTGCGCAAGTGACAGAGCCTCATCCAGGTCGTTTGCTTTTACAATGATATAGCCTCCTACAATTTCCTTGATCTCCGCATAAGGCCCATCGGTTACGACACCACCCGGCTTTAGCGTTTTCCCTGTAAAGCTCAGTTGGTTTGTACTGACGAATTTACCCTGAGCAGCGATACTGCCTATCCAATCCTGCCAATGTTTTATGCTTTCCTGCATTTGCTCTGGAGTCGGTTGAAAATCTCCCATGGGAGCCATCCGAAAAATCATCATAAACTCTTTCATGTCTTTTAAATTTTTAAGGTTGAAATTATCTTTTTTGTTTTAAATCAATTTGAAGCGAATGTTAAATTACTCTTTTCACTCACCTTTTTCAGCAAGTCAAGGCCCTGGCGATTGGTTGCTGCCATTTTACCTTTCAGTCCGAGGATCAGGCCAATTGCATTAACCGGCACAGGCATGTCAACCTCAAAGTGCTGCACGACTTCAACACCACCTTCCTTTTCATTCAATGTATAGGAAAAGAAGGGCTTGGCTTGAAAAGGCTCGGTAATCTCGCATTGAATTTCAACCAGCTGGTTTTCTTTTAGACTTACAAGCTTCTGAGAACCCTTGCTTTTTTCTTTTACCCCCTCCCAACTGAAAGTAGCTCCTATTTGACCGTCCTTGCCAGTCACGACATACTTTTGCTCGGGGTCTTGTAGCCTGAATGGAGACCAACTTGGAAAGTTATTCATTAGACGCAGTTGGTCATAGACTGTTTGTGTTTGCGCTTTGATGAACTGCCTGCTGGTAATCGAAATCCTTTTTGGAGCGACAAGAGTAAGGATAACTCCTGTTATCAAAACAGCACCCAGTGCAATTCCGATAATGATCATTGTTTTTGTCATTGTGATAAGTGTTTTTGTTTTACACCCTCACGACGATCGAGTTTTTTGGAATTGGACAAGAAAGGAGAAAAATTTTTTAAAATTTGTCAGAGCTTGTTGTATATGCCTGATTATCAACTTACAGAAATATATGCAATTCTGACTGACATGAGCTTTCAATTAGTCTAAGCTGCCAGGTGGTAATTCTTGGGAAGGCTTATTTCTGTTAGGTGTAATACTATAGCTGCTCGTTCATTTGGTATAACGTACAATAGGAAGATGCTATACAAGAATGTGAACAAATGGTCTACAAAGGTACTAGCTGCTCGCACGCATAAGCAAGGGCTAAAAGCCACATGAGAAAGTTTTACTACAGCTTTGATCGTTGAAAATGATCTTCTCATGTGCCCTCATTGCAAACGAGTGCGAAAGATGCTTGGTTGAACCAAATTACTACAGCTACTATTGTGTAATCAAATCAAGTGCTGTGGGGGTAGATCTTAACCGAATTTCTTCTTTGGGTCTTGTCTATTGTCAAAGAATGAAAGGATTATGACTTTGTTGTCCCTTATTCTATAAAGTATCCTAGTTTGAGGTGACAATTGAAAACCCCTGATCTCATGATCTTCAATTTGGCCTATTAAAGGGTAGTTTTCAAGAAGCTTGAAAATCTCATCAACTTTTTGAACAAACTCTTTTGCTGTTTTTTCTCCCCACTTATTTTTTTAAATGGTCTACAATTAAGTCGAGATTGCGCTCGGCTCTTGAGGTAATATAGACTTGCACTAATACTTTTTCTTAACAGTCTCCCACTGAATCAACTTTTTATCGTCTTGAGATTCTTCATAAGATAAATAAACTTCTTTCTTCTGCTCTTCGGTCAAAGTCTGCCAAATTTGCCCTTCTTTTGCGGTCTCTCTTTGCTTTAGAAAGTCGTAAATCGTCCTAAGCAACTGTTCGTTTTCAATCCTGTCCAAGATTTTATGTAAGTCTGACTTCAGCTCTACAGTCCCCATTTCAACTTTTATTTTTACTTTCCAAATGTACGAATTTACTCAGTTTTTTAATCAGTTGATCATTGACCGAAAAACCAGACAGTGAAAAAACGCTCACTTATTTGTTCTCATACAAACAAAAAAACTCATAATTGCCCTCGGTTACACCGAGAGAAATCGAAAGGGTATCTGTAATACACAAACCACGGAGGGGGATTGCGCCCTCGTTGTAATCGAGGGCAATTGGGCGTTGCTCATTTGCCAAATATTTTACAAGCCAATTGGGCACCGTTTCTATATCAAAAATGTGACCGTAAACTATTGATAATGGTTGTTTTGCCTGAACCATTGGGCCCGGCAAACACTCTCATTCGCTTGATAGCCATGCTACTTCAGTTTAAACCGTTCTTGCAGTTTAACGCTTGGTTTTTCTATATTTCGAAGAAACGTTTTGGTGCTGTCTGTATTTATTTGGTATAGCTTACCGTTTTCTTCAGTGACCATGGGCACATGGGTTTTTGAGGCTTTCTCGTTGGCTCTATAAGTTCCTAAAATAGTTGCACCTACTAATACGCCAAGAGTAGCCCCTTCTTCTTTGTTTTTGGCTAATAATGCGCCTAATGCCGCACCAATCAAGCCCCCGGCAATTAAAGATTCTATAATTTCATCATCCTCCTTCATAAGGCTAATTTAGTATATTTTAACTTACTTGAATATCCTCTTGTCAAAAGGAAATTTTTCAATAGCAACAATTGCTATTCGAGAGAAATCTTTATGGTTTGGGTTTATAAGAACATTGAAATCCCCTTGCGTAACGACTGATGGGATAAATAAAACCGCAAACTTGTTTTCATTAACAAATTCACTTCCAATTTTTTGGGTTGAAACTGGATGTGGGAAATCCCTCCAATCTTCGGGTAAATCACGTTCATTCAATTGTTTAGCTCCTACATCATCAGGCACATGTATGGTAACCATCACATAATCTGCTGGCAATGTGGCTAAAGTAAAATGAACGGCAACCTCTGCCATTGCCAATGACCTATTTTGAGCCGTATAGATCAACTCAACACTGATTGGATTCCATCGAGCCCCTTTGATAGCAGCGCCTTTACCGGATAAAGGTGAGGCATACTTTTCTCGTGCCAATCGATACACCTTCATTTACACCAGTATTCCATGATTTATCCGAGTTAGTTCAGAAATCACAAGCTCTTTGCCATACGAGTCTTTCAATAATTCAATGGGCATCAGATTGCCCAATGCAAAATTGGGCGTGTTCAGCCAAAGCTTCAGTTTTTCGATACTGCCAAATACATCCAGGCCAACCTTAGTAACCTCTGCCATTTCTATAATTTTTTCAGAATGAATAGGCTTAAAATGGTGTTCCGATGAAACCCGATACCGCTGTAATGATTTGGTTGAAATATCCAGAAAATTGGCCCAATCGCTTTCTGAAAATGGAGTGTAGTTTTGGATCAGATCAAACAGGGAATATGGAATACCTGTCCTGATGGCGATAATGATCAGCATTTTGTCCTCCAGAAACTCTGCATACGTGACTTGTTTGCGAACTGCTATTTTGCTCGTTTTCAGAAAGGTAGATATCCCTTTGTCGAGTTTTACCTCCAATTTTTCCGTTGTAGTCATGATTTTTTAGGTATGGATATGGACATTTGTCTTCAAATTTAAGACAAATATCCACTCCTGTCAACTGAAACTTTGGTTTGGCTTAGGAATAGTACTGTAGAACTGCATCCCGATTTTCGGGATCGCAGTTGAGACTGATCTGCTGCTTTTATGAATGATTTCTGATCAAATTCTCAATTCGGTTGATGTGTTCTATGTTTCTCCCCATGTCTAACACAGTAAGTTTAAACGATGGACGACTGGAAACTAGGTACTCAAAACCGTTACTGTTTTCAGACTTGAGTATGATGTTGATGTCTTCTCCCCAGGATTTTGAAGTTACTCCCGTCTTTAGTTGAATTCCATTTTCTATTTCCTTCATTTTCATTTTTCCTATGGCAGGGTCTGCTTTAAGTCTTTCCATGAGGTCTGTTCTATTAAATTCTGTTTTTATGTTTCTGCTTTGGTGTACTTTAATGACATCATCGGTAATGTCTTGTATTCCAATTCTGTTAAGCTCAGTCTTATACAAAGAGACAAATAAGAAAGAAAAAAGACCACCCTGAATAAAAACAAAAAACAGTACCTTCCATAGAATGAAATCATTTCCCCTTACAAGGTCTATTCCTATCGTGGTAATTCCGAAAAAAAATCCCGCATATAAAAATACCTTAAGACGCAATTTTGTGAATGGTTTCATTTCGCTTCGATTTAAATGATAGCTAAATGTTATGATATCGACCTGTTTTGAACCACCAAAATAGCATCAGTTCTAAAAAATTGCAAGTTCAAGGACATTTAGCAAACTTATCCTTTTCTCAATCCAGGAAGAGTAGTCCTGCTATCCCCAATATCCCTTGTTGCAAAAGAGAGCGATTGAATAGATTTATTTTAACTTGTTTTTCAGCTTTTCGACGATATAAATGATGATTTTGATAATATGGTCTATCGCAAATACTGAAATTATAACCATAAAAAGGATGATATATCCGATCTCTCGTCCTGCCATATTGAACTAAATATATTCAAATATATTCCTATAACCCTGACGCACCCCTATCGCCCTCGTCTACATTGAGGACGATTGCTGTGAATTACAAAGCTGTGTGATATGGCTAATAAGGGTACGAGCTGCAAGCTCGCACCAGCAACGGGTTTCATTTCGCTTTAAATGATTGCTAAATGATATGATATAGACGTGCTATGAACTAACAAAACATCATCACAAGCTCGCACCAGCGAGGGAAGTATGGGTTTTAAACTTTCAATCCTCATATCCTTCAAATTCAAGATTTAAAGCCTTGGCAAGAGACTTTCCGAACTCAGATGCTTCACGTCTATCTAGGGACTTAATCAACAATTTATATCCAATATCAGAATTTAGTAGAGCTACTATGAAAATCTTTCTTCTATATCCGGTCTTTCTCCAAGAATGTTTATAGGTTGTATCGATGAATTCATCTGTTCTTTTAAATACTAAACGTTTTATTGTGGGAAGCACCTTCCATTGTCCGATATCCCAAAGTAAAAATCGATTAAAATGCATATATCTCTCATTTTGTAAATCAACGAGAATGCCTTTTGATCCTACCATAAGTAAACCCACGATATTTAACAAAAAGCACAAAAGCATACCTATCCATAGTTGAAGGTTAACATACAAAAATGTAATCCCGAAAACAGGAATTATAGAAACTAAAATATGCAAAAATATAATGAAATAAATACTGCGCTTCTTGTAATATGCTCTGTATATCATTAAATGTTACGTTGAGGCAAAGTAGATATGCTCAAAAATATTGCTTTACTAAATCACTATCAAATAAAAAGACAGATTCTTTTTAGGCTTTAATTTAATAATAAAAGCTATTCAACCTTTTGTGGATCAAAAAGCAATGGTATAACAATCTTCGTTTTTACAGCTTTGCCTCTTTGCCTTCCAGGATGGAATGGATGATTCAAAGTTGAAAGAACCCGAACAGCTTCCTGATCTGCGAGTAAATTATATCCTTTTAACAATTTAATGTCCGTCATTTGCCCCGTAGTGTCGATAGTAAACTCTACAAATACTTTCCCACTTTCCTTTAATCCGACCGGGTAGATTATCCTGTCTGTAATCGTTTGTAGAAACTTTTCAAACCCACCAATTGGTATTGCTTGAACATCCAAGATAATTCCTATAAATTCATGAGCCTCTTCTTCAATTACTTCTTCGGCATCTTCAGAAGCTTTAATTAATGTATCGCCTTTATTGACTTCTTGCCCAAATGAGGGGGCCGATAACGCTGTAGCAATAACCGTAGCTGCCGCATACTTTAAAAACTGCTCACTTAGCTGTGATCTTTTAAAAATACCACACACCAGACCATTTGAGTTGCTAACCTCTTCCCTGACTTCTTTCTCGGTCTTGCCGGTAAAATCAATAATGGCATGAGAACACTTGACGCAGTATAGTTTATTTTCCAATTTCTGAGGACAGTTAAAGGCCAAGTTAATGTTTTTGATCTTTGCCATCAGTTAATTGGTCGATACTTACTTAATACTATAATTCAAATAGTTACAACAACTTGAAACATTAATATTTAAATTACAACAGGTATCGGTTTCATTACAGTTGTGCATATGTGCTTTAATAAGTAGGGCTAAGTGGCGCCAAGTGGCTCTCGAACAACCTCGTAATAAACGAGGGCGATTGGGAATTGTGCCTTCATACCATCTTGTTTATTTTTTCAATGTATTTGCTAATGTAGCAGCACGAATGGTCTTTAACTCTTCTTTTGTGTTGTAGTTTTCAACAGCACCACCTAGAGTAAATAAATCAACAAGTGAGCCAATCATGAAAACTCCTCCTGTTAATATCCATATAATCCCTTTTCCTATTTTTCCTAGGTAAAAATGGTGAAAGCCTAACCAACCAAATATGCTAATTAGCCATAACAAATAAGCTGTGCCTTTAGATTTCATAATACTGCCTTTAAGTTTTTTACATTGCAATATACTCTTTTTAACATATTCCAACTTACTTAAACGAATTATTTTAGACCTATCTTACCATCTAAATCAATCTACCCCAATCCCCCCACCAACAAACTGGTCCCCAAAGCCGTCAGTGCCAACCGCTTCAGAAAAGGATCAATCCCCTGCCCCGGCCTTGTCTTGTACACCTGCCAAACCTGAAAGCCCAGCAGCATGCCCAGCAGCCCAAGAAATAGCAAATATTGAATGCTAATACTTTGTGGCCATAAGAATGCAAGCAGCATCACCCAGGCCGTTCCCAGCAGTGCAGCATGGTAATGCCCTGCCCATGGCCAGCCCAGTCGTAAGGCCAGGCTGAGCTTTCCTGCCTTGCGGTCGCTTTCCATATCACGAATGTTGTTCAAATTCAACACGCCTACGGAAAGCAGTCCCATTGCCGTAGCCGGCAGCATGATCGTCCAGTCCCATGCCCTCGTTTGTAAAAAATACGATCCCCCCACTCCTACCCATCCAAAGAAGATCAGCACCGCCAAATCGCCAAATCCTTTGTAGCCATAGGGGTTCTTGCCTGCCGTATAGGTGATGGCTGCGGTGATGCACAGCATGCCCAGTCCTGTCCAACCCAGGATGCTCAGCCACTGCACCGGCCCAAAAGCGATCAGGAGCAGCGCCAGCCCACTGATCAGGCAAGCAGCCGCCATCAGGATCATGGCCTTTTTCATCACCTGAGCGCTGATCGTTCCCTGCTGCACTTGTCGCCCGGGCCCAACCCGTCCTGCGTGGTCGGCCCCATGCACATGATCTCCATAGTCGTTGGCAAAATTGCTCAGTACCTGAAGCAAAAAAGTCGTCAGCAAGGCCAACCCAAAAATCATCCAGTCTGGCTTAGGCACCAAAAATGACCCTGTGATGATGCTTGAGGCGGCAAGCGGAAGAGTGCGCAGACGTGCAGCGGCAATCCAGTGTTTCATATCGGCCAAAGTTCAAAAAAATAGCCTCCGGAGAGGCTATCATGCTTGAACAAAAGGTGGTTTATTGGATTTCAGCCAAAATCTCTTTGCCCATAGGATCTACTCCTGAGGCATAAAACTTAAGCAGCTCTCCTTTTTCATTGACCAGGTATTTGCAGAAATTCCACTTGGGAGCCTGATCGTTCCAGCCGTTCTGGTCTTTCTTCGACAGCCACTGGTACAAAGGATGCTGGTTGTCGCCGGTTACTTCGATCTTTTCAAACATCTGGAAGTCAACGCCATAGTTTTTCTGGCAAAACTCTTTGATCTCTTTGTTATTCCCAGGCTCCTGACGACCGAAGTCATTGGCAGGGAAGCCCAGGATCACCACTTTGTTACCGTATTTCTTGTGCAGTTCCTGAAGTTTCTCGTACTGAGGGGTATAGCCGCATCGGGAAGCCACATTGACGAGCAGCACTTTTTTCCCTTTGTACTTCTCAAAAGAGATAGGTTCTCCATCGATTGAGTTCATGGTGAAGGAGTAAAAGGATTTGGCGGGGCTGTTGACCATAGCCGCCTCTGATGGGGATTTGATGTCTTTCATACCAAAGCAGGCCGTGAGCAGAACAAGAGAGAGACTTAAATTCATAAGGGGTTTACATTCGTTCAGGTACTTCTATGCCTAATAACTGCATCGCCCTGCGGATTGTTTGACCGGTAAGTGCAGACAGTTGCACCCTGAAGCGGATCAGCTCCTGGTTCCCGCTTTGAAAGATGGGTACCTCGGCATACCAACGGTTGTATTCTTTGGCTAGATCGAAGGCGTAGTTGGCCAGCAGCGCCGGAGAATATTCCCTTGCCGCCTGCTCCAGCACCGCCGGGAACTGGTAGATATGGGATAGCAGCAACCTTTCGGTCAACAGCAGGGTTTCCGGCGAGGAAAGGTTCGCACCACTCAGGTCTACCTGCTCCTGCTCAGCCCTGCGCACAATGGAGCGTATGCGGGCATGGGTGTATTGAATGAAGGGGCCGGTATGTCCCTGAAACTGCACCGACTCCTCCGGGTTGAACAGCATTTTCTTTTTGGGATCCACCTTGAGCAGGAAATACTTCAAGGCTCCAAGACCCAGCATGCGGTAAAGCTTTTGTGCTTCTTCCTCGGGCATGCCTTCGGTTTTACCCAGTTCAGTGGTATGGGCAGCAGCGGTCTGGATCATTTCTGCTACCAGATCATCCGCATCCACTACCGTTCCTTCCCTGGATTTCATTCGCCCGGCAGGCAGCTCGACCATGCCATAGCTCATGTGGTACAATCCATCGGCATAGGGTCTGCCCAGTTTTTTCAAAATGGCAAAAAGCACCTTGAAATGGTAATCCTGCTCATTGCCCACCAAATAGATGGATCGCTTGCAATGAAAATCGCTGTACTTGAGGTCGGCTGTGCCCAGATCCTGAGTGATGTAAACGGAAGTGCCGTCACTTCGCAACACCAGCTTTTCGTCCAGCTTTTCGTCTTTCAGGTCAATCCATACCGAGCCATCGGGTTTGCGGTAGAAGACGCCTTTTTGCAGACCTTCTTCGATGATGTCTTTGCCGAGCAGGTAGGTATTGCTTTCGTAGTAGGTATGGTCAAAGGCAACACCAATGGCCTCATAGGTCACCTGAAATCCGTCATACACCCAGCCGTTCATCTTTCTCCACAGATCAAGGGTTTTGGGATCCCCGGCCTCCCATTTACGGAGCAGCTCCTGTGCCTGAAGCATCACCGGAGCCTGCTGCTCAGCCTGCTCCTGACTTAGTCCTTCGGAAACCAATGCCGCAACCTGTGCTTTGTAGTGGCGGTCAAATGCGACGTAATAATCGCCCACCAAATGGTCTCCTTTACGATCTGCCGATGGCGATGGCTGTGCCGAATCCATTTCATAAGCCACCATCGACTTGCAGATATGTATCCCACGGTCGTTGACCAGATTGACCTTCACCACTTTATGCCCTGCTGCCTCCAGTATCAATGCAAGTGAGTGCCCCAGAAAGTTATTGCGCAAATGCCCCAGATGAAGCGGTTTGTTGGTATTGGGCGAGCTGTACTCCACCATGATGGATTCTTCCTTGGCAGGTAGCTGTCCAAAGCCCGGCTGACGGAGCACCTGATGGAAAACCTCTAGCCAGCAGGAGTCTTTGATTTCCAGATTTAAAAACCCTTTGATGACATTGTACCCGGACACATAAGCGGATGATTTGAGTACTTCTTCGCCAATACTGCCCGCAATTTGCTCCGGTGAGCCGCCTAATAACTTACTGAGCGCAAAGCAGATCAGGGTAAAATCGCCGCTGTGTTCTTTACCGGTGGGTTGCAACACAAGCTGAGCAGCTTCCAGTTTTTTACCATAACGACGCTCAACTGCGGCGACGAGCTCCTCTGTCAGAAGCTGCTCCAAGGGGATGTTCATAGATTTACGTTAAGAAAGGCAGCCGGATGACTTAGCGGTCTTTTAATGCCTGTGTGGTTTCCTCCAAAATATCAAAGGCGACCTCTGCCATCACGTTTTCGGAGTCGAGGGTGGGATTGACTTCTACCATTTCAAAGCAGCATACCCTTCTGTCGCTGATGAGCAGCTTGAGCAGGTGTTTGGTCTGGTCAATGCTGAGCCCCTCCTCGACAGGGGTCCCTGTTCCTTTGGAGATATTGGTGTCCATGGAGTCCACATCAAAGCTGATGTAGATGTTGTCACAATCCCAGAGATGATCGAGGGCTTCTTCGGCGATGCGTTCGATGCCTTTGGCGTTGATCTCAGGAACGATGAAGTTCCTGATTTTGAACTTCTTGATTACCGCCTTTTCCGGTGGGTCGATATCCCTTACCGCTATGTAGACGATGTCTGCCGGGTTGACCTTCGCCCCCCTGAAGGACATGTTTTTCAGTTTCAGCCAGAACTTGGCGGTTTCACTGTCCAGATCATTCTCTTTGAGGGCAATGTTGTCTTCTCCTGTGGAGATGGCCAGAGGCATACCGTGCATGTTGCCGGAGTGGCTGGTGTATGGACTTTGGATATCGGCATGAGCATCCACCCAGATCACACCCAGGCGTTTTTTACGTCGTACTCGTTTGATTCCGGCGATGGTACCGGCAGAGGAACTGTGGTCACCGGCCAAAACGATCGGGAAATAGCGGTTGCGCAGGGCGTAGGCCACTTCGGTAGCCACGTTTACACAGGTATCATACACCGTGCTGATGTATTTGGCATAAGGGGTTTGAGGCTCTTCGAAAAGCACCTCGTTGTATGTTTCAACCTCCACAGAGGGGTAGTTGGTGAAATAATCAGATTTTTTGTCGAGGCTGGCGGTTTTAAGGGCATCTACCCCCAGGCGGGCACCACGTGTACCGGCACCAATCTCAGATTTAACCTCTATGATCTTAATCTTTTTCATAATCGAATGGTGTAAAACAGCACTTAGGGCACATGGCCACTCCTCACTCACCCCTAATTATCATAGAAGGCTGGTATTACGTTGCAAAGATGGCATTTTTATAGGATTTTTGCGTCTCAAGCCCCAAAAAACAGTCTCCCCAGGCACATGGACAGGTACTCAGACCTCATACACCAAACCTATGATTTCCCCACGTTAGAATTCAAAGTTTTCAAGAACGAGCTTTTATTCAACGATGTGCCGATCATGCCCATTATCCGGCAATATGGTACTCCCTTGCGGTTGACCTATCTGCCCAAGATCAGCTTTCAGATCCAGAAATCGAAGAGGCTGTTCAGAAATGCGATGAAGAAATACGATTACGAGGGCAACTACACCTATTGCTATTGCACCAAATCCTCGCACTTCAGCTTTATCCTGGAGGAAGCACTGAAGAACGAAATCTACATCGAGACCTCATCTGCTTATGATCTTAACATCATCAAGTATTTGTATGGCAAAGGTCTTCTGGATCAGTCCATGTACATCCTGTGCAATGGGTTCAAAGTGAAGGAATATACCCAGGGGATTATCGACCTCTACAAAATGGGCTTTAGCAATATTGTGCCTATTCTCGATAACCTGAAGGAACTGGATGTGTATGATGAAGCACTGGGTGCAGATCAACAGCTGCAGATCGGTATCCGTTTGGCGGCAGATGAGGAGCCAAAATTTGAGTTTTACACCTCCCGGCTAGGGGTAAGACCCAGCGATGTGGTACCCTTTTACAAGCAAAGGCTGGCGGATAACCCTAAGTTCAAGTTTAAGTTACTCCATTTTTTTATCAACTCCGGTATCAAAGACACGAGTTATTATTGGTCAGAGTTTACTGAGTTTTTGCACTTGTATGGCGAACTGAGGCAAATCTGTAAGGATCTGGATACCGTGGATATCGGCGGTGGTTTTCCAATCAAGACCTCCCTTACGTTTGAGTACGACTACAAATACATGACCGAGCAGATCATTGAGAACATTCAAAGCATCTGCAAGGAATACAATGTGCCCGAGCCGGATATTTTCACCGAATTTGGTAGTTTCACGGTAGGAGAAAGCGGTGCAATGCTTTTTTCCATTCTGGATCAGAAGCTGCAAAACGATAAGGAGCTATGGTACATGGTGGACAGCTCTTTTCTGACAACCCTTCCCGATATTTTAGGCCTAAAGCAGAAATTTATCACACTGGCAGTGAACCACTGGAACCATGAGTACATGCGGGTAAACCTCGGTGGCCTCACCTGCGATAGCATGGATTATTACAACTCAGAGGCTAATAACTCGGAGATTTTCCTGCCCAAGATCGAAAAGAAAAAAGAGCCCTTGTACATCGGAATGTTTCATACAGGTGCCTACCAGCAAAGTGTGGGAGGATATGGAGGCATACAGCACTGCCTGGTTCCTGCCCCCCGGCATGTGATCATTACGCTTAATGATGACGGTGAGATCGAACACAAAGAGTTCGCCCCTATGCAAGATGCCGACTCGATGATGAAAATACTGGGCTATGTGTAGCATTTTCCCTGGTCGTATTCGTTTGCTCATTTCAGGACTTGTGATAAAGGTCTTTAATCACTTATTTGAAGGCTGAATTGAGTTTGCTTATGGATAAATGCCTGGTCATCATACCTACCTACAATGAGAAGGAAAACATTGAGGCGATCATACGAGCTGTGTGGTCACTCAATCATTTTTTTGAAGTCCTGATCATTGATGATGGTTCACCTGATGGCACAGCAGCGATCGTGAAGCAATTGCAGGCAGAGATGCCCCAGCGATTACATCTGATCGAGCGAGCGGGCAAACTGGGGCTTGGCACGGCTTACATCGCTGGGTTCAGATGGGCATTGGCCAATAGCTATGACTTTATCTTTGAGATGGACGCCGATTTCTCGCACAATCCTGAAGATCTCAACAAACTCTATTTCACGGCCAAAAATGCGCCAGCCGACCTGGTGATCGGCTCCAGATATGTGAATGGAGTAAATGTGGTCAACTGGCCTATGAGCCGGGTGCTGATGTCTTACTTTGCCAGTCATTATGTACGCTTCATCACAGGCATGCCCATCAGCGATACGACAGCAGGCTTCAAATGCTACAGAAGCAGTGTGTTAAAAACAATTGATCTGGAGAAAATCCGTTTTATAGGGTACGCCTTTCAGATTGAGATGAAATTTCTGGCCTGGAGACATGGCTTTAAACTGGCAGAGGTACCCATCATCTTTACAGACCGCACCAGAGGTCAGTCCAAAATGACCAAGGGGATTTTCAGGGAGGCAATGCTTGGGGTATTGCAAATGAAGATTGACTCCTTGTTCAGAAGGTACCAGCCCGCAGTTGCCTAAGCATTTTTGTTCATCTATCCCGGCGAGGAGGTAGGTATAAAGAAGGTATAATTCATCAGAAAAAGGCAAATCATGTACTATTTTGTCCCTACGGGACAAGACCAAACTGCTACATTCTCTTTCTAAACGATATGCTGTGCCTAAAGGCACATGCAATCATTTATAAATATCGGGCTACAGTGTTAAAAAGCTATCTAGGGCTTCAACATCGGTAAAACCGGATCAAGAGCGTACATTTTGTCCCTACGGACAAAACCAAACTGCTACATTCTCTTTCTAAACGATATGCTGTGCCTAAAGGCACATTCTATTAATCAAAATGCTCAGGCAGGAGCATTGATAATTCCATTTAGAATTTAGTTTTGAAAAGACCGGTAGGGCTTCAACACCGGTAAAACCGGATCAAGTGCGTACATTTTATCCCTACAGGACAATACCAAACTGCTATATTCTCTTTCTAAACGTTATGCTGTGCCTAAAGGCACAAGGAATCAATCAAAATGCTCGGGCAGGAGCATTGATAATTCTATTTAGAATTTAGTTTTTAAGAGCCCGCTAGGGCTTCAATATCGGTAAAACCTGATCAAGAGTGAACACTTTGTCCCGTTAGGGACAAAACTCTGAACCCTTAATTACGGCCAAATGTCTTATGATAACACATTAGCAAACCGTAAAACCAGCGTAAATAGCTTATTAGGCTGATGGATCTAATTAAACCTTTTGCTTATTGAGGTTGCGGTCGATGATACCCTGAATATCTTCCCTGCTGAAAGAGTGCCCATCGTAAAGCACTTCGCTGATCCTCTTAATGATAGCATCCAGTTCATTCGAACTTTGCTGAAGGGCCATGATCAATTGTTTGTCTTGCTCAGAGTAAACCACATCCCGGATGATGAGATTGGACAGGCCCATGATTCGGGCAAGTGGAGCTCTCAACAGATGTGAATTGATGAAGGCATATTCCATCAGTTGCTCATTTTGCTGCTCCAGCACCTTGGTACGCATTTTTACCATCGCTTCCAATGAGCCATTGTTGGCACTGAGGTGGTCGTTTAAACTTTGTAAATCCTCATTGATGGCCAAAATTTCCATGTTCTTCACTTCAAGCTCTTTTCGCTTTTGACCCAAGGCTTCGAGCAGGCTTTTGATTTGCTCATTTTTAAACCCGATAGCACAAAACTCTGACAGAATACGAACGTACAGAATGTCTTCCTCCGTCCACTCCCGAACCTGATACTTTTGCTCACAACAAATCACTCCAATCAATTGGCCATCGATCATGATGGGACTATCCAGTAATGAATAGATATCAAAGGCTTTAAAATAGTCTTCTGTGAAAACGCTGGTGTAAGGGTGCTTGCGGGCATCGGAGGCAACGATAACGCTTTCCGACTCCAGGGCATCAAAATAGGCTTCATGTCCTGATTTGCTTAAATTCAATAAATCTTTATCCGCTTTTCCTTCATCCAATACGAAATGCCGGTTCATACCGGAGCGGTCTTCATTGATCAGCCATATGCTGACCATGCTGAGCCCCATTTCTTTTTGTGCCTGTTCTGAAACCGTTTGAAAAACATAATCAATACCACGCTGGTAAAGCACATCTTCTCTGGACAACTGAAGAACTGACTGATTGTATCTGATCAGAACAGATTTCTTTTTTTGCTCCATTTGCATCACCTCAGAACTCATACGCACGGAGTTTCTAAACCCTTCCAGCAATTCTGAAATGATGTTGCTGAAGTAGTACATCATGATCAGTGCGCCCAGCAAGGTGACAATGATCAGCAGCCCCGACTTTTGAAAAAACTCACTTGTACTTAACAGAACTTGAGAGCTGATAAATAAAATGAGCAGGATAGCCTGAGCGATAAAATGTTTTCGGCTTAAAAAGATGCTACTCAAAAAACAAAACATGAGCAGGAAAAAAGCATCCCTTTGGATCAATTGCGATTTGAAATCATCCGTTTCACCATTGAAAACATCTCCTATCAGCCAGATGAATAGTATATTCAAGAACATCGCATACGACAGGATGAGGAATGCCGTTTCCTTAGTTTTACTGTCAATCAAAATGGTAACTACGGAATAAAGAGATATGGCAAAAAGGAAAATCTGAGCCCAAAAACCGGACTTACTGTATTCATAATACATGTTAAAACCTTCTATTACGACACCGGTCAGTGTAAAGGCTGCGACCAAGAAAGTAATTAAAAACTTCCTCCTCTCGTATCTTTCGGACAATTCACTGTATTGAGGCATAGAGCTTCTTTAATCAGAGAATTTTAAATTTGGTCTTAACAGTTGCAAAATAGAAAATTAAATGAGTAATGTGCTTTGGTTTTATATAATCGGTAAGGATTTATTTTTCATTTCAAGTTCACATTCAGGATTTAAAGTAAACGATTGACTTAACCAACCCGGTCTTGACCTATTTTCAGCCTTCTATACTTATACTTCTTTTATCAGCCCATATGCTAGCAGAGTATGTTTGGCCTGGTTATCAGGCCAAATTGCATTCACGAAAGTCTTTTGGGGGATTGTTTTTACGTTCGTTGGGATACGCTTTGGTTCTTGGCTTGGCCTGTCTGCTTGTTTTTGACTTGAAAGAGGGAATATTGTTTGCTTGTTTAAACGGAACACGTTATTTCATTATCCTCTTGAGCAGCTATCATCTCTCGTTAAAATTATACAGGCGTGACAATAAGCAGTTGTTTTTGGCCTGGATGGGTCTGGTTCAATTAGCCCATCAGATTAGCCTGATCATAAGCATCAGACATTTTGGACTGATTGAGTACGCTTTTTAGTTGAAGCGTATGGCTAGTATAGGCTTTATCTTGGCAACGAAATAGGTAGGAACTAAAAGCACCAAAATGATCACTAATGCCATGAGCACATTCAAAGCCGCAATGGATACCCAGTCATAGCTGATCGGCACGGTGGCCATGTAGTAGTTTTCAATGTCCAGAGGAATGATGCTGAATTGCTTCTGAATGGCACAGAGTGAAAGCGATACGAGATTTCCAAAGAGCATTCCGATCAATAAAATCCGTAAACCGTTCCAGTAAAAAATCTTCCCGATCTGCTTGTCATTGGCCCCCATACTTTTGAGCGTTCCGATCATGTGGGTCCGTTCCATGACCATCACCAGCAAGGAAGAACCTACATTGAAAACCGCAACAGTGGTGATAAGCACTATGAAAATAATCACATTGTTATTCAACAGCAGCAGCCAGTCAAATAGCTGAATGTACAAGTCAGTCACTTTCTCGATCTGCAGGTTATAATCCATCAGATCAAAGACTTCCTGCGCTGTCTCGTCAAGTTGATTAAAATCGTTCAGGATCAATTCATAGCCTCCGATCTGACCTGAATTCCAGCCATTCACCTGTTGCACCAGCCTGAGGTCCCCGATGATCAGCACCTCATCTATTTCTTCAAGATTTGTTTGGTAAATGCCTTTGACACAAACCTTTCGGATACGAGGAGGGTCTTGCACAAAAAACAACAAGATGCTATCACCTTCGTTGGCATTCAGCTTGGAAGCGATAAACTCAGAAAGCAAAACATCCAGAGAGGGTAGGCTATCCTGGCTGCGAATGCCGGGCATAACACCTGTTTTCAGATAAGGCTGCAATCGTTTGGAAGAACTGCTGCCAAGATCGATCCCTTTAAACAAGACCCCAGTGATTTCTTCACTGGATTTAAGCAAAGCACTTTTTCTGGCAAAGGGTTCCATTGACTGGAGATTGGAAATGCCCTTCCTTCCTTTGAACAGTTCATTGTTTCGGGTGATCGGCAGGTCATCAAAGGAATTGTTCCTGTCATATCGGGTGACCACCATATGTGCACTTAGTGAAAAGAGCTTGAGCTTGATGTTCTGCTTAAAGCCATCGAGTACGCAGACCGACAACACCATCATGCCAAGTCCTATCCCCACGCTCCAAACGGCCACCCGGTAAACGGCTGCGGAAAAGCCCTTCTGACTCTGGGAACGAAGTCTGGCGGCAATAAATCGGCTTAAATCCAAAGAGGAATGTAATTTTGACCAAAGATATTGCTTAAGGACTGCATGCGCATTTTGTTTTGGTTTCTTTTTGCTTTTGCCTTCTGCCTGTGCACCAGGCCGGAAGCAGCTATCCTCACAGGGGCAGAGCAACTGGAGGAGCACTTGGGAGTGCTAAAAAACCGAAAGATTGCCCTGGTGATCAACCATACTTCCCGAGTTTCAGATACTCTCCTGCCTTTGTACCTTCAAAAAAGAGGTGTATTGGTCAAACTTATTTTTTCTCCAGAGCACGGGCTTTACGGACAAGCAGGAGCAGGTGAAAAAGTAGGCAATAGCATTGACACAGCCACAGGCATCCCCATCATTTCCCTTTATGGTCAAAACAAATCCCTGGACACGCAGGCCTTGAAGGATATTGATTTGATTTTATTTGACATGCAGGATGTTGGTGCCCGATTTTACACCTATTTATCTACACTTCATTTTGCACTCAAAGCCGCCGGCCTCAAGCAAATTCCCATCTGGGTGCTTGACCGCCCTAATCCCATGATCGGCCTTGTTGATGGCCCTGTGCTTGACTCTGCCTTTACCTCTTTTGTGGGCATGCACCCTATCCCAATTCTGCATGGGATGACCTTTGGTGAACTTTCGCAAATGATCGTTCAGGAAGGCTGGCTGGGCATCAGCACTGCACCTCAGCTTAAGGTCATCAGCATGAAAAATTACACTGGCAGGGATCAGTATTCACTACCTGTTGCTCCATCCCCCAACCTCAAAACAGATAGATCCATCCTCTGGTACCCTTCCTTATGCCTTTTTGAAGGAACTCCGGTGAGTATGGGCCGGGGAACCCCCTACCCTTTTGAAGTGCTGTTGCTGCCGGATTCTTTGGCCTACGAAGGCGTTTTCCAAGCCTGGGAAAAACTGGAAGGGGCAGTGCCCATTCGTTTGATGCCTGTGTCCATGCCCTCAGCACCTAAGCCACCTTTTGTTGGGCAAAAATGCCGTGGGGTTCGGTTTACAAGCCCTCCTGCAAAAGGCGTTGACCTGCAAGCCCTACTCTTGGCGTATGCCAACTACCCCGACCCATCCAGGTTTTTCAATTCCTTTTTTAATCGACTGGCAGGTACCGATCAATTGTCGAAGGGAATAAAGATGGGCCTAACGGAAACGGAAATTTATAACACCTGGCAAAAGGATCTTGCCGCTTTTAAAGAAAAACAGAAAAGGTACCTTATTTACCCTCGTTGAATGGCAGTTGAACCCTTGAAAATCGTCTTTATGGGAACACCTGAGTTTGCTGTGGCAACGCTGGAAGCTTTGCTGAAAGCCGGAAAACAGGTGGTTGTGGTCATTACCGCACCTGACAAGCCCACAGGCAGGGGACAACTAATTCAGGGCAGCCCTGTGAAAGAGTGTGCCCTTCATCACCAAATCCCTTTGCTTCAACCTCAAAACCTCAAGGATCAGGGATTTCTAAATGACTTGGCTGCTTTTAAAGCCGATTTAGGTATTGTGGTCGCCTTTAGGATGCTGCCTGAAGCTGTTTGGAAGATGCCTAGATTGGGCACGTTTAATCTGCATGCCTCCCTGTTGCCCAAGTACCGGGGTGCAGCACCGATCAACTGGGCCCTTATGAACGGTGAAAACGAAACCGGCCTTACTACCTTTTTTCTCAAGCACGAAATTGACACGGGAGACCTTTTCTTTCAGGAAAAAGAACCAATTTTTCCGGAGGATAATCTGGGAAGCCTTTACGAACGATTAATGAAGAAAGGAGCTGATTTGGTTGTCAGAACGGTTGAAGCCATCGAGCAAGAACACTGGCAAATCAGTCCGCAACAAATGCAGGCAAATTTGCCCCTTGCGCCCAAACTATTCAAAGAGCATTGCCTGATTGACTGGGGTAAGTCCTCTGTCCAAATCCACAACCAAATCAGGGGATTATCTCCAATACCGGCAGCTTATTGCTTACGTGAGGGCAAAGTGTTTAAGCTTTTTCAATCTTCCCTTCTGTCCTTGAATCAAAAGGCACCTGCCAGTACCTGGCTTGAATTTGAGAAAGGAAAGCTGGCTGCCTCTACTGGGGACGGATGGTTGGAAATACTCAGCTTACAGCCGGAAGGAAAAAGAAAAATGACGGCTGCGGAATGGTTGAGAGGTAATCCAAAACTGAATTAAGAACATGAAAAAACCCCTCATGTGCCTGATTGTGGCAATGACCCCTGATCGCCTGATTGGCAAAGGGAACACCATGCCCTGGCACTTACCGGCTGATTTGGCCTGGTTCAAAAAACAAACGCTGGGTCATATCCTGCTGATGGGCAAGCAGACCTTTTTGTCCATCGGCAAAGTGCTACCCGGACGGGAAACCTGGGTGATCTCTGGTAGTCTGTCACCAAGAGAAGATATCCGCCTGTTTCCTTCCCTTGACGAAGCTATAAAGGAGATCGAAAGGAGAGCTCCGGAGCGGTTTTTTGTGGTGGGTGGCGGTTCCATCTATCGGCAGACCATCGCTATGGCAGATGAATTGCTCATCACGCAAATAAACGCCAGTCTTGAGGGAGATACTTACTTTCCTGAATTTGAGCCGGGGGAATGGGAATTGCATTCAGAAAGCTTCCATCCGGCAGATGAGAAAAATGCCTACGATCTTAATTTTCAGCATTTTCGAAGGAAGAAAAATCCTTAGCGGAGGATGTACATTTTCCCCCAGCCCTTGTTGAAGCCCTGGTCAGCTGCTGAGGAACGGTGTTTGATTTCCTGACCATTGATCTTAGCAAACACTTTATACAAGTAAACCCCGTTTGCCAATCGGTCTCCGTACTCATCCATACCATTCCACACAAACTGACTTTGGTTGTGGCCCAGGCGAATAGGCCCAAACTCGGCCAGTGAAATTTCTTTGACAATTCTTCCACTCACGGTCATCACCCGAATCATAAACTGGTCGGGCACTTCTGAACCGGTAAGGGTAAAAACAAATCGGCAGGCATCCGAAAAAGGATTGGGATAAGGGAAAAAATGGGTGATGCTCGTTTCATTCTGCACTTCAAATGAGATGCTGTAAGGCACTGTGCCAGATGGGTTTCCACTGGCATCTTTTGCCTGGATCGCCAATGTATGAAGCCCATCCTCCAATTTGCTCGGTTTGTAAGCTACCTGCATCCGTTGTGTTGAGCCAGCGGGTCTTGCCTCGAGTATTCCCGGCTGATAATTGACCAGCTGAAAACCGCAGGAAGGGCAAGGTCGTTTGTGCAACAGTTCAACCGAGCCGGTATCTGTCAAGGGCAGGAAGGGGTTATCATCCTGAACATCGATTAAAAACTCCACTTTAGGAGACACCAGATCCCCCTGAAGCAGTTTTTTGCCGTCGGCAAGCACATCCAGCAAAGGATGTCTTTGATCGACATCTACTTGTACCTTAATGTTTTGAATGTTGTTGGCATAGTCCAGTTCAGGCTGGATTTGCGGGTTGACTTGAATCTCAAGGTTGTTTTCACCTGTAAATCCCCTTGTGGGCCAATGTCTTTCAATGTTTAGTGTATTACCCGGCTCAGGAGCAGTGAGGCTATCCCAGGATACTAGTTCTCCCCGGGAACTGTTCCTCCAGATGTATTTCACCAAAAGTAGACTATCGACAAACGGACTTGCAGAAATGTTCTTGAATCCAATCTTCATCAGGTAAGTTTTGCCTTCGGGTAGCTTTTCAGCGGCTGTAGATTGAAGAAATGCCAAGCCATCAGGCGGTAAGGTGTGGCTAATGAGCCATTGCCGGTGCAAAGGGGCCGTTAGCAGCAGGCTGTCCCGTATGTTCCACTTTAGCCGAAGTCGGGGGTATTGCTGGCTGGATATTACTGACAAACTCTCAGGGCTGTTCGCTTCAGGGATGAGTACATGAACAACACCGGAAGTATCCTGTGCTTCTACTTCTACCTTCAGCTCATCGCTGCTTTGAAGAAACGTCTCGTGGCTGAGTGAAACCCATAGAATGGAAGGACCAATCCAGGGACTTGTCATGTATCCTTGTTCTCTTTTACCGATCAAGGTCAATTGCAGGTCGATCATCTGGTTAACCGGTGCAATTGCAGAAGTAGTATCGGGCAGAAAAATTTGGGCCGGGCCTGATAATGCTCCTTTGCTGCTTTGAATGAGAACCGGCCAGCCGGTCTGCCAGGAGTCAGGTGCCTGAAAAGCCAATCCAATACCGGCAAGGGCATTTCTGGCATTGCTGTTCAACGCCGGGTAATTGAACGAGCCATACGACAGGATGAAGACAGGGTCTCCGGGCTGTAACTCATCCAGAAAATCCTGGATTTTTGAGCTGTTATTGGCCTCGTTCAGGGTAACATCAACAGCCAGACCGGGTGGCTTTCCGCATGGAACAGGGCCAAGATTAAACGCTTGATAAGGCAAAGCATTGTTTTTATTGAAGGCAATAAAAAGTAGACTATTGGGGCTGCAGGGCCCATCCGGAGCAACAAGGGATGGGATAATTAAATCCTGATTCACCTTAACAAGGATCGAGTCCAGGTTCGAAGGCAAGCCTCCTCCGGCCACTCTCAAAGAAATCTCGGTTTGAACGCTGGCGAAATCAATGCTGCCAGTTAAAGGATTTCGACTCAGGTTATTAAATCCATTTTTGGAAAGCTGACCCAGTCCTCTTTGGCTCCATCCCTGTTGATTGCCCGCCATATAAGCAAAACTGCTTTGGGAAAAAGAGGTATCCACTCCCTGGGTTGTATTCCTTAGCTGAACCCTCCAAAAAACAAGAAGGGTATCAAGATTTAAACTGTAATTGGTCAAATCAATATCCCAGTTGGCCAAAGTTTTAGCCATGATCAACGTGTCTCGTTTGGCCAGGCTTTGAAAGGACGGAACGGTGTCCCATTCAAAGTAAAAATCTTCTGCCTGCTCCAATCCCGAACCTGAAACAGCCACAAGACTAGCAACTTTGCTTCCACTGAATGAAAATTCAGAAGGCTGAACTGCCAAAGCTCCCCCAGCAGGCAACGCAATGTTCAGATTAGCAAGATTGTTAGTTTCATTGCTTTCCTGGATAAGGTTATCCGGATCAAGTCGAATGGTGAACTGGTTCAAACCAGCCCAAACATTCTTTAGCTGTCGGATCGTTACCTTCAAAGTGTCTTCTCTGAGAATTCGGGCTGTTTTGAATCTGATTACTTCAGCTAAGGATTGTCCCTGTAGTTTCCTCTCAACCTCCAATTCCAGTGAGTCGGAAGGCGCTTTTCCCCAGTTACGAACCGGTATAAGCAACAAAAGACTGTCTTTCCCGGCGTTCGCTCTGCTGCCATCAAAGGTGCTTAACTCCGGTCCTGAGCCTGAAAAGGCATAATCTGGCCTGGTGAGTGGAAATAACCGAACAGCCGGATCACCTTGAAGTGTGGTTTGTTCTGCATGTGCCCGGTAATAGACATAAGCTCCACTTTCGATGGTTGCAGGGTCTGTGAATTGCAAAATTCTGTTGCCTGCAGCCAAGACAAGATCTCCAATGGCCGCACCAAACAAGCGGTTCGAGCGAAAGGCACTGTCATAGAAAATACGGTTGTATTGATCGGAACTGAAGGAATAACCCAGGTCAGAATGTGCCAGAAAAGCGATGGCCCCTTTATTTGCTGTCATGACCCAAGGCTCTCCCCAAGACCTCTGGCCCCCAAAAATGCCACCTGAATTACAACCTGAAATCAAAAAGAAAGGGTATCTGCCTGTGTTTGCATACCCATTGATCGGGTCATTCACATTTCCGACATCAATATCAATAAAGCTGATACTGGAATGTGCGAAAATGTTCACCATTAGCTGACCAGCGTTGATCTGTTCAGCGATGTTGATGAATTCTACATTGAGAGTGGATTGTTTGGTTCTTGACCTGACTCTTGCTCCCAATAACGTATCAATTGCCTTTTGCTCATAGGCCTTCATAAACTGGCTGAAGGCCTCAATTTCACTCAGATTGTTACCTCCAGAAAGGTGGAGAAGGTTTTTGTGCCAGGCTTGTAAAGGGTTTCTGCTCTCATGCTCGATGACTTTCTGAAGGTAATTTACCACTTCCTGAGCGTTAATGGCCGCCAATCGCCCGATGGCAATTTCCATGCTGTCAAGGTTTTGGCCGGAAAGGTTAAAGCCATAGATCTGATCACTCCCCGGCAAACCAACAGCGGGTATATAATTACGTGCCAATGCAAAGGTGTCGGATCTTGGAATCAGGCCGTAGCCTTTACCTATGATCAAAACGTACCGCATTCCTCCGTTACGGTGCAGGTATTTTAAGGCTTTCATGATGGCTACGGGATTGTATTCCCCGAAGGCAAAGGCATCCTGAACTTCTGAAAAATGTAAGCATAGGGTATCAAAGCCCCCTCCTGCAGTACTAGCTCTATACGATGCATAAGCTGCCACAGGGTCTACAAATCCCCCTGCCTGAAGTCGGTACAGGGGATGACTGAAAATCAGAAAATCCGGGCTGAGTAGGCTTAAATTCCGAAAACGGATGGGCTGAAGGGAAGTAACTGGCTTGAACTGGTTGGCATTCCTGAGCCATAGTTTTTTACCAAAGGTGTTTTGAGGTAACACAACTCTCAACTGTCCGGCAGCGACGCTTACCGCTCTAATCACCAGGCTATCCGGATTTATTTCCTCAAAAAGTAAAGGTTGTGATGGAAAAGTAGTCAACACCAACTGGCTCTCAAATGGAGAACTGTTTTCAGGCTCCAATACTATCCAACGGTCAGTCAATGGCATGGCCCCAGTTGCAGCCGGATAATTCAATCTGCACCAAGAAAGCCGCATGGAAGAACCGGGTGTTTTATTCTGAACTCTGACAAATAATCTTCCATTAGCTGAAACATCGGTTGGTAGTAAGCTCAGATTTAGCACACGCTTATCATAGGATGTGATGGAACCACTTCCGGCTACTCTCAAGTCTGCCGGATTGCTGCTAGGTCCTACCAGTATATCAAAACCATAAGTAATGGATCCTGATTCTCCAACCAAAGCCACTTCAAGCTGAGGAACCACTGAAGCGAGCAATGGGCTATAGCCTATGACACTATCAAAAGAGAATAATCCGGTAGCACCATTAAACACAATAGCTTCTCCGTACCATCCTTCAGACATTTCCCAGAGTGACCTTCGGGGCTTTATGGAACCACCCAGAAAAGGATACTGAGCTCCCCGTACATTCTGATCAACAAACAGTCGAATTCGTTCTTCCCTGACAATGGATTTCACAGGGGCCAAGAAATTGGAGTTAAGCGCCGGGTTACCTACCCGCTTTCCGATTGCCAATGGATTGGGATTGACACTTAAGAAATAGGCCGAAGTATCACTATGAATGGCATAAAACGGATTGACCAGAGCCTCCGGTCGATAATACAACAGACTATCCTGTGCTGCATCGTTACGCTTGCCATAAAATTCAATGAAATCAGTGGTGGTAAGAGGTAAAGAGGCCTGTCCGGGAACATAGATGGCTTGCTCTTTCCCCCTGTAGTGGATTTGGTAGCTTCGCCTTGGGATCTGGCTGATGGAAAGGCCCGACTGAGCCAATGCCTGACTTAACTGGTTGAAATCAATTCTGTAGAAACCATTCTCCGTAACCCTTATTTTAAAATAGGTTCTTGAATAGTCAATCCACTCGTTACCATAGGGTTGAGCAATAGCTTGAGCACTGAAAAAAAGGCAAAGGCCAAGCCCAAAGACCTTGTATAGCTGCCTATAAAAGCCAAAGAAACACTGCCTACAGCACGAAGCCGAGTCGCAGCGAGAATATGTTGGAGTAAAGCGATCCACTTAAGTCGCCAATATTGGTCAGGGCGTAATCAATTTGTGCGGTCACTTTGTCCTGATGCTTGAGGCGTAAGCCCAGTCCAAAATTGGTTTGGGCCCTAAATCGCTTGCTTTGGTCAAAGTCAGTGAATTGTTGCAGGTTGTTCACGCCAAAGCGCACATACACCAGGTTGTTGTAATCGGCTTCGATTCCTCCTCTAGGGTCTGCGGAAATCAGATTTGATTTGATCAACGTATTTCGTTTTCCATCAAAAGTAAGTTCCCAATCCAAAGCGGGTGTGATACCTATTTTCTTTTTCACCACAAACCGATAGGCCATGCCTAAAATGGTTCTGGGCAAGGTCACTTCCACTGAATTGCTGGGTAGGGTATTTCCAGTTTGGGCAAATACTTCTCTGAGGGACTCAGAATTAACTGTCCATGCGTTGAACGTTCCGGTGACATCTCGGGCCATTAGCCCAAGCTTGATTCCCTTCCATTTGTACTGAGCACCCACATCAAGGCCAAATCCCCATGCGTTGGCAAAGTCCCCTACCCTGCGGTAGATCACTTTCACGTTGGCACCCAGATCAAGACCTGGTATCAGTATGTTTTTTCGGGCGTAGCTGAGCGCAAAGGCATAGTCAGCAGCAGAAAAGAAACGGATTCGGTTGTAGTTCAACTGCCCGTTGGCATCATATAGAAAACGGGTATCGGGAATGTCATCAACCGAAAAGCGGATCATACTCGCAGCTAATACGGAAGAGGTGTCAATCCGATACGCCAGGCCGGCATAGTCATAGTTGGCTATTCCTGCGAAATAACTGGCTCTCATAACAGAGGCATCGTACTTCGATTTGATTTTGTTCAGACCTGCCGGATTCCAATAGGCAGAAGTCACATCATCTGTAATGGCTGTTTGGGTATTGCCCATGCCTAGTGCCCTGGCTCCTACACCTATCGCCAGGAAATCATTACTGTACTTAGGAGCCGTCACTTGGGCGATGGCCTGAAGTGAGGCGCAAACCAAAAAGAAGCTGGCAAAAGAAGAACGAAAAAACATGTGGAGATTTTGCTCTTTGAACGAAACCCGATACGAAAGATTGCATCGAAGGTAGGCAGTCATGGCTTTTTTTCCTAATCCTACCCCCTATTCTACTGCCAACGATGTACAAAATTAACCACTCGAGTAAACATGGTACATATTTTTGCAATGTAGCTTGTATTACATAGTACTATGTGTATACCTTTGTCAAAACAAATTGCCATGAACGTAGAAAACACAGAAGTGCAAATGCGTAAGGGTATTCTGGAGTTTTGTGTGTTGCATATCATCTCCCGTGGAGAAGTGTACACCTCAGACCTCATTGAAGAACTTACCTCTGCCCGAATAGCGGTAGTGGAGGGAACCCTTTACCCTTTGCTAAACCGGCTAAGGAAAGCTGAACTATTGGACTACAAATGGATCGAATCAGCATCAGGTCCGCCACGCAAGTATTATTTACTCACTGAAAAAGGAAGATCCTTTCTGGAATCCCTTAACAAAACCTGGAATGATTTGCTCAGCTCAACCAATACCATAATCTCAAAAAAATGAAACGTACCATTAGTATCAATATAGGCGGACTGCTGTTTCATGTCGAAGAGGACGCTTACGAAAAACTTAAAAACTACCTGAACGGAATAGAAAACTACTTCAAAAAATTTGAAGACAGCCGTGAAATCATTCAGGATGTAGAGCACAGAATAGCTGAGCTGCTCACCGAGAAGAACAGCAAGGAACAGCCTATTGTGACTTTGGCTATGGTAGAAAAAGTCATTCTCACCATGGGCACAGTTGATGATTTCAAGCGGGAGGAAGAAGAAGAAACTCCTGTTGAAGAAAGTGCAACACAGGAAAAAATCAACCCTGAAAAGGCTTCGGCGGAGAAACTTCAACGAGACACTTCACGAAAACTTATCGGAGGAGTATTGGCCGGGATCGCTCATTATTTGAAAGCTGACCCTCTCTGGATCAGATTGCTGTATTTAGCCTTCTTCTTTGGTTTTGCCTTTTTCCCTCCTATACCAGGGGTGTTACTGATCGTCTATGTGGTGTTGTGGGCAACTTTGCCGTCATCGAGCAGCCTGACGGAGCAAAATGTCAGAAAGCTTTTTCGTGATCCGGATGATAAGACTCTGGCAGGAGTTTGCGGGGGACTTGCCAAGTACTTCAATGCCGATGTGACCGCCATTCGGATTTTGTTTATCGTATTGTTCTTCTTTGGCGGCTCAGGTCTGCTCATTTACCTGATCTTCTGGTTTATAACTCCAATGGCCAAAACCAGAGCTGATAAACTGCTGATGCAGGGAGAGCCGGTCACCTTGAACAGTATCGAGCAGTCGGTAAAAACCAATTTGCAAGACCCTCAGAAAGAGGAAAATACCTTGACCAAGATCATCCTTTTCCCTTTCAGGCTTATCTCCACCCTATTTTCGAAGGGTAGCACTGCCTTGAGCCCCATTTTCAGTTTTATTGTGATGTTTATCCGATTTGGCGTGGGTGCAGTTTTGTTTGCTATAGGTGCTGCATTATTCATTGGTTTTCTGGCGAGTGTTGCAGGTTTATTTGGATTAGCCGGACTTGAGGATAGCGTTGAGTTACCTGTTTCGATTGATTTGATCGTTAACAGCCTGGGTGAAACCCTGATCATTTCTTCCTTTATCTTGTTGTTGATCCCTTGTTTAAGCATCGCTCTACTGGGTATTCGTTTGATAGCCGGTAAAGCCATTTTACCGGCAGGCGCCCGCTGGTCTCTGTTTGGCATCTGGGTGATTGGGCTGTTTGTAACGGTTTTCACTTTAATTCCTGTCGTACAAGACCTCAGGGTTCAATCTCAGGTTGAAGTTAAACGAGAGCTACAACTGGACTCTGCTAAAACCTTGTACATCAAATCGATCTCTTTCGACGAATCGGGTAAAAGCATCCCCTGGGAAGTTCCGGTACAACTACAACCTGTGGCTGACAAGGAGTATAGTATGCAACTGACCTATCTGAGTAGAGGTAAAAACAACCAGTCTGCAAGGGAATATGCCAGCCAGGTGATCTACGAGATCAGTCTGAAAGATAGCCTCCTGGAGTTTCCTGAAGAGTTCAAGCTACAGCCGGGAGCCATTTACCGAGGGCAGCATCCTAAAGTAAAGTTGTACATCCCTTACTACAGGACCTTTCGCCTCGATGAAAACATGGACGACCAAATTGGAAACTTGCTTTTCAAAAACGGCTATGGATACAGTGCGCTGGAGGCCTCTTCTCTTTGGTATTTTGATAGCACAGGTCAATTGATCTGCAGCAACTGCAATGAAGGCAAGAGCGGTGGCATGAGCTGGGATGATGAAGACGAGGCTTTGGTGTCCTTGAACGACATCGTCCGTGAGATTGAAGTTGGTGGTCATTTCAAATTGACGGTAAAAGAAGGTGACAAGCCATCTGTGAAAGTATTTGCTAATCAGGATCAACTGGAATACCTGGAAACCCGGATTGTAGACGGCCGACTGGTGCTTGACTACCAGAAATCCTGGAAATGGACCAACTTTGAAGAAGAGACAGAGGTCTTGGTGGTAACCAATGCCCTTGAGAAACTGGAGATTTCGGGCATGTCTGTCGCTCAAGTTTATGGGTTTGCGAATGCTAATTTGCAGATCGAGCTTGACGGGCTTTCCAGACTGGAATTGGAAGGAAACCCTACCTCTCTGGAAATCGATCTCAATGGTGCATCTGAAGCAACACTGTCCGGATCCGGTACTTCTTTGAAGGCCAATCTGAATGGAAATTCAAAACTGGATGCTGAGAACTACTCCTGTCAGTCAGTAACTGTTGATGCCGATGGTGCTACTCAGGCCAAAGTGAATGCCGAACAGAGCCTTTCCTTAGATGCCAGCGGCGTAGCCGAAATCGAATACAGTGGTGCTGCCAGGGAGCTCAATATCGACGACCGGGGAATAGCAACCATACGAAAGAAAAAGTAAAAAAGATAAAAGCCGGGAGCAATTCCGGCTTTTTTTATTCCATCATTTGGCTGGCCCAGCCTTTGAACAACATGGAATTCTGCAAAAGAAAATTAGCATCCTCAGAGCCACATCTTGCAGCCTCAAGCAAACTTTCTCTAGCCTGCTTTCTTTGTTTCAATTCCAGTAGACACTTTGCTTTCAAATAGTGGCAGTTGGCATCTGTCCTTAAATAGAAGAGTGCCCGGTTCAGCTCTGTAAGTGTTTCTTCCCAGGCTCCCTGAGCGAAAAGCAAATCTGCTGATTTCTTGTAGGCCAATGCAATGCTCCCATCAAAACGTACAGCCTGTTGAAAACAATACAACGCCTGATGGCTATTTCCCTCATTCAAATGCGCACAACCCAATTGGTAATACACGAAGCCTTTGGGTGCTTTGCCCCGACTTAACAAATCCTGAAAATAAGTCAGTGCAACAGCCCCTTCACCCTTTTGGATGGATTTAACTACCTTTCCATGCTGGTCTGATGCTTTTTCAAAGCTTGTCCTGAGATCCGCAAAACAGGTAAGGTACAGGAGGTATAACCCCAACGGGAGGACAAAAAGCAAAAGAAACTCCATGAGCTAATTTACAAAAGACAACAATGTAGGCAGGGAATTAATTTTAATGCTTAGAAAAACATATTGATATCCAGCGATTTATATATTTTTTAATTCATCACGCAACCGCTCCAGCCCAACTCGCATCTTGATGATGTAACTACTCGCATGAGCCTTATCATTCAAAAGTCAGAAAGCCTTGAGCAGCTTATTAAAGGCTGCCAAAAAGCCGACCCAAAGGCCCAGCGATTGTTATACCAACAGTTTAACAGAAGAATGTTTGCCATTTGTAAAAGATATCTGAGTGACCCTTTCGAAGCAGAAGATGCCATGATCAATGGATTTATGAAAGTCTACGATCACATCAGAAACTTCGAAGGAACCGGAAGTTTTGAAGGCTGGATGAAACGAATTATGGTCAATGAGTCCTTGAGTATGATCAGAAAAAAGAAAACGATGCATGTGGAACTGGATCAGGCAGAGCTGGAAGGAGAACTCTCCTACGACTCACTCGCCTCAGGCTTACATGCAGATGAGCTCATGAAACTGATCGAAGACTTGCCCATCGGCTACCGCACCGTTTTCAACCTATATGCCATCGAAGGTTACCAGCACAAGGAAATTGCTGAGATGCTCGAAATAGGTGAAGGCACCTCAAAATCACAGCTCAGCAGAGCCCGGACACTCTTGCAACAAGCATTATTAAGATTAGAAGCGAAACCCTCAAAAAGTAGAAATCATGAGTAGCGAAGATTTAGATCAGTTGTTTAGGAATAAACTCAACAACCATGAGGCTGACCCAAGCCCTGAGGCATGGAACAGGCTCGAAGAAAAACTTCAGCAGCGAAAAGCAGGTGTGCTTTGGAGAAATTGGTCTATGGCCATAGCCGCTAGTTTGTTCGTGGCTTTTGGCATCTGGGCCTTGCTTATTCAACAACCGGAACAAAACACTCATTTGGTAAGTACAGAAGCCGCCGATACCATTTCTGAAGCACCTGTTCAGACAGTCGAAAAGCCTGAAGACAGCCAGAATGCTCCCCGCAGCACCGAAGTTGCTAAGCCGGATCAAAGATCAAACCCGGTAAAAGTGCAAAAACCTGTGAAGCCGATTCATCAACACAAAGCGTTGCTTGCAGCTGCGCCGGCTAAGAAGGATCAAAATGTTCAGGTGACACCTGTCCAGGAACCTAAAGCCATTGAGAATGTGCAAATGGCTATGACAAAGCGTGATACCCTCCCAACCATGCTCCCTCCTCAGCCTATCGAAGAAGGTATTAAAGTAACACTTGCATTAGCAGACCTCCCTCAGGAAGTGACTAATCAGGTAGCGCCCAAAGAAAAGCCCCTGAAGACGCTTTTTAAACAACTTAAGGCACTGAAAAAAGGCGAAGATGTCAGTCTCAAGGACATCAAGGCCACCGGTCAGATGCTGATTGCCGGAACAGTAAAAACAAACGACGAAGAATAAAACAGACCAAACATCATCGACACATGAAAACGATCAAATCCACTTACATCGCATGCCTGCTAGGCTGCATGGCTTCAGCGCCCTTGCTCGCACAAGGCCCTGATTTCCAAGACACACTTCAATTGTCCTTAGGCGACAGCATCAAGTTGCAGGTCGTTTATAAAGACAGGCAAGTGCTTGAAAACTCCAAGTCACTTGATCTCAACCAAATCCTGGAGCAGGTCAACCAAAACATTGAAAAACAGCAGGTTCCACCCAGAAAATCCACTCGTCTCAGTTTCACCATTGATGGCAAAGAAGGTGACAGCATAGTGAGTATCATAGAGGTTTCTGAAGAGTCAATTGTAACAACCACAAGTGATTATGCAGAAAATAGCATAAAATCAGATACAGTGATCAGGAACCCTAAACACCAGAAAAGGACAAGGGATGGGTTTACAATTGATTTGGGCTTAAACACTTTCCTCAATAACGGTAGCACTGTTTCAGGCTCTGAAAACTACAAACTCCGTCCCTGGGGCTCAAGGTATGTCTCAATTGAATACCACATGAAAACAAGGATAGGTGGCAAAAAGAGCCCTTTGTACCTCAGCTATGGTCTTGAGCTTGCATGGAACAACTTCATGTTCCAGGAAGATGTGAACCTTGCCAGACAGGGCGGCAAGCTGACGTTTACAGAAACCGATCGCAATTTCACCCGCAACAAGCTGGTTGCCAACTACCTAAGCATCCCCATAATGCCTATGATTGACTTCTCAAGCACCAAGAAAAGGGGCTTTATTTTCGGAATAGGTGGGTTTGCAGGCTACAGGATCAATTCCTGGACAAAACAGGCCTACTTTGAAGACGGTAACAAAAGCAAAAACAAAGACCGTGATGGATTTTACCTCAATGATTTTAGATATGGGTTGATGGCTGTAATAGGTGTTGAAGACATGGTCACCCTATTTGTAAAATACGACCTGAACCCCCTTTTTGAAGCCAACCGTGGACCTGCTGACCTGAATACCCTCAGCTTTGGCATCAGACTCTAATCAACAAACCCTTACATTTTTGAGCCCGGTTTCCTCCGGGCTTTTTTTATGTCAACTCCGAAAGCAAGAGCTTACCATGGCCTTGTTTAATCTCCTCTTGCACCTTCATAAGTTTGGCCTTCATATCCTCTAGACCGTTGACCTGTGCCTCCAGTGAGGGATCATGATTTACCATGTCAAGCGTTTCCATAACATGGCTGATGGATAGCAAGGCTGTATGTTTTGCAGGCTGTAAGGCAGTTTCCTTTCCCTCCTGGTACACCTCAGAGAGCAGGCCTACCTGCACCATAGCCTCTACCAAGTCCTTTAGCACATTGATCGGCACGCCTAACTCTGCACTCAGGCTGCGGAGATCAAGCGCAGGAGCTGCTTCATGAAACTGAGCCACAATACGACGTAGTATGATCAGTGAAAGTAGTTTTTGATGATAGGGGCTAATGGTTCTGGTTTTCTCACGACTGTCAAACTGATCCACATGTTGGCTATAGTAGGCAATCTCAGCCCCGATCAAAATGATCAGCCAACTCAATTGAAGCCAGATCAGAAACAAGGGCAAGGCAGCGAAGCTACCGTACACGGCATTGAACTTTGACACATTGACCTGAAAATAAATATAACCATACTGCACCACCTGATAGACAGAACCCATCAACACTCCGGCAAGCAGGGCATACTTGGGTTGCACCCTAGTGTTAGGCATTACAAGAAAAAGTAGGGTAAATAGCATCCAGGTGCTGACATAGGGCAGTAAACCCAAAAGGAAACTGTAAAGTGATCCTAACCAACCTAGAAGTGCATACTCTGATCCCAACTCGCTGATATACACCTCCGCATACACGGTAGCACTTGATGAAATGATAATGAAAATGGGCGCCAGAATCATCATGGCGATGTAATCGGTAAACTTTCGAACCAGCGTTCTGGATTTCTTAACATTCCAGATGGAGTTAAAGCTGTTTTCAATATTAGTTAACAGCCTCATGACTGTCCAAAGCAACAGGAAAGCACCTACTCCGGCCACCAACCCCCCTTGGGTGTTTTGTAACATGCTGTGCGAAAAGTTCAGCAACTGCTCCATGATTTGTTGCTGAGACTCAAAATTCTCCAGGATGATCTTCTCCAGATACGCCTCAAGCCCAAAGCCCTGGGCAATACCAAAAGCCATCGCCAATAAAGGCACGATGGAAAGCAATGTGAAATAGGTCAGTGCCGAAGCTTTGACCAGCAGATCGTCATCGTTGAAATCCTTAACGGCATAGTAGGTTACCCTGGCCGTTTTGATCAGGCTTTTCTTCCAGCCTTTTTCCTGTCCCGGTACCTCTTCAAACAGCAATCTCCGGGCTTTCGTCCACCAGGGCTGCCACATACTATTCGATCACTTCTACTTTTTCAACAAAATACGGAGTGTCACCCCTCCAGCGAAGCACTTTGTATTTTTCACTGTAAAAAAGCTTCACCCTCTTGTTGTGTGCGATAGCTTCCTCTATTTTCGGAAGCAGGTCTGCATTTTTATCAAGTATAGAGAAGTCCCAGGTATTGTTGAGATCAGCACCTTGCTTGAGTATAGCTCCTGTGATCAATTGCCCTTCCCAGGTTTTAAACACAACACCTTTGCGGGACAGCTTTGAAACATAGCCAGCCCTGAAACCATTGGAATAGTCAGCGTGGTAAAGAAAAAGCATGTAGCCTGTGAACAGCAGCACAACAGCCAACAACAAGTAAATCAGTATTTTTCTAAACATCACAAGAAATTCTATGGACAAAGTTTGTTCTTTTTTAAGCAATGGCAAACATTGAAGCCTTTGATTGGTCTTAAAAGAAAACAAATGTTATGGCACTTAAACCAGGCGATAAGGCTCCCCAATTCAGTCTGTTCAATACAGAAAAGAAAGAAATCTCATTGAAAGAGTATGAGGGTAAAACCCTTACCCTATTGTTTTTCCCGCTGGCCTTTACTTCTGTCTGCACGGCTGAACTTTGTTCTGTCAGGGATCAGATTGCAGATTATCAAGGAGTTGGATCAGAGGTGCTGGGTATCTCAGTAGATTCAGTTTTTACTTTGGCCAAGTTTAAAGAAGAGCAAAAGCTCAACTTTAACCTGCTTTCAGATTTTAACAAATCTACTTCTGAAGCCTATGGAGCCCTGTACAAGGACTTTGTTTTAGGAATGAAAGGTGTTTCCAAGAGGTCAGCCTTTGTAATTGACTCGGCAGGAATTATCCGTTATGCAGAGGTGCTTGAAAACGCCGGAGATCTGCCGGACATGGCTGCCATCAAAAAAACCATCAAAGACTTTGCATAAAAAAAGGCCCTCAACGGGCCTTGATTTTTACCATTTCAAGAGGATTTCTTCTTCGCTGAAGGGGATCACAAAGGAGGAGTACTCCTTGCTCAGATCTGCGCCCTGATTACCCAATGGGTCAAATCTTGAGATAGGTTTCATGTAAGCAGATCGATACTTGCCTGTTGGAACAGAGGATTTGTTTGCCTTTAGTCCTTTGCTCAGGTCCATAGCTCCATGAATGATGAAGCGGACTTGTTTGAACTGAGACTTGTAATTTCCTTTTTTAGCACTGATCCGGAAGGAGCGCTCGGCAACATTGTAGCTGAAATCACGGATGTTGAACTCTCCTTTTTCATACTCGTATCCATCACCTGCATCTTCATAATACCTGAACTGATGGTTCTCGCCTGTATAAAGATGTACAAACAAGGTATCCTGAGGTTTTTCAGCGGCTGACTGAACCGGACTTTGCATCAAAAGCATACCACCCGCCTTTACATACAATGGAAGGTTTTCCACATTGGTCTCAATCACATAGGACTTTCCACCCTCCATCCTTTGGTCAGAGTGCAAATCGTACCATTGACCCTCCGGCAGATACACCTTGGCAAATCGCTTTTCAGAGGTGAGGGGAACCACCATCAACGATGGGCCAAACAGGTACTGATGTTGAAAGTCACCTTGATAGATATTAGGATCATGGGTATAGTTCACGGCCAGGCTTCTGGCTACCGGCATACCTGAGACGGAAGCTTCATAGAAGGTCGAGTACAGGTAAGGCATTAGGTTGTACCTGAATTGTATGTAGTTACGGCTGATTTCTTCGATTTTTTCTCCATAAGCCCAGGGCTCCGAATCACGGCTGTCGATCATGGTATGTCCTCTGAAAAACGGTGAAAAGGCCCCTATGGTAATCCATCTGGCAAATGTCTCCCTGTTGGCATCACCGGCAAAGCCTCCCACATCATATCCTGAATAAGCCACACCGCTCAATCCCAGACTGTTAACCAGACGAACTCCGGTCATCATGTGGTCGTCAGTAGGCAAATTGTCGCCAGTCCATACGGCGGAATAGCGTTGAACCCCAGAAAACCCTGCCCTTGTCAGAATAAAAGGTCTTCTGCCGTTCATTAACTTTTTCGTTCCCTCGTAGGTGGAGCGGGCCATTTGAAAACCATAGAGGTTATGGCCTTTCCGGTGGGTTGCTTTTTGCCCTTCAAAATCAAACTCCACGAGGTCTGGGAATCGTTGCCCCCAGGTAGCCGGCTCGTTCATGTCATTCCAAAAACCATCTACTCCATCTTGTACATAGCCTTTGAAGGATTCTCCCCACCATTGCCTTGCAGCAGGATGGGTAAAATCAGGGAAATGGCACCATCCAGGCCATACTTGTCCGGTGTAAGGGGCACCATCAGGGTAAAGTAAATAAGCATTCTTCTTCAACCCATCTTCATAGGCTGCGTATCCTTTTTCCACTTTGATACCCGGATCAACGATGATGGTGGTATGAAAACCCATCGACTTTAGCTCATCAAGCATGGCTTTAGGCTTGGGGAAACGTTCAGGATGCCAGGTAAAGATTTTGTAGGCATCCATGTAGTGAATGTCCAGATAGATCACATCAGCGGGAATCTTCTTTTCCCTGAAGGTTTTGGCAATGCTGATCACTTCCTTGTCGGGATAGTAACTGTAGCGGCACTGCTGATAGCCTATGCTCCAAAGTGGGGGCATCGGCATGGTACCTGTGATTTTGGCATAGGACTGCAAAATACCGGGTACTGTGGCATCGCCAAACAGGAAATAATCCATGGCGCCATCTTCAGCAGTAAATGAGGAAAAACGATTATTGGAGGCTCCGAAATTGAAATGAGACTTGTATGAATTGTTTAAAAAGATTCCATAAACCACCTGCTGGTGAATTCCCATGTAAAAAGGGATGCTGGCATAGAGGGGATCTGCATTGGAGGGATATCCAAAAAAATCGGTATTCCAATTGGTGTAACCTTCACCCCTGCGGTCCAGCCCTCCGGTTTTTTCACCCAAACCAATAAACCTTTCGCCCGGCTGTAACTTTTTGTAGGTGCAAACTTCCTCTCCTATCCATCCGGTGCCGAAAGCTGGCTCATCCTCATTCAGGATTTTACCTGCTTTGTTCTTCATTTTGATCCTCACAGGTTTGAGGCTTACCTCCAGAAACAGTGAGTCTGTAACCAAATTCAGAGATTGCTCAGTTTGCTGAATATCCAGTTTGACTTGCTCCGGTTTACCCGAAACAGCATAGGTAAACTCTTCAAGAGGCAAGCCCGGCAGGTTCATTGAAATGCGGAATGAGGTAGGGCTGTAAGCCACAATCCGGCATGACCCTGAAGGTGTAGTGATCTCAACGCCCTGAGTGATTTTTACCACCTTATCAGCATTACCCATAGAAACATGGCGCTTGTGCTGGGCTTCAGCAGCGAAAAGAAGACAAAGAAAGAAAGCGGAAACAAAAACGATGAACTTCATGAACGAAAGAGTAGAATAATCAAGTGTTTAATAATGGTTTGTCGCTTGAATGGCATGCCAAACTAAATTGCAATAATGGTCAAAAAGCCTTCATAAACTTTGGCTCTGATTAAAAAAACAGAACTTGCTTTTGAAAAAATCTGCAAAATCGATTAACGTTGCCACAATGTTAACCGGGCAAAGTTAGCAGGACAAGCTTAAACGAACGAAGATCAAGTAAAACCAACTGTATTTATGTATGAGAGAAAACTATTGCTGAGGGCAGTTCTCCTTACTGCAGCGCTCTTATTTTCATCCTATGATGGACTTTTTGCGCAGACGAAAGGAAAAATAAAAGGACAGATAAAAGACGATAAGGGTGAGCTCCTCACCGGTGCCACTGTTTTCATCGATGGCAGCACCAAAGGATCTGTGGCGGATGTTGATGGCAACTATTTGCTAGACGGAGTTGCACCCGGAGACTATACCTTAAAGGCTTCTTTTTTGGGCTACAAGACAGGCACTGCAAACGTTACTGTCTTTGGAGGAGAAACTTCTGAAATCAACTTTACCCTTGAAACCGACTATCTTGAACTGGATGGAGTGGTGGTCACCGGATACAAAACCACCGAAAAACGATTTGTGGTCGGCTCTGTGGCATCTATCAAAGCAGAACAGTTGAGCGCACAACCCCTTGGCAGTATCGAGCAATTTGTTCAGGGTCGTGCACCGGGTGTGCAGATCACCGCTGCCAATGGTATACCCGGATCACCGGTAAGGGTGGTCATCAGGGGGATCAGCTCGATTTCAGCAGGCTCTGAACCGCTCTATGTGGTCGATGGAATACCCATTACCACTGGAGATTTCAGCCCGGGAAACTTAGGTTCCAGAACCAACGCCCTGTCAGATATCAACCCCAATGAAATTGAAACCATGGACATCCTGAAAGATGCAGCCGCAACGGCGATCTACGGCTCCAGAGGTGCCAATGGGGTGATACTCATCACCACCAAAAGAGGAAAAGCAGGCAAGCCACGTTTTTCAGCCAGCTATTATGCTGGACTGGTCACTATGTCAAGGAGGTTAAATTTCCTGGATGCCACCACACACCTTGCACTGAGAAATCAGGCCCGCCGAATTCAGGGCTTGCCGGATGAGCGTCCAACAGCTCAGCTTGGCGCAGAGGGCTGGACACGTGCAGACGCTGATGCCTACGCAGCTGTAGGTGGATCCGATTGGGTTGATGCGACTACCCGTGTAGGCAACACCCAGGAGTTTAACTTATCCGCCTCCGGAGGAAACGAAAACAACGTTTACTATTTCAACACCACCTACCGCAGGGACAACAGCTTTCTGGTGGGAAACTCCTTTGAGCGTATTTCAGGCCGTTTCAACATGGATAGCTACATCACCCGCCGTCTCACTGTCGGCTTGAACTTTAACGTGAACTACGTCACTAATAACAGGGTACCAATTGGAACTGCGGGGGGCTTTGGACGTGCACAGGAGCTACTCCCCTACCTGCCTATCATTTCACCAAACGGAACTTACTTTAACCCTGATGACAATCCTGTCTGGAAGCTGGAAAACTCCGACTTCAGAGCCGGTATTTTACGTAACCTGATGGGTGTGACCGTAGATTACAAAATTACTCCCGGCCTTACCTTCCGCTCACAGGCAGGTATGGACGTGCTCAACCAGATCGAGAAAGAAATCAACAAGCGAAACACCAAAAACCCGGCTTCCGTGACCAGCATATGGGATCGCAGGACTACCGTTTACAACTGGACAACTACCAATACCCTGCGTTATGATTTCAAAATCGGGCCTTTGCACAAGTTCTCTGTCATCGGTGGTAATGAATTGCAGCGCTCGTATACCCGAGGTATAGGCTTGGAAGGATTTAACTTTGTCAACGATGCCTTGACCAACCCAGGTGCAGCAGCCAATGCCAACCGCAACAGTTACGGCTATGAAGATGGCTTCTCATTTGTTTCCAATTTCGTCAAGGCGGACTACCGCTTGATGGAAAGGTATTTGTTTGGAGCTAGTCTTCGTTCCGATGCCTCCAGCCGTTTCGGACCTGACCGACGTACAGGTTTGTTTTATGCCCTTTCAGCAGGATGGTTACTGTCCAGTGAAGACTTCATTCGTTCGATCCCAAAACTTTCCTACCTTAAACTAAGCGGTAGCTTGGGTAAAACAGGAAACGCCAACATCGGTAACTACGAGTGGATAGGCCGCTTCGATGCAAACACCAATTACAATGGTCAAAATGGTATCGCTCCGGTAACTCGATTACCTAACAGAAATATCAGCTGGGAAGATAACCTGGGAGTTGATTTCACTCTGGACTACGGCTTTTTCAACGATCGTATCTCGGGTTCCATGTCCTTTTACTATCGTCGCAGCTACAACATGCTCCTGGACGTAAGGGTACCGACTTCCACCGGATTTGAACTCTACCGTGACAATGTGGCAACCCTGTTCAACAGAGGATTTGAGTTTCAGGTACAAACGAAAAACCTGCTAAACACCACGCTGAAGTGGAACACCGAGTTCAACATCGCCACCAACAGGAACCGTGTAACAGATGTGGCCGGCTCAAATCCCGATGCATTCGACCAGTTCCCCAGAATTGGACAAGGTGGTGAAGGAAGGGTCGTGCTTAACCACCCGGTCGGAGTAGCGTTTGTGGTACCCTATGCAGGGGTGCAGCAGTTGGATGGTACTATTCCACTTTGGAATGCTGACGGTAGCCCAAGGCTGGACGGCAATGGTGTTCAAAGAACAGGAAATGTCAGAGGCGGAGAGCAGCTGTTCTACGACCGCAATGGTAATCTGATGACCAACAGCACTGCGCCGACAGGAAATATATTTGATGAACGCAGGCCTACAGGCTCTCCGGTGCCTAAGTTCTTTGGGGGTATAAACAACATCTTCAAGTACAAGAACTTCGACTTCAATCTCTTTTTTGTGTTCAGCTATGGCAACAGAGTGTACGATGATGCCGCTAAAAACCAGATCGGATTGTATGGCAATTTTGCACAACGTGAAGAAGTGCTGAACCACTGGACTCCTGAGCGGCCTGTAACAGACGTGCCCAACATCGTCAATTACCAGCCCATCAATTCCAGCCGCTTCCTGTACGATGCCTCCTACATCCGGTTGAGGAACATGACCATAGGGTATACATTGAGCCCTGAGTGCTTGAAAAGAATGAGATTGAGTAACCTGCGTGTTTACTTCACAGGCACCAACATTTTCCTGATCACACCATACAAAGGCCTCGATCCTGAAGTACTGCAGAACACCCAGACCAATACGGAGTCGGGTAATATTGCTGCCTCAGGTCCTTATCTGGGAACCCCTCAGGCAAGAACATTTATTTTGGGTTTCACTGTTAACTTCTAATCCACATGAAAAAGAATACTTTTCTATCCACTTGTCTCATCATGGTATTGGTGATACTAAGTTCATGTGAGCGCTTTTTGGAATTTCCTTTGACCAACCAGATTGAGGACTCAAAGGCGATCTCTACTTCCAAAGATCTAGAGGCTACCCTGATCGGGGCTTATGATGGTCTACAAGAAGGTAATGTCGGGGGTGGCAATGCTGTAGCTTTTGGGGATTTCATGGCCAACGATGCATTTGTTTTTGAGCCAAACCTAAGCTTTTTCGGAACCTTCGAAATCTACAACCGGGCCACCACGGTTCAAATCGGCCTCTTGCGTGACATGTGGAAACGCTCCTATGCCACCATCAACCGGGCCAACCTGGTGATCGATGCCATCGACAACAACAAGATAAACGACCCTGCCCTGACCGATGCCCTTAAAAACCAGTTCAAAGGTGAGGCCTTGTTTATCAGAGCCTATGCGCACTACAACCTGGTTCAGTTTTGGTCATTGCCTTACAATGCAGATGCACCCGGCACCAACTCACAAGCAGGGGTGATTTATCGGAAAGTGCCTATTTCAGGGTTTGATGGAACCAAGGCCAGCCGGAATACGGTGGAAGAGTGCTACAACAACATCATTGCGGACCTCGTGACCTCCGATAATCTGCTTTCGGCAATCAGTTTGTCCACCCGATTCCGAGCCAATGGAAATGCCGCCAAAGCTATGCTGGCAAGGGTTTATTTTCAAAAGGGAGACCATGCCAATGCCTCCACCAAGGCCAATGAGGTGATCACCACCGTAGGTTATACCCTTGAAGATAGCTTGCCTTTGCTTTACAACCGATCGGGGCAGAGCTTTAGTCCGGAGCATATCTTCTTTTTGATCAATATCCCGACTGATCAAAGCAATTCACTGGTTGGGTTTTATAGTGATTTCAATAACCCCACCATGCGTGCGGACAGTGCCTTTTACAATTTGTTCGACAGCGGTGATCGCAGAAGGAAGGAATTGTATAGGCCTGATCTGGCCAATGGCTTTGCATTTGTGCGCAAATACAGCCAGACCGGTGCCAATCCCTGGAATGTGGTGCTGATTCGCCTGGCGGAAATGCACCTGATCCGAGCCGAGGCTAACCTGAGCCCCGGCGGCAATGGCAACACAGCCGATGCACTTGCCAGCTATAACCTGATCAGGCAGAGGGCTTTGAAGGAAACCTATGTAGAAGAAACCTCCACAGCAGGCTTATTGGAAAAAGTAAGGCTGGAAAGACGCAAGGAACTGGCTTTTGAAGGAGACCGCTACAACCAGATCCGGAAGTTAAAAGGGACGATGCGTGCGGGTGTACCGTACAACGACCGGAGCTTGTTGTTCAAAATCCCTCAGGAAGAGATCGCCGGAAATCCGGATATCGAGCAAAACTAGCCCAGCCCTAAATCAAAAACCCCGAGCCATCGGGGTTTTTGATTCTTAAGGGTAAAACGCTTTGTTTCTATTCAGTTTAGCAGATAAGGCAAGATCGCTTAGACTAAAAATAGTGACAGGTTTTCTTGGGGGTTTAGACAAGGTTTGGGATATTTGGGAAAGGGGAAGATCATTTGGTTTATCAGTCCTAGCCACACTACAATGGTTGTATTGGTTTGATGGTATCAGTGTTATAAGTTAGTTTCTGGCAAGCCATGGAGACTTTTAAACGACTATAGTAAATGAGACTATTTCTGAATAAAAATCTAACTCCTTTGAAGCTTAGTAGCTTCATAAAGTATGCTTTAGGAGAAATCTTGCTAATTGTACTTGGTATCTTAGTTGCGTTTCAATTAAGTAGTTGGGCTGATGACAACAAGGCAAAAAAAATAGAGATACAGACTTTAAAAGATATAAATGAGGCGCTTAAACTAGATAAAAATGATCTTGAATTTAATATATATCTCTATAACAAAGTCATTACTTCATGCGACACCATCTTAGCGTTACTTGACAATAAATTAACGTACGAGCCAAAAATGAATAAGTATTTTTCAGGACCATGCTTAGTTGCTGTTTTTTATAGTAATGTCGGTCCATATGAAACATTAAAATCAAGAGGCTTAGAAACGATTTCCAATGACACTTTAAGAAATAGTATCGTTAGGATATATGAATTTAACTACAACGGCCTGAAAAAGTTCGAATCTCAATTAACTGACTATGTACAAACTATTGAGAAGAATTTCTATCCAACTAATTTTGACCAGAGTTATCCATTTGATACCAAAAACTGGAACTTATACGGAGAAATGATACCTAATGATTTTGAGAACTTAAAGCAAAGCAAGGAGTACATGCATTATGTAAAGACAATCAGGAATAAGACCGATTTTTTTCTTAAATCGACTTATATCGGTACACACAAAAGAACTAGTAAATTAATAAACCATTTAGAGTCTGAAATAAAGAGGTTAGACTAATTAAAATATACTTCTGCTTGTGCGAGCTTGCAGCTCTCACCCCTTGCTGTTACGAGCTTTCATCTCATACCCCTCCCCTTCCTACTTTTTGTAAAATAATTCACTCAGGAAGCTCAAAGATTGCCAATAATAAACAATTCCAAAAGCCGAAAACTTGAGAATTTGTAATAACTTTGTAATTACACCTCTCCTGCTGGTAGCCGCACATTTGCAATAGGCAGGGTTTCGTGCTCCGCAGGCAGTTTTGTGGTAGCCGGAAGTTAATTTCTCCTACTGAAAACTTTTGGTAAAAGTCCCCCCCATCGCAAATCTGCCAACCGTTATGTGCAAGCTTAAGTTGCATTCTACAAATAGAAAGTAAAAAAATGATAGGTATTATTGTTCAGCTTTCTCTTTCCTGGTTAATAGTTTGGCTTTTTGAAAAAGGAAACTTATCTTTTTTAGGACTCTATCCAACAAAACGAAGGGTTTTTGACTTCTTTCTATTCTTTATAATTACTGCGATTTGTTGTTCGACTGGCTTTTTCTCTCGAATGTATTTTGCTAAGGAGCAATGGGAACTAAACCCCTCCCTTAAAATAAGTCTGATCTTAGAAGCCATTTGGTGGAATATTAAGTCTGTTTTATTCGAAGAATTGATTTTTCGAGGAGTTATTTTCTATATTTTTATTAGGAAAATGGGTTCAATAAAAGCAATCATTATCTCATCTATTGCTTTTGGAATTTATCATTGGTTTTCATTTGAAGTAATTGGAAATCCTACACAAATGGCAATTACATTTGCCACAACTGGAATTATGGGACTTCTGTATGCCTATGGATATGCAAAAACTTTTTCTCTATACATACCATGTGCAATTCATTTGGGCTGGAACATAACTCAAGGCTTTATTTTTTCACAAGGGCCAATCGGAAATGGAATATTCGTACAAGGTTTGCCGCAACCCGTTGTAACAGTTTCATATTTTGCTTATTTCACTATCCTATTTTTCCCAATGTTAAGTGCCTTGGTTATTAATTTTATTTTATTAAAAAAGCACAAGCAAGCCCAAATCAATGCCTAAAAGCACCTGCCGCTGCTGGTGCGAGCTTGCAGCTCGCACCCCCTGCTGTTACGAGCTTTCATCTCATACCCCTCCCCTTCCTACTTTTTTGTAAAACAATTCACTCAGGAAGCTCAAAGATTTTCAATTAGAAACAATTCCAAAAGCTGAAAACTGAAGATGTAATAACTTTGTAATTACATCTCTATCCCATGAACATTCCACTCATCTCCATCGGTAATTCCAAGGGCATACGGCTTTCGAAAACGATCATCGAGCGGTTCAACATACAGGATTCCATTGAACTGATCATGGAAAAGGACTACATCATCCTCAAGCCCAGAACTTCTTCAAGAGATGATTGGGATGAAGCCTTTAAAAAGATGCATGAAAATGGTGATGACAAAGCTCTTATGGAAGATGTATTTGAGGACGAAAACAATGAGGAGTGGAAATAAAGCAGTATCAAATCGTTCTGGTAAACCTTGATCAGACCATGGAAAGTGGAATGAAAAAGACCCACCCTTGTGTGGTGCTCTCTCCTGATGAAATGAGCAAGTACCTTCAAACCATTGTGATCGCCCCAATGACGAGCAGTTCAAAACCCTACCCAACTCGAGTATAAGTAAGGCACAACAAACAAAAAGGATGGGTGGTACTGGATCAAATCCGAACGATAGACAGAAGTCGGGTTGTAAAGTTGTTTGATTTTCTATCGGAAAAAGAAATCGACAAGGTAAAAAGCGCTATCCTGGAGACTTATGTTGATTGATTGAACATTTGACCGGTCGTAACCGCCACAACAAGCCTGACTCTCGTGCTTTTGCACTAGACTAATATTTCGAATAAAGCAAATTATTGGCTTTTATTTCAATGATCCTTCTTCTGGAATCTTTGAGCCATATCCCTAATCAAAAAATTGTTTAATCTTTCGATCATCGGTTGAGCATTATTCAGTCTATTGTTCAGAGCTATTTCAGATAATGTGCTTTAAATCATAAGTAGGGCATAAAAAAAGGCTCCCGAAGGAGCCTTTTCACTTATGCTTTTACCTGATTACAAGGTGAAATTGATGTGCATTGTCACGTTTGAAACCACCAGGTTAGGATTACCTGCCAGGTTGTTAGCCCCATTTCCAGGCTTAGCAGGGATCGTATTGGCAGACCAGAAATCACCTGAACCTGAGAAATAACATACAAGGATTTTCAAAGTACCTGTGTTACCTACAGCAGATCTTGGGATTTCAATCTCCCAACCTTTGTCAAGAGCAGTATTGCTGTTGAGGTTACTAGTATGGAAATAGGCTGTACGAATATTGTTAAAGGTAGTAACTGCGGGTTGATTGGTACCGCCTACTGGCTTGATCACCTGTGTTACTGTCTTGGTAGTACCATCAGCAGGATGATTTCCAAGAAACACATCAATGAACTTGCTGGCTACGGGTGCAGCATAGTTTACGGCTGACATGTAGAAGCTTCCGCCATTATCACCACTGGATGCAATGCGAACTGCCATATCGCATTCAAAATCAAGAGTTGGTCTTGATCCATCAAAACATCCATCAGGATCATCAGCTGCCGGCAATTGTGCTCCTGCAGTAATACCGCCTGTAACTCCACTTGCTCCAATATACATGGCCAGGTTGTTACCATTTCTTTCTGCATTACCTGCAAGGAAGAAGGTTACTTTATCATTGGATTTTTTAGCATAAAGACGCATTACTCCATGTGGGTCAAAACCGGTGCTGTCTTTACCTGGTCCATAAGTACCTATTAGTGTATAGCCTTCATTGCTGGCATAGGTACCATCAATTCCTCCTACGTTTCCTCCTCCACCTCCACCGCCTGTTGGTGCCGGTGCCGGATCATCGTCTCCGCAGCTGAATATCGCAAAGGATAGGAACAGGGCGGCAATCATGTTAATTTTTCTCATGTGTCTGTGCAATTTTTTGTTGTACGTGTGTTTAATGTTAAGCCACAAATATATTTTTTATTTTGTATTCAAGGCAATTTTATTGTTTTGCATTGCCTATTCGGAAAATCCGCAAAACATTATTCTGATACTGAATAGAAACAAAGCATTAGCTTTTCAACATTAACACCTGATCTCCTATGGCCTCCTTCACCGGCACCCCTTCTTCTTCTGTCTCTTCAAGCGGAGCATCTTATGGCGTAGCCCTTTCTGTGCTCAATCTGCTGTTTTTCATGATGGGCTTCATCACTTGCCTCAATGACATCCTGATCCCTTACCTCAAGCTCATCTTCACGCTCAACTATACGCAGGTGATGCTGATCAACACCTGTTTCTTTGGTGCCTATTTTGTAATGTCAATCCCGGCAGGCACACTGGTAGAGCGAATGGGTTATAAAAAAGGAATGATTCTGGGTTTTGTGCTGGCGGCCATCGGGGCTTTCCTCTTCTTACCTGCCGCAGCCTATAAAGCGTATGGTTTATTTCTGGGTGCCTTGTTCATCTTAGCCACCGGCATCGTTCTCTTACAAGTTGCAGGCAACCCATTTGTCGCTGCCCTGGGCTCACCTGAAACATCCTCAGCGAGATTGGTTTTTTCACAGGCCTTCAACTCCCTGGGAACCACCATTGCTCCCTTTTTTGGCACCTACCTTATTCTTTCCAACCTACCGGATCTTGATCAAGCCACAGGAGCTTCAGTAGATCCGTCAGCCGTAGAAATCCCCTATCTGATCATCGGAGGACTGTTGGTCTTGATAGCGCTGGGCGTGTCCTTTATCAAATTACCGGACCTCAGAGCCGGAAAGAATGATGAAAACTCTACTCATCGATTGTTTGACTTCCCTCATTTGGTACTCGGAGTTATTGGCATTTTCGTTTACGTAGGTGCTGAAGTTGCCATTGGCAGTTTCCTCATCAACTACATTGGTCAGGCAGATGTGATGGGGCTTTCAGAACAGGAGGCCGGGCATTATGTGGCTTACTATTGGGGAGGAGCTATGGTTGGGAGGTTTTTGGGTTCCGCTCTCATGCGGGTGGTAAAAGCACAGCATTTGCTGGTACTACAAAGTGTGGGGGCCGCTCTATGTGTACTGCTCAGCATCATGAGCAATGGCAGCCTAGCGATGTATTCCATTCTGGCGGTGGGTTTGTTTAACTCCATCATGTTTGCTACCATTTTTACTTTAGCTATAAAAGAAGTTGGCAGTTATACAGACAAAGCCTCCGGCATCCTATGCACGGCTATAGTCGGAGGTGCACTCATCCCATTGATACAAGGTGCTCTGGCAGATAACTTCGGCTTGAAACTGGCCTTTTTTCTGCCGCTGCTATGCTATCTTTACATTGCCTTTTACGGATTTAAAGGCTATGCATGGAGAAAGTAAACGACATTGTGCTGGGTCTCGATATAGGAGGCACTACTTCTACCTTTGGTTTTGTTGATCAGGAAGGCAATCTGCTGGCTGAGGATAAAATTCTGACCCTTGCTGATGAGCCTGTCACCCGCTTCCTGCCAAGGCTGTTTGCAGGTATTCGTGCACTTTTTGATGGTTTGAAGGCTGGCTATACCCTGAAAGGAATAGGCATCGGCGCCCCCAATGCCAACTACCATACCGGCAACATTGAAAATCCTCCAAACCTGCGCTGGGGCCCGGTGACCAATATTTGTGAGCTGTTAAAGAATGAATTTAAGGTGCCAATCGTGCTCACCAACGATGCCAACGCTGCAGCCATAGGTGAAATGCGCTTTGGCTCAGCCAGGGGAATGAAGGATTTTATCATGATTACCATGGGTACCGGCCTGGGGAGTGGTATCGTGGTGAATGGTAAACTGGTGTACGGGCACGATGGATTTGCGGGCGAATTGGGTCATACGCTGGTGAATGTGAATGGCCGATTTTGTGGTTGCGGTCGACGAGGCTGTCTGGAGACCTATGTTTCTGCAACCGGCATTAGGCGAACTGTTTACAAATTACTCGCTGACTATATGGATCCCAGCCCTTTACGAAAAGTGGCATTTGATGACCTTTCCGCTGAAATGATCAGCGAGCACGCCCTCAGGGGAGATAAAATTGCGATGCTCGCATTTGAATACACAGGCCGTATACTTGGAATGAAACTTGCCGATGCGGTTGTTCATACTAGCCCAGAAGCCATTTTCTTGTTTGGTGGACTTGCCAACGCCAAAGACCTTATTTACCAGCCGGCCTACCAAAACATGGAAGCCCACATGACTCCGATTTTCAAAGGCAAAGTAAAGCTTGCCATCTCGGGCCTACAGGGCAAAAATGCTGCTGTGCTTGGCACTGCTGCTCTTATCTGGGACGAACTTGAACAAAAGACATGAGAAAAAAAATCTTTGAATTCTTCGGATTTCTGTCAATCTGCAGCTTAACCTGTGTTGCTTCCGCTCAAAACCCGGTCAGCACGATCCCGCTCTTCCCAAAGCAGAATGATACCCTTACCGTCATTTACAATGCATCTTTGGGCAATGCCGCATTGCTGGGGCAAACAGGGCCCATTTTTGCACATACAGGTGTCACCACTGACCAATCGGGAACCTGGAGATTTGTTCAGGGAAACTGGGGGACGGTAGACAATAAGGTACGTATGGATTCGATCGGTAACAACCTTTATCGAATCAGAATTTATATTCCCAGCTTTTACAACCTTCCGGCAAACACCACCGTCACAAATCTGGCCTTTGTGTTCAGAAATTCATCCGGCTCTGTTGTAGGAAGAAATTCAGATGGAACGGACATCTACTCCCCGGTCTTTCAACCGGGAACACTTAATGTATTGCTTCAATCTCCATTGGCTAACCAACTCACTATTGGGTCTATGCAAGACAGCATCAGGATTATTGCCGTAGGCTCAGCTCAAGGGACTTTTAATCTTTACAGAAATGATACCTTACTGTCAAGCCGGAATGATAGCCTCTTTCAACTGACCACTGTTCCCCCTTTCCCGGGCTCCTTCAACTACCGTTTGACCTTCTCAAGCGGGGCATTGGCGGATACGGTAGCTTTTAGTTATCTGGTCAGGTCTCCGCTCACCGTTGCACCTGTTCCAACCGGCTTTGAGGATGGGATTCATTATCTGAACGACAGTTCAGCATTACTGGTGTTGTATGCTCCTTTGAAAAAATTCGTTTACCTCACCGGCGATTTCAATAATTGGAAGATTGAGAACCCATATCAATTAAATCGCAGCCCGGATAGCCTCAGGTATTGGATACAACTCAATGGATTGGAGCCCGGTAAAGAATATGCCTACCAATACATGGTTGACGGGGAACTTTATGTGGCTGATTATTACACCGAAAAAACGCTGGACCCCTGGAACGATGCCAGCATCAGCTCAGGTACTTACCCCAATCTCAAGCCCTACCCTACTGGCAAAGCGAAAGGGATCGTATCGGTTCTCCAGACGAAAAAACCGGCTTATGTATGGCAGAATGGGCCCATTAAACGTCCCAGACCGGAAGAATTAGTGATTTATGAGTTACTGGTAAGAGACTTTACAGGTCGCAGAAACTACAAAACCTTGATCGATACGCTTAGCTATCTCCAGCGAATGGGCGTCAATGCCCTTAAAATCATGCCAGTGATGGAGTTTGAAAACAATGAGAGCTGGGGCTACAATGTCTCTTTTTATTTTGCTCCTGATAAATTCTACGGCACGGAGAATGACCTGAAAGCCTTGATCGACACGTGTCACGGAAGAGGGATAGCCGTCATTCTGGACATCGTTCTTAACCACTCTTTTGGCCAAAGCCCGATGGTACAGCTTTATTTTGACAGGGCACTTGGCCAACCTTTGCCTTCCAGTCCCTGGTTTAACGTAGTGGCGAAGCACCCCTTTAATGTTGGCTATGACATCAACCATGAAAGTGAGGCCACCCGTTATTTCATGAACCGGGTCATAAAGCATTGGGTCCTCAATTATAAAATTGATGGCTATCGCTTTGACCTTTCCAAAGGATTTACCCAAAAAAACAGTGGAGACAATGTTGGGCTTTGGGGGCAATACGACAGCACAAGAGTTCGCCTTTGGAAAAGAGCCTTTGACAGTCTGCAACAATGGAGTCCGGGCTTCTACACTATTCTGGAGCATTTTGCTGATAATCAGGAAGAAAAGGAATTAGCAGACTATGGCCTCATGTTTTGGGGAAACATCAACTTTTCCTTCAACCAGATCACCATGGGGTATCAATCCAACTCATCTATCAATCAGGCATACCATGGAAACAGGTCGTGGACTAAACCACATTTGATTTCCTTCATGGAGAGCCATGATGAAGAAAGGTTAATGGTCAGAAACTACAATTTTGGAAATGCTCAGGGCAGCTACAGCACACGTTTGAAAAAGACAGCCCTGGAAAGGATGAAGCTTGCTTCTACTCTCTTCTTTAGCATTCCCGGGCCCAAAATGATCTGGCAATTCGGAGAGCTTGGCTATGATGTTCCCATAGACCAAAATGGACGCACAGGCAATAAGCCGATCTTGTGGAATTATCAGAATGATCCGGAAAGGGCCTCTCTGTATAATTATTACAGCAGCCTGATACGGTTAAAGAGTGCTTACGAAGTATTTAAAACAGGAAACACGCAGATGAACACCGGAGGACTAATCAAAACCGTCAGCTTAAGCCTGAATGACACTTTTGCAATCGCCATCGGAAACATGGATGTTAAACAAGGGACAGCAACTGTTAATTTTCCAAGAGCCGGTAAGTGGTATAATTATGTGAATAATGACAGCATACAGCTAGGTTCTTCAGGTAACAGAAGTATTAGTTTACCGGCTGGAGGCTACCAACTATGGCTTTCCTGGAAAGAGAAAAACACCTTTATCCCTGAGCCACAGGGCATCGTACTGGACACTGATATTGCAGTCTTTCCCAACCCCGCCTTTGAGCGTTTGGAGCTAAGGTTTAGCCATGCAGGCGGGCCTTATGAAGTTTATTTGTTAAATGCAAGCGGAGCCAGGGTTGCCACATTGGAAAATGGTTCAGCAGATCAGGGAGTGGTTACAAAATCCTATGAGCTGAAAGGTATTTTAAGTGATACAGCAACCGATCGGATGGGCTTCGTGCAGGTGCTGAGTGGAGGGAAATCCAGGTCTGTGAAAATTATTTTGCAGGAAGCATCAAAATAATCAAGCCCTGAATTGTTCTTGAATTGACCAAAGAAGTCTAAGTAGGTTTATATTTGTCAATTCAGCTATGGCAATTCCCAAAAACGCATTGATCTTTTTAGTGGATGATGACCTCATAATGTTGGAAATTCTTGACCGGCATCTGGAGTTACACCAATACAGCAACATCAGGCGCTTTAGCACAGGAGAAGAAATGCTTGAAGCAATCGGTCAACAACCCTTCATGGCCATTGTTGACTATCGGCTGAGCAGCGATGAAGGTAAAATGAATGGGTACGACCTTTTTCATCAGATCAGATCCCAATCTCCTCAGACTAAAGTTGTAATGCTTAGTGCTCAGCAAGACGGCGAATTGGTCATCAAGCTGATCAAGCAAGGACTAAGGGATTACATCATCAAGGACAGCCACATGCTCAATGAACTGACTACCCTGCTGCAGGAGGGTTAAACTACTCCTGTTTACGGGTTGCGATGTAGTATAATCCGGCCGCCAACAGCACAAACATCCCAAAGCCCAACAGGTCCCCTCCGGCACCCATCTCTTCGCCAATCCCTGTGTTCAGGTAGGACATTAGGGACAGGGGTTTGCCTTCAGCATTTGTTCCGTAGTTCGTTCCGATCAGGAAGGCAAGTAATATGCCCGTAAGAGCGCCACCGGCGATCAATCCTGAGCTAAACAAAGCACCCGGCCCAATTTCGCTTTCATTGGCCTCTTTTCCGGTTTTGCGATCCACGAAGTAGCGAACTAATCCGCCTAAAAAGATAGGAGTAGTGCTGGAAAGAGGTAAGTAAGCCCCAACTGCGAATGCCAGCGAACTGACACCACAAAGCTCTACAACGGCTGCCATGCCCATTCCGGTGAGAACAAGGCCCCAGGGTAAATTCTGGCTTAATAATCCTTTAATCACCGTGGCCATCAGAGTGGCTTGAGGAGCAGGTAAAGGATTGGGGTGCTCAGGTGTCACAGGCCCAATTCCCAGAGCATCATTAAGTAACATTAAGGTATACCCAATGGCCACCACGGAGACCATCACTCCGATCAGCAAGCCCAATTGTTGTTTGTAAGGAGTAGCTCCCACGATGTATCCGGTTTTCAAATCCTGAGAAGTTGCCCCTGCATTGGCTGACGCAATGCAGACAATGCTACCGACGACGAGAGCAACAGGCTGATAGGCATCACCCGTCCAGCCTATGCCGACAAAAAGAAGCGAGGTTGCCATCAGCGTAGCAATGGTCATTCCAGAGATCGGGTTACTTGAGCTACCGATCAATCCGACAATTCGGGATGAAACGGTCACAAAGAAAAACCCAAACACCACGATCATAATGGCTGACAGGAAGTTAGCGGGTATGCTAGGGATGATAGTGATGAAGATAATCAGCATGGCAGACCCAATGAGTACCCAAATGATGGGAATATCACGTTCGGTGCGCAAGGTTTGCTGGCTGCTGTCAACTTTTAGTGAAAACCCCTTGATCGAGTCCCTGAAAGCGCTAACGATGGTGGGCAAGGTCTTGATCAAAGTCATCAAGCCGCCAAAAGTGACCGCTCCTGCTCCTATGTACCGGATGTATTTGCTCCAAATCTGCCCCGGGCTCATATCGGCAATCAGCATGGTCGTTTCGGGAGCTACCGGGCTTTGCAAGGCAGATCCTATCAGCGTTATCAAAGGGATCAGCACCAACCAGGAAAGTACCCCTCCTGCCACCATCACTCCTCCAATTCTCGGACCGATGATGTACCCAACCCCAAGTAGTTCAGGGGTAATTTCAGCACTGATTGAGGCATTGGGCAATGCGGCTTTTTTACTTAGTATCCATGCCGGCACTTCCTTCCATAAGCCCAGGATGGACATTAACAGTTTATACAAAAACGCTATCCCTAAGCCATAGTAGACTTTTTGGGCCAACTTCCCTCCTTTTTCCCCTGCAATGAGCACATCGGCACAGGCAGTGCCCTCAGGGTAAGGCAAAACTCCATGCTCTTTTACGATAAGAGATTTGCGGAGTGGAATCATAAACAAAACCCCCAAGAGACCTCCTGCAAATGCCAACACCAGAATTTGAAAATACCTGAAATACTCCACTCCACCTGACAAAAACAGCAAAGCAGGCACGGTGAAAACAACCCCTGCGGCTACGGACTCCCCTGCTGAACCGATGGTCTGCACAATATTGCTTTCTAGTATGGTGGCTTTACCGATTTTCTTAAAAATAGAAATAGCCAAAACAGCGATTGGAATAGAAGCGGTAACGGTGAGGCCCACTTTTAAGCCCAGGTACACGGTTGCTGCACCAAAAATGATCCCGAAAATACTCCCCAGAATGATTGCCTTGGGCGTGAATTCAGGGATGAAATCCTTGGGAGAGATGTAGGGTTTAAATTCTTCTTTCATGGCTCAACTATTAATTAATGAATGCCTTTCATGGCCTTCTTCAGATAGGGTGAAATAAGCAATACCACCAGCCCTGCTGTAAATGATGTTATGGTAAGGAAAAGAAATAATTCCATATTGAAACGCTTGAGTAAGCTTTCTAAAATACCTGCCATATAATTGGCCAATGCAAAACTGCTAAACCAGATACCCATCATTAGGGAAACCAACTTCTGAGGAGCAAGCTTGGTGATCATGGAAAGGCCAACAGGTGAAATACAAAGCTCACCCAGGGTATGAAGCAAATAAACCATGACCAGCCACATTGGGCTTACCAGGTTTCCGCTCATGGCTAAAGTATTTGCCAGTGACATCACAATGAAGCCCAATCCAAGTAAAATTAACCCAAAAGAAAACTTCAAAGGCGTATTGGGTTCCTTTTGTTTTGAGGCTAACCATATCCAAAGGTTAGAAAACAGCGGAGCGATGGTGATGATAAAAATAGCGTTAATGGATTGAAATGAGGATGCGGGAATCTCAAATCCAAAGAGCATACGGTCTGTATTCTTGTCTGCAAAGAGGTTAAAAGTTCCTCCAGCCTGTTCAAATCCAGCCCAGAAAAAGACGTTGAAAAAGGCTAGAACGAAAATAACCCCTACCCTGCTCCATTCGTCAGCTTTGGTGATATTGGTAACAAGCAGATAGATCAGTCCAACCACTCCACCGGCAATCAAAATCCTGGTGACCCATGTTTGAGCAGTTTCTCCGACTGTAGGCCAAACTCCAAGAAAAACATAAACCAGAACTGAAATACCGACTACAAAACCTATCACATCAAGAACATCCCTGAAAATGTACTTGACTTCACCCTTACCGTATCTCGAAGGTGGATAACCTACTGTGCCCAGGCTTTTCTGAAAAATGTGAAAGATGACTACCCCTAAAGCCATGCCTACCCCTGCAGCAATAAAACCGAGCGACCAGGATACTTTTTCTCCAAGGTAACCACATATCAAAGGTGAAAGAAACGCCCCCAGGTTGATGCCCATGTAGAAAATAGTAAAGCCCCCATCCCTTCTGGGGTCATTTTCTTCATATAAACCACCTACTATGGCCGAGATATTGGGTTTGAAAAAACCATTACCCATAATGATAAGACCCAAACCCAGGTTTAAAGTGTCAATCCCCATTGCAAGACAAAACTGACCCAGAGCCATCAGAATTCCACCGATGTAAATGGCCTTTCGTTTGCCCAATAAGGTATCCGCCAACATTCCTCCAAGTATAGGTGTGAGGTAAACCAATCCGGTAAAGATGGCATAGATTTCAAGAGCATCTGCCCTATCCATTTGGATCTGGTTGACCAGATAAAGCACCAGCAATGCCCGCATGCCATAATAGCTGAAACGCTCCCACATTTCAGTAAAAAAGAGAATTCGCAGCCCTGATGGATGGCTTTGCTTGTGGGTAGTCGTCTGATCCATAGTATCTAAGTCGTTGAGTGTTGAATTTCTAACGGCCTAAACTAATGTACCTGCTACACACTACAAAACATCTGAAGGAAAAAGGCCCAATCAGCCAAATATCTTTTGGCTTCATAGACTTTACTACTTGCTTTGACAAAGATCATCCTGTTAGGAGGTATATTTTGTAAATTGCGGCCTGTTTAAAGAAATTCCCAACCCAGAAAACATAAAAACATGCAAGAATTTGGCGTAAAGTCATCCGTCAGTGGGCTAGATCAGGCCGGGCTGAAATCCTTGGAAACCGTATATTGGAACCTCACTCCAGCCGAACTGGTGGAGCATGCTCTTCAAAATAAAGAAGGAGTACTTGCTGACAATGGCTCTCTGGTATGCCGAACAGGTAAGTTCACCGGAAGATCTCCAAAAGATAAATTCTGCGTTAAAGACAGCAAAACCGAAAATACCGTTTGGTGGGGAGACATCAATCAGCATATTGCCCCTGAAAAGTTTGATCAACTGCACGCCAAAATGATCAAACATCTGGAAGGTAAAAAAGTATACGTCCGTGATGCCTTTGCCGGTGCTCATCCTGACTATCGTCTAGATCTTCGTGTCATCAATACCCAGGCGATCGGAAATCTGTTTTGTTCGAACATGTTTTTAAGACCGGCAGCAGAAGAGTTAAAATCGTTCAAACCTAATTTCACCATCATCTGTGCACCAGAGTTTTTAGCCAACCCGGCTGAGGATGGTACCCGTCAGGACAATTTTGCCATAATCAATTTTAGTAAAAATATGATCCTGATCGGTGGCTCAGGATATACCGGTGAAATGAAAAAAGGAATTTTCACGGTAATGAATTACATCCTGCCACAGGAAAAGCATACCCTCAGCATGCATTGCTCGGCCAACGTGGGGGCCAAAGGAGATGTGGCCATTTTCTTTGGATTATCAGGCACAGGCAAAACCACCCTTTCTGCAGATCCCAACAGAGGCCTTATCGGCGATGACGAGCATGGCTGGGCCGCTGATGGCATTTTCAATTTTGAAGGAGGCTGCTATGCCAAAGCCATCGACCTGAGCCGTGAAAAAGAACCACAGATTTGGGATGCGATTAAGTTTGGCTCTCTGGTTGAAAACACGAATTTCATTCCCGGCACTCGCACCATTGACTTTGCCAATAAGGACATCACCGAAAACACCAGGGTGTCATATCCTATTCACTACATCAACAATGCGGTTGAGCCCTCTCGTGCGAGCACTCCGAAGCACATCTTTTTCCTTACCGCAGATGCTTTTGGCGTACTTCCTCCGATTTCAAAACTAAGCCCCGGACAGGCCATGTTCCACTTTATCAGCGGCTATACTGCTAAAGTGGCGGGCACTGAAATGGGAATCGTTGAGCCTCAAACCACCTTCTCGGCTTGTTTTGGTTCAGCTTTCCTACCGCTACACCCAACCCGCTACGCTGAGTTGCTGGGAGAGAAAATGAAAAGGTATAACGCTACCGTATGGCTGATCAATACCGGCTGGACAGGCGGTCCTTATGGAGTGGGCTCTAGAATGAAGCTATCCTACACCAGAGCAATGATTACGGCTGCCCTGAATGGTGAACTGGATCAGGTGAAGTTCAATCCGATCCCGGTGTTTGGGGTGTCGGTTCCTGAGCAAGTACCCGGAGTACCTAGTGAGATATTGGTTCCAAGAAATACCTGGGCAGACAAAGCTGCTTATGACCATAAGATCAATGAATTGGCTGCTGCTTTTGTCAAAAACTTTGACAAGTACTCTAGCTTTGCCAATGAAGAGATCATGGCTGGCGCACCAAAAGTTGCCGTGAACGCCTAAAATAACTGACTTTCAATTCGACAGCACCCTTTGCGGGGTGCTGTTTTTATTTAGAGGAGATCCAAAGCAGGCCAAAAGCCATCACCACCAGCCAATAAGTATAGGCCGAAAGAGCCGGGATGATCACCAGATCGAGCTTCATGATGACGGTAAGCAAAACAATCAATATGGCAATTACCTTGAGGATGGATCGGGTTTTAGTAGACATAGTTTGTTTATTTGCAGGCAATTTATCGATAGTTTTTGCTCCTCTCTATTAAGTCATTTTAATTTCCAATGGTGAATCATTCATGAAAACACTGCTTCCCAAACTCTTTCGATACTTTTTCCAGGGCCTGCTGGTCGTTGGGCCTTTGGGCATCACGGTCTATGTGCTGTATGTTTCGTTTACCTGGCTCGACAGCTTGCTACGGCTGGAGGATTATCCGGGCCTGGGGCTGCTTATCATCATCGCCAGCATCACATTTTTAGGGTATCTGGCATCAACGATTTTGTCAAAACCCATCTTTGGCTTTCTTGAAAAACTATTGGAACGAATTCCTTTGGTTGGTTTAATCTATACTTCGGTCAAAGACCTGATCGAAGCATTTGTTGGCAATAAGAAAAAGTTCAACCGCCCGGTAGCTGTCATGACCAATCCCTCAACCGGGTTTAAGCGATTGGGGTTTTTAACTCAGGAAAGCCTGAGTCAGTTTGGGCAACAAGACCTTGTAGCAGTGTATTTTCCTCATTCTTACAATATATCAGGCAATTTGGTGCTGGTACCTAAAGCATTGGTTGAACCCCTTGATGCCTCATCAGCTGATGTGATGAAGTTTGTGGTATCCGGCGGGGTGAGTGGGGTGGAATAAAAAAAGCGACAAATTGTCGCTTTTTTTGGGATGACTCTTTGGCGTATGATTATGCCAATTGGGCATCAATTTTTTGAGAGAGCACATTTTTGCCTACGGCTCCTACCTGCTTGTCAACTACCTGTCCGTTTTTGAATACCAGCAGGGTTGGAATGCTTCTGATCCCAAATCTCATTGAAGTATTGGGGTTGCTATCTACGTCCAGTTTGCCTATGATGGCTTTTCCTTCATAATCTGAAGCCAGTTCTTCTACTACAGGACCTACCATTTTACAAGGTCCGCACCACTCGGCCCAAAAATCAACGAGAATCGGTTGCTCCGATTTGATGACTTCGTCGAAATTGGCATCGGTGATTTCAATTGCTTTTGCCATGATTAAATGTTTGTTTATTGATGATAAAATTGGGTTTCATAATTCATGCCATCCGATCATCTTTCCAAAAGGATAGGCGATCCGGCCACTTTTTCCAGTTGATCGAGGAAAAGTTTATCCGAAGATACACGTATTTTTCTCGAACTCAGATCAAGGCTTACTTCTTTTTCTTCAAGCCGGCCTTTGATGGTGAGCCTCAGCAAACAATTGCCCGGGTTTTTCTCCGCCAGCTTGATGATTTCTTCAGTGGCTTTGTTGCTCAATTCGCTTAAACTAAGCATCATTCTCACCGATTTGATTTGCTTATCGGCCACTTCTCCCAGCAAAGAGAATTGTTGAGGAGTGAACCTTACACCTTGCGTAGGGTTGTCTCCAAATCCTTTGTCTGGCTCCATGATCCCGCTGATCAGCAGCAGTTTCCCGTTTGAAATCAAGGGGCTATTGCGAAGGTAATTTTCACCAAAAACCATCATTTGTGTGGAGCTGTTAAAGTCTTCAAGCACAAACTGCCCGTAAGGGTGACCTTTCTTACTTACTCGTTCAGTACTGGACGAAACAATGCCGGCAATGGTCACTGCCTTGCCCACCGGCCAGGACTTTAACTGCTCCAGGCTGGAGTTGCAAAGGGTTTGTAGCTCACGTCGGTATTGATCAAGTGGGTGACCGGATAGGTAAAAACCAATGACTTCTTTTTCCTTTTTTAATTTCTCCAGGTCTGACCAGGGCTCACAGGGGCTTAGTTTTATGCCAAGTGATTGCTGAGTGTTTTCACCTTGTACCGCTCCTGAAAACAAACTGTGTTGTCCGGCCGCTTGTTGATCTTTTTTGTTTTGCGTGTACCGGATGATCTTTTCCAGATTGGTTTCATACTCGCCCTCCTCCTTGTGAAAGTACAAGGCACGATGAACCTCTGTGAAGGCATCAAATGCCCCGGCAAAGACCAGGGATTCAAACGTCTTCTTGTTTACTGCCCTCAGGTTTACCCGCTCCACAAAGTTGAAGATGTCAGTGAATGAACCATGTGCCTGCCGTTCCTCAATAATGGCTTGAACTGCTGTTTCACCCGCCCCTTTGATAGCACCAAGACCAAACCGAATATCCCCTTGTTTATTAACCGTAAAGGATTGCCCGCTTTCATTAATGTCCGGACCCAGCAGCCTGATGCCCATCCGGCGGCATTCATCCATAAAAAAGGTGATACTCTCAATGGTTCCCTGATTGTGTGACAGAACGGCCGACATGTACTCACCGGGAAAATGGGCTTTGAGATAAGCCGTTTGAAAAGCCACGAAGGCATAGCAGGTGGAATGCGACTTGTTAAAAGCGTAAGAGGCAAAGGCTTCCCAGTCTGTCCAGATTTTTTCAAGCACTGTTGTAGAATGGCCTTTCGCACCGGCCTCTTCAATAAACCTTGGCTTGAGTTTATCCAGTGTCTTACGGTCTTTTTTACCCATCGCTTTACGCAGTACGTCAGCATCGCCCTTGCTAAACCCTGCCAGTTTCTGAGAAAGCAACATCACCTGCTCCTGGTAGACGGTAATTCCATAAGTATCTCTTAGGATTTCCTCCATATCAGGCAAATCGTAGGAAATGGCCTCTCTCCCATGCTTTCGGCCCACATAATTTGGAATGTAGCTCATGGGCCCGGGTCTGTAAAGGGCGTTCATGGCAATTAGATCCTCAAACTTATCGGGACGAAGCTCTTTGAGGTACTTCTGCATCCCGTCCGATTCAAATTGAAAGATACCGTTGGTCTCCCCTCTTTGAAATAGTTCCAGTGTCGAAACATCGTCAAGAGGGATCTGATCAATATCCAGCTTTACATCATGATTCTGCTCGATCAACAGCAACGCATCTTTGATGATGCTCAGGTTTTTAAGGCCGAGAAAGTCCATTTTGATAACACCGGCACTTTCAACGAGCTTACCGTCAAACTGAGTGAGGAATAGTTCGGACTCTTTGCTGACAGCGATGGGGAGTAAATCGGTAAGGTCTGTGGGAGCGATGATGATTCCCGCTGCATGTACCCCTGTGTTTCGGATAGAACCGGTAATTCGTAGCGCCTCTTTGATGACGGTGCCTCTGAGGTCTGAACCTAAGTGGATTTTCCTAAGATTTTTAACTTGCTCCAGGTCATCCATGTTCAGGTTTTCCTTTTCCTGTAGGCTGTTTTCTCCATCCAGAGGCGCATGTATCAAGCGATCCAGATTGACACCCGGACGCTCAGGCACCATCTTGGCTAGGTTGTTAGCCTCCTCAATGGGTAATTCAAGAACACGGGCCACATCTTTGATGGACATTTTAGCGGCCATAGTACCGAACGTGATGATCTGTGCAACCTGGTACTTTCCGTACTTTTTGACCACATAATCGATCACTTTTTGCCTACCCGCATCATCGAAGTCTGTATCGATATCAGGCATGCTTTTTCGGTCCGGATTGAGGAAACGCTCAAAAAGCAGATCGTACTTAATAGGATCGATGTTGGTAATGCCAATGCAATATGCTACCGCTGAGCCTGCTGCTGAACCACGGCCGGGTCCGACGAAAACGCCCATGTTTCTGCCTTCCTGAATAAAATCCGCTACTATCAGAAAATACCCGGCAAAGCCCATGGTTTTAATGGTGAACAACTCAAAGTTGAGCCTCTCTTCGATCTCGGCGTTCAGCTCTCCATACCGCTTCTTCGCCCCTTCAAAAGTCAAATGCTTCAGGTACTCCCATTGGTTCAGCTGACCTGCACCTTCTCCCTGATGGATGTTAAACTCCTGCGGCAATGGGAAATTGGGAAGCAAAATGTCCCTTTTCAGGTTTAAGGTTTCGACTTTGTCTACGATTTCATTTGTGTTGTCAATGGCTTGTGGCAAGTCAGCAAACAACTTGCTCATCTCCTCTGTCGTCTTGAAATAAAACTGGTCGTTGTAAAAAGCAAACCTCCTGCCTTTTACGGAGGCATCATCATCGGCAAACTCTTTCATGGTGGGAGTACTCTTTTTCTCACCGGTGTTGATACAAAGCAAAATATCATGGGCATTCCAGTCAGATTGCTCGATGTAGTGCGAGTCATTGCTGGCGATGATGGGAACCTTGTACTTTTCTGCAAACCGAAGAAGTACTTCATTCACTTTGTTTTGCTCCGGGATGTCATGGCGTTGCAATTCGATGTAGTAATCTTCACCAAAGAGGTCTAGCCACCATTTAAACACTTTTTCTGCTTCCCCTTCTCCTTTACGAAGAATGGTTTTCGGCACTTCTGCTCCCAGACAGCAGGTAGTTGCAATCAGCCCTTTGTGGTATTTGAGCACCAAATCTTTATCAATGCGGGGATACTTGCTGTACAAGCCATCAATAAAGCCGTAGGAACAAAGTTTGGTTAGATTTTTATATCCTTCCTCATTCTTAGCCAACATCAACTGATGGTAACGTACATCCCGATCATCCTTGGTAAACTGCTTCTTAAACCTGTCTTCTACGACATAAAACTCACAGCCCACGATGGGTTTGATGCCTGCCTGTGCTGCCTGCGACACAAACTCAAAGACTCCGAACATGTTGCCATGGTCGGTAATGGCGATGGAGGGCATGCCATCCGCCTTGGCTTTTTTAACTAAACCGGATATCGAAGCTGCGCCGTCAAGCAGGCTGTACTGGGTGTGAACATGAAGGTGTGAAAACAAAGGCATAGGATTAAAATTAGGATTAAGTAACCGCACCCACAACGAAAGATGTCCACATTCGGATAGAACAGTTCATCTCTTCATATCCATATTCCGGCACAATAAACCATAGGCTTGTCGGATTTTTTTGCTCCCGGAACGTGAACTTTCTACCTTCGGCAAAAACCGAATCATGCAAACCATCCTTGGAGCAGGAGGAGCTATTGGCGTCCCTTTGGCCTTAGAACTGAACAGCTATACAACTGACATCCGACTGGTCGGGCGTAATCCTAAAAAAGTTAATCCTGGCGATCAGCTCTTTACAGCCAATATGTTGCAGAAGGCGGAGGTCGTGAAAGCGGTTGAAGGTTCTGTAGTTTGCTACCTTACTATTGGTCTCGAATACAAAGCAACTGTATGGGAAGCCATGTGGCCTATCGTGATGAAAAATGTGCTTGAGGCTTGTCAGACCCATCAAAGCAAACTGGTGTTTTTTGATAACATCTATGCCCTTGCTGAAACTGAAGTCGGTCATATCACCGAGCAATCGAAAATGAACGCCCCAAGCAGAAAAGGGAAGGTAAGACAGCAAATTGATCAACTTTTGCTTGAGGCTGTGGAAAAGGGAAAGATAAATGCCAGCATCGCCCGGGCTCCGGATTTTTATGGGCCTATTAAAGAAAAGAGTGTGGTGATGAGTATGATTTATGACAATCTGGCCAAGGGAAAGAAAGCAAACTGGCTTTGCAAAAGTGATATGCCCCATAGCTCGGGCTATGCTCCAGAACTGGCCAAAGGCACCGCTATGCTTGGAAATACAGCGGACACTTTTAATCAAATCTGGAATCTACCCGTTGACTCTCAGGTTCCAACAGCCACCCAATGGGCTGAAATGTTTAGAGCTGCTTTAAAGAAAGGGCCGGAAGGGGTAATGTCCTTGCCACCTTTGGGAATTAAGCTGCTTGGTGTGTTTATCCCGATAGTTGGAGAGATGTATGAGATGCGTTACCAGTATGACCGTCCCTATTTCTTTGATTCTTCAAAATTCAACAGTCGTTTTAACTACACCCCCATTGCCAATCAAAAGGCGGTTCAGGAAACCGTTGAGAAACTGGCCTGAACGACCACATGAATAAGAAAAAAGGCCGCAGTTGCGGCCTTTTTTTCTTATTGCTTATTCCATTTGTACACCTTTCGGACGGAATTAACTTCTACTTGAAGCAGGTACATTCCGGTGGCAAAATCCTGAACCGGAATTGCAAAACCTTTTGCCCCCAAATTTAGATCGCTAAATGTGACTATTTCCTGACCCAGAGTTGTAAGCAGCCGAATGTTTCCTTTTAATTCCTCACCATCTTCTAAACCCTGAAAAGCAATGACCAGCTGATCTGTTGCAGGATTAGGGAAGAATGTAAAACCTTCCTCTTCAAAAACGGTCGCCTCCAAACCTGTAACGGTAAAGGCAAATGGTGCAGAAGGACTTGAAGAGCAGCCGTTAATCGTAACCACTACGGTGTAATTGCCATTGACCACAGGGGTAAACGTCTGGTTGGTTTGGCCTCCTTGCACTACTCCATTTCTAAACCACTGGTTTCCTGAAGCGGAACTCGATTGAAGTGAATTGCCTACCTGAATGACCGTTGGTGTTGGTGGTGTAGGATTGATCGTAAGCACATGAGCATCAGAAGTATCCGGTCCACAACAATTGCTGATCACCACATCATAGTTCCCTGCTTGCGCCAGAGTTATGTTTGGCAAATTCAAGGTCAACGTTCCTGTGCTTAGCCCAATTCCTGACTGCCCGGGAAGATCAACACCATTTCTTCTCCAACGATAGCGAACGTTGGTAGGAGAAACATAATTGACTGAAATGGTATTGAACTGGCCTTGGCATAAGGTCGTGGATGGGGTGATTGCTCCAATAGAAACAAACTGATTTGCCTGACAGGCTTCATAGCAAATATCAAGATCCCAACCTTGCAACGTTCCTCCAATTCCGGATACGGTATCCGTCACGATCAGTGTCCAGGTACCACATGCGATTTCATTATTTAGAAGATTTAGGTTCCCGGAAGGCTGATAGGTCAGACTATCTGTAGGTGGACAAGGAAGGCTACCGCTAGGTGCTGCCTGATCAAAACTGATGTAAAAATTCTGTGCAGAAGCACTACAGTTTTGCGGCATAAGGGGTATCAGGATACCTGACGCACTCAATATTGAGATTCTCAGATCATTTACCCTTCCGTGTGTGCCTCTGATGTTCCTCACATTCACATCTCTGATGAGGTTACCCGCAGGCACTTCGATCGTGCTGGTGATGGTACCCGAAACCGGAATGGTAACAGCAGTAGTGTTGCTGAATGAAACACAAATCACGTTTTCCGTTATAAATCGATTGCCTCCACTCCAAGGGCCAATACCACAGGGATTGACTGCCCTAACTCTCCAGTAATAGTTGGTATTTCCAATCAAAAAGACAGGTGAAACAAATCCTGTTGTGGGGATATTAGTACCTGAAGCCACAATATTGTTAAAGGCAATGTCGGATGCCAATTGCAATTGGTACGTGATGGCTCCGGGGACAGCATTCCAGCTAAAGCCTGGTTTTAAAGGAACATTTGGCGCATTAACGGCAGGGCTCACAAGAGTAGGTGCAACAGGGACTGCTGTCACTACAGTGATTGTGCCTTGAGCGGTTTTAGTTCCCGAAGATCCCACTGCGGTAATGGTAAAGTTGGTGTTTCCAGCTGCTGCACCGGTCTGTGCTCTGATCCACAAATCGATGGTATCTGAAGGAATTACGGTGTCTGTTTCAAAACGGGCAAACGTATTGGCAGCGAGACCTGAAATGCTAAGTGAAACGGGAGCGCTAAAGCCTAAAATACTATTTACCCTAAGTCTGAATAAAGCACTATCGTTGATGCAAGTAGCCCTGCTGCTTTGAAGAAGTCCTATGTTAAAGTCAGGAATAGTGGGAACAGGGATGGTAAAATCAACATTGGACACATCAAAATAAATGTTGTTTCTGGCCATGACCATTACACGGCAATTGTTTGAGGGGTTGTTAGGAACTACAATCTGCTCTGAGCCATCGTTTGGGGTAGCATTGGCCAATACGATAGGCCAGCTGAGGCCACCATCGATCGAAAGCAGAATTCTTACTGAGTCCGTTGATATGGGTGCCAAATGAGTGCTGGCACGATCCCAGGTCACCGTTTGAGAGCTAAACACGTTCCAGGTCACCGCAGTGTTGGGTGCAGTTACTAGAAAGGGATTGCTGGAAGCAACAGTCACTGACATGGTATCGTTATTTCCTGCTCCGTTGCCGGGCTTATTGTCCCTTACATGAAGAATAAATATCATGGTTCTGGATACATTGGGAAGGATCTCTCCGAGTACTGTAGTACCTGCGAGTAGATTTTGCCAACGAGGGAATGTCCTTGAAGGACTTAGGGTAGGGCTAAAGCTTCTGAAAATGGGAGCTGTTGTTGACGTCGCATCATTGGGTGGACCTTGTGGACCTAAATCATATTGCTCCCAGCAATACGTGAGAGTATCTGATGAGTTGGCATCGCTTGCGGATCCGGTCAATGTAAAAGGAGTGTTCCTGGGGATCACGAAATTTGGACCTGCATTCACAACCGGAATAGCATTATTGGTTACAGTGGATACCGGACAGGTATTTCCGCCGCCTGAGGTAATAAAAGCCACAGCCTGCTCATAGCTGGAGGTATGGAAGTGGTCATCACTGTTGGGTTGGATGTCCTGAGGAGCGCAGATACCTGCATAGGCCATGATGGTGGTACCGCTGCCGGGTTCATAGGCTGTGATTGCTGAGCGGTTGCCAGAACAGCTTCCTGAAGAACCATTGAAGGTGTGTGTACAATCGAATTGATGACCTATTTCATGAGCAACATAGTCAATATCGAATGGGTCACCTACTGGTGCTGCAATGCCGGTTACACCTCTTGCTTTATTACCTGAATTACACACTACTCCCAGACCAGCCAGACCTCCAGCCCCCGTTGTAAAGATATGTCCGATGTCAAAATTGGCAGTACCGATTACACTGGTGATATTGGTTTGGTTCTGGTTAATGGTTACGCCAGCATCATTCTGATTGGTATAGGGGCCGGGATTAGCATTGGTGTATATGATCAGGTTGTTATTCGCTACGATATTCATCCTTACCGCAAAATCCCGCTCATAAACGCCATTGACCCTGTTCATAGTAGTGTTCTGAGCCGCTAATGCGAGAGGAACCGTTCCTCCATGGAAATTGGTATATTCCTTTGAAGCAGCAATCGCAATTCTGTAGGTTCTCTTGGTCGCTCCATTGGGAGTGAAAATTTTACCCCCTTGATTTTCTCTGTATTTTTTTACCAGTGCCTCTACTTCGGAAACATCTCCAATAGGAGCCTCTTCACCATCGGGTTTTCCTTCACCCTTTATGTAGTGTTTTTTGTCATAGACCATGTACCATAAAACACCGCTTTTGAGGTAAGGATCAATGAAATAGGTATACTCATGACCTAATACCATTGCCCTCAATCCTTTTGGGCTGATATCCAGCTTGAGCACACTGCCATCTGGCCCTATACCGGTGAAGCTTTGGATCTCAGGATACTTTGCTGCCAGGGGAGCTTCAAAGTTGGAAAGGTTTGCCAAATGGTAGGTGCGGATATTCCCTTGAGGGTCCGGTAGCTGAAAAGCCATGCCGTATGAACGCAAGTCAGCCTCACGCCATATTGGGGCTTGCTTTAGTTTGAACTCTGCTTGCTGAATGTCAAGGGTAAAGAGTTTTTTCTCTGAAGCCTTGATCAAAACATCTTGAAGCTTGATGGCTGGGCCTTCATTCTGAAAGCTCCAAAGGCGTTTTTCTGTTTGTGCCTGAAGCAGTTGGATTTGCCCCAAAAAGCAGCAAACAAACAGGAATTGGTATAGCTTATTGCTCATACGTGTTGGTTTCAGGGTTGAATATAGATTTTTTTCGAAACATGCTTCCCATCGGAGGTGTGAAGACTGAGCATGTAAAGCCCGGTGTTCAGTTCATCCAAAGGCAATCGAAGTTCTCCGGCATGATCATGATCAGGCATTTTATTCCATAACTTAACCTGCTTTCCCAACAGGTCAAAAAGCTCAATCCGATTCGGCTGGATCAACTCATGGTCAAAAACCAGATACAGGATATCCTTTGCCGGGTTGGGGAATACTTCCAAGATTTTATTCAGGTCAACCTGTTCATTGACACCAGCTACAGCGGTAATTCTTACCCTTGTTCTTGCCCATGCAAACCAAATATTGGGCAGTACCGAAACAACCCGAACACGTCCATTATTGGTGGTAATATTGGGGACAATGACGTTTTCAGTTCCGTCGTTAGGGGTATTGCTCACTAAGGTAATGGGCCAGGTAACGCCATCATCCAAAGAAAATTCTATGTTCACATCGGTAGCGGCCACAGGGGCTAGATTGGTATTGTTTACTGTCCAGGATACTGTTCTTGACTGGGCTGGTGTCCAAAAAACCTGATTTAGACTTGATGAAGGTGAAGTAACATTTACAGGACCTTCTGAAGCAACAGTGACTGTATAGGTGCTTGAGTTATTTACCCCTCCGGAGCCGGCTCTGTTGTCACGCACCGTAAATCGAAATCCTAAAGTCCTGCCATAATTCGCAAGTGCTTCGCCTAAAGGAACAGCAGTACTTGCATTAGACCTGAGAAAACTCAGCGATGGGAAAAACCGGGTACGGCTGGTATCGGGCTTAACACTTCGGAAAACAGGTGCTTGTCCGCTTGGAGAATTGGGTACTCCTTGTGGCCCAAGATCTATTTGCTCCCAATTGAAGGTAAGTGTATCCGGATTAGGGTCACTCCCTGTGCCTGTCAGACTAAACGGTGTTCCTCTTGGAATAGTGTAGGTGATAAATGGAACTGAGGCATTGGGAGGGTTGTTCCCTGTGGTTGTTTGCACAGCACAGAAATTGATGGACTGAATAAAAGCCAGCATTTGCTCATAACTGCCGGTATGAAAATAATCATCAGAGTTCGATTGAATATTTTGTCCCGGGCATAAATCGGCATAAGCCATGATCGTGCTTCCGCTACCGGGCTCCCAGGCATGGGCGGTACTTATTTCAGTAAGGCAGTTGCCTGTTGAACCATTAAACGTATGGGAGCCGCCAAACTGGTGCCCAATTTCATGTGCTACATAATCAATATCGAATGGATCCCCTACTGGAGCAGAAATGCCCGTAACCCCTCTGGCTTTTGCAAAACCAGAGCAAACGGAACCAAGTGATGCTAGACCACCTGCTCCGGTCGTAAAAACGTGTCCAATGTCGTAGTTTGCCGAGCCGATAACCGCATCCATATTGGTTTGGTTTTGGGTTATGGTCGTTGGAGCACTGCTCTGGTTGGTCCAGGGTCCAGGATTAATATCCGTATAAATCACCAGATCATTATTGGCGATCAGTGTAAGCCTTACCGCAAACTCTCGCTCATAAACTCCCACAACCCTGTTCACACTCGTAACCACTGCAGATAAACCCAACGGAACAGTTCCTCCATGAAAATTGGTATACTCCTTTGAAGTGGCTACTGCAAGTCTGAAGGTCCGACGGGTGCCACCGTTAGGCGTTAATATTCCACTGCTTTTCATGCTCTGTACCAGGCTATCGAGATTGATGGCTGAGGGCTCAGGCCGACCTTCGGTCATCACTTTTGAAACCGGTCTTCGGAAATCCTTTCGATAATAAACGATGTAAATTCCGGTAGTACCATTGTAGTAGGGATCAATAAAATAACTCTCTCTTGCAGAAATCACCATTGCATGAAAGCCGTGTGGGGTAATGTCCATCCTCAGGTTGGCGGTGCCATCGGTAACTCCTTGCCCTAGATATGTTCTGATCTCAGGATAACGGGCTTGCAAACCTTCCTGCATAACAGGACTTTCAACCAACCTAAACTGCTGAAAATGCCCTGAAGGGTCCGGCAGACTGATGATAAATGTCGAAGAAAATGCTTCTGTTGAGCTTTCATTCGGCACAGAAAGAAGGGTTTGTTTCAAAGCTGTAAGCCCGAGTTGGTACAGCCTTTTGTCAACAGCCTGTATTCTTGGCTCTCCCTGACCGTCAGGGGTTTCAGGTAAAAACATCCAAAGGTTGGCTCCTTGCTGCGCTTTTGCCCCGCTGATCATACATAGGAAGGCGAGGATGAGTAAACTTCTTTTCATGTGTTTAAAATTATCTTGAATTTCCTTCTGGGAATTGTTTGTTTTTTACCGGAACCAGATCTGTTTTTCGAAAAACAATATACAAGTTCATTCCTTGATTCTCTAATGGTTCGATCAGGTAAGTTTCCTTGGTTGAGAGTATTTGAGCAGTGAACCCACGTGGGGTAAACTCGCATTGCAAAGTGGTTACCGCCTGATTCCTTGCTTTGCCACTGAAAGTCATGATCTCCGGGAACTTTGCTGCCAGTTCAGGAGCCATGACCGGGCTGTTCAACAAATCAAAACCTAGCAATTCTCCTTCAGGATTGGGCAAACTCAATTTACCGGCTTCTTCCCAGTTTTGGGGTTCCTTCATTTTGGGGATTCGTCTCAACCAATCTCCAAGCACCTGAGTATCTATCCGATAAATCGTATAAGACAAGGGAAGTGCTGCCCCTTTTCTGAACTTAAGCTCAACATCAGGGTGTGCCTTTTCCCATTGAGGTTCCTGCAAAGCCCTACCTTGATTCCCATTGGCAGTGCCAATAGTTTCGGGCTTTAGCTCTGTTGCCTTTTTTACCGGCTTACAAGATACATAAGCCAAAGTCGAAAGCCCAAAGAAAAGAAGTATGGATAATCTGTAAATCAAGGCATTAAACGCCTAACTCAGCCGTGAGATACCATTTTCCATCCAACTGAATGGCCACAAAAACAATATCAATTTCCATTTCGCCTTTCATTACCGGTATGATCACTTGCTTTAACACTTGGGGAGCGTATTCTGTCGCTTTGTAATCAAGTATCTCCATTTCGTTCACACGGGCATTGGCCATGTCCAGTTTTTCTTCTTTGATGAGTTTCTCAATGTTGTCAAAGTAGACTTTCTCTTCTTTGATGCTGAATTCAAACTCTTTCATGAAAGCCTTGCGGTTGGCATTGTCTTGAATGGTGGCTGCAGCCGCCTTTTCCTGGCTTTTGGTGATCACATGACTATAGTACTCATTGTAGTCGTAGTTGGCGATGCTTTGAATCACAGAAGCCGCTAGTTGGGGGACATCATCGAATCCTTTGTTCTGATGATCAGCAGCAGCTTGATGGCCGTCGTGTGCCTCGTGGGATTTTTTTTCTGAACTGCAGGCAGTTGCAAAAACCATAAGGGCAAAAACAAAATACAAAATGGAATTCTTCATGGGAGGGTTTGTCTATCGAACAAACCTAAAACTTTTTTCAAAAACCATAAAGAACCGGACCGATTAATCCTCTGCCGGCTTAATCTTTCTGGCAATGAACAGGGTAATCAAACTAAAAAAAACAGCGATATACCCCACATAATGATAGTTGGCCAATTGTCCGTCTGCTGTTTTAATCACAATCAGGCCTGCCAGAAAGGAGGCAAAGCCTGAAGCGATTTGCTGCACGGCTGAGTTAACAGACATAAAACCCCCTCTTTGCCTGCTTTGCACCGCAGCGGTAATCATCGTCATGGCCGGGATCATGCGCCCTCCTATGAGTACAAAAAATATAGCTGAGACCATAAGCACTAAATAAATGGGAGTAGGTGGCATATGGGTAATCAGCAGCAGCGGAATAAGCGAAAGGATGACAGAAACTGAAAACACCTTGAGCCTTCCGAAGCGGTCAGCCAATTTACCCACCAAAGGGGACGTAAAAATGGTCAATGCTCCACCTACCAGGTAGATATAGGTAAGCTGCGCCTCCGTAAACCCAACATTGGAAACCATATAGGGACTGATGAACGGGATGATGGTAAACTGGCCCAGCATCAGGCAAATCATCAGCAACAAGGCCAAAAGCTGATTGGGGTTTTTGGAAATATCGATAAAAACCTGAAAAACCTGTTTACCAGTTCCCATTCCTGTACTTAAATGTGAACGCATTCTCGGTACCCAAAGGAAAATAAAAACGGTGATGATCACGCCCATTGCCCCAAGTGCCAGAAATGGCGCATGCCAGGAAAACTTAGTTGCGATGAACAAGCCCGAAGGCACACCAATCACTGAAGCCAACGAAAAAGAAGCCATAAGCTTGCCCATCGCTGTGGCTCTACGCTCAAGAGGAATGGCATCACCGATAATGGCAAACACCAAAGCTCCCAGAATACCTCCGAATGCTCCCGTCAAAGACCTGGTCAATAAGAGAACCCAATAACTTTCGGCAAAAGCGCATGCGATCGTGCCAACAGTGAAACCGATGTAAGCGATGCTCAGCAAAGATCTTCGATCGAATTTGTCCATCACCAATGCAGCCAAAATGCTCACTGCTCCTGCCGTAAACGTGTAGGAACTGACCAGAAATGAGAATTCCTGTGGGCTGATATCAAACATCCGCATGAGTTGTGGACCCAAAGGCATCATGATCATAAAGTCCATGATATGGGTAAACTGTATGGCCGCCAGCACAAGCAGCAGCCGATTTTCTTGATTCATGGTACCTGATTACTCGTTTTGAAGAAGTCTGCCTGCCAGCCTCTTGATTTCAATCTCTGCCAGCTTCTCTCCTACTTGTGCCTGCCTTTGCAATTGCAACACCTGCATCAGATTAAGTTGTGCCTCACGAAATACGGTTGAGCCGACCTGACCAAGCCTGTAAAGCTCAGCCGTTCGCTGGTAATTCATTTGAACGGCTGCAATTTGGGTTTTAAGCAAGTTGCGAGCAGATTGTTGGGTTTTAAGCCTGTCAACAGCATCAAGCCACTCACGTCTCACTTGAGTTCTTGCCTGATCTATCAATTGTGCATTGGCTTCAACCTGCTTCATGGAGTTTTGGAGCAAGATGCGTCTTCTGCCACCATCAAATAAGTTCCAACTTAGCGTGAGGCCGGCATTCAATCCCAAATTCTGACTGGACAAGACCACTCCTACTTCATTGATCTGCTTATTGTAACCATAGCTGGCCGTGGCATCAAGGCTTGGAAGTCTGATGGCCCTGTTCTGTGACTCCACCAGTTTCGCACTCTCCATAGCTAAAAGTGTGGCAACCACCGCTGTTGCCTGACCTTCAGGATTGATGCTCAACCATTCATTGATTTGCGACTCGGATTCCAGACTGGTATCGGCAACGAGCAGGCTCTCCATCGGCATCTTCAACAAAAAGGCTAACTGACGGGAAGCAGCCGATAAAGCAAGGTTTGCATTCAAAAGGCTTATGCTATCTGTCACCTGATTGACCTGAGCATTCAACTTTTCCAGTTGTGTTCCGGTGCCTAGCCTTTGTCTTTCTTGTGCCAAAGTAATTCGGTCCCTTCCGGTGGCCAGACTTTGCGTTAGGATACGGACATTTTCCTGCTGCAGGAGCAAATTGAAATAGGCATTGGCTACCTGAAGCAGGGTACCTTCGATTGCAATAGCCTCAAGGTTGACCGCAGTCTGGTATCGGTTATCAAGTTGCATAAGATTATACCAGGCATTTCCTCCCCCATAAATCCTGTAGTTTGCCACTACTGATCCGTTGTAGGAATAATTCTGCACTCCCCTTCTTGATACATCTGGAAGGCTACCGGCAAAATCCAGATCGGTGTTATTGCGTTGAAAACTAGCCCCTCCTTGTAGGTTAAAGGTCGGGAGCATGCCGGCATTGCCTTTGGTTACAGTGTTGGCAGCAATTTCGGTAGTGATCTTGCTGATGCGAATGGTATGATTTTGCTCCAACGCCCTTTTCCAGGCCTCTTCAAGACTCATAGAGGGTTGTGCTAAGGCAACGCCCTGAAGCCCGGCAAGAATGAAACAAAGAAGTTTATTCATTCTCATGTATGATCGCTTTTTGCTCTGCTACTGCCGGTTCCACTTCCCTGCGGTCCGGCCAATCGCCACCTTTGTTTTTTCCGTTCCACCATACCCTTAGGTCATTCATCACATAGATCATACTTGGGAGCATAATCAAGGTGAAGATGGTCGTGAATATTAAACCCCAGGCCACTGAAATGGCCATTGGGATCAGGAATTGCGCCTGACGACTTTTCTCAAGGATAAGTGGGTACAAGCCTGCTACGGTAGTCAATGAGGTCAGCATGATGGCCCTAAATCTCGAAGTCCCTGCTTTGATTACTGCCTCGGGGAAGGGTAAACCCTCTTTCAGCAAGGCGTTGAATTTGTCTAGAAACACCACTGAGTCGTTCACCACAATGCCTGCAAGTGCGATCATCCCGAAATACGAAAAGATTGAGACAGGTTTACCTTCAATCCAATGGCCCATCAATGCTCCGAATATGCCCAAGGGGATCATTAAAACGATCAAAAACATCTGGCTCCAGGAGCGGAAGGTAAGCACGATGATCAAAATCAAAATGCCAAGTGCAAGTGGAAAGGCCCTTAATGCCGAACGCTGAAACTTCTGGTTTTCCCTGTCTTGCCCCTCAAACCGAACCTTCAATCCGGGATAATCAGCCATCAGACGAGGCACAACTTCATTTTTGATACGTTCAATCAAGGGCGGTACGGGTTCATTGGGATTTGCCAAATCGGCCTCTATACGGACTTCACGGGCACCATCCACGTGGTTGATGGCTACAATCCCTCTTTCGATACTGAAATTAGCCAACTCCGGCAGAGGGAACTCTCTTCCGTCAGCGGTCTTGATTCGTAGCTGCTCCAACTGGCCCAAGGTTCTGCGGCCAAAATCCGGGTATCTGACCCAAACTTTTACCTCATCATTGCCTATTTGTAGTCGCTGTACCTCTTCTCCGAAAAATCCCTGCCTGATTTGGCGGGCGATGTCGTTGGTCGTGAGGCCCAAAAAATACGCCAATGGTTTCAATTCAAACTCTACTTCTCTTTTACCAGCCAGGTTGTTGTCCGTCACGTCTCGTAAGGTTGGAAAGGAAGAAAGTTCTGCAATGGACTGCCTTCTGGCTTGCTCAAGAATGTTCAGATCTTTTGAAACAAGGCTCATTACCACAGGTTTCCCAAAAATCTGCCTGGAACCAAAGGTCAATTTATCCGCCTCCGTCACTGGTCCGGTAAGTTCACGGACGGCATTGGTGATTTTAAAACTTTCCAGGTTTCTGGTTTCACCATCAAGCAGTTCTACATCCAGAAGGCCTTTTTCTGCACCTCCGGTTCCTACTTCTAACCGCACATTCTGAACAACCTTCAATCCATCCGTCCGTCCTTTAGATAACTGCTCGTTGGCCTTCCATACATTTTCTTCAATGCGCTTTAAGATTGCTTCTGTTTGCGACTCACGGGTGCCCGGTGGCATGGTTAAGTCAATGTTGATGTTATCTCCATCGACAAAGGGGAAAAAGGTGGTTTTGATCATGGTCCCCTGCATCAGCCCAATGGTCAACATGATAAAAAATACACCTGCAGCAAGGATTGTGTAGCGATGCGACAGGGTCCTCCTTAGGAATCCTTCATAAGCTCTAAATCTTACCCAGTCCAACCCTTTATCTACATTCTTATGAAAACCTTTTTTCTCTTTTCGACTCAAGGCCTTCGAATGTGCCAGGTGGCTTGGTAAAATGAATGCTGCTTCAAGTAAGGAAACAGAAAGACAGCCAATCACCACGATGGCCATGTTGGAAAAAGCCTCTCCTATTCTACTCTCCAGGAAGAAAAAGGGTATGAACATGACTATGGTGGTCGAAACTGACGCAAATACGGAGGTGATCACTTCACTGGTACCATCAACCGCAGCCTGAAAAGCGGGTTTGCCCCGTTCAAAATGAGCATAGATATTTTCGCCAACCACAATCCCATCGTCTACCAGAATACCCACCACCAGAATCATTCCGAACAAGGAAACCACGTTGATGGTGATACCGGTGTAATAGGCCAGGATGAACATGCCCAGAAAGGAAACCGGAATGGCAGAGGCCACCCAGAAGGCAAGTCTGAAATTCATGAAAATCCCCAAAGTGATCAGCACCAGAATAGATCCTGATATTCCATTTTTAAGCAATAGCTCAATTCTTTGGCGGATGATTTTGCTTTGGTCGGCGCCAATGGAGAGTTTAAGTATATTGTTTTGCTCATTGAAGGTTTTAACATAATCCTTGGCATAATCAGAAATCTCTATGATGTCTTCGTCAATGGTTTTGTTGACCGTGATGGTGACTGCCCTTGATCCGTTGAAGGTGGTTTTGTTGGGTGTTTCGGCAAATTGCTCTTTGACCTCGGCTACATCTACTATTCTCAGAACAGAACCATCAGAATTGGTACGTAGAATGATTGCTCCAACTTCATAGCCTGTGTATTTCTTGTTTCTGAACCTCAGCAACACCTCTTCTTCTGATGATTTTAACGCTCCTCCGGATAGATCAAAATTATTGGCCCGGATAGCTGCAGCTACCTCATCAAAGCGTAGTCCATAACGACGGAGGTTATCTTCAGCGATTTCCACCGAAAACTCCAACTCTGGAAAGCCGGACAAAACCACCTGACTTACTTTGCCGGAGGAAAGGAGCTCATCTTCAATCTGTTCGGCCCTTTTCTTTAGGGTGAGCAAATCAACCTCACCTTGGAGCAGCATGGAGACCACCCTTTCGATCTGCTTCACTTTGAAAACAATGGGCTTTTCGGCATCAGCCGGAAAAGAATTGATGCGATCTACCGTATTTTTTACATCGCTAAGGAGTAGCTCTGGGTCGTAGCCCTTGCGGCCCTCTATGGTGATGATGGCACTGTTTTCTGAAGATACTGAAAACACCTGCTCGATGCCCTCGATTCCTTTCAGTGCATCTTCCACTTTGTTAACTACCCCGTTTTCCATCTCTTCGGGAGATGCGCCCGGGTAGATGACCTGAACCTGAACGTTTCTTTGCTCTATCTCAGGGAAAAAATTGGCCTTGAGTTGTAAAAATGCAAGCAACCCAATGCCGCAAAGCAAGAGCAGTAATACATCACCCCAAATTGGGTAGCGAACGAAAAAGGATACCCCTTGTCTCATTTGGCAATGGCGGGGTTGACTTTCATGTTGGGCATCGCACCCACAAGGTTTTCAGTTACCAGCAGAGCGCCTTCTTCAGGTCCGTTGAAATAAACAAAGGCTTCGTCGCTCTTGAGCACATTTACCGGGCTCATGGTCAGCAGGCTGTCTTTCACGATGTAGACGTTCTGATCCTGAAGCATTGCTTTTCTTGGCAAAGCCATGAGGGGGGCTGATTTGCCGGTGTCGATGGTGCCTTCAAGGTACATGCCGTCATATACTTTGGAGTCAGACCGGCTTACAGTGATAAAGACCGTAAGCGACTGCGTGGCGGCATCCAGAAAGGAAGAAATACGATTCAACCGACCGCTCACCTGTACACTTCCATCAGAGCTCCTCAACTGAACGGTCATACCCGATTTCAGCAAGGCCGCTTCAGACCTTGGCATGGGCATGGAGAGCTCGTAAGCTTCGGTCTTGATGATGCGCCCCAGATTGGTATTGGCATTGACAATGCTGCCGCTCTCCTGGTTCACCAGCGTGAACGTGCCTGAAAAGGGAGCATAGAACTGGTATTTTGCCAGACGCTCTTCCGCACTACGGATTTGGTAATACTGAGCAATTACCCTGCGTGCAGTGAGCAAACCGGTAGAGGGCTTGGAATTCAGTTCGGGTAATTCCGGGAGGTTTTTTGTAGGTGAAATGCGGCTCAGGAAGACTTCCCAGGGAGCTGCATCTGTCGGAAAATCAAGCTTAAGGTCAGGAAGCACATTGGCCACCAACGTCATGTAATCGGCCCGCTGAGCTTGCAATGCCAACCTTGCTTCCCGGTCATCAATCTGGTACAGGAGTTGCCCTTTGCTAAAACTCACCGAGCGACGCATGGGTACTTGGCCTGCCATGAGCTTGCCACTCACTTCTGCCAATAGGGTAATCGCCTGCTCTGACTGTAGGCGACCGTAGCCTTTAAGGGTGATACGGGTGCTGGTGTAGCGGATAGGCTTCACCGGTACGTAGCGAACCGCATTCACCATTGGTTTTTTATCGGGGTCTTTACGCTTCGATGCCAGAAAAGTCTTCAGGCCATAACCTCCCACCAGTAAGGTAAGAGGTACTGCCAATAGGATCAATTGCCTGCGTGTCATGGATTTGATGGGGTCGTTTTTTGTGCCTGAGCTGACTGTATGCTGAAGTAAATCTTGTTGAGCAGTTGTTTGAGCTGCATTTGCTCCTCCTGACTGAGTGCCCGGCAGGCCTCTGTTCTGATCTCGTTCATCACGATGCCTGTGAAATGGTCTTTATGCTGTAGTGCAAGGGGGCTGATGGAGATCATTTGTTTTCTGCGGTCGCTCTCCATTTCTCTGCGCTGCACGAGGCCCTGCTCCACAAGGTGATCGATGGCACGGGTGAGGGCAGTTTTGTCGGTGCAGGTGAGCGACATCAGCTCCTGCTGCTGCACATCGCCCTTTTCAAAAACATGGTAAAGGACGGCCCAGTGCTCTGTGCGCAAGTCGATGCCATGCGCTGCAAAACGCTCATTGAAGAGCTGCACCAGGCTTCTGGAAGTGCGATGAAGCAAAAAGCCTATGGAATCTTCTTTGTCGTAGAGAAATGGCATGATTGAAACAGTTGCAAATGTAACTGTTTCAGATAAGTGGCAAAGGGGGTGTAGGGATTATTTGGGGGGGGAGAAATTGAGGGGGGTATCAGAGGGGAATAACTGAACCTTCAATTAAAAATAAAACTTGCTAGATGCAAAACCATATATACTGGGCTAGTTTGCCATCACAAATCTACTTTGTTAATGTCAAATATGTAGTGTAGGCAACTGTACGAGATAATGCTTGCCAAAAATCTAAATCGTCTCCGGAAACCTCCCATTTATCCATAGGTTGTCCATTAGGTTCTCCCTTGTGCGCCCAAAACTCTAAACCAGAAAAATCTTATTTGTAGGCCCAGTTACCATGTGCTATAGAATTTCTAAATGCTCGAACAGGGTTGTTCAATAGATATTTGCAACACTTTTTCGTCACAGTGCCAGGCTGCGAAATTACCTTCAATCTCTCAAAAAGCGTGTCCTTTAAGTAAACAAAGCAAATGTAGTTTTGTGCAATCACTTGTGTCCTTACAATTTCAGGTCTAGGTTTTACTTTGTTAAAAGTGTCCATCATTACCTGAAATGCTAGCAACTCCTCGATTCTTACCTTTAAATCAATTGGAGAGGCCTCCTTTAAACTCCTCCTTTCCTCATCTGTCATTCTCTCAATTTCAAGTTCAATAGCTGTTGCTATTTTGTCACACAAATCTAATGGAACTTTAACTTCCGAAACTAATTTATCTCTCCACCTAGATAATCGAAAATCTAAATTTTTCATAAGCAAATAAACCGCAACGATTTTGGGATATTGCGAAGAAGCGAATTTCGGAGCAATAATCTTTCAACACAATAATAAAGCTGAAGCAAGGTAAAATTTATAATACAATATCGCCCTCTTTTGAGCCAAAAGCCTGTTACTGGCTCTAAATTGTTCTAATAGCTCAACATTCACCTTCAAGACACAGGCATAAAGATGGTGATGGCTAAAAGGCCTAATCATAATGTCGAACGTCTGAAATCAACAATTGATTTTCTTTGAAAACTACTACAACGTCCATTTCGCTATTTGACTGCCATCGAACATCCTTAAGTACAACTCGAAAGATTTGAGCGGACGAACTAATTGGTCTTAAAAAACTGCATGAAGGAACTTCTACCGTACCGCAGTCTTGACACCAATTAAAAAATCCCATTTTACCAACATATTCTGTTTGGAAGTTTGCTTTCCATTTTTCATCAAACTGCTCCCTGGTTATAGTGTCATACTCTATTCCAATAGCCATTGATTTATACCTGTAATAGTCATCTGTTAAAAATGAGCTGAGTTGATTTTCGTTGGCCAGCGAAGCCTCACTGTTTCGGTAATCAATAATAACTTTAGTCAGCCAATTCTTTACAGCAACTGTATCAAGTAGTATTTGTGATGAACTTTCTGGTTTGTTATTCTTACAACTACTTATTAGCAATAAAATGATTGGCATAATTAAGAAGTGTCTCATGAGCAAGTGATTTTCATATTGCTGCAAATAGTACTTTTAATTCTTTATCTTCAGTGTCATGTCGCCAATATTGTAACAATAAATGGAGGCGGGAACAAATGAAACCAACAATCCTTGTAGTTGCTTCATCCCTGGCTGATCTATTGATGTCACCAAAGCCTCCTGAAATTGGTTGCTCTTGCAGAAGTGTATCAAGCTTTTCAATTCATGGGGTTTTTCAAAGTATCGATTACTCCACTTGATCTCAACACCCCACAATGGTTTATACTTTTTATCATCCAGCAGCACTACGTCTACTTCTCCTTCCTTTCTACCTTCTTTCCAACGGGCGTAAGCCAAATCTAATTTTTCGCTATGCATCCATTGTGACAGCACCGCTGTTTCCACCATATTCCCCATTTCATTGTCCGTTTCACCAATGGGTGAAAACAAGGCCGTACGCAGTGAGGGATTGGTCAGATACACTTTGAAGCTGGTTATTCGTTTTAGTCGTTTAGCTGTTGTGTCCACTTTGTTTAATACTTTGATTAAGAAAGCAGCTTCTAAATAGTCCAGGTATTTCTTCAAGGTGTCTTTTTGTATACCACTTTCTTTACTCATGGCTTCATAGGAAAACTCATTACCTGTGTTATAAGCGATATAAGTAAAAAATCGGTTTAACTCCTGAACATCTTTGATGCCATATAAACTTGGCAAATCTCTCAGCAACACTTTGTCTACTATATCGTTTTTTACGTATCGCCCCATATCGCTTTGTATCTTTTCACTTAAAACAACTTCAGGATAACCACCAAAGTTGAGGTAATGAACGAACTCTCGATTCAGTGCCTTTATATCGTGCGTAAGCCAATAGGGTATTTGATTTTCTCCATAGCGTATTGTTCCATTGTAGATCAGATGGTTCATCTCCTTTAGATGAATGTACTCTTGAAAAGTAAGTGGCGGCAATATAAAATCTGTAAATCTGCCTGCTCCGCTTTCCGTACTGTGCCATTTTAAGGCAGCTGCTGCTGAACCGGATACGATAAACTTCGTTTCAGGAAAGGAGTCAACCAGCACTTTAAGGTGGCGTTCCCAGTCCTTCAGGTATTGTATTTCGTCGAAAAATACATAACAACCGTTTAAATGGTCCTGATTGAGTGATTGTTTACAAAGATTTAAGATGTCTTCTAAACTTAGATGAACATAAATGGGGTTGTCTATCCCAATGAAAAATATTTTTTGAGGATTTACCTTTTCAGTAAGTAACTGTTGAATACTGTGAAACAACATGACCGTTTTCCCAACACGCCTTGGTCCCATAAGAACCAAAGCCCTTCTTATGTTTTTCTCCATTACATAGGGATAAAACAACCTGAAGTATTGTCTTTGGGCCATTTTACTGTACACTTCAGGGATTTGCTTATTCACCCACCAGGGATTTTCGTAACGTAAGCGCTCTACTATTTTTTCTGTTGGAATAAGGCTTATTCTTCCCATAAAATCATTTGATGCTGCAAGTATAGCTATTTTAAATAGATTTTAATCTATCTATTAGGTACATTACTGTGTGCATAGGCAGTTTTATTAATTCAATTATGTCTTATTATAGATTTTAAAGAAGTCTTTAGTCTGAGTGTCAGCTGTCCAGTCCAACCAAGTATGACTAACAGCGGATTGGGAAACAAATGAAAATAGGGTTGAAAAGAGTAAGGTTGTCAGGTGTTAACACCTGACAGTACTTTTACTAGTACTCTTTTATTAGTACCTCCGTCGGAATCCCCAATGAGACATGTAGTTTTCTGATCATATCTAAACTCAGCTTCCTCTTGCGCTGCAATACCTCACTAACTCTACTTTTTAAGCCAATAATTACCGCTAAGTCCTTTTGTTTATAACCTAATTGTTCCATTCGAAACTTGATCGCTTCGATTGGGTCGGGTAAATCTATTGGACTTGTCTCATTTTCATATTTTTCTATTAAAAAAGAAAGAAGTTCTAATTCATCAGCGTTTTCAGATCCTTTTTTAGAATCAAAAATTTCATCAAGCCTCTTTAATGCTTCCTGGTATTGGGCCTCTGTTTTAATTACTCTTAATTTCATGAGTTCATATGGTTAATGCGTTGATCTTGTCGTATTCTGCATGAGTTCCAAGAAATCTTATCCAAACGATTGAATAGTCATAGTTGATTTTTACGATTAGTCGATAACTGTTCCCTTTAATGTTAAATACTACCCTGTTATCTCCAAGAATACTTGCGGTAGGATACAACTTTTTTAGATTTTGTGGTGTCGACCAATGGGCTTCTTCAGCTTCTTTGTACCAGGATTTCAGTTGTTCAGCACAATCGCTGTGTTTAAGCCAAAAGACCTTCAATGTCTTCTTAGCTATTACTCTCACTCTGCAAATATAGGAAGTTCCCAATAGTGGAACAAGCAATATCTTTACTCAGGCTTAACATCTAAATCGCCTTTGCCCCACAATCATCTTTGTTTGCAACGAAGGCGTTCGACAAATTGGTATGAGCCAAAGACTGTTATGTGTGAACATCTAATAGGACTTTATAGCTACTTTTGTATCGTGATGCTTGGTCAAGCCTCTTGACGTCAGACAACGTAACCAAGTTAAAGAATTGAGACCTGTCAGAAATGATGGGTCTTTTTTTTATTTCGGCAGCACCCCAATAATCCTCATTTTCAACTAGGCCGAATGAGAAACTCGCTTAAAGCAAGACTAGGGGTATAAAATGCAAATCTGTTATATGAAAACACCCGCCAGGGCAGTTCTACATCACCTCTTTCAACTTATTCTCCAAAGCTCCGCCTCTCAGGTTTTTGGCAATAATCTTACCCTCTTTATCCAGCAAAAAGGTGCTTGGAATGCCCTCGACAGCATAATCATTGGCCACCTTACCCTCTTTGTCCCATACGTGGCTCCAGATCAGTCCATCAGCTTTTATGGCTTCTCTCCAGGGCTCCTCGCTGCGGTCCAGCGAAACTCCAATGATTTTAAAAGGCTTGCCTTTGAATTTTTTATATGTGGCCACCACATTTGGATTTTCCTGACGGCAGGGCTTGCACCAACTTGCCCAAAAATCGATCAGCACATAGTTCCCTTTTAAGGAAGTCAGGTTAAAAGACTTGCCCTCCAGATCGGTAAGCGTGAAGTCAGGAGCAGGTTGCCCGATGGCGAACTTGCGAAGCTTGTTCATTTGCTCAGCAAAAAGCAGTACATACTTGTCCTTGGGTAACTGAGAGCTTAACCTTGCAGAAAGACTATCCAGAAAAGGAAATGAGGCATCTTTATCGTAAAACATACCCGCAGCATAAATGGCTACCGGGCTGCTGTCCATAGCGCTGATCAGTTGTTTCAATTTATCCGTTTCCGAAGCCTGAAGGGATTTGTATTTGGCCTCCAACACGCTCATATCCTGATCAGCGCCAGAGCCCTGAACCATCATATACTCCTGTTCAAAGCCCGCCATCGCCATAGCATACTCTGACTGATAGGTGTTCAGCTGATCCAGATAATCATTGTTGCGGGTACCGCCGATGCTGTATTTGGCTTTGGGCTTATTGCCTTCAGCCTGAAGGTTGATCCTGCCGGGCTCCAGGTAAATAAGCATCTCCTGCATGTCTCCGATTTTCAGTAAGGCAAAGTCTGCAGCCGGGCTTTTGCCGCTGAGCCGATAGGTACTGTCGGATGCATTAAAGCCTGCTGAGTCAATCAACTTACGTTCCTGTTCATTGATCTGAAAAAGTTGCAAACTCACACCCTCTCTGGGGTTCTCTACCTTTACCAGAATGCTGTACTCATCCGGTGCCAGTGCTTTTTCTTCCTTCTCAACGCTGCAGGCTGCCAGTAGGGAGCCCGTCAACAGGGCTATAAAACAAATGTTACGCATCTTGATCGAGGGCTTGTTGTAAAAACTGTTGTACGGTTTTAGGCTCCGCTTTGCCTTTGGTTTCCTTCATGATATCACCCATGAACATCCCAATCAGTGACTTTTTACCGGCCTTGTACTCCGCTACTTTGGCTGGATTGGCAGCAAGTACTTTGCTGACGATTTCCTGTAAAAATCCAGTGTCCGACACCTGCAAGAGGTTGAGTTTTGCAGCCAGGTCAGAGGGGCTTTCTTTGCCACCTGCCTCGAGCAAGGCCGGAAAAAGCTGCTGACTGGCCATGCTGTAGTTGAGTTTGCCGCTGTCAATCAGTGCGATGATCTCAGCGATCTGTGAGGGCTTCAAGGGAAATTGATCCAATGAAAGGGTCAGTTCATTCAGATAACTCTTCACCGGACCCATCACCCAATTGGAGGCCGCCTTGTATTGGCTGGTATGCTGACAGATCTGATCAAAGAACAAAGCAATTTCTTTGCTGTCGGTCAACACCTGGGCATCGTATTCGGGCAGTCCATACTGCTGATGAAACTTGTGAAACAATTCCTCCGGCAGGGGTGGAAGGCTTTGTTTGATTTCATCCAGCCCCTTGTCGGAGATCACCAGAGGTGGTAAATCAGGCTCAGGAAAATAACGATAGTCGTTAAGGTCTTCCTTTGCCCTCATGCTATACGTTTTGCCTGTGCCACCGTCAAAATTCCGGGTTTCGGTGACCACCGTGCCTCCCGCCTCGATCAGGTCAATCTGCCGTATTACTTCAAACTCAATGGCTCGCTGCACATTACGAATGGAGTTCATGTTTTTCACTTCCACTTTTTTACCAAAACTCTGTGCTCCTTTTTTCATCACAGAGATGTTGGCATCGCAGCGAAGGCTTCCTTCCTCCATATTGCCATCGCAAATTTCCAGATAGCGCACCAGTTTCCTGACCTCTGTCAGATAGGCATAGGCTTCTTCTGCACTTCGGATATCCGGCTCTGAAACGATCTCAATGAGGGCTACTCCTGCACGGTTAAAATCAACCAACGTGTCTTCCATCCCATCGAGGTGCAAGGATTTCCCGGCATCTTCTTCCATGTGGATGCGGGTGAGACCTATGATTTTGCTGCTGCCGTCTTTCAGCTTGATTTTGATCTGGCCTCCACGGCATATAGGGGTCTTGTCCTGAGAAATCTGATAACCCTTGGGTAGATCGGGGTAAAAGTAGTTTTTGCGGGCAAAGAGGTTATGCCTGGTGATCTCGCTTCCACAGGCGATGCCCATGCGCAGGGCATGGCTCACGGCTTGTTTGTTGAGTACAGGCAAGGTGCCAGGTAAGGCCAGTGTGACCGGGCTTAACTGAGTGTTGGGCATGCCACCGTATTCCGTTTCTTCAGGGGCAAAAGCCTTGCTGCGGGTAAGGAGCTGGGCATGTACCTCAAGGCCGATGACCGGCTGGTAACTGTCATAGATGTTTTCCATCTGTTGAACTAGATTATTTGTGCAAGATAGGCTTCTGCCTGACGCAATGCATCCGGAATGCCTTCAGGTTTCTTACCTCCTGCGGTTGCAAAAAAGGCCTGACCTCCTCCCCCACCTTCTATGGTTTTCCCAAGTTGGCGAACCAGATCAACTGCATTAAGCTTTCGGTCCTGTACCAAATGGTCTGAAAGGATGACACTCAGGTAAGCCTTACCATCAAGCGCTGAACCCAGAATAAGGATCAGGTTATCAAACTTTTGCCTCAGCTCAAAGGACAACTGCTTGAGCTCATCCGCCCCGGTATCTTTCAATTCAGCGACGAGGGTATGCAGGCCGTTTTGAAGTTTTACCTGGCTTTCCAATTTTGATTTAACGGCGGAAAGGGCTTCCGCACGGGCTTGTTCAGCGGCTTTGCGCAACTGGGCATTTTCATCGATTAACTGCCGAAGTGAACGCTCCGTATCTGCCGGGTTGCGAAGCAATTCTTTGAGTGTGCCCAGCATCTGTTCCTGATCTCTTTGGTACCGGATCGCCTGGGCTCCGGTGAGTGCTTCCACTCTTCGTACACCTGCTGCTACAGCCGTCTCCGACACCAGTTTAAACCATCCGATCATGCCGGTTTGACTCACGTGAGTACCCCCGCATAGTTCGATGGAATACGCAGGATCAAATGTGATCACCCGCACTTCGTTTCCGTATTTCTCACCAAACAGTGCCATTGCCCCCAAAGCCTTGGCCTGCTCAATAGGCATCTTTCGTTCCTCCCCTTTGGAAATATTTCTTCTGATTTGCTCGTTCACCAGGTCTTCTACCTGCAGTAATTCCGCATCACTCATTTTCGAAAAATGAGAAAAGTCGAACCTAAGCCCATCCGGAGCTACCAATGAGCCTTTTTGGGAGACATGGTCACCCAGCACCCGTCGTAAGGCTGCATGGAGCAGATGGGTAGCACTATGGTTGGCCATGATGCAATGCCTGCGTTCCCGGTCGATAACTGCCCGGAAACTCTTGTCTGAAAACTCTGGTAAGCGGTCTACCTGATGAATGATGAGGTCGTTTTCTTTGACGGTATTGAGCACTTGTATACGCTCGTGGATGTTTTCCAGCCATCCGGTATCTCCTACCTGTCCTCCACTTTCGGCATAAAAGGGCGTACGGTCAAGTACCAGTTCATAAAGCTTTTCTTTTTTAAGCGTAGAAATTCTGATCCTGCAAATCTGCACCTCGGCTTCCTCCTCGTCATATCCGATAAAATCGGTTTTATCTGCCTGCCTGATGATCTGCCAATCGCTTTTATCCACAGAAGCAGCGGCACGGGAGCGTTCTTTTTGTTTCTCCAGTTCCTGTTCAAACCCCTGTTCATCGACAGGTAAATGATTTTCTCTTGCGATGAGGGAGGTTAGATCAAAGGGGAAACCATAGGTGTCATACAGTTCAAAAGCAGCCTTTCCAGACACCTTTTTTTCTTGAACCAATGTTTGCTCAAGTCTCTTGAGGCCCTGATCTAATGTGCGCAAAAACGAAACCTCCTCTTCCTGAATGACCTTGGATACAAAACTCTGCTGCTGGCCTAACTCCGGAAAAACCGGATCAAACTGCTTGCAAAGTACCAAGGTGATTTGGTGCATAAATGGGGCACGAAGACCCAGAAATTGATACCCGTAGCGAATGGCTCTTCTTAAAATCCGGCGGATGACGTATCCTGCCTTATTGTTCGAAGGCAACTGCCCATCTGCAATCGCAAAAGAGACAGCCCTCACATGGTCGGCTACCACCCTCATGGCAATATCGGTTTGCTCTGAATGGCCATAAGGAACTCCGGAGAGCTCAGATACCTTTTGGATCAGGGGTCTAAAAACACCGGTGTCGTAGTTGGAGTTTTTCAGCTCAATGGCTCTGCACAAGCGCTCAAAGCCCATACCCGTATCGACGTGTTTATCGGGGAGGTTTTCAAGGCTGCCATCTGCCTTGCGGTTGAACTGGATAAACACCAAATTCCAGATCTCAATCACCTGCGGATGGTCATTGTTAACCAGGTCAATGCCACTGCTTGCATTGCGCTCCGCCTCTGACCGTAGGTCGATGTGCAATTCTGAACAAGGGCCACAGGGGCCGGTATCGCCCATTTCCCAGAAATTGTCCTTTTTGCTGCAATACAATATGCGTTCTTTGCCTACAAGCGGCTCCCAGATGGAGGCAGACTCAGTGTCAGGATCAAGACCTTCTTTCGGATCACCGGCAAAAACAGTAACATAAATCCGCTCTTTCGGCAATTGATATACTTCCGTAAGCAGCTCCCAGGCCCATGCAATGGCTTCCTGCTTGAAATAATCACCAAAAGACCAATTGCCCAGCATCTCGAACATGGTATGGTGGTAGGTATCGATACCTACTTCCTCCAGGTCATTATGTTTTCCGGAAACACGCAGGCATTTCTGTGTGTCGGCAATACGACGACTCGTTGGGATTTCATTTCCCAAAAAGTAGTCTTTGAACTGATTCATCCCGGCATTAGTGAACATCAGGGTGGGATCATTTTTGATGACTAATGGAGCAGAAGGCACAATCTGGTGGCCCCTGGCTGCAAAAAAATCAAGGAATTGTTGACGAATAACGGAAGGCTCCATGAAGAGTTGGACTACACCTTTTAGCTAAAAATTTGAATGTGAGGCTCTTTAGTGGTATATTTGCGGTCAGCTTTTACCAAATAGGGTAAGGGTGCTTCTAAATTCATCTTAAACAAAGGGAGCAAAACTAAAGAATGGCAAAGATACGATATTATTACGACACGGATACGTGCAAGTATGAGCGTATTCGGAGCAGCTTTTCTGATTACCTGATCAATATCGGGGGTTTTTTGGTGATTTCTTTACTGCTTGCTTTTGTCCTGTTTTACGTTCACAGCATATACTTCGAGTCTCCCATTGAAGCCAACCTGAGGCGAGAGAATGAGGAAATGAAATTTTACTACAGCTTGTTGGAGCAGCGCATGTCTGAAGCCGATGCGATGATCAATCACTTACAAAAGCGGGATGACAATATTTACAGGGTCATTTTTGAAGCCGAGCCCATCGCCTCATCGATACGAAACGCCGGCACTGGAGGCTCACAACGATATGCAGACCTCCTACAAAAAGGGTTAAGTCAGGAAGAAATCATTCTGGAGTCCTTGAACAAGGTCGATCAAATCCGTCGTAAACTCTATATCCAAACCAAAAGTCATGATGAGTTGATACTGATGGCCAAGAACAAGGAAAAGCTATGGGCAAGCATTCCTGCCATTCAACCAGTAAGCAACGACCAACTTACCCGCCTGGCTTCGGGTTTTGGCATGAGAATTCACCCGATTTACAAAGTGAAAAAGTTTCACTCAGGCATTGACTTTACCGCTCCTAAGGGCACACCGATCTACTCGACAGGCGATGGGGTGGTGGATGAAGTGGAGAACAATCCCTTTTCAGGATACGGACGCTGCGTCACCATCGATCATGGTTTTGGCTATTCAAGTCTTTATGCGCACATGGAGCGAAGTGCCGTACGAAAAGGACAAAGGGTGAAGCGTGGCGAAATCATCGGGTATGTTGGAAGCACAGGCTTGTCAACCTCGCCGCATTTACACTACGAGATCATTAAAAATGGGGTAAAGGTGAACCCGGTTTATCATTTTTACAATGACCTGAGCCCAGAGGAGTTTGAGAAAATACTCGAGCTGGCATCAGTAGAAAACCAATCCCTTGGTGGAGGACATTAGTCCCTGTCAATCAGCAACATAATATATCGTCATGCAGGTAAGGCTTTAAGGCTTGTACCAAGTGATTATATTTGTGCATCATGAGCAGCCTATTGGAGGAGGAAGAACCCAAGCGACTTTACTATTCCATTGGAGAAGTAGCAGAAATGCTGCAATTGGCTACATCGGTCATACGGTTTTGGGAGAAAGAGATCCAGGTGCTCAAGCCAAAAAAAAACAGCAGAGGTAGCCGACAGTTTACCGAGGAGGACATTGAACATTTACGTCTGATCAAACACTTACTTAAAGAAAAAGGCTATACCATAGCCGGAGCCAACGAATACCTGAAAAAGGAGCACAAAATCGGACTGGAAAAAGTTAAGCTGATGGAAGAGCTCAAAGAGATGAAGGGCTTTCTTCAACAAATGAAAGATCAGCTGCCGTGAACCCCAAATCCGTTTCGCAAGAACTTTTAGATGTGCTGAGCCTTTCTCTGATCGAGGGAATCGGCCCAGTGACAGCCAAAACCCTGATAAGTTACCTGGGCAGCCCGGGGGCAGTGCTGAAAGCCAACAAAGGAAAATTGTTGAAGGTACCGGGGGTTGGGGAATCTATTGCTCAACTCATCATTGGCTCCAGTGCTTTTGAAAAAGCCGATTTGGTTTTGAAGCAATGTGCCGCCAAAGGAATACAGCTTCACTCCTACCTCGATGAGCAATACCCCTCCCGCTTAAAATCAATTATGGAGGCCCCGATGCTGTTTTATGCAAAAGGCAACATTCCCTGGGAAGCAGAAAAAACAGTGGGTGTGGTAGGAACAAGAAGTGCCACAGAGTATGGAAAATCAGTTACGGAGCAAATTGTAGCTGAACTGGCAGTGCATGAAGCCCAGATCATCAGCGGATTGGCGTATGGGATTGACATTGCCGCCCATAAATCTGCCTTACAACATGGTTTATCCACCATCGGAGTGTCAGCTGCCGGTCCTGACCGGGTATATCCATCCGTACACACCAGCATCGCCCGTCAGATGGAAGAAAACGGAGGCATGATCAGTGAGTATCCACCCGGAACAAAGCCCATGCCAGCTCAATTCCCTGCCAGAAACCGGATTATCGCTGCCCTTTCGGATGTGTTGATCGTGGTGGAAGCTGCTGAGAAAGGAGGAGCCCTGATCACGGCCCGCTTTGCCAATGATTTTAACAAAGAGGTGTATGCTGTGCCGGGTGATTTGGGTAAAACCTACAGCAGCGGATGCCTGCAACTCATCAGTAACCATGAAGCCAGGGTTTTCACCACAGTTACCGAGTTAGCCTCCAATATGGGCTGGTTGACCGATAAGAAAAGCCAGCAAAAACATAAAAAGACCAAGCCAAATGATCTTGATCCGGAGCAGCAGGCCGTGTATGAACTATTGGAGAAACACGGTACTGTGCTCATTGATCAACTCGGATTTCTTAGCCGGATCGAGATGAGCCGCCTGGCTTCAATTCTGCTCCATCTTGAATTTAATGGATGGGTAAAATCATTACCCGGTAAAAAATACACCCTCTCATGAACAGATATTTGTTTCTTTTCATCCTGCCCTTGTCCCTTTTTTCTCAGGCTCAGAAGCCCAAAAGCATCATTTTAATGATTGGAGACGGCATGGGCGTTGCCCAAATACAGTCAGGCCGAATTACCAAAGGAGCTCCGCTTCATTTGGAAAAATGCTCTGCCATCGGTTTTAGTTTTACCCATGCTGCGGATGATTTCATCACTGACAGCGGGGCAGGCGCAACGGCCATTGCCATCGGTAAAAAAGCCAAAAACGGAGCCATTGGAGTAGATGCTGCTGAAAAGCCTCAACCCACATTGCTGGAACTTTGCGAAAAAAAGGGGAAAGCAACGGGATTGGTGGCCACCAGTAGCATCACCCATGCTACCCCTGCAAGCTTTATTGCCCATGTTCCCAACAGGGAGATGCATGAGGCCATTGCATTGGATTTTCTTAAAACCGATATCGATGTGTTTATAGGTGGTGGCAGAAAGTATTTCAGAAATCGCAGCGATCAGAGAAACCTGCTTCAGGAATTGGGAAGCAAAGGCTATCAGGTAAAAAACAATTGGGAAGAATGCAGCAGCATTTCCCAAGGCAAGCTTGCATGTTTTCTGGCAGATAATGGCTTGCTTAAAGTTAGTGAAGGCAGAGGTTCCATGCTAAAGGATGCGACCGCACATAGCCTGGGGCTGCTTTCAAAAGGCAAAAAGGGTTTTTTTCTGATGGTTGAAGGCTCACAGATCGACTGGGGCGGGCATGCCAATGATGCCCAATACATCAGTTCAGAAATGATTGACTTTGACGATGCCATCGGAGAAGCCCTGGCTTTTGCTCAAAAAAATCCAGAAACCTTGCTGATCATCACGGCAGATCATGAGACAGGAGGCTTTGCCCTACAGAATGGAAATTTGGAAAAGAAAACGGTAGAAGGAGCTTTTACCACAGGCCAACATACGGGAGTGATGGTGCCCGTCTTTGCTTATGGCCCCGGAGCCAAACAGTTCATTGGACTGTACGACAATACTGAGCTTTTTTACAAAATATCCGCCCTGCTGGATTTAAAGTAATGTCGTTCACGTATTACCAATTACTTGGCGTCAAGCCTACTGCCGGTCAGGACGAGATAAAATCTGCGTATAAGGCTCTTGCTGTAAAATACCACCCTGATAAAACCGGTGGCAACAAGGCGATGGAAGAGCATTTCAAAAAAATCAACGAGGCCTATCAGGTCTTGTCCAACCCTGAGAAAAGGAAAAAGTACGATCTGCGGCTTTCAACAGGCAACTCTGTTGTTAAAACAAAACCTAAACCCCCACCAACTCAATCAACTCCTCAGGGCACTTCTACTTCCGGAGCAGGTACAAGTTCAGCTTCCAAAACGGAAAAAGCGAAAAGCAGAGAAAAGGCAGCTGAAAAAAGCAGTAGGGATCAGCTAAGGTACTTTTTATACGCATTTCTCGGACTGCTGCTGGTGATCGGTTTGTCACTGAGTTTTTTCTGGTTTATGAACAAAGACCAGGCTGCTAAAAAGCTGGTTGAGGCCCAGAAAGAAAATCGGAATGGAAATTACCTTCAGGCCTTGATGCATTACACCGAAGTCATCTATTTTGATCCTAAACATGCAGAAGCCTTTACCGAGCGAGGCATCATACGCTACGAAGTAATTGGGGACAGGGCAGCTGCACTTTCTGATTTTAACAAAGCGATGGAAGCTGATGAGGACACTTCTGCCTTGCTTTGCTACTATCTTGGGCTTTGCTACTTGTCGGTCAACAATTGGGATAAAGCAAAGGAATTCCTTGGCTTAAGCCTTCAAAAAAGACCGGCTTATGATAGTGCATGGTATGCCCTAGGAGAGCTTTACTCCATCTTTCAGGATGATTACCAAAAGGGGCTGGCTTGTTTTGACTCTGCCCTGGTCAGCAGACCTGGTTTCGAAAATGCTATTTTTGGAAAAGCATACAGCCTTTTGCACTTGAAAAAAGAACAAGCCGCCATTCACCATTTTCAATCCCTGCTGACCATCAATCCTACGTATACCGAAGCCTGGTTGTATCAGGGAGATGCATTCATGGCCATACAATTACAAGACTCGGCTTGCCACTCCTGGACAATGGCATCAAGGCAGGGAAGCGACAGAGCAGCTCAACTGATTAGGAAACATTGTGAAGAGAACTAAATGAATCAGTCAAGGTACCTGAGTAAGCTGCTGCAAGGGCTAAAGAAGAACGAGTACACCAGGTTCAAACGATACCTTCAATACCAGTCAGAGAGAAACTATAGCTCCATCGCCGAGCTTTGTGATCAATTAAGAAAATCCGCATTTCAGGAGCAGAATACAGATGAATGGGAGCATCTGAACGATGCTAATGGTTATCGTAAATTGTATGACCTGCGGAAAATTCTGGAGAAGTTTATCCTCGATGAAATCTTGCCCGAAGAGCAGCACCTGGAGCGAATAAAAAAGGTTCAATTGCTAAGGTATCTTCGTGAAATCAACCTGATGGATGATTATCGGGAAGAACTGGAGGACCTCTTTCAGTTATTGGACTCCCAAAGTGTCATTGGCACGCTCAGGTCATTTTCGATTGACTACCTCAATGAGTTGCGTAAGTTTTTTTACTACAAGTACTATCAGGAAAAAAACTACCGGCCCAATGCCATTCAGGAAAACTACCTCTTGCTAGTTCCCGCTGAAAAACTGATCAGAAATCAATACAAGCAACAATGTATCTTTTTTGACTTCACTCTGAAGGCGGCACATAAAATTGAGGCTGACACCCTGCAAAAAGATGGCCCCGGTGCATTCAAGCCCAAGTTTTTGGGTATTGAAGAGTACTTTCAAATGCTTGATGATGACGACCTTCCCCTTTTGCATAAAACACTCATTCTCGACATCATTGACGGGCAAGCCGGTCTTGACAAGGGCGAGTTCAATGAGTCCATAGAGCGACTATTGTCAAAACATCTGGAAGAGGCCACGGCTCAGGAAAAGTACAATCTGATGGTATGCCTTATCGTCTCCGACAAAATAGATCCTATAAAAAAAGACCACTACTACCAACAGCTGCTTTCGTTGAAGCCTGTGCTAAATCCGGGAGTACTTCATAGCTATGTTGTGGAACATCTTGCTGAACGTCCCGAGCTGGCCAGAAAAGAGTTTGAACGCCTTTCCCCACAAGCTCATCAAGATAGTCCCAATGATCTCAAGATCATAGAAGGTGTCTTGCTCACCCGAGAAAGCAATTACGCTCAGGCACTTAAGGTCTTGAATCAGGTTACGCTCTATCAGCAGGACAAAGCCTATTTCGATGTTAATCTTTGTCTACTCAAATGCCACTTTGAACTGGGTGATATGGATATCGCTTCCAGCATTCTTCAAAAATTGAACGTTTACTACTACAAATACAAGGACAGTTTACGGCCGGCAACTGAAGAAACCTATCGAAACCAAATTGCTTATTATAAAAAGATGCTTTAGCAGGGGAATAGTTTTCGCCTGCGAGAATGCTCATTCTCAGCCCAATTCTTACATCCTGAGGTAAAACCACAAGCCCTAAGCTACCTTTGCAGGCATTTCTCTTCTGTACGAATGAAGCATTTTCAACCAGCAAATCTTGACAGCGACCTTTTTGGTGACCAGCAATTGGCTAAAAATCTCTTCGAAATGTTTTTAATGATTTTGGATGAGGAAATGCAGAAGTCTTCATTGGCCTTAAAAGCCTCCAATTGGAGCACCTTTGCTGCAACAGTGCATAAAATGAAACCGAATTTTGGCTATCTCAAGCTGCATAAGGGAGAAGACTTATGTCGAAAACTGGAGTTTGAAGCCAGAAGCAACCCTGAAAAAAAAGCCATCACCCAGTTGTTTCAGGAGCTTGAAAACTTTGTTGAGGAGGTGATTCCTGAAGTAAAAAATCATTTGGAAACGACGTATCCTGACTAATCGAAAAAGCTGACATGACTGTTTTTCTGATTGATGACAATTCCATGTACCTTCAAGTAACTAAGCAAAGACTTAAACCACATGTGGATCAGGTTTTTGTGTTCAGCAGCTACAGAGATGCTTTAAATAATGCAGAACTTAAACCTGACATCATTTTCCTTGACTATCTGTTTGACTCAAATGAGATCAGTGGGGCAACTATTGTCAACAAAATCATGAAGCTAAATCCCCAACAAAAGATAGTGATCGTAAGTGGTCAGGAGAGCGGGGATGTGGTTCACAACCTCGTCAAATTAGGAATTCGGGATTATATCGTAAAAGAGGGAAACTACATTGAAGAATTGATTTCCGTGATCAAGGATTACAAAAATCGAATTGAACAAAACGAAAAAGTGTAAGTTTATCAGGATTTGAATGACACTATGATCAAACCTTTACTTGGCCTAGTCTGCTTAGCGCTAATTTTTAATTTCGTTTGTTTTTTCTCAGTTGCTCAATCGTACGAGTATCGAAGTACAGAAAACCCGTTTTACTGGAAGAACAGGCCCCCTCACCCTGGTTATTGGCAGCAAGATGTTCACTATCAGATGGATGTGGAGCTTATTCCAGAGGAGAATCTGATAAAATCCAACTCCTTCAAACTCACTTACTGGAACAATTCACCACATCAGCTCAAAGAGCTTTTTTTTCATTTGTATCAGCAGGCATTTCAACCCGGATCTTATTATGACCGCTTGTGGATGGACAATGGCAGAAAGGCGAAATATGGCAGCAATGAAATAGAAGGAAAGTGTACCCACATCTGGAACGTTAGGGTGAATGGCGTAAAAACGTCGATTCAGCCTGACAATTCCATTGTTAAAGTTATCCTCCCGTCACCCATCCTGGCCGGAGACTCTGCGGTCATTGAGATGGATTTCAAATCCTGGTTCGACAAGGGAGACATGCGAAGGAGAATGAAAGTCATCGAAGAAATGGGGCAAAAATCTTTCGGAGCTGTCTTTTGGTACCCTAGCATCTGTGTTTATGATGCACAAAGAGGCTGGAATGTGGACCAGCACCTGGACAAAGAGTTCTACAACAACTTTGGAAGCTTTGACTTAAGTCTTACACTCCCCTCTCATTTTATTGTGGAAGCATCCGGCCTTCCAACCAATAAAGCCCTTACTGATGAGGAAATTGAGTTGCTTAAAATCAAGCAAAGTGGAACCTATCGGGATACCAGTCAACTCAAGCCCAAGCTGCCAGCCACAGGGTCGAAAAGAACCTGGAAATGGCGGGCCGTCAATGTTCATAACATGGCTTTTGCTGCAAGTCCTTTATTTACCAGAGCGGATACGATCGTCAATGGGGTTCAGATCGTTGCATTACCAAGAACCGTGGCACGGTTTAGCTGGAAAGAGACCCTGGGTTTTATGGGAGACATTATCAAAAACGGAAACAATTATTTCGGTGAATATGCCTGGCCTAAAATCGTGATAGCCGATATGAATGATGGTATGGAGTACCCGATGATCACTTTTGTAGGGGGTGCCTATCCGGCAAACCGTGGCCTACTCACACATGAAATCGGTCACATGTGGTTTTATGGAATGATTGGCAGCAACGAAACTTACCGTGCGGCTATGGATGAAGGATTTACCCAATTCTTCACCAGTTGGGTGATGGATGAATTGCAGCAACCCAAGCGAGGGTTTTTCATACATAAAGATTTTGGATACCCCGTAAATTACAAATACACAGATAGCTATTATGGCTACCTGAGTATGCGCAAAGGAGGTCAAGATGCTCCATTGAATACCCATTCATCAGACTTTAACACTTCTATAGGTCAGGATGGTGGATATGGACAGGTCTATTTTAAAACGTCAACCATGTTGTACAATTTAAAATATGTGCTTGGAGACCGTATGTTTTTCAAAGCCATGAAAAACTATTTCAACCAATGGAAGTTCTGCCATCCTTATCCTGAGGATTTTCGCCGTTCGATGACTGATTATACCCGCACTGATCTTAGTTGGTTTTTTGACCAATGGATGGAAACCACCAAAAGCATTGATTATGGCATCGACAGAATTGGGAGAAATCCGGAGAACGGTAAGCTTCAGATCCTTTTCAGAAGACATGGTGATATGCAAATGCCTTTGGAATTCGTTGTCGCAAATTCATCCTATGCTCCTTTGAGATTCTACATCCCCAACACCTGGTTTTTAAAGGACAGCGTTGGAACCATTCTGCCCAAGTGGTATGGCTGGAGCGGATTTAACCGGTACTATCTTGCTGAGATCGAGGTGCCATTTAGCGACGGAATAGTTGTAATCGATCCCACTTTTTCTATTGCCGATACGGATATGTCTGACAACACGAAAACGTTTGGAGCCAACCTTACTAATTTGTTTTTGCCTGAGGTGATCAGTGCCAAAGAAGAAAAAAAGAGATATAAGCATAAACTGAAAAAGTAAGCTCCTTTCCTAAAAAGTGTATCAAATTTAACTTCTTGGTGACAGTTTTATATTTTTCTAAGAATTCAAATATCTGATTAGTTTATTTCAGTTCTCCATCACTATTTTAGTGGAAAATTAAACTTATGACAACTTTTAACCGACTTATTTCATTTGTTTTTGTACTCACCTTAAGTTTTTGCGGCTCAAAAGAAGATGCGGCTGTGACGCCAACTAACACCGGATCAGGATCTTCAGGATTTTCCATTAATCTGACGGTAAGAGATAGCTATGTTTATACAAACCCTCAAACTGGTCAACAAACCCTTCGTGATAGTTTATTAGCAGGAGCATCTGTAAAGGTATTTCGCAGTCAAACCAATATGGACAACAATACCAACGCTGTCTTGACAGGCACAACCAATAGTAAAGGTGAGATTAGCCTTAAAGTTGGCAACGCAACAGGCGATTATTTTGTAAAAGCCTGGCATCCGAAAATTTCTCAAAGCGCTTGGCAATTTGTCAATTTCAACTCTTCAAGCCAGTCAGGCACCTTGATGTTGATTAAGATTTGATCTGAAAATAATTTACTTAATGAAGTAACGAGCAGCTACCGAAAGGTGCTGCTTTTTTATTAGCCACTCTGAAATCACAGATTTTTGTTCAATGATTTCAGATTCAGCCATTGCTAAGTATCTTTAGTCCTTAACCAACTCAAAGTGGAAGGGATTTACTTTATCATCGATTTCGATAGTACCTTTATTCAAACCGAAAGTCTCGAGGAGTTGTCCGTTATTGCTTCCAAAGAGCAGCCCGACCGCAACTATCGAATAGAGCAAATAGCGAAGTTGACTTCAATGGCCATGAATGGTGAAATGTCCTTTGAAGACTCCCTAAGACAAAGAATTTCATTGCTTAAGGCAAACCGAAATGACCTTGAAAGTCTCGTAAAAACGTTAAAGCGGAAAATCACTCCTTCCTTTCAACGCAACAAAAGGTTCTTTCAGGAAAACAAAGATCATATCATCATCTTGTCCAGTGGGTTCCATGAATTTATTGATCCTATTGTAAGCGGTTTTGGCCTTAGCCTAGAAAATATTTATGCAAACCGCTTTAGCTTCAATGAAACCGGTGAAATACAAGGGGTAGATGAGTTAAACCCTCTGGCTCATAATGGTGGTAAAGTAGCCGTTGTTCGAAAGCTAAAGCTAAAAGGTGAAGTCTATGTGATCGGGGACGGTTATACCGATTACGAGCTTAAAAAAGCCGGCCTTGCAGATCATTTCTATGCCTTTACTGAAAATGTAAGCCGTGATTATGTCGTGAAACATGCTGATCATGTTTTGCCAACTCTGGATGAACTGTTGTTCAAATTCCGTTTGCCTGCCTCAGTATCCTATCCTAAGAACCGAATTAAAGTCCTTCTGCTTGAAAACATCCACTCTGAAGCTGTAAAAATTCTCAAACAAGAAGGCTATGAAGTAGAAACTTACACGGGAGCGTGGGACGAAGCCACTTTAATTGAAAGAATACCTGAGGTGTCCATCCTGGGCATCCGATCCAAGACCACCGTCACAGCAAAGGTGATTTCACAAGCCCCAAAACTGTTAGCCATCGGAGCCTTCTGCATCGGAACGAACCAAATTGACTTAGAAAGTGCCGATCAGCAAGGGATCGCCGTTTTTAATGCTCCTTACTCCAATACCCGGAGCGTTGTAGAGCTGGCTATCGCTGAGATGATTATGCTGATTCGGCGTATACCTGACAAAAGCATTGCTATGCATCAGGGCAAATGGGATAAATCAGCCGCAAACAGCAGAGAAATCAGAGGAAAAAAACTTGGAATTGTTGGCTACGGGAATATTGGCTCTCAACTTTCCGTATTGGCTGAGTCACTGGGCATGGAGGTCTATTTTTACGACATCGTTGACAGGCTAGCTTTGGGAAATGCCCGCAAATGCAACAGCCTTAAAGAGTTACTCAAAGCAGTAGACATCGTAAGCTTACATGTGGATGGCAGGGATTCGAATACGGACCTCTTTGGAAAGGCTGAACTAAGTGCGATGCGTAAAGGCACCATCCTGATCAACCTCAGCCGGGGTCATGTTTGTGATATTTCGATGTTAGCGCAGGCAGTGCGAAACGGAAAAATAGCCGGGCTAGGGGTAGACGTTTTTCCCGATGAACCAGCCACCAATAAAGATAAGTTCATATCAGAACTACAAAGGCTGCCAAATGTCATTCTAACGCCTCACATAGGAGGAAGCACTGAAGAAGCTCAAGAAAACATAGCCCGTTTTGTGCCTGCCAAAATCATAGATTATGTTAACTCAGGTACCACTTATGGAAGTGTGAACATGCCCAATCTTACCCTACCGGAGCAAAAAAATGTTCACCGACTTATTCATATTCATCGAAATATCCCAGGAGTTATGGCCCAAATCAATGGCATTCTGGCAAAAAATCAGGTGAATATTGAGGGGCAATACCTGAAGACAAATGAACAAATAGGCTATGTGATTACGGATATCAACAAAGCCTACGATAAAGGGATCACGAAAGAACTTAAAGCGATTGAGGGTACCATTCGGTTTCGAGTACTCTATTAACCTCTGCGGGAGTATTTCTGATTGAAGCCCATTCTTCCTCCATTAGTGAAGACCATGCCTTCAAATAGGCAATAACATCTTCCCTTTTGTTATGCACCAAATATCCTTTGCCTGCCTTTTTCAAGACCTGGGGATCGGATAAGCGTTCCAGATTCTGAAGGTCTTTCCTGCTTAGACCAAGTTTAAGCAACTCATCTATCATTTGATCCATACGCAATCCACTGCTGGGGCAATAATCATTCAAGTGTTCAGTCCAATCACCTGAACGCTCCATTGCGGCTTCATGAATCTCATCCTTGTTAAGTTTGAGTAAGTGCTGAGCCAAGTGTCCGCAGTTGCATGAACCCATATGACCCCATTGATAATCGGCATGAGTTTCAAGTTTTCGGGTGGCACTGCGTAGTGCTTCAATTAACAGAGGATGTGCTATAGCCATAACAAATATCTTTGTTTTTCTTTAACCAAGATTGGCCGGTGCCGGTTCCAAATCTTATGATGAATTTTATGCCCGAAGGCGGAACACTTCACCCTTTCATCAGGCTCTATGCCCGATCAGCCGCTGACTGCGAACTGGACATGGCCTTATACCTGCTCCGAAGTGCTTTGGCGGGTTTGTTGCCGGAAATGAGTAATCACCAGCTTTACTTAAGCACAGAAAATCCCGGATATAAAGTGCCGGATATTTCAATACCTGAAAGCTTTAAAAAAGAACGGAATGGTTTAGATTTTTCTTTCTTCCTCCCCTATCATCAGCATGAATGTGCCGGCCTTTCTTTGGCTGCAACTAATCTGCAGCCTTGGGCTGGATTAGAACAGGCCTTATGGTTAATCTGGAGTAAAAAAGAGCTCATACCACCAAAGGGAGCCCCTGATGCAACTAGCATCGCAATTGCTGCTCAAGTCCTTTCAGATTTCGCAAATTATTCCCTGGCACTAATCCGCAGGGATACTGAGCATAAATTTATCTACCTCACAGGTCTGCTTGGAAGTAAAAAGAAAGTGAAGCTGGTGCATACAGAAGTAAAAAGCCTGGTCCAGTTTGAACTGGAGGATTTAGCCAAATCTGAAGTGCTGGAGAAAAGTTTAGCTAGCCGAAAAATCATCATTAAGAGGGAGGGCTGCCATTTCAGCGTGGCCAACTACCCGGTTCATTCGAAAGAGGCTTATTACAGTTTGATTGATCAACTTGATCAATTGCTCTAACCTAGCCGTACAACTCCCTATTCAGAAATTTATATACTTGTAGATTAAACTGAGTATGCTTTTCAAGGTGTGGCATATGCCCGCAGGAGTCCAACAAATGAAGTTCTACATCTTTTATCAGAGATGCAGCATCTTTAGCAACGCTTGCAGTGCTTAATTCCGGATGTAGAAAACGATTCGGGATCAGGTTATCTTCAGTTCCAAAAAATATACATACCGGAATTTTAATTCTTGGCAACACATCCGAAACCGGATGCTCGAGCATACCCTTTATGGATTTGGCAATTACTTGTGCAGGGTTCGCCAGCGTAACCGAGACTGTTTTCTCCAGGGTTTTTCTGGCCTTTACAATCAATGGATTTTCAACATCAAAAAAGTAGTTTCTTATGCCTGCAAAGGGATTAACTCCACCTGATCCTTGCCCACTTCCCATTAACAATGAAAGTAGTTTCTTGCGATCTTCATTGCTAAACTCTTCTAAACCCGCAGGAGCACTCAAGATAAGTCTACTGACTTCCTGAGGATACTTGTCGGTATACTGGATAGAAATCTGACCACCCATCGAGTGTCCCACCAATACGACCCGATCCAGTTGAAGATAATCTATCAGGTTTTTGACTTTTTGAACATAGCTCTCCAGGTCATAAGAAAACCCATTGGCTTTGCTGGAACCATGTCCGGGAAGGTTTATTGCAATACATCGGTAATATTTGGAGAAGAATAAAATGTTCTCCCACCATGTTTCGAGGCTATCGGTAAGTCCATGAATGAAAAGGAGCACTTCTTTACCCTCTCCATGATCGGTGTAGGAGAGCTGTGCTCCCTGAGGGTCAATCCATTCCATTATTTGCATGTGGAGTAGTAAAAAAACTTCGCCTGCGAAACCGCAGGCGAAGAGGTATCAGAAAACGATCAAACGTAATGAGCCTTATTTGGAACGCTCAATAAACCAATTTGCGATGGTCGGACCCAACTCCTTTTGGGAGCGCCCACCAACGAAAACTCCAATATGTCCTCCTGGGAATTCATAAAGGGTTTTGTCTTTAGAACCTACATAGTCATTCAAAGGGATTGAAGCACTTGGTGGAACCAAATGATCTTCAGCAGCATAGATATTCAGCAAGGGCATGTCAATGTTTTTCAAGGACACCTTTTTGCCTCCTATTTCCAGCTCACCTTTGACAAGTTTATTGCGTTGATACAGGTCCTTAATGAACTGCTTGTAACACTCTCCTGCTTGAGAAGGGCTGTCCGCAATCCATTTTTCCATTCTCAGAAAATTCATCAACTTGTCTTTATCCATCATGGTATCCGGTAAAGCATGGTATTTCTTTACCTTACCTAATGGTTTCAGCATGTCAAATCCAAAATTTAGAAATTCACCCGGAACAACACCACCATAGCCATCAACAATGGTATCGACATCCATGTCTTTTGACCACTTGAACAGCAAGCCGTCTTCAGTATCAAAATCGATAGGTGTTACCAAAGTACAAAGGGCATTTACTCTATTCGGATGCAAAGCAGAATAAATGGTGCTTAAAGTTCCTCCCTGGCAAATGGCCATGAGATTCACTTTCTCCACCTCATGCTTCTTTCTGATAAAATTCACACAATCATCGATATGGCCTTCGATATAGTCTTCCATGGTGTCGTATCTGTCCACTTTGGAAGCATATCCCCAATCGATGATGTAGATGTCAAGCCCAAGCTCAAGCAGTTTGCGAATAACCGAGCGATCGGGCTGCAAATCGAGCATGTCCTGACGATTTACCAAGGCATAAACCGTAAGTAAAGGAATATTGCACTTGATAGCTGACTTGTTCTCATAGTGGTAAAGCTTCACTTTACCGCTTTGCCAAACCAGCTCTTTTGGTGAGGTAGCCACCTCAACCTCCTCAACGTCGAGGAGGCTGGTGTAGCTTTTCATCAATTTATTGGATATATCGGTCAGCTCTTTTGTAAAGCTGTCCATTAATTGATCTGGAGGATAAATCATGTTTGAGCTTAGGCTTTAACTTTTGAAACAACTTTTTTGGCAGTTTTATCTTCAGCCTCTGCCGAAGTTTCACCAAGTTGTTTTTCTAAAGCCCTTACTTTCCTTTTAAGTTCATGTACAGTTTCAAGCAATTCGTCAAACTCAGACTTTGGCACTACCGGATATGGGCTAAGTGCAAATTCCATCTGAGAAGAGATGGATTTTTTAATATCCAATCCTAGTGACAACATATCGCCTTGTGTTTTTGAGAACTCATCAGTTGAGAAAGATTTGATCATTTTCTCTTCCAGAATTCCAACCCACTTAGGGAAAAACTTAGCAAACTCAACCTCTTTTCCGGCGGTAGCCTCTTTTACTACTGCATCAAGAGCCTCTGTAAGAGCTAACTCAGCATTTTTAAGGATGAACTGCTGCATTTGAGATGACTTTGACCAGTATTGAGCATACTTCTCTTGTAAGGCAAGAGCTTCCTCAAGCATTTCTTTCTCCTTTGATGGAGGCATCATTTTGTGGAAAGGAGAGTAATACTTCTCAAACTGACGAGAAAACTCCAAACTCATTTCTGCCACAGAATTGGGCTCAATTTTAAAGAAAGAAGGAATATTGGTTTGCATTTGCTCCAATTGAGCTTTGTATTGGTCAGTTGTCTTACGACCCATTTCATAAAACATCTGGATGTACTTGTTCATTTGAGTGTACATCTCACGGGCTTTGTCTGGTGACAAAAATTCAAACATCGTTTCAACGACTTCACGATAACGGGCAGGATCAACAGCCTTGCGGATGGTCTCATGATCAAGCTTACCATCTTTCATCAATTGGTAAACAGGAGCATAAAATTCCTGCATTTTCAGATACGTCTTGTTGGTATCGAAAATATTGGTGAATACATCTTTACCGAGATTGACAGGAATGTTCTTACGAAACTCTTCGAAAGACTTTCCAAAAGTGCTGTACCAGTTGGTATACACTTCATTCCATTTGTCATACACTTTCCTGGTTTCTTTCAGGAAATCTTCAGGACTTGATGGAAGGCTACGGCCAGTATACTTTTCAGCATACTCTCCCCATTGCTTCATAAAGTCCGATTGCATGTCTTGCCACTGCTTCAAAAGGTCGGCGTTGTTTGCCTGAAACTTTCCGTTACCATTAGCGATGGCGCTTGTAGCAACAAACTGGTTGAACACATGCTTCTGATTCTCAATCCACTCCTTATAGAGGTCAGAAGATTTCTCAGCGTTTCCGGCCTGAGCCACGGTCTCTTGAAACTTTTTAGAAGTCTCGAACCAGTTTTGCATTACTTTGTTTTGGTTTTCCAACCAAGAGTTAAAGAAGGTGTTGGCATTTTCCATAACAGCAGAATTTTCTTTTTTTTGTTATACTTTTTTGTATTCAAATATAAGGATACTTTGCCCACATTACCAAATAATTAGGTAAATAATTTTACTTTTGGAACGAATTTTTTTTGAACCTCAATTTTTACAATCTTGGAAATGTACAAAAACGAAGAACTCATCAAGACCGGTGACACCTACCACAATGAATTTAGCTATTCACAAACTGAAGTTGATCTCTTTAGTAAAGTGAGTGGTGACCACAACCCCATCCATCATGATGCTGCATACGCTGCCACCACCATGTTCAAAAAGCCAATCATACATGGAATGCTAAGCGCAAGTGTGTTTTCAAAGGTTTTTGGAACTGAATTCCCAGGAGAAGGTACCATCTACCTTAGCCAACAGCTACAGTTCAAACGCCCTATGTACGTAGATCAGGTCTATCTTGCATCCTTTGAAGTAAGTGAAACAGACCCTGAAAAGCATAAAGCCACCATCACTACCCTTGTGAAGCACAAAGAAACAGGAGACATCACCATTCAAGGCGTTGCTCAGGTAATGAATCTGAAAAGGATTTAAACCCTTGCAAAGCCTTCAGGTTTAATTCCGCTACTCCTAATAGATAGTGCCCGAAAGCCATAGCTTATTTTTAACAATTCTAAACAAGTAAAGTCGTTTTACGTTATTTTTGTACCTTGAGTGTTTTCGGGCACTTTCAACTACTTGTGTTCACATGTCAAAAAATGATAACAGCATTTTAGAAGAGATCACTTCTTCTGAATATAAATATGGGTTTGAAACCATTATTGAGACGGATAACGCCCCCAAAGGTCTCAGTGAGGATACCATTCGTTTCATTTCAAACAAAAAGAACGAACCTGAATGGATGCTTGAATGGAGGCTCAAGGCCTACAGGCAATGGCTCACCATGAAAAATCCACTTTGGGCCAATGTCTCGTATCCCCAGATTGATTTTCAAGACATTATCTACTACTCGGCCCCAAAGCAAAAGAAAAAAGTAAACAGTCTGGATGAAATAGATCCTGAGCTGCGCAAAACATTTGAAAAGCTTGGAATTTCACTGGATGAGCAAAAACGCCTAAGCGGTGTGGCGGTTGATGCGGTCATTGACAGTGTCTCCGTTGTAACCACTTTTAAAACCAAACTCGCTGAACTGGGTATCATCTTTTGTTCCATGAGTGAAGCTGTTCATGAGCACCCTGAGTTGGTTCGAAAGTACATGGGCTCTGTCGTCCCTGTCAACGACAACTATTTCGCAGCTTTAAACTCAGCTGTCTTTTCCGATGGTTCTTTTTGCTATATACCTAAAGGTGTTCGCTGTCCGATGGAGTTATCGACTTATTTCAGAATCAACACCGCCGGTACCGGACAATTTGAACGCACCTTGATCGTGGCTGACGAAGGTAGTTATGTCAGCTACCTGGAAGGTTGTACCGCTCCCATGAGAGATGAAAATCAACTTCATGCCGCTGTGGTAGAAATTGTAGCCCATGACCATGCTGAAGTAAAATACTCAACTGTTCAGAACTGGTATCCCGGAGACAAGGAAGGTAAAGGTGGTATCTACAACTTCGTTACCAAAAGAGGTATTTGTTCAGGAGCTTATTCCAAAATAAGCTGGACACAGGTAGAAACAGGATCAGCCATTACCTGGAAGTACCCAAGCGTAATTCTGAAGGGAGATCACAGCGTAGGTGAATTTTATTCTGTTGCAGTGACCAACAACAGACAACAAGCCGATACCGGCACCAAAATGATCCACATCGGTAAGCATACCCGAAGCCGAATCGTCTCCAAAGGTATTTCCGCAGGCAAAAGCCAGAATTCATACCGTGGACTGGTGCAGGTGTTTAAAAGAGCTGAGCAAGCGAGAAACTTCTCTCAGTGCGACTCTTTATTAATGGGTGACCAATGCGGGGCTCATACCTTTCCCTACATCGAAGTCAATAACCCTTCTGCACAAATCGAGCATGAGGCAACTACCTCAAAAATTGGTGAAGACCAACTGTTTTATTGCAATCAGCGTGGTATTGACACAGAAAGTGCTGTTGCTTTGATTGTCAACGGCTATGCTAAAGAAGTGCTTAATCAGCTACCCATGGAGTTTGCTGTTGAAGCCCAGAAATTGCTGGCTGTAAGTCTGGAAGGCAGCGTTGGCTGATGCCCTCTTGGTTCGCAGTTTAAGTTATCACAATATGTTCACTGTTTCATTTTAATTCATTCATGTTATCCATTCATAACCTGCACGCCTCCATAGAAGGAAAAAAAATACTCAACGGAATAAACCTGGAAGTAAAAGCCGGGGAAGTGCATGCCATTATGGGGCCCAATGGCTCCGGCAAAAGCACCCTTGCCTCCATACTTGCCGGTAGAGAGGAGTTTGAAGTGACTGAAGGCAGCGTTGATTTCACCGGAAAAGACCTGCTTGAATTGTCCCCTGAAGATAGGGCCAGAGAAGGGGTTTTTCTTGCTTTTCAATATCCTGTGGAAATACCGGGCGTAAGCACCATCAATTTCCTCAAAACGGCCATCAATCAGATCAGAGAATACAAAGGCGAGAAGCCACTTGATGCTGGCACTTTTCTCAAAACCATGAAAGAAAAAATGAAGCTCGTTGAGATCGATCAATCCCTTCTCAACCGATCGTTGAACGAAGGCTTTTCAGGAGGGGAGAAAAAACGAAACGAGATCTTTCAGATGGCTATGCTTGAGCCTAGGCTTGCTATTTTGGATGAAACCGACTCTGGGCTTGACATCGATGCACTACGTATCGTGGCCAATGGGGTCAACAAGCTTAAAAACCCGGATAATGCCATCATTCTGGTAACCCATTATCAGAGATTGCTTGACTACATCGTTCCGGATCATGTGCATGTTCTTTACAAAGGCAGAATTGTAAAGTCGGGAGGCAAAGAACTTGCCCTCGAGTTGGAAGAAAAAGGATACGATTGGATCAAAACTGAACAAGCAGAGATCGCTTAATGAATCTGGCAACTCCAACCACCGACCTTTTGCACCACTACCATGCTGCGCTTTTGGAGCATCATTCCATGATGACTCACCCACTCCATGGCCTGAGCGATCAGTTGAACAAAGATTTTGATGTTTCCAAGTGGCCAACTACTCGTCATGAGGAATGGAAATACACTTCACTGAAAGCACTCTCACAGATTGAGTTTTCTCTGGAAGCCTCATCAGACTCAAAAAAGCTTAAATCCTACCTTGAAAGCTTGCCATTTTACCATACCGAAGCTCATCATTTGGTTTTTGTTAACGGGCTTTTCCATTCGGAGTTAAGTCGCCTTATACCCAGTGAGGAAAAAACGGTCTCTTCAACCTATGTTCATGCCTCCCTCATTCCGGAGCAATTGGCAAAAGTGATCGGGATCAGCTGCCCAGCCGAGCGTGACGAGCTTAGGAAGTTGAATAACCTGGTGCTTCACGATGGGCTCAGCATTCAGCTACCCAAAGGACAAACAGCTACTCAAGTTTATGTGTATCAACTCATTGACTCTGAGCAGCCTTTCGCTGTCCATTCAAGAAACCTCATTCATCTTGCCGAGAATGCTGAATGCAAGGTCGTAGAGCATTTTGCTGCTTTTGGCAACAAGAGCCATTGGTTTAACCCCACTACCGAAATTCAAATCGATGCCCATGCCCGTCTGGAATACTGCCTGATTCAAACCCAGTCTGATGTTGGCTTTTTTACCGGGCTTAGCTACCTACGCCAGTCAGACTCAAGCCAACTCAGCCACCATACGATTTCTACTGGTGGACGACTTATCCGGAACAATCTTGACCTGATCCTTGACGGCAGCCATATCGAAAGCCATATGAATGGCCTCTACATGCTTACCAATGATACACTTGTTGATAACCATACTCTTGTAGACCATCAACGGCCACACAGTAACAGCAATGAGTTCTATAAAGGAATCATGGACGGAAAATCATGCGGGGTGTTCAATGGGAAAATTTTCGTGAGGCAAGCCGCACAGAAGACCAACGCTTTTCAGTCCAACAGGAATATTGTCCTCAGTCCGGATGCAAGTGTGTACACGAAACCTCAACTAGAGATATTTGCCGATGATGTGAAATGTTCCCACGGAGCTACTTCAGGCCAACTGGACGAAGAAAGCATCTTTTACCTGCGCTCAAGAGGCTTGTCTCATGCACAGGCCAAAGCCCTTTTGACCAAGGCATTTGCAGGAGAAATAGTAGAACGAATTCCTCAACCGGAGCTACGTGCCTACATCGAACAACAAATCGATCAACGATTTTGAACATGGCAAGCATCGCAGGCACATTAGACGTTGTTCAAATCCGGAAGGATTTTCCGATCCTATCCAGGAAAGTTCACCAAAAACCTTTGGTGTACCTTGATAATGCAGCAACTTCTCAAAAACCACAAGTGGTTATCGATGCACTGACTAACTACTACCAAAATTACAACGCCAATATCCACCGGGGTATCCATAGCCTTGCTGATGAAGCCACCTCTGCTTATGAAAGCACAAGACGGGCCATACAAACCTGGATAAATGCGGAAAAGCCCGAAGAAATCATCTTTACCAGAGGCACTACAGAAGGCATCAACCTGATTGCTTACTCTTTTTCTCAGATTAACCTGGCAAAAGGCGATGAAATTCTGATTTCAGGCTTAGAGCACCATAGCAATATTGTTCCCTGGCAAATGGCTTGCGAAAGGCATGGTGCCCATCTAAAGGTGATTCCCATCAACACCAAAGGAGAACTTGATTTGTCCGGACTGGAGGAACTTATTTCAGAACGAACCAAAATGGTAGCCTTAATTTATGTTTCCAACGCATTGGGAACCATTAATCCGGTGAAAGATATCACAGAAAAGGCACATAAAGTCGGTGCCAAAGTGCTTTTGGATGCCGCACAGGCAGCACCTCATTTCGACCTGGATGTACGAGATCTCGATTGCGATTTCCTTGTTTTTTCAGGACACAAAATTCTGGGACCTACTGGAATAGGCATTCTGTATGGAAAAGAAGCTGAGTTGAACCACTTACCCCCTTATCAAGGAGGAGGTGAAATGATCGCAGAAGTGAGTTTTGAGCATACCACGTACAATGTGCTTCCTTACAAGTTTGAAGCTGGTACGCCCAACATAGCGGATACTATCGCCCTGAAGGCCGCCATTGAGTACATGCAAACCATTGGTTTTGATGCCATCGCTCAGCACGAGAACGAATTGCTAAGCTATGCAACCCGGCAGTTAACCGCTATTGATGGTTTGAGATTGATCGGCACAGCTGAGAAGAAAGCAAGTGTCGCTTCCTTTGTTGTAGAAGGAGTTCATCATCAGGATCTGGGCATCCTCCTCGATCAGGATGGGATCGCTATCCGCACAGGCCATCATTGTGCACAGCCTATTATGTCTCAATTGGGTTTGAAGGGGACTTGCAGGGCTTCTTTTGCCTTTTACAACACCCTCGAAGAGATTGAATTTTTCATTCACTCGTTGCGCAAAGCAATCAGCATGTTGAGATGAGATGGAAAGCATTGTGAACAAATCGGAAGAGCTGGTAGATGAATTCTCCTTTTTTGAGGATTGGGCAGATAAATATGCCCACATCATTGATTTGGGCAAAAACATGCCCCCTCTGGAAGATCACTGGAAAACACCGGAACATCTGATCAAAGGCTGTCAATCCAATGTATGGCTACATGCTGAACTGAAAGAAGGCCTGGTGTACTATTATGCTGATAGCGATGCGATCATTGTAAAGGGATTAATCGGCTTGCTGGTCAGGATTTTTTCCGGACAGCCTCCGGCGGAAATTGTTCATGCTGACCTCTCGTTTATGAATCAGATCGGGTTGCAACAGCACCTGTCCCCTACCCGGTCAAATGGACTGGCCTCTATGGTCAAACAAATCAAAATGTATGCACTCGCCTTTCAGGCCAACAAATCTTAAGCAAAGAGATGACTGAAGCCGAATTGAAAGAAAAAGCAATTGCAGCCATCAAAACGGTCTATGACCCTGAGATACCCGTTGATGTGTTTGAACTTGGCTTAATTTATGAGATCAAGATTTTTCCGCTAAACAATGTATTTATCCTGATGACTCTCACCAGCCCTTCCTGCCCATCCGCCGGAACAATACCTGGCGAGGTAGAGCAGAGGGTAAAAGAAATAGAGGGAGTCAATGAAGTGACCGTTGAACTCACTTTTGACCCGCCTTACACACAAGAGATGATGTCAGAAGTGGCTCGTCTCGAACTTGGTTTTATGTAACACTGTAATAAATTCGATCCACATGTATCCTGAACATTTAGTAGCTCCCATGATCGCAGATTTGACTTCTGCCGGAGTAAAAGAACTAAAAACACCTGAAGACGTTGAGAAAGCACTGAGTACCTCCAGCGGAACAAAGCTGGTCGTTGTAAACTCGGTGTGTGGTTGCGCAGCCGGTTCGGCAAGACCCGGTGTGAAAATGGCCTTAAAAGAAAGTGAAGTAACTCCAGATGAAATCTATACGGTTTTCGCAGGTGTAGATAAAGAGGCTGTCAGCAAAGCAAGGGAATATTTCATGCCTTATCCTCCCTCCTCTCCGTCTATAGCTTTGTTTAAAAATGGTGAGTTGGTTCATTTTGTTGAACGTCACCACATCGAAGGACGAAATGCCCAAATGATCGCTCAGCACCTAAAACAGGTCTTCGAAGAGTTTTGTGACTGATCCCTGAAAGGGTCAGAGAGCCACTTCTAAAAGGAGTGGCTTTTTTTATTTTGTTGCCTGAACCGTCAGAAGGTATATTTTTGCGCTTATCTTGCGTGGGACTTTGCCAAACATTGTGTCCCATTTTTAGTTGGATAACAAAATGAATGTTGAGAAAAAACTTTTTTGCAGAATTTTATTCGGTATCTCCGCTGTTTTCATTTGTCACTTAAGCCATGCCCAAAATGTACTTAAAGGCAGGATAACAGATGCTTCCGATGGCTCAGGTGTGATAGGGGCCAATATTATCATCAAAGGAACTACAACGGGAGCAACAACTGATTTTGACGGTGATTTCGAACTAAAGATTTCAGCAGACTTACCGGTAACGATTGTCATTAGCAGCTTGGGATATCAAAGTCAGGAATTTAAAGTAACGGACGTTTCCAAAAGGTTGAATGTTAAGCTTAGCACCACCAATGTTGAACTAAACGAAGTAACTGTACTGGGGAGCAGAATTTCTGAAAAACAAAAGGAAAGTCCTTTGACGGTGGAGTCGCTGGATGTGATTGCCATCAAGGAAACACCGGCAGCCAACTTTTATGAGGGCCTTGGGGCACTCAAAGGCGTGGATGTAACCGCTGCAAGCCTAGGTTTTAGAATCATCAATACCCGGGGATTTAACAGTACCAGCCCTGTTCGCTCCCTGCAAATCATCGATGGAGTGGACAATCAGGCTCCGGGATTGAACTTCTCTCTGGGAAATTTCCTGGGAGCCTCTGAGTTGGATGTGGAAAATGTGGAAATCATCGTAGGAGCCAGCTCAGCACAGTATGGCCCAAACGCTTTCAACGGTGTGGTAAGCATGACCACCAAAGACCCATTTATATTCCAAGGGGTTTCAGCAATGGCTAAAGTAGGTGAGCGAAATCTTCGTGAAACGGCGGTCAGATATGCCAAAGCCGTTAAAATCGGCAAGGTCGATTATGAAAACCTGGCCATCAAACTGAACTTATTTTACATGCAGGCAAATGACTGGGAAGCGAATAATTATGATCCGACACTGCAGTCAATAACACCAAAAGACCACCCCGGTGGATACGACGCTATCAATCGGTATGCTGACGAAAGGTATTTCAATGATTTTAATTCCAATTCAGGTCTACTTACAAGCCCGGGGATGAGGGACTTCTACCGAACAGGCTATGAAGAAAAAGATCTGGTGGATTATAACACAAACAACCTAAAAGCATCTGGGGCTGTGCACTTCAAGGTAAAGCCCAATATTCAGCTTAAATATGGCTATAACTTCGGAACAGGTACTACTGTCTACCAGGGTGATAACAGGTACAGCCTGAGAAACATCATGTTTACCCAGCATAAAGTAGAGCTTAGAGGTGAGAACTTTTTTGTGAGGGCATACAATACCGCCGAAGATGCAGGAGAGAGCTATGACGCCGTTTTTACAGCTTTGCTGCTCAACAGAGCAGGCAAACCGGATGTTAACTGGAGGGATGCCTATGACACTTATTGGAGGAACAACATAACTCCTCTTGTAAGGGGGTTACCAGGTTTTCCTCCAAATGATTCATTGTTTATCCCTCCTAATTTTGACATCAATCCTAGGTACTTTAACCAGGCAAATTCCGTCATCAATCAAAACCAGGATCAGTTCCGACTATGGCATTTGTTGGCAAGAGATGCTGCCGACAGACCCGGGCTGGGTTTCCCAGGCAGGCTAAACCCAGGAACAGAGGCTTTTCAGACCGAGTTTGATCGAATAACCAGCAGTCGTTCTTTTCTTGAAGGTGGATCCCGCTTCTTTGACCGGTCAGCCCTAAGCCACATTCATGGAGAGTACAATTTCAAACCTGAGTTCATGGATATTAAAGTCGGTGGAAACTATCGTCAGTATCGCCCCAATTCTGCAGGCACCATTTTTAGTGATACCAACGGTCGGGTTATCACCAATCAGGAATTCGGATTTTACTCTCAATTGGAAAAGAAATTTCTAGCGAAAAGACTGAAAGTGACAGCAGCAGGAAGAGTAGACAAAAATGAGAATTTCGATTTCATAGCCTCCCCGGCACTTTCAGCTGTGTATGTGGTGAAGAAGAATCACACTTACAGGTTTTCATTTTCAAGTGCTATTCGAAATCCAACCCTGCAAGACCAATTCCTGTATTATAATGTCGGAAGAGCATTACTTCTTGGGAATCTGGACGGACGTAAAAATGTGCTAACCATTGATAATTATCTGGAATACGCCACCTCTCAAAATTTTGACACTACCCTCTTAAAGCCATTTGATATAGACCCCATTCGTCCGGAAAAAGTGCGTTCACTTGAAATTGGGTACAAAGGCACTCTATGGAACAAGGTTTTTGTCGATGCCAGTGCCTTTTACAGTTGGTATACTGACTTTATTGGCTTCCGTATAGTAGCTGATCAGCCCGCATTTCAGGGTCAGTTTACCAATGTGTATCGTATTTCCTCCAATGCCAGAGATCAGGTTCATACCAAAGGAGCCTCTGTTGGGCTCACGTATTTTGTTGGAAAGTATTATGCTTTAACAGGCAATTACACCTATAATGAGCTGGATAGAAGAGGCTCAACAGATCCGATTATCCCAGCATTTAATACGCCTGCAAATAAGTTTAATATTGGCTTTAATGGCAGAGATATGGTTGTGAATGTATTTGGTGCAACTATCAGAAATATCGGCTTTAATGTGAACTATAAATACGTTCAAGGCTACCTGTTTGAAGGCTCTCCTCAGTTTACCGGTTTTGTGCCCGAGTATGATATGGTTGATGCACAAATCAATTATACGGTTAAAAAAATCTACACCACCTTTAAGTTGGGTGCATCAAATCTTCTTGACAACCAACGTTTTCAAGTGTATGGAGGGCCAAGGATCGGAAGAATGACCTATTTTTCAGTATTGGTCGACATCAAATAATATTTTGATTTTTAAAGAAAATCATATGCATGTCGACTATATTTGCATTTTACACCAAACCTTATTTCGTATGAAGAAAAGTCTACTTGTGTTTGTTGCAGCCTTGGGTACATTGTGCCAGGTACATGCACAAAACCGTTATGTAAGCCCAAATGCATTTGCAAATGTGGCCATTGATACATCCATAGTCTATGGTTCTGCTGTTAATTTTCTTGGTCAGACACAACCTTTAGTAATGGATGTATATCGCCCTGCGGGTGATCTGGCAACCAGAAGAGCAACAATCATCATGATCCACTCTGGAAGCTTCCTGCCATCAGGTTCTAGTCCGACTGCACCTACGAGCTGGGGCAATCGCAGAGATTCAGCCATGGTAGAAATTTGTACCCAACTGGCCAGAAGAGGTTTTACAGCAATCTCCATGACCCATCGTCTGGGATGGAACCCAGCAGCAACCACTCAGGAAAGAAGAGCGGCCGGTATCATTCAGGCTGTTTATCGTGCCAGTCAGGATTTAAGAGCAGGAATTCGTTTTTTGAAACTTGATGCCGCAGGAGCAAACCTCTACAAAGTAGACACGAACCGTATCACTGTTGGTGGATCATCATCAGGTGCTTACGTTGCGATCCATGGTAGTGCATTGAACAAAGCTTCTGAAGTGACTTCACTTCCAAAGTTTAGATTTTTGGCAGGTGAGCCTACCAACTATCCTCCCATTGGTACTCCAATGATCAATCAAACAAACGCAACCCCTCCTGCTTCATGGGGTGGATTGGCACCGTTCTTAGATGGCTTTACAGCCGGATCTAACCAAGGCCCTGGTTCAAATTACCAGCTGGTATGGAGTATTGGTGGTGCTGTCGGAGATACCTCATGGATCGAAGCAGGCGAGCAACCTATCATTTCCATGCATGGTCCTGCTGACCCTACTACTCCTTTTGTAACAGCAGTTGTTAACGTAGCTGGAACAGGTAACGCTATTGTAGAAGTAAGCGGAGGTCGTGATGTGACTGTTAAGTCACTTGCAGTTGGTAACATCCCTTCAAGCATTACCGGTGTGAATGATAATCCTTTAGCTGATACCCTTCCTGCACTTAAGCGCTTCTTGGGTGCTGCCAATGGATTTGAGCCTTTCAATTGGTACAATGGCGCTTTCGCTTTGAACCCGGCTGCCAGCAAGTCAAGAGCTTTGCTTTATATCGACACAATGATGAGGTACTTCATCCCTCGTGCAGTGAGAGTCCTCAATCTTGATACTTCATCTGTTTTGGGAGTAGCTGACGAGCAAACACTTGCTAGCTATGTATCTGTGTTCCCAAATCCTGCAACGGATTATGTGAACGTTTCTGTTGAAGGAACGGATCTGATGATCACTGGCTATCGTATGTTTGATGCTACCGGCAGAGAAGTAGCAAGAAAATTAAACCAAAGAGAAAAACTTATCTCTCTTTCCCGTGATGGCTTAGGCAAAGGTTTATACTTCGTACAGGTAGAAACTGACCGTGGCATGATCAAGAAAAAAGTCATGTTGGATTAACAATCCACAAGACAAAAAAAGGGGCTTCGGCCCCTTTTTTTTATTAGTACTGTCCAGTGCTGAGCAAGACCAATGTGCAGGCTTCCACAGCTTCGGCACCTGATTGCTCCACCTTGTTTTTCAAATCAGGATTTTCTGTCCCAGGATTGAATATGACCCTGCGGGGTTTTAACGAAACAATGTAGTCAGCCCAGGCTCCCTGGTTTTGCGGGCCCACATACAAGGTCACGGTGTCTACTTCATCGATGGTCGGTTGTCCGTTTAAAATATCCTGCCCGAACAACTCGCCCTTTTTAATTCCCACAGGCACGAAGGGAACATCATGGGCATTCAGCATCGCAGCTGCCTTATAGGAATACCGGGCGGGGTCAGTACTCGCACCGATGATCACCGTCTTTTTTATCTTATTCATATCGTTTTCTTAACTCTGCTTGAAATAAAAACTGAAACAGCTTCAGCCACTCTTTCCCCATCCATAGCGGCTGAAATGATTCCTCCGGCATATCCTGCTCCTTCGCCGCATGGAAACAGCCCCTCAAGTTCAGGATGCATCAGGCGTGTTGGGTCACGAGGAATACGAACAGGTGATGAAGTCCTGCTTTCAACCCCTACCAGATTAGCCTCATTGCTCAGGTATCCTTTGCGTTTTTTGCCTATCATTTCCAGGGCTTTCACCAACCTGACTGCGACGCTCTGCGGTAATACCTCATGCAGGTCAGCCGAACGCAGCCCTGGCTGGTAAGAGCTTGGATTGAGCTCAGAAGAATACCGATGTTGCAAAAAGTCCATCAAACGTTGCGCAGGAGCTACCTGGCCTCCCCCACCGAATTTGTATGCTTGCTGTTCTACCTTTCTTTGAAAGTCTAAAAACGCCAGGGGGCCAAGTTTTTGAAACTCTTTTACATCATCTGCCTCTATAGCGACTACCATGCCTGAGTTCGCAAATTTCCCATCCCTTCTTGAAGGAGACATACCATTGACCACAATCTCCCCCGGAGCTGTGGCAGCAGGCACAATAAATCCGCCCGGGCACATACAAAAAGAGAAAACACCCCGCTGTTGACCATGAAGCGGAACTTGCTCAACGAAAGAATAACTGGCTGCCGGAATATACAAGGGTCGCATATCGCAATGATATTGCATCCGGTCGATTAATGGCTGTGGATGTTCAATTCTAAGTCCTAAGGCAAAAGGCTTGGCTTCAATTAAAATACCCTGGTGAAAAAGCAGCTCAAACACATCTCTTGCCGAGTGCCCCGTAGCAAGCACAATTGCCTCAGCTTCTATCAAGTCCCCATTTTCGGTTTCAATTCCTGTTGCCTGCTGGCTTTGGTTTAACAAGTTGACCATTCGGGTATTGAAATGCACTTCTCCTCCATGCGCTATGATCGTCTCCCTCAAAGCTGCTACAATTCCGGGAAGCTTGTTTGTACCTATATGTGGGTGAGCTTCAAACAGAATATCTTCTTTGGCGCCGTGATCCACGAAAATATCAAGTACACGCTGAAGGTTGCCCCTTTTGACCGATCTGGTGTACAATTTTCCATCCGAATAGGTGCCGGCTCCTCCTTCCCCAAAACAGTAGTTGCTTTCCGGGTTTACAACCTGATCCTTATTGATTGCGGCTAAATCTCTCCTTCGGGCCCGCACGTCTTTGCCTCGCTCAATCAGGATTGGCTTAAGACCCAGCTCTATCAATTTTATGGCGCAAAACATGCCTGCCGGTCCTGAGCCTACGATTAAAACACGGGGAGCATTGCGGACATCCGGCAAAAGATGTTTGTCAAAGCTGATTAAAGGAGGTGTGGCCTTTTTTGGATAGAATGAACCCTGAAGAAGCACTTTCATTTGCTTTCCACGAGCGTCAATCGATCTCTTTTTTAGTCTGATCGTCCCTTCATCTTGTTTGAACTGGTACTTTTCAGCCAAAAATTGTTCCAATGCCTCCGGGATGAAACCCACTTCGGGGCTTACTTCAATACTGAAATCCTGGGGCTGCCGATCAGAATGCATAACCAATATTGAAACCTAGCCTGTAAGAGGGGAAAAGACGGGTTTCATCCAATTCTGCAAAGATCGTTTGGATCCGGCCATTATCAAACGACGGTACAGTAACAACCCGATATCCCAGACCAATGCCAAGAAAAAGGTCAATCACAAAGCCTTGAACATCTGACTTTTTCATCACCCTATTCCCAAGCATAAGGGTGTATTCGTATCGCTGAACGTTTGCCCTCGTCAGACTAATCGATTGTGGATCCAATGGGTCAATCAGGAACTTGGCTTTGTAGCCGACCTGAGTATATCTGGCTTCATGGGCAAAATACAGCATACCATATTGCCTCCTGGGTAAATAGAACTTTTGCTTAATATCCGCCCAAAAACCATTCCCATAGGGCAGCTCAAGAGCTCTGCTTGAAAACCGTTCAAAAAAGGGATTTCGTATAAATGCATACCCTATTTCATAGCCCAGCCTTTGCTCCATGTAGTACTCCACCGATACAGGAGCTGTATTTAGAAAAATGGACAATGGGTTAGTCAACACAACGATCGCCCGGAACTCATTGGGGGATGAGTAAAAAAACCTTAGGGGAGTCCCTTTTTTCTTTACCCGACTACCAGCAGGGGTTTTGGGCTGTACCTGTCGAATGGGCTCAGCTGAAAAATCTACGTTCAATCCGGGATTTCGACTGTTGTCTTTGTCTTGGGAAGCGACATAATATCCAGAGAGAGAACCTTCTTTGTCATACAGTTTCCAGACTCCCTCCTTTTCTGCATTTTTTAGCCGGCCTTCCATGCGCAACTGACCGCCCTCATAATAGCCCACAAACTCGCCTTTGCCTTCCTGATAGTGGCACCTGCCTTCAACTTCACCGCTCTCATATAAAAACTCCCACCAGCCACTATACAATCCTTTGATAACAGCACCTTTAACTTTCATCTTTCCTGACTCATAGTACTCTTCATAAGCACCGCTTCCATTTACATAGTTCACTGTGCTTTTCACCACTCCACTTTCATGGTAAAGTTTCCATGTTCCTTCCTTAAGCCCCTGTCGTTCCTGACCTTCTGCCATTAATGCTCCGCCTTGATAATAATACCGCCAAGGCCCGTCAGCAGTTCCTTCTTTATAGGCTCCCTCGCTTGCCAATGAGCCATCTTCATAATACTCCTTCCAAACTCCTTCTCTTTTTCCATTTCTCTCCTCCCCTGTCGCTTTGAGATTTCCATTTTGATAGTAATACGACCAGAGTCCAAATGATTTATTTCCGGACAGCCATCCGGAGGAAAACTTCCCTCCTTCAGCATAGAAAGAGGTATACAAGCCTGTGTCTAATTTATAGCTTACTTCAGCTTTGAGTTTCCCATCTTCAAAAAAGTAACTCCAGGGCCCTGACCTTATTCCTTTGTTGAACTCACCTTTCTGCTTGATCTTGCCACTTTCATAAAAATATTGCCACTCTCCTTGCTTAAGGCCTTTACTCATCATTCCTGATGAACTCGCAGTCCCGTTCTCATAAAAATGTTGCCAAAGGCCGTCCGATACATCTTCTGACCAGTAACCGCTGGACTTCAATTGTCCACTTTCATAATAATATTCCCAAAGACCAACGGCTTCATTTTGTTCGTATTTGCCCTTGGTTTTGATTAGTCCGTTTTCAAAATACTCAAGGTATCGGCCATTGTAAATAGTGGTATCGTTGGGACTAACTTCAATCTCTTCTTTCAGCTTGGGTTGGTCCTGGTAGTATATTCTAAGCACACGAAGATTTGCACCTGACTTTTGGGCCTTTGCTGAGAAAGGTAACAAACACCAAAGCATCCAGATAAGCCCGTAAAACTTCAATTTGAATGAATTAGTCAGAAATCGTAATTCCAAATACTTCTTTTTCAACCCAGGATTTTCCCCATTCAGCTAACTCGTGCTCAGTAAATAGGTTTTTGAAAAAAATACGTTTTTGAAATCTGGGTGGGAGATACTTCTGCCAGTTGGTTCCACCGGTAGCTGGTATATCCTCTGGATTTCGCTCCAGGTATCTTACCGCTGATTTGTAATGGGCTAGTGGCCAGTTCACATTCACAAAGGAGTCAAAGCGGCGTAAGGCCTTGATCACTTGAGGAAGTAAAGGCTCAGAAACTCCCTGTTGAAAGCGATCACCAATGGTCTTGCCATTCATTGCCCTGGCCAGATCGATCAGTTCATGTGCATACTTCTCCTCAAAACTTTCCAATGTAAGGGTCTTTTTTCCGGTGGCTAACTCGGTTGCTCCTTTTTTCCAATAAATGTGCTCGAACATCACTTCTATCTCGGCATCTGGACTGATAGTGGATCTAACTTCTTTATCGACGAGATTGATAAATGGAGTAGCCTTGATCTCAATCATTCGGTATTGGGCGCTCTGAAATCCGCTTGCCGGCAACAAACTCATCCTGAACTGTAAAAATTGCTGCTGATCCATACCATCCACCATCACATCGAACGATTGAACCAGGTTTTTAAAATACCGGTTGATGCGCTCCAGTCGGGTTAAAAACTCTTCGTCTCCGGTCACTAAATGGATCTGGTCCATCTCTACTAAAATCAGCCTGAAATAAAGCTCGGTAATCTGGTGATAGATGATAAAAATCTGCTCGTCAGGGATAGCTGTTTTCGGCTTTTGCAGACTAAGAAGTGTGTCCAGTTGAATATAATCCCAATAGGTAAGGTACTTTTCGTGCAGCAGTCCCTCGAGGTAAGAATTCAAGTCTTGACCTGAAGCTGCGAACTTAAGTGATAGTTTTTCTAAAAGCTCATCGAGTGAATGGTTGCCTTGCCTGTAGGGGTTCATCGAACTAAAAAATTGGTATATTGTTGTAAATTTGAGCATTTAAAACGCTAAATAAAAATCATGCAGGTAACCTCAACTCAGCAAAATGGGCTTGAAATCAAACGGAAAACAGCTCCAGACCGCTATGAAATGCCCGACTTTTATCAGATTGATGACCTTTTAACTGAAGAGCACAAACTGATCAGGTCCTCTATCAGAGACTTTGTTAAACGTGAGATCAGCCCAATCATCGAGGATTGCTGCGAAAAGGCTTACTTCCCGGAGTCCATCGTGCCTAAGTTTGGCGAGATCGGAGCATTTGGGCCTACCATACCGGTTGAATATGGAGGTGGTGGATTGGATTATATCTCTTATGGCATCATCATGCAGGAGATTGAGCGGGGTGATAGTGGAATGAGGTCAACTGCTTCAGTTCAAGGATCCCTTGTGATGTACCCTATCTTCAAGTTTGGGTCGGAGGAGCAGAAAAAGAAATATTTGCCAAAACTGGCATCAGGTGAATACCTGGGCTGTTTTGGTCTGACTGAACCTGATTTTGGTTCTAACCCAAGTGGAATGGTTACCAATTTCAAAGACATGGGCGATCATTACCTGCTCAATGGTTCTAAAATGTGGATTTCCAATTCTCCCAAGGCCGATATTGCAGTTGTTTGGGCCAAAAGTGAAGCAGGACGCATACACGGGTTAATAGTCGAAAGGGGAATGCCCGGCTTTACGACCCCGGAAACACATGGCAAATGGTCGCTCAGGGCTTCTGCCACAGGTGAGTTGGTATTCGACAATGTGAAAGTACCAAAATCAAACTTACTACCTGGTAAGTCAGGGCTTGGGGCTCCTATGATGTGTTTGGACTCTGCCCGATATGGTATCGCTTGGGGAGCTTTGGGTGCAGCTATGGATTGCTATGACTCAGCCCGCAGATATGCTATGGAGCGTATTCAATTTGACAAGCCGATTGGATCATTTCAATTGATTCAGAAGAAACTGTCAGAGATGCTCACGGAAATCACTAAAGCCCAATTGGTTTGCTGGAGACTTGGAGTGATGATGAACGAGGGAAAAGCAAGTACCGCCCAAATATCACTTGCCAAAAGAAACAGTGTAGCCATCGCTCTGGAAATAGCCCGTGAAGCAAGGCAAATTCATGGCGGAATGGGCATTACCGGCGAATACCCCATCATGAGGCATATGATGAACCTTGAGTCTGTCGTCACCTATGAAGGTACTCATGACATCCACCTTTTGATACTTGGTGCGGAAATCACAGGTCTGGCAGCATTCAAATAAATGGGCAGTTTTATCGAACTGATTTGATTATTTCTGTTCACTCTTACCTTCAATATCTTTCAGTTGAATGTTGAGTGCCTGAGTGCTGATGGAGATTTCCCAAACAGATATCCCCAATGCGCTCACTTGAAGCAGTAAGGAGAGCGCAAAGATGTATTTGGCCAAGAGATGCTCATTTGCAAAAAGGAGAAACATGCAAAGTACACTGAGTAACAAACTTAGTACCGCCAAAACCTGCATATCTCTGATTAGCCTCAATCTCAGCCGGAGGTTTTTGATTTGACTAAGTATCTCATCACCAGGCTGATGTTGGTATTTTTCATGCAAGTTACGGATGACCCCGGCGATGCCCAGGAAACGATTACTGAAGGCAAGCAGCAGCAATGAAATCGTCGAAAAAAGAAGTGCAGGAGTAGTAATTTGTAGTTCCATTGGAAAATAGCAAGTCACAAATATCGTTGAATGCCTTACAAAAGGTCACTAATCCTTAATTTTACCCGTGATCATAACCAAAACACCATTCAGAATTAGCTTTGTCGGAGGGGGTTCAGACCTTGAAGCCTTTTACTCCCAGGCAGAAGGGGCGGTGATCAGTACCAGTATCAACAAATACATGTACATCACTACTCATCGTTTTTTTGATCCTGACAAAATTCAACTCAAGTATTCAAAGACCGAGACACTGAATACCATAGGTGAGATCCAGCACCCCATTTTCCGGGAGGTGTTTAAAAAGTTTGGAATTGCAGGAGGACTTGAAGCCACTTCAGTAGCAGATATTGCAGCAGGTACAGGCATGGGCTCCTCATCCACATTTACCGTTGGGCTTTTGCACAATTTGTATGTTCGTCAAAACCGCTTTGTCACCAAGGAGCAACTTGCAGAAGAGGCTTGTGAAATCGAAATAGTTAAACTTAGCGAACCCATAGGGAAGCAAGATCAATATGCAGCTTCATTTGGTGGGCTCAATGTGATCAGGTTTTTGAAAGAGGGAAATGTGTTGGTAGAACCCCTTCATATTGAAAAAAGCCTTTATCAGGCTTTCCAATCTCACTTGCTTTTGTTTTACATCGGCAGCCAGAGGAGTGCATCGAGCATACTTTCCGAGCAGAAAAAAAATACTTCTGAGGCAGACAAACACCGGACCCTGTCAGAAATGGTGGACATGGTTTTTGAATTTCATAAAAACCTGTACCAGGGAAATCTGGAAAGCGTGGGGAAATTGTTGCACCACAACTGGCAACTAAAGCAACAACTTGCTTCAGGGATTACAAACCCGATGATCGATCAGATTTACATCACCGGAATAAAGGCAGGTGCTTGGGGCGGCAAACTTTTAGGCGCCGGGGGCGGTGGTTTTATGCTGTTTATGTGCCCCCCGGAAAAACAAAATGGCCTGAAAAAAGAGCTTTCAAAGCTTAGGCTATTTGATTTTAAGTTTGAGCAGGAAGGATCAAAAGTCATCCATGTAGAAGAAGAATAAAATGAGAACTGAATACAAAAACTATTTCGAACTATTGTCCAACAGCCTGGCCCAAGTCAATCCTCATGATCTTGAGCAGTTTGAGGAACTCCTTTTTGAAGCGTATCAGCGCAACAGGCAAATATTCATTTTTGGCAATGGTGGATCAGCGGCTACAGCTTCTCATGTGGCAGGGGATTTTGTCAAAGGCGCTTCCTGGGGTCTTACCAAAAAATTCAGGTTCATCTGTCTAAATGACAACATGACTGCATTGATGGCAATTGCCAATGACTCAAGCTATGAGGATGTCTTCGTTGAGCCTTTAAAAAACTTTCTCAACTCTGGAGACCTGGTTATCGGCATCTCAGGTAGCGGAAACTCCTCAAATGTGGTGAAGGCTCTGGAGTATGCCAAAGCGAATTCAAATCCTACAGTGGCTCTTTCTGGATTTAAAGGCGGGAAGATTAAAGAATTGGCCCGGCTTTCAGTTCATGTACCGGTGATGGACATGGAAGTAACTGAGGATGCACACCTGGCAATTTTTCATACCATTAAACAATGCCTTATTAAACGATTGACCGGAACGCAGGATCAAAGCATGGGTTCAGTTTACGACCAAAGGGTAAAGCAGTAGGCTTAGACACATGAGGTACTTTATTACAGGTGGGGCAGGATTTATAGGAAGTCATATCGCCGACAGGTTACTTGCTCAGGGCGATCAGGTGGTGGTTTATGATAATTTTTCAACAGGACAAGAGCTATTTGTCGCTCATCAGTTGCAAAATCCTAACTACACCTTAGTAAGGTATGATGTTTTAAATAGGGATGCTTTGCTGGAAGCAATGGATGGCTGCGAAATGGTATTTCATTTTCAGGCAAATGCTGATGTACGGGGAGGAATCACAAATACCTCAATTGATCTGCAGCAAAACACCACAGGCACTTATCAGGTACTGGAATGCATGCGTCAGTTGGGGATCAAAAAGATCGCTTTTGCCAGTTCTGCGACGGTTTATGGTGAACCAACTGTTTTTCCAACTCCGGAAGATTATTACTCCAGGCAAACTTCACTTTATGGTGCATCCAAAGCAGCTGCAGAAGATCTGATTGAAGCTTTTTGTGAGTATTATGGCATGCAGGGCTATATTTTCAGGTTTGTTTCTTTCGTAGGTCCCAGATACACCCATGGAGTGATCTTTGACTTCATGAAAAAGCTTTTGGCCACCCCCGGTCGCCTTGATATACTTGGGAACGGTCAGCAACGAAAATCATATCTCGATGTGATCGATGGCGTTTCTGCCATTCTGTTGGCAGTGGAGAAAGCGAATGATCAGGTGAATATTTTTAATTTGGGAAATAAAGAATACTTAACAGTAAACGAACTCGCTCAAATTATGACCACTCATTTGGACATGAAGGATGTCGAATTTGTGTATTCCGGAGGAGAAAGAGGTTGGTTAGGAGACTCTCCTTTTGTCCATTTAGACATCAGCAGAATTCGTTCCCTAGGTTGGGCACCTTCTTTTTCCATCAAAGAAGGAGTATTACGAACTGTAGATTTCCTAAAAGAGAACAGCTATTTGCTTACAAACAGATAGACTAGAGTTTTAGCTCTTCGGATTTGTTTGTATCAGAAGTGCTAAGCCGAAAGTATCTCTTGATCAGTTGAATCAGCAGACCCAAGCCATAACTATATAGCATAATCATAGAGGCATAGGTTGAAACAATGGCTAGCGACAAGCTTTTATATACCATGCTTGCTTCTAGAAAAATCAAAAAGAAATAGCCAAGCAATGCGGTTAATGCTAGTGTAAATAATGTGCTACTAACTAAGCTTGTCAAAGGAAGCAGCACAAGGGTGTAAATCAGAAACAAACTAGGGATTAAATGAGCCCATTTGATCTGGCCGGGGTGCCTGAGATTTAGATCAACACGACCTTTCCCATGCATGAGCATTTGTTTGGCAAACTTCCTTAAGGTGGATTTTCGCTTATGATAAACGAAAGCCTCTGTAATTAAATGAGGCTTAATCCCTTGCTGACTTACTCTTACACTTAGCTCAATATCTTCAGCGACCTGCAGGTTGCTAAACCCATTGAGCTTTAAGAACAACTCCCGTGATAAGCCCATGTTAAAACCACGCAACTGATACGAACTGATTTTTCCCTTTCTTCCACGGATACCCCCTGTTGTCAAAAAAGAGGTCATCGCATGGTTAATTGCTTTCATTATAGGGGTGAAATCATCTGATGCAGCATCAGGACCTCCAAATGCCTGAGGTTGGTGTTCCTCGATATAGCGATGCAGCTGTTCTAAATACTGAGATGGGGCTATTACATCTGAGTCCAAAAAAAGCAGGTATTTACCTCTGGCCTCTTCAGCACCTACATTTCTTGACTCGCTGGCTTTAAATCCTTTTCGATAAACATAGCGGACCTGAATATCTTTTTCCCAGGCGAGCACATCTTTTCTCAATGCATCATCAGGACTGCCATCAGACACAATCACTTCAAAGTCTTTAAACTTCTGGGAAACTAGACTCTTTAAAAGCTCTTCGAGCTCATCCTTGCGCTTGAATACAGCGACAACAATTGAAAAATACATTACTCGGAAGTAGTGGCTTTGATAAGGTAGTCGTTTCGATGGCTGCTTCTAGCAAGCATTTCGCCAATAAATCCTGCCATGAAGAGTTGCACCCCAACTACCACCGCCACTAGTGCCAGAAAGAATAAGGGTTGATCTGTGATTTGACGCTCGACAGGTTCCTTACTAAACACCAGGTAAATCTTCTCAGCTACAACCCATAAGGTTATGATCGTACCGATCAAAAATGAAAAGATTCCCATGGCTCCAAAAAAGTGCATAGGACGTCTCCTGAATTTTGAAACAAAAGTGATCGAAAGCAGATCCAAAAATCCATAGATAAATCGCTCTAGTCCAAACTTGGTATAGCCATATTTTCGTGCCCGATGCTCCACCACTTTCTCACCTATTTTTCTAAATCCAGTCCATTTGGCTATAACCGGAATATAGCGATGCATCTCACCATATATTTCGATCGACTTTACCACTGATATATGGTAAGCTTTCACACCACAATTAAAATCATGAAGTTGAAGCTCTGAAATATAGCGAGTTACCGCATTGAACAGCTTCGTTGGTATTGTTTTGCTTATCGGATCATACCTTTTCTTTTTCCAACCTGAGACAAGCTCAAATTCACCAGAATCAATCATCCGAAACAACTCTGGAATTTCATCAGGGCTGTCCTGCAAATCAGCATCCATGGTGATAACTACTCTACCTTTACAGGCCTTAAATCCGGTATTTAAAGCAGCAGACTTACCATAATTTCTTTTGAAACTGATGCCTTTTACGATGCCGGGGTATTTGGAACTAAGCTTTTGTATTACCTCCCAGCTTTGATCGGTACTTCCATCATCGACAAAAAGAATCTCAAACTTGAGCCCTAAAGCGGGTACAACTCTTAATATCCATTCACTAAGTTCGGTGAGAGATTCTTCCTCGTTGTATAAAGGAATAACTAATGAAAGATCAAGATCCGACTCAACTACCATTTACTCGCCCTTTCGGAGAAACAAACCAATTATTAAAGAGCCGATTAATCCCATAAAAAGCGACCCTAATATGGCCATCACCAAAAAGCCGGTTGGAGAAATGGTCATATCCATCATTTTACTGGCCATTTCAACTGCTTCGTCAGCAATTTCTGGATTCTTTTCATACATCTCTGCAATTGCCTTATCCTTTATTTCCTTTAGAAAAGAATTATCGAAAGAAAAATAGATAAATGAAACCATTCCAGAAATGAACCCACCTACAGTAGCAGATAGAGTGCCTAATCCAATTGCTGATTTTAATGTAAAGACATCTTGAGACTTTCGATAATCCCACAAGATATAAATCAGTAAACCAACAACTAATGCATAGCTTAAATAGCTAAACAAATCATTTTGGCCAACTCCTGAAAGTACTCCGATAAAAAAGAAAACAGCATTGGCTAATCCATAAATTAATCCATAATACAAAGAAGCTCTTGCTACTCCGGTTGATGCGTTCATATGATTAACATTTAGGTTCTGAAATACACTGATGCAATTATACAAAACAAAGCATTAAACAAAGTTCGAAATATGACTTCGTGCCAAATTAGCTGAAATACGGTAGTATTCTGTATATCAGCGATCAGAGCATCATAGCCCGTCTGACCCAGGTTGGTTATGATCACACTTTTCTCCACCTGCAATTTTAGCATAGCAAAATCCTGATATAATGAGGTCAAAATGGGTAAACCAATGATGATTTCATACACCATCAAAAAAAGAAAGAACAAAGCTAATGCAGGAAAAGAATACAGGGAAGACTTTTTTAGCAAAGAGACAAATGTATGACTACTATTTACATTGTACTTTTTGTCATAGTAGATAAAGTACAATAGAACAAATGCATTTACTGTATAACTAAAAAATGAAATATTTCCGAAAGGATACGCATCAATTACAAAACCAAATAGTAAAAAAACAAACTGAATGATGAGTAAAAAAAAATTATTCTGCACCATAATCAGCTATACTTACCTGCCCATTATGAATAGTTCCCCATACCTTACCTTGAAGAATGGATCCAATGAATGGATTATTCTTGGACTTACTTTTTATATGCTCTAGTTTAAATTGATATGTAGTGTCTGTATCAAAAATAGTTAATTCAGCTTTTTGAGATACTTCAATTCTTGGAATCTCCAGATTCAGTGTTTTTCTTGGATTTATACTAAGTAACTCAACCAACCTGCTCATCTGAATTTTCCCCTTAGTCTTGGTGTTAAGTACAGCAAAAGTAGTCTCTAAATTCTCCATACCAAACTCGGCCTGATCAAATTCCAACTGCTTAGACTCTTCATCACAACCCAAGTGGCCTGAAACGACCGCATCTATTGTACCGTCAATGATTCCATCAAAAATAGCTTTCTGATCTGACACAGATCGCAAAGGAGGAAGGACTTTTAAATAGGTATTAAACTCCAGCAGGTCTTCATCAGTAAACCACATATAATAGGATGGAACGTCGCAGGTTACATCCAATCCGATTTTCTTTGCCTCTCTTATTAATTCTAAAGATTTTGACGTGGTTACATGACTAAAATGTATAGAACCACCATAATATTTTATGACTTCCAGATCACGTTGAATCACAAGATGCTCAGCTAAAGAAGGAATACCTTTTAAGCCAGTGTTCAAGGAGGCCATGCCTTCGTTAATCTGTCCATTTTTACTTAGACTGTAATCATTGGGAAATTGAAATAATCTTAACGAAAGGTGTTGACAATATTGCATCAATCTTCCAAGTGTATCAGCGTTGGAGATTGATTTGTCACCATCAGAAAAAGCAACAGCTCCACTCCTTGCAAGCTCATGAAGCTCATTCAATTCAAGTCCATTAGCCTGATTTGTTGCTAGTGCAATGGGGTAAAAGGAAATCTGATTTTCATTGTTCAATGCCCTCAAATACTGGCACCATTCTCTGGATTGGCCTGCAGGTTCGAGGGTGGGTCTAACGGCTATTCCGGTAAATCCACCGAATGATCCTGCTGAACTTACTGTGGAAAGAGTATCTTTTAAATTGCTACCAGGGTCATTTGTGTTGCAATGCAAGTCAAGCCACCCCGGACAAACTAGTTTTCCTTTTAAAGAAAACTGTTGTTCGGCTTCAGGACTTTCCAACCCGATATAAGCAATAATTCCATTGTCAATTAGCAAGTTAAGCTCAGATGAGAACTGATTATTTTGATAAACTCTAACCCCGGATAAAAGTGTTTTCATGCAAAGAATCTGTTTAGCAAATAAACTTCCATTATCAGTAAAAAAACAATTATTAATGTCAAAATCCATGGATTAAGCCAATCATGAGCAGAGTTACTCATACCTGATTTTATAAGCAAATCAGGTGAATCAAGCACTTGAACATGAGGGTAACCCTCCACTTTCTGCTTCAATTCTGCCATACTGGGAAACCCAGAGCTAGACTCATTCAAGGTACCATTTACAGCAATTGATTGTATTAAAGTGTCATTTCGCATCAAATGATAGAACCCTACGCTGGCATCAGCCTGAAACAAATCGCTCATCATAAATCGTCTGGACTCATACTCCGTCGGAATTAGAACACCCTCGTTGTCGGGACTTTTTAAAATGTAAGTTTGAGACTTTGATGCAAACCTACTATTTGAAAAAACTATTTCATTATCTACTCGGTAGTAAATGGGATCTGAAAAGACTTTGTTTTTTGATAAGCAGAATCTATAAATGGTGGGTAAAAAAATGGAGCTCTTGTATAGCTCAGGGTTAGATTCAAGGTTGGCATTGATAAAAAGGATTTTTCCTTTACCTTGATTTTTTATGGAAATTATGGATATGCCACTTCTTGATTTGATCAATGACTTCTTACTGGTATAAGTCGAAAACGATTTTATAAATGGAAACCCGATTGGGTTTTTTGAGCTTTCAAACACATCTGAATAAAAGTTAGAAGCCTCACTTCCAAATTGACTTTCAATGAGCTCTTTTTTTGTACTCTCAATCAAATCTGAAGAAACTAAATTAAATTGATTCATGATCTGCTTAAAATCTTGATCAACCAACTCTGAACCAGGGCAAAATATAAGCATGGCTCCGTTTTCTAGCTTTTCCTTAAGCAGCTGAACTAAACCAGGATTAGAATTTACATACTGATCAATGATAAAGACTTCATTTTCTTTGATCAAGGAATAGTTCAGGTTATTTCTGTTGAAGGAAGAGTACTTAAATAAAGATGAATTAGTAAAAAGATTGTCAAACACCTCCGTTTTCTTAGCAAGATTAACAACTGAAATAGTCGAAAATGGCGGAATAGTAAAGTAAAATTCATCATCATACTGATTCACTAAGTCATGAAATGAAACAATATACTCCTTTGAATTCTCCAATTCAAGCGGAAGTTTAAGGGACAAAGTCTTCATTTGTCCGGCAATCAAATCAATAGTACTTGTCTGAACAATCTTCTGATTCGATGTAATTGAGATTGGGAATGAATTAAGGTCAGAACTGCCGCTCCAGACAATTTTTAAATTGATCATTAAAAAACCCTCTACCAAAGAACTGTAGTCTGAAATAAATACGCTGTCAATGTATAGATTACCATTTCGTGTATTTGTTAATGGGGCGAGTGAGTAATTTCTTGTTGTGTCGTTGAGTACTTGATTGATGATATCTGAGTTGCTTTGAAAGTCTGAAAGAAGAAGCACTTTTTTGTAGCTATTTTTTTCAGGTAGAATTTCTACTTGCTGATTAGAAGTCTTTAATTTTTCTATTCTGCTTATTGCATAACTTTTTGAGTGTCTCTTATCGATCAAGGTTGAGTTAGCAACGTTTGAAATAACAGTTAATCCATCACTAGATTGATTGTTATTTAGGATATGCTTAACAATTTCTTTTGACTTTTGAAATTTTGTACCTGACTCGCCATCCAGTTTCACTTCCATACTTGGACTTTGGTCCAGAAAAATGGTTTCTATCTTTGCCTCTGCGGACAATTGATCATTCATCTTTAAGGTCAATCCAGCAAATAGTAGCACAATAAAGATAAAAAGTAAACATCGGTTGATCAGAAGTAGCAGGTTTTTCCTTTTAAGTTTTCTCTTAGCATTGCTTTCACTCTTTTTTAATAAATAAACATTTGCAAATGGAATTACCTTATACCTGCTCAAATTAAGAAAGTGGATGATTATTGGAATACTTAATGCAGACAGACCAAAAAGCAATAGGGGATTTAGGAAGATCATAGCTGATTTTCAAATATCGTAATTTGATTTTAATTAGCTGAAACAAAAAAACCCAATCGTGTGGATTGGGTTTTGTGTATGACCATCCGACTGGTCTTGATGATAAGGTTGGCGACGACCTACTCTCCCACGTATGACCGCAGTACCATTGGCTCAACGGGGCTTAACTTCTCTGTTCGGAATGGGAAGAGGTGATCACCCGTGATATAGTCACCA
>JAIYAX010000004.1 GCA_027488815.1 Cytophagaceae bacterium | reverse complement strand
CTCATCACCCCCAACGGAGACGGGCTGAACGAGACTTTTGTGATCAGCAATGTTCAGCTTTATGAGCATCGCCTTACGATCCTGGACCGTTGGGGACGTACTGTTCTCCAAACCGATCGCTACCAGAATGACTGGAGCACGAAAACGGCTGGGACGTATTTCTATCGATTGGACAACAAAACGACCGGGGAGCAGTATTCGGGTTGGGTGATGGTGGTGGAGTAGGCTTCGATAGGCTCAGTCTGACAAAAGGAGGTACGAGCTACAAGTTCGCCGCAGCGTCAGGATTTCATCACTAAACAATTGTTTGTCTTAAGAATAGCAGTATTTAAAAACCAATTGTTTTACACCAGCCCATTTCTTGAGGCGAATGCGGTGAGTTGGGTTATCTTATTGATTCGCAGTTTTTTCATCATGTTTCTGCGATGTGTAATGACGGTGTGTTCAGAAACAAACAGTTTCTCTGCGATTTCATTACTGGTAAGGCCTTTGACGATAAGGCTTAATATTTCTAGTTCTCTTGGAGAGAGGCGATCAGGTCCTGGCAAAGGTTCCTCTTCTTCACTTTGTTCAAAAGTCGGGAAATAGGATCCTCCGGCAGCCACTAAATGAATGGCTTCCAGAACTTCGGTCACATCGCTGCTTTTGAGTAGGAAGCCATCTGCTCCGGCTTCTTTGACTCGCTGCACATAGCTAACATCCTGAAACATGGTTAAAATCAGGATTTTAACGGGTATATGTTGCTGTCTGATTAGTCGGGTGGTATTGAGACCATCTAATACAGGCATGTTCAGATCCATAAGCACCATATCGGGCAAAGGATAGATATGGTCCAGAAGCTCCTGACCATTGGCGAAGCAACGCAGTACCTTCAATGTACCGTGATGTTCAAGCACTTGCTTTAACCCATCCCTTACGATGGGGTGGTCATCCACGATCAACAGTTTAATCGGCACCAAGTCTGGACTCTATAAGTGGAATTTCGATGACTACAGTAGTTCCTTTTCCCGGGCTGCTCTCCAATGTAAACTCCCCGTTCATTTTCTTAAGTCGGGCTTTCATGCCGTTTATTCCCAGACCTTTCACCTGATCCGCTTGCATTCCTTTGCCGTTGTCCTCAAATATAAGACTGATATAGTCCCCTTCAAATGCGCTCAAATGAAGTTGAATGATCGTAGCCGAACTATGTTTGAGGGCATTGTTAAATAGCTCCTGGAGTACACGAAACACCTGTACACCTTTTTCCTTAGGTATGTTACCCTGAATATCGATCTCAGCCTCCACCTGCATCTTTTGGCTGCTGTTGATGCTTTCGCAGATCAATTCTATTGCGTTTTTAAGACCTTCACTCTCAGCGTTTTGGTCCATTTCATGGGCAATTCGCCGGGTGGTCTCAAGAGCAGATTTGGTTGAGGTGGTGAGTTTTTCAGCCAGATTCCGAAGAGGTTCATCCACTAATTTACTGCTCAGGCTTTCGGCCAGCATAGCCGATATGGCCATCAGGCTTCCGAGATGATCATGAATTTCCTGTGCTAACTTTTTTCGTTCATTGCTGATACTTTCCAATACTCGATAGGTGGCAGTGATTTCAGCCTGGTTAAGTAGCTTTTCGATCTGGTTGAACTTTTCCTGCCTTTGGATGATTTTTCGCTGGTACAAAAAGATAAATCCAAGAAAGCCGATCACCATGAACAGGATGAAGAAAGAACCTGCTGCTCCAATCAGAAAGACTACTTCCGGTTGATCCATAAAGCATAAGCAAGCACAAAATTTTTAACGGCATTCGCAAATACCTTAAAAAAATGAAGATGGTAGCCTATAGGAAGGTAAGACTCAACGGCCAGATTGTAAGTGAGTGTAGCCATGAAACTGTTGGCAAAAAAGAAAAACAAACTTGAAATGATTAGGAAAACAGAATCACGGTTGAGTAGGAGTATTTTTTCTTCTTCATAGGTTTTAAAATAGTATCGAAAGGAATAGTAAAGAATAGCCACATTCGCCAGGGCCCCCCCATAAGAGTTATATTGCTTCCAGCTTTGAATCAAAAAAGGATTGACAACTAAAAAAATGACAATCAGGCCGGCGCTGATATTCCAAAAATCAAGTTTGAAAGTTTTTCTACCCAGAACCTCACTGAACAAAAAGAAAAGTATGAGGTATTCCCCTAAAAAGTATGGGTAAAAACCAGCCAGATTATGAATTTTATGGTATGCGGTAATACCAAAGAAGCACTCCCAAAAGAGGGACCATAAGAGAAAGTAAAAAAGCCACCTCCTTCCCGGAATGGCTTTTTGGGGCTTGACTAAGTAGATGATCAAAGGCAACAGTATTGTCGCCGCTGATAGTAGGCTAATAAATAATCGGATTCTCAATTTAGGTAGGATTAAGGACAATCATAATTGGAGGTGGGTTCTGCACATAAGTGCGGACAACCAGCCATTCCATCTAATACATCCTTCTTTTGGAGGCTATCAAGCCCTGATTCAAAAATTGGAAGAAGATCTTTTTTGTCTGAGTTGACGGGTATACAAATCAAATCACGATACAAGTGGCCATCTGCATTTCGACTCAAAGTAAAATAGAATCTTACTCCTTGAACGTTGGCAGGATCAAGGAGTTCGAGGAGTTTTTCTTTGCCGATCATTAATCCTCTTATTGAGTCTTCATTTTCTTTATAGCCAAGGCTGTTTCGGCTGTTCCAGTTGCAGATTTTTGCCCTTGCACTGTCTCGGCGTATCCAGTCACCTGTCTTGTAAACGTCACTTGAGGCGGCGGCTTTGGAAGCCTCCTCTATCCTCTCTTCATTTGCTTGAGTACTTTCTTTTTTAAGTGCAGAACTACAAGCAGTCAGTAGAAAGGCCATACAAAGGCCTGCGAAATGTAGAATTTTCATGGTAACAACGGTTTATTTAGTACAAAGGCAAAGGTCAGCCGTTGACTCAATCCTGTCAATACCATGAAAAGGGTATTTTTAAACGTAAAAAGGCGATCAATTTACTTGATCGCCTTCTCTTCAGTTCAGAAAAATATTAGTTGCTGCTAATCCAGGTCTTTGCTAGATCTACGTTAGGGAAGTATTTTGACACAAAGTCAGCGGCTTCTACTTTGCTCATGATTTGATCAACACTCATTTGATTGAACACATCATCTGCCACGATGACACCCATTTTCTTTACACCTGCTCCAAGTGCCTTGGGGAACCACTCTGTATTGGACCAGTTTTGGTCGTTTTCATCGATGGCTCCCAGGTTGGTACAGTCGCCAATCCAGTTTTTGCATTGGGTTTCCTCAAGCACTTCGAGGCCTTTGTTCAAAGCTTCACGAAATTCAGTTGATGTTGGTGCCGTTTTCCAATTGAAGATGACGGCGTCAATGTCTTTGTTGACAGTGACAGTTACTACAGAGTTGTCAAATTTTGTTTGCATAGGAATTTGTAATGAAAGGGTTTATGATTGAATTGAGTTGATTAATATGAAAGATTTTTAAAATGCCAGGAAGTGGCCTCATCGATGCTTCCAATTTGTGACTTAGCCCAGGCTGCTTCTGTCAAAATTTTTCATGTTCAAAAGGCCCATCAAAGTGATGCAGGACCTTGTTTTATAGGGATTTGCTCTTGGAGTTCTTTGATTTTTTGTTCCAGAGAGGTCTCTTTTTCTTTAGCCCGCTGAACGTATTGTTCCATGATCTTTTTCTGAGAATTGATCTGATTTTCGGCACGTTCTTTTTCCATGAGACGTACTTCTTCAATCTCCTGGTTCATCCTCTCAAGTTCCTGCTGTACCTTGGTGATCTCTTCCAGATTTTGGCGAAGTTCCTCTTCTTTTTCTTTGAGGGTTTCAGCTTGCAAAAGCGCAGAGCGCTGAAGGTTCTTGGTTTCTGTGATGTCGACAGCGATTTTGGTCACTTTAGCGACTTCGCCCATGGCATTAAAGATTGGGAAGTAAACTGCCATGAGCCAAATAGCTTCTCCTGACTTTTTTACTCGATGCACTTCTGCCTGGAAGATTTTACCATCATTTAGGTCGGACCACATCTGTTGGTAATCATCAGAGACGGCATATTCTTGAGTTACAAACATGCGATGATGTTTACCCACAATCTCAGTCAAGTTATAACCCATCGCTTTCTGAAAGAGCTCATTGGCAGTTTGTACCACCCCATCCGTGTTGAATTCGATATAGGCCATAGTAGAATAGATCCCTTTGAGATAGCCTTCCATCTCCAGTTTCTGTTTTTCCATCTCTTCTTGAGTGGCTTGTAATTCCTCCATGTTTTGGCGCATCTCCTCTTCCTGAGCCCTCATTTCTTCTGTTTGCATCTGGGAGTCTTCAAGCAGGGCTTTGATTTTATCTGTAGTATGTGCAGAGATGATGGCCGAGGCAATATTCTCGCAGGCTTTCCTGATAAATTCGATATGGTTAGGGTTGAATTCTATAAATGAAGCCAGCTCAATCACTCCTACAATTTCATCAGTGGTTTTAACAGGCATGAGCAATACAGCAGAAGGTGTAGCATCACCAAGGCCGGAAGTGATACGGATATAATTACCGGGTACATCCGTGAGGTAAATCATTTCCTGCTCAAGGAAGCATTGTCCCACAAGCCCTTCATTGACACCAATCCGTTTTTCCAGAAATTTTTTGCGTTCATAGGCGAAGCAGGCTTTCAATACCAATCCTTGCTGTTCCCCTTCTCCTTCTACGATGAAAATCGCCCCCTGATTGATGTTCAAATACTTCACCAAGCCACGTATAAGTGCATCACTGAGTTGTTCAATTCCATCCATGCTTGACCGAAGTATTTCGGCGATTTTGTTGATTCCCAGAGAAATGAATTTCTCTTCCTGCTCTCGTTGACCGGCAAGCAATAGGCTTTTCCTCATTCTTATTAGGCTGGCGCCCAATTCATCACCATTGTCTTTCAGTTCATAATCATGATGAAGGTTACCCTTGCTGATTTCTTCAGCAAAGAGGATGTTATTGTTCACATTGGACAACTGTTTTTGAAAGTTATCCGTGTTTTCAGCTGCTTTTTTAGTAGTTTTTCTCAGGTCATAAGCCCAATAGCCACTGATACCAAAGATAACGGCTGCCAGCCCGGCATGAAAAACGAAAGTTTGCAAATCCATGTACTCCAGCTGAGTAAAGTAGATCTCTTTGTTACCGGCATATTGAAGCCAGGCAAACAGGGAATGGTGCACTACAACGGTGAGGGTGACTGGTATTTGTAGCTTCCAATTTTGATAGGTGATCAGCAATAAGGAAGCGATAAATGCAAAAAAGTGCATTTCCATAAGACCATGCATCTGGTAGATAAACTGGGCCATAAACAAGGCGAGCACAACCCCGGCCACATATTGGTACAGATTGGACTGAGGCATGAGTGCCTTCACCAGAAAATAGGCTGCCAGGCAAAGGCTACCAACGCCTAAAGCAATCAATTGGGTATCGTATACAAAGGAAATGGCCAGTCCAAATCCAAAGTAGATCCACATTACCGCACTAATGATCTTATCTGACTTTAGCTTGATGGCTTCCAGATCAAAGTCAAGGGCATTTGTTGAACTTAATTGAGCATTCATAGGATGGATAGAATAGAGGGAGAAGAGGAAGGTTCACAAGAATAAAATGGGCATCCATAAGCTGGGGCACTCGGTATTTCCGTCGTTTTTTGGCCGTCGATGTCGCACTCCAGGGCCAGGCGTACAAATTCGGTCTCTTTATTTCCACAATAGCGGGAAGTATTGTAGTTTCCGATGTAGAGGCTTTTGCCTTCCGGCCCCATCAGCACTGCCTGAGGTGTGCTGTACACTCCACATTTTTTGGAGAGAGACAAGTCGGAATCGACATAGAGGTATTTGGCAAAATCAGCCATTTGAATGGCTTTAGCCGAATCAGCCCAGTAGGGGATAACAAGCGCAATGTTCAACTTGCCTGAAAACTCGTGGTGCAACTGCCGGAGGTGTTTGAGGTTAAACCTTGAGCAGGGACAGTCAGGATTAAAGAAATGAAGCAACAGGTAAGGTCGGTCTACTGTGTTCAGTGATCCAGGCAATTCTGATAGGCTTACTTCTTTAGCCACAGGCTGGTACCCGGCAGGAGCAGGGGTAGGTAACAAATACTGCAACTGCTGTGACCAAAACAGATATACGATACCTGCCAGCGCCGAAGCGAGGATAAAGGTGCTTGAATAAATTCTCCAGTGAGGCATTGCAGTATTTGAACACTGCAAATCAAGCATGGAAAATCACCAAATAGTTGTGATTGTATTTCTGCTCCTTACCATGTAAGGAATCCTGCTAGACAGGTAGGTCATGAACTTTAGTTGATCTCCCTTGAGGAACAAACCTAAGGAGTAAGGAGGAACTGAATTAGTTGAAACTTGGATAGAGAGGCATGAAGACACAGGAGAGGAGCTTTGAAGAATGGAATGGAAACACCAATGGGCAACCTTCACTTTCCAACCGTTTCACAATACTAAGCTCACTTAACTCTTCCCAATGGGTGACCGATACTTCGTGCAAGTTTTGGTTCGCTTCTACCTGTTCAACCTCTTTTATTTCCAACAAAGCATGCTCCAGTCTACGGGCAGTCTCCCGGTCATAGAGGTTTTCAACTTAGTAAAGCGTGGTTTTTATCACTGATGTAGGGTACACAAAGTTCATTGGCTCATCAGAAAAAAACGATGACATTCGTCAGCAATGTCAATTATCTCACTACCTGAAGATGCTTGACCGATTGAGATTGGTCAATTATGAGCTTTACCAGATAGTGACCAGCCTGGAGATTCGATACGTCGACTATTTGGTCTTGGGTAATTGTCACCTGTAGCATAAGCTCACCCTTCATGCTATAGATGTAAGCGTCTATCTGTTCTCCTTTGCAGCTTACTTTGAATTCCTGACTGGTAATACTCGGGTACATCTGAACCTCATCATCCGATTTTACAAGGAAATGTACTACGGATGATTCATGAACAGCCTGCGATACTGTAAGCTGGGTCAGTTTCCAATAGCTGCCATAGTTGCTGTGGGGCAATTCTATTTCAAACTCCGCTGTCCTGCCATTTGGCAGTCGGAACACTTTTGTCTCGATAACCTGATAGTTAAATCCATCTTTGCTGTTGAGAAGCTGCAATCTGGATTCTGAACCATCCGAAACAAAAGGCCAGCTGATCTTTATCTGCTGATCTTGATTGCTGCTGAATCTTGGATGTAGAAAAACAACCGGTAAAGGCAATGGTGCCGGTCCGAAAGCGCAGTTAAAGCTGCTATTTACTACCCCAGGGCCGTTAATTGGCCCGCATACATCCCCTTGCCAAACTTTGTTGCTGCTTCCTCCTATTCTAAGCTGATCATTGTTGCCACACCCACCGGCGCAACTAAAGGAACCGGTTGGTTGCAAGTAAAATAAGGAAGTTGCAGAGACATGAAGCTTCCCATTATCAAAAACTAACGTTCCTCTAATGTTCACTCTCAGATTGAATGTACTTGAGCCTTCATTTGTGCTTAATGTTACTGAAACACCAAGCGGTATAATCAACGAGTCATTGTTGGCAGGCACACCTGATGGAGTCCATGTGCTTGCATTTGCCCAATTGCCATTGCTTGCCTCTCTTGTAACTGAATATCCGGAATAAGGCAAGAAAATCAGATAAAGGCAGAAGCAAAGAATAGTTAGTATTTTTGGCAATAAAGACGGTCGGTCACTCGACTCAGGGTACATGAATTTTAAATTAACAAAGTAGGTCTATACTGAACTCATGCCATAAGGTTACAAAAGCCAAGTTAGTGTTGGTTAATTTTGTGGACATCACATTATCAGCATGTTACGAGGTCAGACTTTGGTTAGGCATGTTTTTAAAATCAAGAATTAAGTCCTAAAATTAGAATACTGGTCGTTATTGGGACATAGAGGGGTGCTGTATTCCTTTGTTTAGTGCCGGCAAATGCGAGCCGTTCCTGTAAAAACAAATTCTCTTTTTTGCCTTAATCCTTACCTTGGCTTGTTTTAAGACCACTAATCATCATTCAGCATGAGAAAAGCCCACATTGTATTTATGATCATGATGGCCTGTAGCTTGGTGCAGGCACAACCCCCCAAAACTGGAAGTAAGGAAGAAAAGCCAAAGGACGAAATGAGTCTTTCAGGTCTCAGTTTCCGAGCCGTAGGTCCGGCCCTCACCAGTGGCCGGGTGGTTGACTTCGCAGTAAATCCACGTAAAAAATCTGAATACTATATCGCCGTAGCAAGCGGTGGAGTTTGGAAAACGCAGAATGCAGGGACCACCTATGAGCCCGTATTTGACTCTGAAGGCTCTTATTCTATAGGCTGTATCACCCTCGATCCTCAGAACCCATCAGTCGTATGGGTAGGCAGCGGAGAAAATAACAACCAGCGCAGCGTGGCTTATGGAGATGGAGTGTATTGCTCCAAAGACGGTGGCAAAAGTTGGAAGAACATGGGATTGAAAAATTCCGAGCATATAGGTAAAATCATTGTTCATCCAAAAAACAGCCAGGTGGTCTACGTGGCAGCCATCGGCCCATTGTGGAGCCCAGGTGGTGACCGTGGGGTTTTTAAATCAGTTGATGGGGGTAAAAACTGGGAACAGGTACTGAAACTGGATGAGCATACCGGTGCCAACGATCTGGAGATGGACCCTCAGAATCCAGAAGTACTTTATGCCAGCGCCTATCAGCGAAGACGTCATGAACATGCTTTTGTAAGTGGAGGCCCCGGGAGTGCGATTTATGTTTCTAATGATGGAGGCAAGACATGGGAAAAATCTCAAAAAGGGCTGCCATCTGTTGAGCTCGGCCGGATAGATATTGAATTTTCTGCCGCTGACCCTTCGCTCATGTATGCCATCGTAGAGGCTGCCAAAGGAGAAGGAGGATTTTACCGTAGCAGTAACAAAGGAGCTTCCTGGGAAAAGAGAAGCGGTCACAAAACCAGTGGTAACTATTACAGTGAAATCGTATCTGACCCTAAAAATCCGGATAAGATGTATTCCCTCGATACCTGGATGTGGGTGAGTGTCGATGGAGGCAAAAACTTCAAGAACGTAGGCGAAAAGCACAAGCACGTCGATAACCATGCTCTTTGGATTGACCCCGATGATACGGATCATATTCTGAATGGCTGTGATGGTGGTATCTATGAAACCTGGGACGGTGCCAAAACCTGGCAGTATAAGCCCAACCTGTCGGTAACACAATTCTATAAAGTTGAGGTGGACAACTCAGAGCCATTCTACAACATTTATGGCGGAACTCAGGATAACTTCAGCCTTGGAGGTCCTTCACGCACACGCAATGAGAGTGGCATCACCAATGCTGATTGGTTTGTAACCAATGGAGGGGATGGCTTTGAAAGCCAGATTGATCCTTTCAATCCGAACATTGTGTACGCCCAATCTCAATATGGAGGCCTGGTGCGCTATGACAAAGCCAGCGGAGAGATCACCGGCATACAGCCCAAGCCTTCCAAAGGACAAAAGGCGTTTCGCTGGAACTGGGATGCTCCTTTGCAAGTCAGCAGTCACAAAAAAGGGAGGGTATATTTCGCCGCCAATTATTTGTTCAGAAGCGATGACTACGGAAATAGCTGGCAAACCATCAGTCCGGACCTCAGCAGGCAGATCGATCGAAATAAATTACCTCTCTATGGTCGGGTTTTAGGCATCGATGCCGTTTCGAAAAACGAAAGCACTTCTCCGTATGGAGCGGTGATTGGCTTTTCAGAATCTCCCAAAAATGAACAACTCCTCTATGTAGGTACGGATGATGGCCTCATACAGGTGACCACAGATGGAGGTAAAAACTGGAGGAAAATCGATAAGTTCCCTGGGGTTCCGGCGAATACCTATGTCTATCAGGTTCTGGCCAGTCAGCATCAGGAGGGACTGGTTTATGCCTCCTTCAACAACCATAAAATGGGTGATTTTAAGCCCTATTTGTTCAAAAGCACAGACAAAGGAATGACCTGGGTATCCATCACAGGTAATTTGCCCCAGCGTGGCTCTACTTATAGTATGGCAGAGGACCATGTAGATCCTAATCTGCTGTTTGTGGGTACAGAATTCGGAGTGTTTTTCAGCAACGATGGGGGAGCCAAATGGACCCAGCTTAAAAACGGACTTCCCACCATTGCCGTTCGTGATATCGCCATACAACGTAGAGAGAACGATTTGGTGCTTGCCACATTTGGCCGGGGCTTTTATGTGCTGGATGATTATAGCCCTCTGAGAGAGATTTCCAAAGTGAAAGATCAAGCTGCTCATCTCTTCCCAGTGAAAGACAGCTGGATGTACATCGAAAACAGCCCTTTGGGGTTAAAGGGCAAAGCATTTATGGGTGAGAGCTTTTTCAGGACCGATAACCCACCTGTAGCTGCAGTTTTCACCTACCACCTGAAGGATGAAGTGAAAACACTAAAGTCTCAAAGACAGGAGGCTGAGGATAAACTCAACAAAGAAGGCAAAAACCTGAGTTACCCCAGTTATGATAGCCTCAAAATCGAGCAGGAAGAAGAAGCCAGTTATCTTTTGTTTACGATCAGAAATGAAAAGAATGAAGTGATCAGACTCTTGAAAGCACCAGTAAGCAAAGGGCTTAACCGACTTACCTGGGATTTCCGCTACCCAAGCACCAATCCGGTTACCTTGAGCAAGAGCAATTCAGATAACCCATTTGAAAGCCCTGATGCCGGTCAATACGCACTTCCCGGCAAATACACGGTGAGCTTGTCTCAATTTAATAAAGGGGAGTTTAAAGAACTGGTAAAACCTGTCTCATTTGTTGTGAAACTATTGCCCGGCACCAGCCTGCCTGCCACTGATCGCCCCGCTATGGTTGCATGGCAGCGAGAAGCCGCCGAGCTTCAGAGGGCAGTAACCAGTGCAGATGAGGTTCTTTCTGCGGCACTCTCAAAACTCAAACTGATGAGAGAGGCCATTTTTGTTTCGAAAACTCCGGATCTAGGTTTGGATAAGGAGCTGAAGAAACTTGATCAGGAATTAAATAGGATCAAGATCGCCATGAATGGTGACCCATTGGCCACAAGACTTGATATTGATCAGGTTCCGGACATCAGCAGCCGACTCTGGAGTGCTATTTATGATGGATGGGGAAGCACTTCCGATCCGACAGGTACCATGAAAGAGCAACTGAGCTTGGCAGGGGAAGCCTTTAAGCCAGTACTTGCCCAGCTTAAAAAAATAAGCACTACCGATATACCCGCTCTTGAGCAAAAGCTGGAAGCCATAGGAGCGCCTTACACTCCCGGCCGATTGCCTCAGTGGAAATAAGAAACGAAAAGCCGGGCAGAGATGTCCGGCTTTTTTGTTGGTAGGGCTACACAGACGGGTGCTTGAAAGTTTTTTCTTGGGCAGCTAAACGCCAATGATTTGAAGGCTAGCCATTGAGTATGGTGGTGGTAAGTGAAACACAGCTCTCTTGTTTGCTAATTGATTGGCAGAGTAGTTTAGGAGGTCAGGTCTCAGCGAGGCCTAAAAACTGGTGGCGGTAGGGTCTCAGCGAGAAGCAATAACCAGTTAGAGCTTATTCTACCAAGGGTGTAGATAAATAAGGGTTGGTGTCGGAACACCAACCAATGGGGAACATACTGAAATATAGGGCAATATAATGTCTAGTTATTTTAGGTAATCCAGAAATATATATACTTCGTCAAAGTGATTGAGCGGCTCAATATGGGTGCCCTCTACAATTATATGTTTATATGGGAAGGTAAACCTTTCTCTCTCCAATCGCTTTATCAGTTGATGCGACATTTTTGTGGCGGGCCATTGCTCATCCTGATCGGCAGAAAGAATCAGGATCGGTCCATTGATTTTCTCAACTTCAATTTCCGCTTCCGCAACTGCTTCTCTGTCTTCCAGCATCATTGCAAAAGCACTATGTAAGTCTCCCTTTAATGCTGGCCAAATGGTCTTGAACGGAGCGGGGACATACTTTACTTCTTTGTCATTGTACATCCACGAGGACGTATTAGCCGATACGGTGAGGGCGGGAAAGCTAACATGTGAAGTTGAAAGTGCAATCACACCTTTGAAACACGAGTACCGACTAGCCAAATTCAGCACCAACTCGCCTCCTTTAGAAGCACCCATCAAAATGATGCTGGTTGTGTCTATTTGTGGCGTACGTCTGGCAATACTTAGAATCGTATCGGCAATAGCGTTGAGTGAGATGCGATCTAATGAACTGGGGGAGTTGTCGGTTTTGAAATAGCCAATTGCCAGCACTGCAAAACCGTGCGCTAGTAACGAATCACGTTTATCCTTCAAATAATTTCGCTCCCAGTCGTTTCCTCCAGAGCCGCCTCCAAAGGCAACGATTAAGGGTTGGTCGACACTATCGCTCAAATATAAGTGAGTATCCATTTTTCCGTGATTATCTGATAACGAGGGTGTGCGTGAACCCAAAAAGATAACAATGGCCACTAAAAGCAACACGAGAAAAGCAGCTATTTTCATTTTCATAAAGTAGAAATTAATTTTAAAGGGTATATACTGGAGAGAATTTGATTATGCGGCAGGAACAGTCTCTGTTTGCTTGGATAAATACTCATATCCACGGAATAGGACGATTATCTCAACCACAACAGCGGGTACCAAGATTACATACGAGATAAAGAATAACACCACTGTAATAAGCAAACAGCCCATAATAATTTCCAATATCCCTGCGAAGCGTGAGAGTTCACCCATACTGTCTTGTAGCCGAATGAGAGCTATTCCGAATACAATGCCTATAGCGCCCAAGATTATAGCAACCACAGCGTACGGAATCCACATACTCTCAATTTCGTCTATGGATAGAGAACTCACATCTAAAATACCTTTCCCAACCATGGCAAAAACAAGCAAGTAGGCGGCCACCTTCAATAAGGTGTTTTCAAATACAGAGCTTAAGACAATAAATCCTTGTGCGAACAATGCGAACGAAATCACCATTACGATCGTGATGCTCGTATAGACGGCATTCATACCAACACCCCACTCTCCATCGTTTATGATTCTGGAAACACCCATCGTGCCCAGAATAATTTCAGATATAAGGTAAACTGCTCCTGCCATTACCGCTATCATTAGGGTGTTTCGATTGGTAGATGGTAGCATGCTTTTGTGTGTTTCCATCACTTGGGTTTGCTTGGCTGAAAATGACTCGTAACTTTCTCCAAGAGCTTCTAATAAAATTTTCACAGTTGTCATACGTGGCAAGACCTCACCAGCCTCAATACGCTGAATGGTGCGAACACTCACGTGGCTTTTTTCCACCAACTCCTCTTGTGTCATGTTTTTTTCTTTGCGAAAAGCAGTCAGTCGTCTGCCGAGTTCGGGTTGTTGCATAAAAATCTAGTGAAAGCACAATGTTACTCGTTTAACGAGCAGTATCGTATCAAAAGATGCCATTTTTACCCGTCACTTGCCCGTCATTTGCAGGGAAAGGAAGACAATTGCTAATATTTGGTGTTCTGTTCGGGATTTTGAAGTAGTCAACAATGGGCAACGTAAAAAGAGAGGGTCAAATCAAATATTGTCCGAAGTCGTTCACTTTTCCAATGGGGAAAGGGTTGGTGGCGGAACACCAACCAATGGGGAAAGGGTTGGTGGCGAAACACCAACCAATGGGGAAGGGTTGGTGGCGGAACACCAACCAATGGGGAAGGGCGATTGGCTGTAGATAAATATTGGTTGGTGGCGGAACACCAACCAATGGGGAAGTCGTGCAACAGTTACCTGTGTGAGTGGCATTTTTTTATTTATCAAGTCTATTTATCAAGTCCATTCTTTCGTGTAAAATTCTGACAACATCAATCCTGTCATTTGAAACAACTTGATAGAAAATGATGTGTTTTCCAGTTCTCAAGCCAAGTAAATTCTTGCTTATTCCATCATATTCTTTTCCGAGTTCAGGG
>JAIYAX010000013.1 GCA_027488815.1 Cytophagaceae bacterium | reverse complement strand
GTAGACTGGGAAGGGCTGAACATAAACCTACTGGCCAGCGAAGAGCATACAACCGACCAGGGCTATGATGCCCTGAACCGGGTAAAGTACATGGCCTTGCCGCAGGAGTATGTGAACGGCAACCGGTTTGAACTTTTCCCCAGCTACAACAAAGCCGGGGCATTGGAGCGGGTCATGATGAGCAAAAGAATAGGCGATGACCCTGAGCCCTATGTGGACCGGATCGCCTACAACGCCCGTGGGCAGAGGATATTACTAGCTATGTGCGATCCATTGGAAGGCAGCAGCGGCATTATGACCCGGTACCGATACGATGCGCTTACTTTCCGGCTTCAGCGGGTGCGCAGCGAAACGTATACCCGTACCACCCACCTGTTTCAGCCGGATGGCTCTGTACGGCAGGACAAAGTATTCACCTATGACAAGGTGGGCAATATCACCGCCATGCATGAGGAGCTAACCGGTTGTGGCTATGGAAGCAGCCCGGATGAGCTGAGCCGATCATACAGCTATGACGCCCTCTACCGCCTGCTGAGTGCAACGGGCAGGGAGACCGACCGGATAGGCGAAACCCACTGGGACGACAGCTACCGCAGCGAAGATATGACCTTGGCCCGTGGCTATACCCAGCAGTACGACTACGACCTCATGGGTAATTTGCAGCAGCTCAGGCATACAGCTACCGGAAGTAATTTTAACAGAAACTTGAATTATTTGGCAGGAAGCAATATATTAGGGACAATGGAAGCAGGTGGCAGCGAATTTGGCTTTACCCATGATGCCTGCGGCAACATGACGAGCGATGCTGAAGAGCGGCATTACCAATACGACCATAGCAACCGCTTGCGCAGCTTCCGGGTGCAAATTGCAGAAGCGGAGCCCAGCAAATATGCCCTGTACCTCTACGATGCAGCGGGCAGCCGGGTAAAGAAGCTGGTGCGGATGCAGGAAGGCGGCTATGTGAGCACTACGTATATTGATGGGGTGTATGAGTATGTGAATGATGACCGGAATAAACAGAACCATATTTATATCATGGATGCCGATGGTCGGCTGGCTGAATTCAGGTTGGGCAATATCTGGAACGATACTACGCCAGAGTTAAAGTATGTACTAAGCGATCACCTAGGCAGTAGTACCGTGTTGTTACAACCTAACGGAGCTTTGATTAATAAGGAGGAGTACTATCCCTTTGGGGAAACTTCATTTGGCTCTTATGGTAAGAAAAGTTACCGCTTTTGTGGAAAGGAAAGGGATGAGGAAAGTGGCTTGTATTACTATGGAGCGAGGTATTATGCGGCGTGGTTGTGTAGGTTTACCAGTGTGGACCCGCTGGCTCATAAGTACGCCCACCTTACTCCTTACGCATATGCAGATAATAAACCCATCAATCATACGGATATAGATGGTTCTGAGACGGGAAGTACAGAACCTTCACCTGGTGGTGAAGGTGGAAAAAATGAAAACAAAGGCACAAAGGCAAGCCTTCCTCCAAAGATAAAAATTCACATGAGGAGTTTTATTTCTTCAGAAGTAACGAAAGATCCTTTAAATAGGGAATTTGAAGGAGACAATCGGCCACCTGAATTGTCTGATAATGTAACTGCAAGAGGTAGAGTCTCATTTTCTTATAATTTGGAATCTAAAAAAGCATCATTCACAAACCCATTCGCCAACCAAACTGTAATGAAAGATAATTTTTTTGGTAGTGGTAAAATGGAAGTAGGTAAGGTATTTTATAATACCAATCAGTATAAGTTTGAAAATAAGGGAGTTGTTGATCTACTATACTCAACTAAAAACCCAATAACTCCAAAGTCTCTTACACCATCTGTAGATGTTAATGCAAGATATGTTTTTGAATATAGTAAGGAAAAAAATCAGTTAACTATTGCGTTTACAGTTAAATCTGATGGCTATCCCTCGATTGAAGCAATAATTGAAGACCAAGGGGGCAATAGAATGTTTCTTGGTGTTGGTAAAGAGGGTCAGGGATCTCCAGGGGATTGGCTGTTTGGAGGAACAGAAATAGTTAACTTCTCCAAAACTTTAAAAATTCAGTTTGATGAAAATGGTCTTATAAAAAATGTAATTGATCAAAGCTATAGACTGATTGACTATAATCGAGTTCAATGGAATAAACAAAAATTAAATGAATTTAAAAAATGAGAAAGATAGCTAAAGTATTTCTTTTTATATTTTTACTTGGCTGTAATTCTTCAAGTAAAGAGGTAGATCTTATCGGCCTAGTTGTCCCCGATAAATATGAAGGTGAAATATATATTTTTTTTAATCAGAATAAGAATAAAGGAAAATTGTTGTTTAAGCAAGGAGTGCACTTTTTTTATATTCCGTCAGATGGGGTAGTCTTTACTGAGAGTAAATTAGGTAAAGGTGAGTTCGAATTCTACAATAATGATCTTGAGAAAATAAGTTACCCATCTTCTATGAGAATTAAGGATTTAAATTTGAATGACTATTTAGTGACTGGGGGTATTTACTCTTCTTTTGAATTACGAGTTGATTCATCAAGGGTGGAAAAGATAAATTTTGTGTATTTTACTGCGGGAAGAAAATCTGAAATTAATCTTCAAGTAAATGAGGATGTTGTAAGGTCTGTATATTTAATGAACTTGTGAATTTTTAATATATGTATACTATTTACGCCCATTCTAGTTTTAGTTCCAATCCGAGACCTATACACCATCACCCTCTCACTGCTAGCGCAAGTCTGTGACATGAGCTACTTTGAATACTGTATTTAACTGGTGGCATCATGAAATAATTTCAACAGAAACTTGAATTATTTGGCAGGAAGCAATATATTAGGCACAATGGAAGCAGGTGGCAGCGAATTTGGCTTTACCCATGATGCCGTCGGCAACATGACCAGCGATGCAGAAGAGCGGCATTACCAATACGACCATAGCAACCGCTTGCGCAGCTTCCGGGTGCAAATTGCAGAAGCGGAACCCAGCAAATATGCCCTGTACCTCTACGATGCGGCTGGCAGCCGGGTAAAGAAGCTGGTGCGGATGCAGGGAGGCAGCTATGTGAGTACGACCTATATTGATGGGGTGTATGAGTATGTGAATGATGACCGGAACAAACAGAACCATATTTACATTGTCGATAACCAAAGCAAGCTAGGAGAGATACGCTTAGGGAATATTTTTGGAGACACCACTCCCGAGCTCAAGTACACTATTGAGGACCACCTTGGTGGCAGTTTGATACAATTGCAGCCTAACGGGGCCTTGATCAACAAGGAGGAGTATTATCCGTTTGGGGAGACGAGTTTTGGGAGTTATGGGTTGAAGAGGTACAAGTACTGCGGTAAGGAAAGAGATAACGAGAGTGGCTTGTATTATTATGGTGCGAGGTATTATGCGGCTTGGACATGCCGTTTTGTTAGTTGTGACCCTTTTATGGCACAATACGCTCATCTTTCACCTTACAATTATGCAAGTAATAACCCTGTAACACATTTAGATATTGACGGGATGCAGAATCCGGCGGAGACAAGTTCACCTTCGGGAGGAAATGGGTCTGGATCAAAGACAGGTGCAGATGGAGCACCAAAAAGACAAATTGGTGTAAGGCCTCAACTTATTGACGCTGTTAAGGCAAATGGAGTAAATATTGGAGATGGAGTAGCAGCAAGAGGTGCAGAAAGTTTTGAGGTTGGAGATTATACAGTAACTCCTTATTATAGCACATCAGATAACATAAGTCATTACACTGCATCAAAATTTTTTGAAAATGCTGAAGGAAAAACAGAAGTAAGATCGGATTGGGTATTCAGCAAAGAGGGGTTAGTGGATTTTAAAGAAAAAGTGGAATTGTACTCTATGGCAGCTAATGCTTTGTATTCGCAAGGCCCTCTGTTAGATAGTCAAATTCAATCACTAGCATCAGGAGATTTGTTAAAATTTGCGCTCAATAATTCTTTACGCCAGTGGAATCCTGAGAATATCATTTTTTCAGCAGGAGCCGCATTGACATTAGGAACTTCAAGGACATCAATTCCTCAGGTTAAGTCAAAGAGTGGACCAAGCCCTACTCCAAAATTCAAAACTCCAACAAACGAACCTCAGCCTCCTCCTAACACAGTTCCAAGTGGACTTAGTCTCAGAGTAATGGAACCTACAAAACAATATCCAGATGGTTATTGGAGGCTAGAAAAGCCAATGAAGCAAGGGGGGGCTCAAGGAATTAATCCAAAAACTTTAAAGCCAGGACCTCAACATGAAACACATACTCCATTACCTCCAGGATATTTTAAGAAAAAATGACAATGAAAAAAATACTAGAGAATGAGGGCCTAATAAAGAAGTTATTGAATTGCAAAATATTTCAAGTTTCTTTCAGTTTGAATACAATTGTCTTTTCTTTTGATGAAGGGTATATCCAATTTTCCGGTGGGTTTGAGTTCAGATCAAATGGAAAGATATTTACTTTTGAAGAGGTTTATCCATTGAAAGACGATAATGGACTTATTAGTGTTCTTGAAAATGAGATTTCTAGAGTTGCAATCGATCAGAGTAGTCTTTTATTAGTGTTTAGTAGTAATTCTGAATTAGTTCTTTTCGCTAATGAACAATACGAGTCTTTTGAAATTGTTTTCGGAGCTGAAAGAGTAGTTTTCTAAAATGTTTGTCCGCTTAAGTGCATCAGGCAGCCGGGTGAAAAAGCTGGTGCGGATGCAGGAAGGTAGCTATGTGAGCACGACCTATATTGATGGGGTGTATGAGTATGTGAATGATGACCGCAACAAACAAAACCATATTTACATCATGGATGCCGATGGTCGGCTGGCTGAATTGCGGTTGGGCAATATCTGGAACGATACTACGCCAGAGTTAAAGTATGTTCTAAGCGATCACCTGGGCAGTAGTACCGTGTTGTTACAACCTAATGGAGCTTTGATTAATAAGGAGGAGTATTATCCTTTTGGGGAGACGAGTTTTGGAAGCTATGGGTTGAAGCGTTATCGCTTTTGTGGCAAAGAAAGAGACAATGAGAGTGGGTTGTATTACTATGGGGCGAGGTATTATGCGGCGTGGTTGTATAGGTTTACCAGTGTGGACCCACTGGCAGCCAAGAGCACCGACCGCAACCCCTACCACTATGCGAGTAATAATCCGATCAACCGCACCGACCCTACGGGAATGAGTGATGGCAAGGGAGATGGGAAGGGTGGGGGTGTAGACAAAAAACAAGATTCCAAAACTGCAAGTAATAGCACAATTAGTCAAAAGCAAATTCATTATATAAGTAATGATGGAGAATATCTTGGACAAGAGAATGGATCAAAAGATCTAAGTTTAAGTGAGGTAAATAATATGGAATTTCGCCTAATAAGTAAGTCAGACTTTGTAGGCATAATAGAAGGAAAAAACAAACTAGAAACTCTTCAGGGTGCATCTAGGCTATTGACTTTTGACTCTGATAAGGCAAGAAATGACTTAAATTCACTGCTTGAGGGAGGGACAACAGCAGGCAGTAAAGAAAAACATTTATTTATTGTCATAAATAAGAATACAGGAAAGATAGAAACACAATTACAAGACTCATCGCAGAATACTAATAAAAAAGCTTATAATGATTGGGTAAAAGATAAAAAGGGGTTTTTAGCAGCAAAAGGAAACGCTAGCATGATGGTGGTGGGTCAAGCTCATAGTCACCCGTTAGATGCTAAAGCACGAAGAAGCTCATTTGATGAGTTTGGTCAGCCAAGCTATAGATCAGATGAAACAATTAATGTAATGGGGCCTTCTGCAATAGACGACAGAGCACTTGCAATTAAAGAATCAATGCCTGTTTATGCAGTAGAGTCATTTGACTCCAAAGTAAGTGGAACTATTCACTATGTTGATCCGAGCGGGGAGGTATCGAAGTCAATTAGTAATGTGAGTGATCAAGGATTTGATATTTTAAAGCATTCACTGGTTAATTATCTTATCAATAGAAAATGAGAACATTTCTTAAAGTCGTTTTGTTGATAGCATTGTCAGGCCATAGTTGTTTTGCGCAAGCTAAAGAGGATTTTATTGATTACACTTTCCCGAAGGTAATTAGTGACCAGATATTAAATTATATCAATGAGTATGATACAGTTGATAGGAAGTACTTCGTTATTGAACTAAGTGTATTTGGAGACACTGTCCAAGTCAGTGTATCTAATTTTGAAAGATATCTACCTGTTTATGACAGTTTGGGGAATGTGAAAAATAAATATATGTTTCTTATAAATAATACAAATAGATATACAGTAATTGGAGATTATCGAATCCCAATTATTTTGTTTGATTTCGATTATTTTTTGTGTGGGTTTAAAAAGAAGGATTATGAGTGTTGCAGTGGTCCCTTTATGACAGGTACAGCATATTCAGGCAGATTTTTAAGAACACAGCCAAGGTAGATAGTTTTTCCCCATCTAGTCTTTGCGTCTCGCTGATATCTTTGCCAACCGAACCACCCGCCTTCGCACCGGTACCACCAATATTGACTATCTTTACGATGCATCGAGCAACATGACGAGGGAGAGCAGCAACCGTAATCTGGAGTATGTCTACCGGCATTTGACGAGGCTGTACATGATCTCGACCTCGGGCTATGAGCACTACCAGTATGGCGCAGGCGGGGAGCTGGTGAAGCGGTTCTCACGCTCGGGCTCTGAGTTTTACAGCAATGTGGAGATCGATGGGCTTTTTCAATACAACAACCGGCTGAACGTAGCCACCGACCATCAGAACAAGATCAATGTGCTGGATAGCTCCGGCAATACGGTTGCTCAGCGGCGGCTTGGCAGTGCCCTGGGTGAGGCAGCCTACGCCTCCGATGAGCTGTACATGCTGCACAACCATACGGGCAGCATCATTGGTACTTACGACCTCAACGGTGCCCAGCAGGAGGGTGAGGACTTCTATCCCTTTGGCGAAACGGCCCACAACTGGAACGGCAACAAGACGCACCGCTTTGGAGGCAAGTTAAGGTCATTTAGCTCAGGGTTTTACCTGTTTGGTGCGAGGCAATACGCTCCCTGGCTGGCGAAGTTTACCAGTGTGGACCCGCTGGCTCATAAATATGCTCACTTAAATCCTTACAATTATGCAAGTAATAACCCGGTAACTCATAAGGATATAGATGGTATGCAGAACCCGGCTGAGCCAAGCTCACCTGCTGGTGGGAATGCCCCAAATTCTCAAGCTGAGGGTAGTGGTGATAACAATATTCCTGAGATTTTTGATGATAAGAAGATACATTTTATTCAGAAGTCAACTGGAAAGTATTTAGGTTCAATGGATTCAAAAGACGGTAAGACATCTTATCGTTCTGTGGGAAGTAAGGAAGACTTCGAAGCAATAAAAGGGGGAAATCCTTATGCTTCAGTTGAAGGAGATTCCTCAGAGATTACGATCGATTATGAAAACATCAGGTCAAATATTTCAAAGATTGTTGAAAATTCAACCCGAAAGGAAGGAGGAAACCTTGAAGACGGTTTATCAATTGTACTAGATATCCAGAAGATGACTATTTCATCTGTTTTGGCAGATCCTAAGGATAGAAATAAAGGTTCAATAGACTTTAAATATGACAAAGGACCTGGCAATAGTTCATTCATTAGCGGAAGCAAGGGTAACTTGGTGATCTTGGCAACTGTACATACACACCCTCCTGATAGCAGTAAATTGGATCCATTTTCTGGCACTAGAATTATGGGGGACAGATATTTTGCTGCACCAGGAATGAGTAAATCAGCTCAAAGCTCAGAAGGAAAAGGAGATGATAAATTGGCAAAAGATATGAATGCCACTGCTTATGCAATAGGACTGTTTGGAGGTACTGGTGGTAAGCAAGATGTATATTATGTAGGACCGAATGGAGACAATCTTTATTCAACCAGTCCTTTAACAAATGTTAAAGAAAATCAAGGAATTAACTTTTTGATACATGATGCGATTAGAAGGAATAAGTAAAGTATTGCTAATCATATTCATATTGGTGTATACTAAGACATCAAACTGTCAACATATGCCTAGAACAGATGGATTTTATCTATTAAATGAAATGGAGGATAGGCCATCAGTATTTACTCATATCAGGTTTTATGAAGATACTTCAGTAATTTTTGTACGAACTTTTGACTCTTTTCGAGTTTTGAAAAGATGGTTTGATAGTACAGTAATTGATAAAGATAAGTGCGAAGTCATTGGGAACAAATTTTATTTTACTGAAAGACACGTGGCATTAAGCGATATGAATTGCATTGCTTTTATGAACTCTCAAACTCTTATGCTAGATTGTAAGAGACTCAGATATGGCACTGATACGATCAAGTCTTCTGGCACTTATTCATTTGTCAAATTGAAATTCCCAAAACCGAAAAACGTAAGTAACCCATAGGATTTGTACGTTTTGGTTTTCTGACCCATCTGTTCTTATCGTCTCGCTGAGATCTCTGCCTACCAAACCACCAGTCTGCCCACCGGTACCACCAATATTGACTATCTTTACGATGCATCGGGCAATATGACAAGAGAGAGTGGTAACCGAAACCTGGAATACGATTATCGTCAGCGTACGAGGTTGTATTTTGTTACCAACAACACAACCCTTTACGAGCAATATACTTACGGTGCTGACGGCAATGTGGTGAAGCGGCTTAACCGCCCCCAATCGCCCTCGTTTGCAACGAGGGTGTAGGAGATGATCGTTTTCAACGATCGGTTGATGTCGAGAAATTGGTATATTTACTTAATGGCAAGAGATCATAACCTTGGAGTTGGCAGACTGTTCTT
>JAIYAX010000029.1 GCA_027488815.1 Cytophagaceae bacterium | reverse complement strand
TAGCCAAATCCCTTGTCAAAAAAAGGCTCGTACTTCTCCACCACCCTGCCTTTGTTGTCGTACACCTGCCAGCCGCTCACGGTCACGTTGATGTTCGTTGCATGGGTGTTTTCCACGCCAACGGCATTGGCATTGGGTACATCAGGTGCTGCGCCAATGCCTGAGCTGCCCAGTACCTGGTCACCAAAGATTACCCGCTCCGCCTGGCTGCGGGTTTGCAGCAGCCTGCCAAAGCCATCGCTGTATTCGGTGGAGATGATGGTATCGTTGTTCACCGCATCCTGCTGGTGGTGCTCCCTGCGTATGGTGCGCACCCATACCGGGCTTGCATGGTTCAGGAAGTTAAAAAAGTCGTACTCCATCCGTACCGATGGCTCGTAGCGTTGGTAAAAAGTGCCCGAAGCGGCTTTGTAATCGCCCTGGGTGCCTTTGCCGAGCAGGGCGGTGGAGATTGACTTTTCTTTTTTTAAGGTTTTGGGCGTGCCCCTCCCGATGTAGATAATTACCGGTATCCAATAGCTAATGGGTATCGGGAGGGTCGGGCTATCGCTACAAGTCCTCGCTGTGCTCCGGGCTTTCCGCTACTATCCCTCACGCTGGGGTTCACAGTTCATCAATTACACTACGTTATAATGCTTTTAGAAGGTGTAAAAGTGAATACTATAACTTCTTTTCTCAGGTAATGGACTTGCGCTAGCAAGGGAATAAAAACTTCATTTTTCCTATTTAGGATTTTCAAGCTTGTAGTATTGAGAAAAAATTATTGGACTATTAATAAATAAAATATAACCAAGAACTTTTTCTTTATTTTCTGTGTGAAACGTTACATTAACAATTGCTTTCTTACTTCTCATAGTCTTTTTAGAAATAAACCAGTGGCTTTTCTTGTAAGGAGAATAATAACAGTTGCTATATGGATCTAAATTAGACAAACCATCCAAATCTTTAAATTTCTTCTTAGCATCTTTCTTAGGTATTCTCTTCAAATTTGATAAATTAAGAAAATTTACTTCTATTCTTACAACATCTTGGAACCATGTTGCTGATATACCCTTAAAAAGAAATGTCTGATCCTGAAAAGTCAAGTACATATCAATAATTGAAACACTATCCAGCAATAAATCATTTTTCAATGCCCTAAATTCGTTATCAAAAAATAAAATTGTAGCGCCTTCATAAAATGAATTACTTCTATCAATATCATCTATGTAAAAATGAAATTGCGACAATTTTACATTACTTTGAGAAAAACCAAAGTGCCATGTAAACAGGAACAGGACAATTAATACACATTTCATCTTGGCAAAGGTGATTGGAATACGCTTAAAGGTATTGTTAAATAGCCACCTTGCGTGTCATAAAACTCAACTTCTTTGCTTTCTAATGATACTTTCAATAGTGTTTCTGCTTTATAAATTGATTTATAACCTAAAGCATTATCTGTATCTTGTTTAGATAATTCCTGTCTCCAAAGATTTTCTTCTAAATACTTCCCAGATAATGGGGTTTCACCAAATGAATTCATTTTTTCTTTTGCTGATGGATGAAAATGATATATTACCTGTATATCAAACATACCACTTTTGCTCATTTCAAATGAGTCGATAGAAGGATTTTCCGAGTTCAGGGGATCAATCTCTAAAACAATAGGGTTTTTTAAATCATTAATTTTAGGTTCGGTTCCAGTCTTAGCTTTAAATAGTGCATATTCATTTGAAGAAGTATATTTACCTCCAAAACCCCCACCCTCTTTAAAAGTACCGTATACTTGCACTCCTTCAATTGATTTAGTCTTGCTATTTGTCTTTATGAAGTCATCAACATGACTTGCAATTCCTTCTCGTATTTTTTGATTGGGAAATAATACAAAATCTTTTGTAAGGTTAGAGACATTTTCATCGCTTACAGAATCTATTTTATTCGGAGAGTCTCCTCTTTGAATATAGTTCTCTCCATCTCCGTTTTTCACTACTCCTAAATGGATCATCTTATTCGTTTTTTTATCAAATCTATAATAATTAGATTCACCACCTGAATTTTGTGATTTTTGACCCTTCCCATCTCCCTTACCATCGCTCATACCTGTAGGGTCGGTGCGGTTAATCGGATTATTACTCGCATAGTGGTAAGGGTTGCGGTCGGTGCTTTGGGCAGCCAGCGGGTCCACACTGGTAAACTTGGCCAGCCAGGGAGCGTATTGCCTCGCACCAAACAGGTAAAACCCGGAGCTAAACGACCTTAACTTGCCTCCAAAGCGGTGCACCTTGTTGCCATTCCAGTTATGGGCCGTCTCCCCAAAGGGATAGAAGTCCTCACCCTCCTGCTGGGCACCGTTGAGGTCGTAAGTACCAATGATGCTGCCGGTATGGTTGTGCAGCATGTACAGCTCATCCGAGGTGTAGGATGCCTCACCCATGGCACTGCCCATGCGCCGCTGGGCAACCGTATTGCCCGAGCTATCCAGCACATTGATCTTGTTCTGATGGTCGGTGGCGATGTTCAGCCGGTTGTTGTATTGAAAAAGCCCATCGATCTCCACATTGCTGTAAAACTCAGAGCCTGAGCGAGAGAACCGCTTCACAAGCTCCCCTCCTGCGCCATACTGGTAGTGCTCATAGCCCGAGGTCGAGATCATGTACAGCCTCGTCAACTGCCGTTGGTCGTACTCCAGATTACGGTTGCTGCTCTCTCTTGTCATATTGCCCGATGCATCGTAAAGATAGTCAATATTGGTGGTACCGGTGCGAAGTCTTGTCGTTCGGTTGTTAGCCCCAAACTGAGTGACCATATTGTTGTTGGCATCGGGGTTGTACAAGCGGGTAAAACTATTGGGGCTATTGCTGCTCACATGCCGCATGCGCAGCAGGTTGCCCATCAGGTCGTAGTCGTAAAGCCGCTCCCATAGCCTGGCATTGGCGGTAACCGTTACCAGATTGGCGGTGGCGGGCATCCCCCAGGGGCTGTTCTGGTTTTTATTGTCCCACTCCCTGCCCTTGGCACTCAGCAGCCGGTACAGGGCATCGTACTGGTACTGCCGGATCAGTTCGTTGGGGTTGGAGGCGATGCCTGAGTTGGGCGACGTCTCCCGCATCTGGGTGATGTTGCCCGCCCGGTCATAGGTGTAGGTGCTGTCCTGCCGCACGGTGCCGGTCACAAAAGAAAAGGTGTTGCCACTCAGGGTAAACCGCTCCGTTCGCACCCTGCCCAACCTGAACGTGAGGGGATCGTACACCTTGCGCTGCATCAGCGTGCTGCCGCAAGCCATGAGGATCTCCTGCCCTCGGGCGTTGTAGGCGATATTTTTGAAGTTTTGGGCGTGCCCCTTTGGGTCGGGCTATTTGCTGCAAGCTCTTTCAGAGGCTTTCCGCTACTATCCCTCACGCTGGGGTTCTTAGTTCATCAATTACACTACGTTATAATGCTTTTAGCAGGTGAAAAAGTGAATACTATAGCCTAGACTTAAGTCAGAGATTGCTAAAGGAACTGAGGATAACAGCTACCACTCAACTTATAGCATCTTTGTAATACTTATTCCAGTTATCATACCACATCCAATCTACCCTGCCTCCAGTATCAACATACTTAATCCATTTATGCTTCTCCGGACCATCTCTTTCAGTAATCCGTACATCCAATCCAAAATGTTTACCAGATTGTCTTGAAACATATTCCTTTTGAGTAACATTAGACCACTTTATAAGGCTACTATAGAATAAAACAAGCTTGTGAAATCGATCTTCCCATTGTTTAAAAGTAATTTGCGAAAGTGGAGCATGGTCTGAAGGATTATAGTTATTGAAGCCCAACATATCTTGAGCAATATAGAATTGCGAATGTGCTGCAGCGTTCCTTATTTGAGATAAATAAACATCTTTGATTAATTTGTAATACTTAGGACAAATATTCTTAATAGAATCTCGAATTAAAGTACGAATCAATATTTGGCGTGAATCATCTTTACTGATAGAAAAAAACCAATCAAAGTTTTTTCCTTGTGCCAGGTTCGATAAATGATAAAGCTTAGTTAAAACAACATCAGATTCCCAAAATTTCAAATATACCATTAACTCCATTTGTAGTGTAATGTCATATACATTTTGCTTGTGCTTATTTTGATAATAATCAGAAAAATAAGCTAAACGAGATGTGCTTATCACCTTTCTCCTGTAAAAATCATAAAAACGATACTGGGTAAAATCTGAAAGATACCTCCAGCCACCAGGGCCAAAGTCAAAAGGAGATAGATTGGAACTGTATTTTACTTCCTGTATATTTTTATCATGAAATCCATTTAATTCGACTAACAACAAATCCTGCTCATGAGATTGATTTCTTTTAACAGCTTGAAATAATTCATCTACAGCTTCTTCAACTTCAGAAGATAAGTCATCAAGAGTTTCCCTAAAAAGCATAAGTTCAAATTTCGTTAATATTAAAACCCTAACTTCGCTAGTCTGTAAAATGGACAACAATTTAGCTTTCTAAAGCGACAAGTCAAATAAATCATCTAACACATGGGCTGATTGAGTCCAGCTTATATAATCTTCCCTTTAATTCAACAAGCATACAATGGTAGTTTCGTCCAATTATTGAGTCACAACGTATATAAGGATCATCTTCAAGCTCCAAACCTGTAGTATCAGAAATAAAATATTGATTAAAAAATTTATTTCTGTATTCTATTCTTTTTTGCGGAGTGTTCAAATTCAAACTTACATAAAAGCAAGTGGTATCGATTTTATTGAATTCTACTTCATTAAGGTAAAATGAATAAACAGAATCAAGAAACAGGTTACAAGAATTTCCAAATTTACCCAGCGACTTCCAATTATGTAAAATATTAAACTCGTACAAATAAATAGTGTCAATGGAATTATTAATAACTACAAGCTCATCTAAATATGCTCCACAAACTCGCCCTACATTAGAAGCATTACACACCTTGCCTTTAATTACAATATGTTCATTATAAGAAAAAGAAGAAAAAATCATTAAGTAAGCACTAATTAATAACCTCATTTTATTTGTCTTATTGATTTTACATCAAAAACATTCGATTTTAATCTATTCTTGTCAATCTGTACACCATAGGTATATTCGTACTTCAATTGGCCGTAATCAAAAACCTCCCTCATAACAGGTTGCTGATTTGCATCATAACCTGATGACATTCTTTTTGGTTCATCTTTCGAATTCAAATTTAAACCTGTCATTTCTGAAAGTATCTTCAATTCAACTTTGTTTGCCGTTTCATGAGAAGCATCAAAATTCTCCTTTGTTCTATTGTTAACATTTGAATAACCTCCAATACCTGGCGTAACAGCTCTCTCCATAAAAACATGGCCCATTATCGCTGCACCTAGCTCTCGGGGTGCCATCTTGAAGTCATCTATACCCACCTTGGCTGTTTCATAGCTATCATAAAAGACTCCTGTATTAGGATTTGAACTTTCTCCTATCAAATCAACATTGATAGGATTCTTATTTTTTATAGCAAAATCCAACGTCTTTGATAGCGTTTCCGAAGTCTGAGGTTTAGGGCCAATAAAATCATCTGAGTACTTGGGTCCAACTTTCTCAAGTCTATTTTGATCATTTACTTTATAGTTATTTCCTGTCAAATCTGATAACATGTTTAAAAAATCATTCTTCGTCTCTATGTTATCGTATGTTACAACTACACCTCCTTTTGTTCCATCCGTTTGTGTGTTTTGAGGTCCAGAAGTAGACTTCTTGCCACCATTTTTATCCCCCCCACCATTTCCACTAGGCTTATCCTTCATCCCACTCGGGTCCACCCTATTAATCGGATTATTACTCGCATAGTGGTAAGGGTTGCGGTCGGTGCTCTTGGCTGCCAGCGGGTCTACACTGGTAAACTTGGCCAGCCAGGGAGCGTATTGCCGTGCGCCAAACATATAAAACCCAGAGCTAAACGACCTTAACTTGCCTCCAAAGCGGTGCAGCTTGTTGCCATTCCAGTTGTGGGCCGTCTCCCCAAAGGGATAGTAATCCTCACCCTCCTGCTGGGCACCGTTGAGGTCGTAGGTGCCAATGATGCTGCCCGTATGGTTGTGCAGCATGTACAGCTCATCGGAGGTGTAGGATGCCTCACCCATGGCACTGCCCATGCGCCGCTGGGCTTTACTGGACTCTCTCATAAACTATATAATCATCATCTTTGAAGTCCTTATAGAAATAAATTAAATAGACTCTACCCTCAGATCTTTTTATAATAAAGCTATGATATATTGAAGTATTTTCATTTAAACAAACTTTATTATAAAAAAATACTTCAAAGTATAACAAAAAATATGTTGATAAATTCCAGTTTCCTTTACAAGAAAATGCATTCTCTGAATTTTTGAATAAATCAAAAAAGGGATCAATATTCACAAATTCAAATGTATAATCACTATTAATCAATAGTTTATGATCACTGGTTATATAAACACCCTCTTTAGACTTCAGTTTAATCCTTGATGCATCTTCAATTATATATACTCCAGCAATCTCATCTATCCTAGGCCAATAAATAAAATTATAAAATCTAGATTCAACTTCAGTTGATTTCCTAACAGAGTATATCACAAAAATTATCAATACAAAAATGATAATCGATGAGATATAGATAAATTTTCTAATCATTGTACTTTCGAATAAGCTGATTATTTGGAACTTCTACCATTTTACTCCCAATAGGCTTATAATAATTTGGTTTAGGTGCAGGGTCTGAATACAAATGATAAACTCCTTCATATATTTTGCTTCTTCCGTACATAAAATTCCAATTTGCATCTAATTTCCATTGAGGTTGAGAAAATATTTCTCCAACATTCTCTAAAGCTTTTGTATAGTTACTTATTTTGTCAAAAAAGTTGGAAACAGCAGACCAATCACCAGTACCTTTGGTAGGGTCTTCAATTGGTTTAATTTTATAACTTTCTTCTCTGTTTATTTCCTCAAATGGAAATTTGATTCCAATATCTCTTTTTGAATAGAAAGTAAACCTTTCTTTTCTATTATCTGCATCAAAAACATTAAAAGGGTCTCTAGCATTCTCCCTGAATGTAGCATCCTGTTTAACCAGACCTACTCCTTCCTTCACGGGATCAAACTTAGAGGCTGTGATAGGTTTTTGACTTGCTAATGACTCCCACTGGGGATCAACATAGGCTTCAACTTCTTTATTGTAACTAACTGACTGATTGCTTCTATTACTCAGTACTTTATTATTTTCCCAACTAATGGTATTTACATCTACTAATGCAATGTTCCCCCCCGGGTCGACAATTGATTTGCTGTCAACTCTCTTTAGTTCCATTTTTTGTCCTATTGTTGCACCATTTGTTTTTTGTGCTTTGCCAGAAGAATCACCCCCACCCTTCCCATCTCCCTTCCCATCGCTCATCCCCGTAGGATCGGTGCGGTTGATCGGATTATTACTCGCATAGTGGTACGGGTTGCGGTCGGTGCTTTTGGCTGCCAGCGGGTCCACACTGGTAAACTTGACCAGCCAGGGGATATACTGTCTTGCTCCAAAATCGTAATACCCCGTCCAAGATGAGCGGATTTTACCCGCAAAACGCTGCTGCTTGTTCCCATTCCAGTGGTGAGAGCTGTCTCCAAAGGGATAATAATCTTCGCCCTCTTGCTGTGTGCCGTTCAAATCATAGGTGCCAATGACTGAGCCTACATGATTATTGATCATATACAGCTCTCCATTGGTATAAGCCACCTCTCCGGCAAATGTGCCTTGCCTGTGTTGGGAAATGATCGCCCCGGATTGATCTAAAATATTGATATGGTTTTGCGCATTGCTTGCATGGCCAATCTGGTCGCTGTACTGGAACAGACCATCGATGTAAACATAGCTGTAAATCAAGCCACTGGAGCGATTCAGCCGCTTCACCACATTGCCGTCAGCACCGTAGGTATATTGCTCGTAAAGGGTTGTGTTGTTGGTAATAAAATATAGCCTCGTGCGCTGACGATAATCGTATTCAAGGTTTCGGTTGCTGCTCTCTCTTGTCATATTACCCGATGCATCGTAAAGATAGTCAATATTAGTGGTACCGGTACGAAGGCGGGTGGTTCGGTTAGTGAAGGTCTCAGAGAGACGATAAGACTGGAGGGATAATACAATTCTAATACAATCTACTATACTTTTTCTCTATCCCGTAATACCTTGTTTTTACTTTCTCACCATTTTTATACTTGTAAGAAATTCCCTTTGTACCATCTTTAACTGAAAACAAATCATACCAGCCATCTATAACTTTTCCCTTGTGGTAAAACTTAATGCCAAAAAAGACCCCACCCGCACTAAATTCATACCCTTCTTTCAGTCCACCTTTGAAATTAGTATCGAATAAAAGTTCGCCATTTAAGCCAAAATGTCTGAAAAAACCTTCACCCACTCCATCCTTATATAACCTAACTGATGGATAAGCATCTTTACCTGTGGTACACAAGTAAAAGCTATAAAATACTCCATTGGGTTTTCCATTGACAAATAATCCTTTGTGATTAAGAATGGTATCATTGACATACACTTCATATAATCCATTAAGCACATCATCTACATAAGTGAAATGGGCTATATAATACAACTCCTTATATCCGCTGAATTTTGAGCAGACATGTGAGTATTCTCTTGACTCTTTGGGTAGAGAGATATAAGACACGCCAATAGTATCAACAAAAAAATTACGAACACTATCCACTCTTTGTATCCAAAGTCCCTGCTTTCTACCCAAACTATCTGTAAGATTTACTCTCATCTGCGTAAAGCCCAATTGGCTAAATAAAATAAACAAAGTACTTAACAAAAACCTCATTTCAATCTTCGATAAATTTCTTCAATTTTACCTGAAACTCGAGTCGAATAAAATTTATCATAATTCTCATTAATGTATCTTTGCCTACGCTGATCTAGGGTTCCGATCATGTAATTTTCAGCACCTCGGTTAACCTCTTTAATTTCTGATTTGTAACTTTCAGAGAATCGACTACTTGTTGCATAATAAACATCTCCCAATTCATTCGATAAAGCTACATCTCCTATAGTTTCTTGCGTCATCTGCTGTCTAATTGATACCTTAAACTTTGTAACTTTATTTACCTCATCTATATCGGGATATAATGCATTATTTGATGCCGAATTCTTTGATCTATTCTCTGAATAACTAATTGTAACCTCAATTGTATTTCCGTTATTGTTTGCATCGCCAACATTATTCATTTCTCCTATAATATCCAGTTTTTCATCTTTCTTCATCTTAAGATTACTTTTTTCACTTGCATGCACTGCTACCATTTTTTCAGGATCATACTTCTTATTGAACTCATCTATAGCTTGTTGTACTTTTTCATATTTTGAAATTACATTTTTAAATTTTTCAATAAAATTCTCTGCTTTCTTCAAATTGTCCTTTAACTTATCAATATCAGAGCCTGCTGAAGGATTTGCTAATTCAGCCATAACTTTAGCTTTATCTTTCTCAGCATCTTCTAAATTTTTTTTAGCTTTCTCAGCATCGACTTGGTGAGCATTGATCAACTTTAACTTTCCTCCACCATTATTTTTATCCCCCCCGCCATTTCCACTAGGCTCATCCTTCATCCCACTCGGATCCACCCTATTGATCGGATTATTACTCGCATAGTGGTAAGGGTTGCGGTCGGTGCTTTTGGCCGCTAAAGGGTCAACACTTATGAATCTACACAACCACGCCGCATAATACCTCGCCCCATAGTAATACAAGCCACTCTCATTATCTCTTTCTTTTCCAGTAAACCTGTATCGCTTTAGTCCATAACTTCCAAAACTCGTCTCCCCAAAAGGATAATACTCCTCCTTGTTAATCAAAGCTCCATTTGGCTCTACAAGTACAGTACTGCTGCCTAGGTGGTCGCTGAGTATATACTTCAACTCAGGTGTGGTGTCATTATAAATATTCCCCAACCGAATATCACCCAACCTATCCATTGTGTCCATAATATAGATATGGTTTTGGTGCCTCTCAAATAGCATGATCGAATTAGGATCATCATAGTAAAGGTATTCATATACCCCATCAATATAGGTAGTGCTCACATAGCTGCCTCCTTGCATCCGCACCAGCTTCTTTACCCGGCTGCCCGCTGCATCGTAGAGGTACAGGGCATATTTGCTGGGTTCCGCTTCTGCAATTTGCACCCGGAAGCTGCGCAAGCGGTTGCTGTGGTCGTATTGGTAATGCCGCTCCTCAGCATCGCTTGTCATGTTGCCGCAGGCATCATGGGTAAAGCCAAATTCGCTGCCTCCTGCTTCCATTGTGCCTAATATATTGCTTCCTGCCAAATAATTCAAGTTTCTGTTAAAATTACTTCCGGTAGCCGTATGCCTGAGCTGCTGCAAATTGCCCATCAGGTCGTAGTCGTACTGCTGGGTATAGCCACGGGCCAAGGTCATATCTTCGCTGCGGTAGCTGTCATCCCAATGGTTTGCCCCTATCCGGTCAGTTTCCCTGCCCGTTGCACTCAGCAGGCGGTACAGTGCGTCATAGCTGTATGATCGGCTCAGCTCATCCGGGCTGCTGCCATAGCCGCAATCGGTTAGCTCTTCGTGTAGGGCGGTGATATTGCCCACCTTGTCGTAACTGAATATTTTATCTTGGCGTACAGAGCCATCGGGCTGAAACAGGTGGGTGGTACGGGTATACGTTTCGCTGCGCACCCGCTGAAGCCGGAAAGTAAGCGCATCGTATCGGTAGCGGGTCATAATGCCGCTAGTCCCTTCCAATGGATCGCACATCGCCAGCAGTATCCGCTGCCCTCGGGCGTTGTAGGCGATCCGGTCCACATAGGGCTCAGGGTCATCGCCTATTCTTTTGCTCAGCATGACCCGCTCCAGTGCCCCGGCCTTGTTGTAGGTAGGGAAAAGTTCAAACCGGTTACCGTTCACATACTCCTGCGGCAAGGCCATGTACTTTACCCGGTTCAGGGCATCATAGCCCTGGTCGGTTGTATGCTCTTCGCTGGCCAGTAGGTTTATGTTCAGCCCTTCCCAGTCTAC
>JAIYAX010000027.1 GCA_027488815.1 Cytophagaceae bacterium | reverse complement strand
TTTTTTTGATAAAAAGCTTTGATTACTATTGTATGAGAAATGGGAGAAATAAAGTTAAAATGGGAGTTCCCGAAGTATCGGGACAAGTTGTGCAACAGGCACACGGGTTTGGCAAAAGTGGCGGTTCAGTGCTTCGTATGACAGTTTTTCGTAAATTTGAAGTGTGTGCTTCGTATGAATATTAGTGGTAAAATCGCCACCTTCGTCAAGCCGCAAAACGTTACAAGCAAGCCTAACAGACGACACAACAACGACCAAACAGACGACAATAAATATAAAATGAAACGCTAATTTTGACAGGAGACCAACGACAGACAGACCATATTGCAACTGGAAAGCAACTGAGCCGACAATCATTGCGGACCCTTCCCAATACCAAAAGAGCCAATCTTGCAATCGCACCTAAACTATTGTATTCAAAAAACACTTTATAATGTACTCAATGAATGAAGTAAATATAGAACACATCAAACGACTTTCAGATATTGAATTATCAAAGTTGCTGCATACACTATTAAGAACAGAAGCAAGTCAAAAATCTATAGAGGGATGCAGCATTACTGTTCCTTTAAAAATAACTGTTGCAGATGGTGGTGAAGATGGAAGAATTCAATGGACAGGAACTCCAGCCAAAACAAATTGGTTAAATAACAAACTCACAGTTTTTCAAAACAAAGCAACAAATTTAATTCCCTCAAAATGCTATGAAGAAATTTTAGAAACGGAAGTTGCTTCTCAACCTAGAAAATTGAAAGCTCAGGTTGAAGAAGTGGTTCTAAATAATGGCTGCTATACTTTATTCACAACACGTGACTTAAATACGCAACAGAAAAGTGAAAGGATAGCTGGATTTAGGAGAGCAATACAAGAAGCAGGTCATTTAAATTACGCTACTTTTGAAATTCAAATTTATGATGCAATTAAAATCAAAGATTGGGTTAACGAATACATTGGAGCAGTTACAGTAGTTCAAGGGTTCAATGGAATTCAAAGACCACAAGGGTTTGTTGAATGGAATAAGTGGGAAATTTTGGCAAGAGCAACGGAGAACAAATTCCAAGTTGATTCCACAATTGTCGACAACATGATTTTACTTGAAAAATCAATCTTGTCTGAAAGAGTAATCAGAGTTACAGGGCATTCAGGATTAGGTAAAACCCGATTAGTACTTGAAGCATTCAGAGGTTCGGACTTAAAAAAATCAATTGTTTATTGTAATCTTGAAGGCAGTGAAAACATTTCTGAAATAAAGAACTACATTTTATCATACCAAGATTCACAAGACGGAATAATTGTCATTGATAATTGTGATGTAAAAAGCCATTTGATTTTATCAGGTATTGCAAAACCAACAGGCAATCTAAAAATAATTACTCTTGGTTTGGACGACAGCACTTCAATTCAAGATTTAAAAATCAAAATTGACAGGGACAACCAAAGGGCATTAGTAAAAGAGATTGTACAAAGCAAAATTGGAACTACCCACCAGCCATCTGATATTGAATACATCACTACTATTTCAGAAGGTTATCCTTGGATGGCAATTAGGTTTTGTGATGTGGTTTTGAAAGAGGGCATGTCAGAACTTAATAAAATTCCTTTGGATGAGTTTATCAGAAAATTGATTTTTGGTCTTAGTCCCTGCGCCCTTGTTGGTGTTAACGTAGGATGGTGCGCTGGCTTCACCAACGAGGAAGTGCAGTACGAGTCTTGTTGATGATCCACCATTTGCCATTTCACAAGACCAAAAAGGGCCAGCACCCGAGAAGCATCATTCAAATGCCTGCTTTGAGAGCTGTGACTGACGTATGATGGAATGTAAGGTGCCTATTTTAATTTCCTTATGCATCGGTACAGGGACTGTTATGGTTGAATTTTCAGTCTGTTTTTGCATGATGACATGACTTCCTTTTTGCCTTACATTGCTAAATCCATGTTTTGACAATATGCTGCAGACTTCCTTGCCTGACCATGTTTTCATTAAATCCTATACCTGTACAGTTACCCTTGAGATTTGCAATTCATTATGCAACCTTCCGGATATTTCAGCCTCTGATGCAGTTTCATAAAACAACTCAATAGCTTCTACCAGGTTGGATTTTGCCTCATCCGGAGTGGCACCCTGGCTGGCAATATCTAATTCAGGACATAGTGATATGTACATGTTGTCCTCTTTCTCTATTACTGCAGTTAGTTCTATCTTTCTACTCATATAACAAATTTAGAGTATTTTATCGATACCCCCAATCCCCCAATCGCCCTCGTTTGCAACGAGGGTGTATGAGAAAATCGCTTGCAGCGATATGTACTAAATGGCTGGCAGCTTGGAGATTTGGGAGTGGGGCATACCCATTCAATCGCTCAGCTGTGCCGAGTGACCCATAGTTGATCTAGCCTCTGGCTCAGCTTTGCATAACTTCTAGTGGTAAGTCCGGGGAAGCAATGAAATGCGTAAAGTCATCAATATATTGGCAAGATGCCCGTTAGGAAGTTGTCACTCGGCGCAGCCGAGCGAGTGAGGGAGTTGGTCTACAAAGGCATCTATCACCTGTACGGGGTTATCTTTGGCAATGGACTCTTCCATGCTGCTCATGCGTAGTTGATGCCTGTCTTGTCCTTGTAGGTGTGCCAGGTCTGCTAGTGTTTTGCTCTATAGAAATACACATATCCCCTTTAATGTCGAAAGTATTTTAGTACTTTTGGATATAGGCTGGCAATAGTTTATTCACAGTCTGCCGTTACCTGCAAGTGTAGGACGACACCATTATACAATTAAAAATGACAGAACAATTAAAGACGTATTTTGCTAACAACTTTCAGACAACAACAGCCGAAATAGAGCAAGTTGTATCTGCATTTAAAGAAAAAATTGTAAAAAAGAACGAAACCCTAATTTTAAAAGGAGATACTTGTCGATATACATATTTCGTTTGCAAGGGTTCAGTTCGGGCATACTTTATTGATGACGAGGGACAAGAAGCCACAAGATATATAGCGTTTGAAAACCAATTTATTACTACGATACACTCTTTCATTTCTCAGACCCCTACCAATGAATTTATTGAAGCAACTGAAAAAGCTGTGCTTCTTGAGATATCATATGGTGATTTTAAAAGAATAACTGAAGAAACATCACTAGCTAGAGACTTATACAAAAGACAACTTGAAGTTGCCTATATGACCAATCATTGGCGGTTGGAGAGTTTTTTAAAGATGAGTGCCAAGCAGCGATACGACTTTTTGTTGCAAACCAATCCTGCCATTATTCAAAGATTATCTAACAAGATTGTAGCAAGCTATTTGGGCATTACTCAAGAAAGTTTGAGCCGAATTAAAGCTCAGAAGTGATTTTTTATCATTTGTCAATGTTTTTCTTTTTAATCAGCTTCAATTTTGCTGCCATAAATAAAATCAATGTTTATGGTATTCAAATTAAAATGTTGGTTAATTATTGCAACTATTTTTGTTGCATTCTCTTCAAATGCTCAGAAATACACCTTGTCAGGTTATTTAAAAGACAGTTTAACAAATGAATTTCTCATAGGGGCAACAGTACAAATTGAAAACACTTCAATAGGTGCTTCTTCAAATGCCTATGGTTATTATTCGATGACTATAAATAAAGGGAAAGTAACCTTATTAGTAAACTACACAGGTTATGAACAAAAACGCTTTACAGTTGACATAGCTTCAAACTTAATCTTAGATATTTCATTAAAAGAGAAAATCACATCCTTAAACGAAGTAGTAGTTTCTTCTACAAGGAAAGACCAAAAGATAATTAGTACTGATATGTCAGTGGAGAAATTATCTGCAAAGGATATCAAGCAGATCCCTATGGTGCTAGGTGAAGCAGATGTTATCAAGTCTATTCAGTTGCTACCAGGTGTTTCTGCTCCCAATGAAGGTTCGGGAGGTTTTAATGTAAGAGGAGGATCTGCAGACCAAAATTTGATTTTACTAGATGAAGCTATTGTTTACAATCCGTCTCACTTGTTTGGCTTTTTCTCTGTTTTTAATGCTGACGCACTCAAAGATGCCACCCTATATAAGGGCGGAATACCTTCAAAATATGGTGGTAGACTTTCCTCTATATTAGACATAAGGATGAGAGAAGGAAACAATAAGAAATTTACCGCCATAGGAGGGATTGGGCTATTATCAAGTAGGGTAACTCTAGAAGCACCCATTGGGAAAGTGTACGAAGGTGGAGCAAATGGGTCTTTTCTACTGTCTGCCAGAAGGTCTTATGCAGATGTTTTTTTGCCGCTTTCCTCCGACACAACAATAAATCGTAATAAACTTTACTTCTATGACTTGAATTTTAGAAGCAACTACCGTTTATCGTCCAAAGACAGAATATTTCTTTCAGGGTACTTTGGTAGGGATAAAATTGATGTTCCTAACGGTTTTGGTAATTCATGGGGGAATATAACAAGTACGCTACGATGGAACCATTTGTTTAGTCCTAAGCTGTTTATGAATGTGAGTGCCATTTATTCTAACTACGATTATGAAATCACTTTTTATCCGGGTAATAGTTTTCAATGGAACTCTTCACTTTCCAACATAAACTTAAAAGCAGACTTTGATTATTATGCAGGAGAAAAACACAATATTAAGCTTGGTATTGGTTCAATTCACTATCAATTTAATCCTGGAAATATCAGACCGCTTGGTAGTAATTCCACAGTTAATCCGACCAACTATAAAGAAAAAAGGGCTTTAGAGAATTATGCATACGTACAGGACGATTACCGGATTTCTAATAGACTTACAATAATGTACGGATTAAGAATATCTCAATTCGCTCAAATGGCGAACGATTCCATTCCAATTTTTGAGAATGGAAAAGCGGTTGTCTATAATCCTGTCATCAATAATTATGAGAAAGGAACCATTTCATCTTACAAAAATTATAGAAAAAATGAACTATTAAACAATTCATTTGGCTTTGAACCACGCCTCAGTGTGAATTATCAAGTAAATAACGTATCGAGTATTAAATTTGGTTATAACCGAATGTACCAGTATATTCATTTGCTTTCTACTTCTACTTCTCCAACTCCTTTAGACATCTATACTCCTAGTTCTTCCTTTATAAAACCACAAATTGCTGACCAAATTGCATCTGGTTATTTCCGTAATTTCAAGGACAATACGTATGAATTTAGTATTGAAGCCTATTATAAATGGATGCAAAACCAATTTGACTTTATTGACGGTGCTTCACCACTTCTCAACAATTCTCCTGAAACCATCATTCTCAATGGAGATGCAAGGTCTTATGGTTTAGAACTTATGATAAAGAAAAGTGAAGGAAGGTTTACTGGTTGGATTAGTTATACGTTATCAAAAGCCGAACGCAGAACTCCAGGAGTTGATGGTGGAAGAGGAATTAATAATGGAGCGTACTATTCAACAAATTATGACAAGCCTCATAATATTGCCGTTACTGGAAACTATAAAATTTCGGAGAAATGGTCTATTTCTGCAAATTTCATTTACCAATCAGGCAGACCAGCTACCTATCCAGAATCAAAATACTCATTTAACGGACTTTCTATACCGGAATATAGCGAACGCAATGCCCATCGATTGCCCGATTATCATAGATTGGATATTGCGGCAACGTTAAAAGGTAAACAAACAAAACGGTGGAAAAGTCAATGGGTGTTTGGTATTTACAATGTGTATAACCGTCAAAATGCCGCAAATATTACCTTCAAAGAAACCTTGACCAACAACAACAGCGAAACTGGATTAGGAACAGGAAACAACAAGGCATATAAGCTTACCTATTTTGGTTTGGTACCAAGCATCAGTTACGAGTTTAAATTTTAAACAATACAAACATGAAATTAATCAGAACAATCTGTCTTTTGGTAGTAATAACTACTGTTTTTACTTCTTGCGAGAAAGAAATAAATCTAGATTTGAAAAATACTAGTCCCAAACTAGTTGTAGAAGGGAATATTCTATGGGGTATTGACACTGTTATAAATCAGCAAGAATTAAAGCTCAGCCTTTCCGCTAATTATACAGGCAATACTAATCCTCTGCCAGTAACAAATGCAATCGTTATGGTAACTGATGGAACAAATAACTATACATATAATAATATCGGAAATGGGGTTTACAGGAGTAATTTTATTGCAGGAACTAACAAAACTTATAAGCTAATCATAAGCTATGAAGGAGATGAATACAATGCTTATGAAACTCTGAAAGCGGGAGGTGCTGCTATAGATAGTCTTACGGTAAATTACTTTCCCTCAGCACTAGGCAGTCCAGAAGGTAATTTTATCACAGTAAACACAAATGATCCTTTGAATGAAAGAAACTTCTATTTATGGCAATTGTTTATAAACGAGCAATTAATGATAAATCCTTCACCAGGAAACATTTATAGAGCCATACAAAAAGATGACTTTTTCAACGGACAACCTTTATTGAATTATTTGCCTTTTGATAATTTTCCTGTGGTTACTGGCGACATAGCAAGATTACATCAACTGAACATCTCTGAACAAATGTATAACTATTACTACTCCATTTTTAATTTAACAGCATCGTCCCCAGTTTCTGGCGATGTGCCAGCAGGAAGAATAGAAGGTAATATCGTGAATGTAGATAAACCTGGTAAAAACGCTTTGGGCTATTTTGGTGCCTGCAGTATTTCAATCAAAACAAAATCAATGTAACAATAGAAAACCCCAATCGCCCATGTTTGCAACGAGGGTGTATTTGATGATCGCCTGCAGCGATATATACTAAATGACTGCCAGCTTGGAGATTTGGGAGTGAAGGCATACTTTTACTATATGGAATAAGAGATGAACCGAACGGCCTCGCACACTCAACACCTTTCCGAAGCATCGAAGTAGGCCTTGAATCCTAAATATCAGTTTGAGACAGTGGGAACCAGAAGGAGCATACTTCTTTATCGTTTAATAGGTCTTAACTCCTTGTTAGCGAATGGGGCAGCAGGCCCTTCAGTTCAAGTATGAACAATTAAATGAAAGTGCAAGTCTAAAGGTTAGCCGTCATTTTATAGTGACATTATACAGAATTTAAAAATGGAGTTAAACCCGAAAACATATGAACCAAATATCGAATTGGCAGAATTTGTCAAACGGTATTGGACATTAGAGGGTGAAAAGGAAAATATACCTCTCAAAAACACCATTGTACCAGACGGAACAATGAAATTAATATTTCACTACGGTGACACGTACAAACATCATTCTCAAAATGGTGAGATAACAATTTTACCAAAATGCTTCTTAATCGGACAACTGACAAAACCTTATGTGATTGAGCCAGTAGGCGTAACGGGTAGTTTTGTAGTTCAATTTAAGCCTAATGGATTTTTGCCATTCGCTTCAATCCCAATTAAGGAGATGGAAAACAAAGCTGTGCCGTTGGAAATATTATATGGAGAAGATGGCAAAAAGCTTGGTGAGCACATATTAAATGCAAACTCAACCCCTGAAAGAATTCAAATTATAGAGGCCTTTCTTTTCGAACAATTAGCCAGGAAAAAAACGATTGACAATATCGTAAACTCAACAGTTGAGACTATTTTCAACAGAAATGGCCGGTTTTCTGTAAATGAATTTTCAGAAAACAATAACATAAATCGAAGGCAGTTAGCTCGAAAATTTTCTACAGCTATAGGATTAAGCCCAAAGCAATTGGCAAAGACAATTAGAATTCAGACAACCTTGAAAGTATTGTTGAATGAAGAGATTACAAGCCTGACTGACTTAGCTTATGAAAACGAATATTTTGACCAAGCACACTTTATAAAAGAATTCAAGGAATTTACAGGTTTAACACCAAAAGAGTTTTTTGGAGACAGTCTTAAAATGTCGTTGATTTTTGACAAAAAATAGCCTTGTCCCATTTTTACAATTTTGCCGTTTAGGGTGAATCTACCTTTGCATCGCAATAGTGCAAAAACTTAAAGATCATAGTGAAATGGCAAATGTAAATCCAGTTGGTTGGTTTGACATCAATGTAGCAAACTTAGACCGTGCAAAGGCATTCTACGAAACAGTTTTCAATTTAAAGCTGACAGATGCACCCATTGAATGGGGCAAACAATCATTTTTCCCATTCAGCCCTGAAAGCCACGATATTTCAGGGGCATTGGTGGAGAAAGCACATTTTGTTCCGAGTAGCAATAATACGGTTGTCTATTTTGAAACCGAAGACAATATTGCAGAAGAACAAAGAATTGAAGCATCAGGTGGAAAAGTTGTACAACCTAAAATGAATATTGGTGAATTTGGTTTCATCTCAATTTTCATTGACACGGAAGGCAATACAGTAGGACTTCATTCACGTAAATAAATTTCATTTATGGCTTACGACACAAATCTTGCTGACAGAGTGAGAGCATATCTTACCGAAATACCGGAAATAGATGTTGAAGAAAAACTAATGTTCAATGTTCTAAACTTTATGGTAAACGGAAAGACTTGTGTTTGTGTAAGCGATGATAAATTGATGTTACGCTTTGACCCCAGCCGACAGGAAGAACTTTACGAAAAAGTTGGTTACGAAACAATGTTGATGAAAGGCAAAGAATACAAAGGTTACTGCTATATAAATCCTAACGGGTTTAAAGACAGAAAAGACTTTGAATTTTTCTTAGACTTATGCCTTGACTATAACAAACTTGCCAAATCATCAAAGAAACGTAAGGCGAAGTAAAAACAACGAATAGCTAACATCGGTAACTGCGCCCTTGTTGGTGTTAACGTAGGATGGTGCGCTGGCTTCTCCAACGAGGAAGTGTAGTACGAGTCTTGTTGATGATCCACCATTTGCCATTTCACAACACCAACAAGGGCCAGAAATTTTAGTACTTCAGGCCTTTTGCTTATTTGTTCTATGTTCTTCACCCCACTTTGCCATAGATAGCATTATAGGCGATAATGTAAGCCCAAACTCGGTTAAAGTGTATTCAACCCTTGGGGGAATTTCTGCATAAATTTTTCTGCTTATTAACCCATCATTTTCTAATTCTCTCAATTGCTGAGTAAGCATCGATTGAGTAATTCCTTTAACACTTCGCTTCAGTTCCCCAAACCTTGCTGGAGAGGTATGATAGATGGCATTGATTAAAATTGCTTTCCATTTTCCACCTAAAACCTGCATTGTTGCAGTTACTGGGCAAGATTTTTCATCAAAAACTAAATTTTTTTCGCTTTTAACTTCTTGATTAGCAACATTAGTATTGTTTTTCATACTTATACACTTTTAGTGTCCTACTTGTTTGAGATATTCTAACTCTGAATATTTGCAGTACAAAACTAAGCAAAAAGTTAAAATCAAGTCAAAATGGAGAAATTCATGTTTTTATTCAGAGGTGGTGATACTCATATTTCCACAGCGAATTCACAAGCCGCATTGGACATCATTCAAACGTGGAATGATTGGATGCAAGGACTTGCTGAAAAAGGAATTCTTGCTGGAGGTGAAGCACTTCAAGTATCAGGCAAGCATGTGAGAGGCTCAAATAAAGTAGTTTCAGACGGTCCGTATGCTGAGGGAAATGAAATGGTTGGTGGTTACTTAATCGTAAATGCAAAAGACATTAACGATGCCGTAGAAATTTCAAAAGGTTGTCCAATTTTTAATGAAGACGGTAGCCTAGAAGTTCGACCTATTCAGATAAGGTAAGTGTATATCTTGAAGTATCTTTCACAAATTGCAGTCACCTCCAATCGCCCTCGTTTGCAACGAGAATGCATGAGATAAAAGTCTGCTTTATCATCTTTTCAACTCTCCCCACCTTTTAAGAATTTCTCACCCTCGAATCAACTAGTCCTCAAACCCTCAAAAGAACGATTGCCACAAATACACAAACCGATAAAAGGTGATTAAAATAGCTTAATTTTGAGTTATGAATTGGCATGACTATATCGTTTCAGACAAAGAAGTTCTATTGGGAAAACCCACCATTAAGGGGACCAGGATTTCTGTTGAGCATATTGTTGGGCTTTTAGCACAAGGTTGGACTGAAAATCAAATTATTGATAATTTCCCACGATTGACAAAAGAGTCATTGCAAGCTGTTTTTGCCTATATACACGAATGTATGCATGATGGTCTTTTGTTTACACAGACAAGAAAGACTGCCTGACCGCCCAATCGCCCTCGTTTGCAACGAGGGAGTATGAGAAAATCGCTTGCAGCGATATGTAATTAATGGCTGGCAGCTTGGAGTTTTGTGAGTGGGGCATTCCCATTCAATCGCTCGACTTTGCCGAGTGACCCATAGTTGATCTAGCCTCTGGCTCAGCTTTGCATAACTTCTAGTGGTAAGTCCGGGGAAGCAATGAAATGCGTAAAATCATCAATACATCGGCAAGATTGTAACCTCCCCTGAAATTCGGTCATTTGATAGTTGACAAAAAATGTTCAATATTAAATGGTTACAAAAAGAAGAGGTAACCTTCCCCAAGTCTCTCACTTCTCAATCACATAAAAAAAAACCGCCCGGAGGCGGTTTTTTAAACGGAGTCATCTTTGACGGCTTAACGCTGATTCATCGATTTGAAGGGTCTCAGCTTGGGGCCAGTGTAAATCTGACGTGGGCGACCAATAGGCTCGGCGTTCTCACGGCTTTCTTTCCATTGGGCAATCCATCCCGGTAGTCTGCCCATCGCAAACATCACGGTAAACATATTGGTAGGTATCCCAATCGCCCTGTAGATGATGCCACTGTAGAAGTCCACATTGGGGTACAGCTTGCGCTCAATGAAGTAAGGATCAGTAAGGGCGGCTTCTTCAAGTTTTTGAGCAATCTCTAGCGTTGGGTCATTGATGCCTAGCTTTTTCAAAACATCATCACATGCTTTTTTGATGATTTTAGCTCTTGGATCAAAGTTCTTGTATACCCGATGCCCAAAGCCCATCAAGCGGAAATTGTCGTTTTTGTCTTTTGCTTTTTCAATCCACTTCTGCACATTCCCGCCATCAGCATGTATCTTCTCTAGCATTTCGATTACTTCTTGATTGGCACCGCCATGCAATGGACCCCAAAGGGCACAAATGCCAGCGGAAACTGCACTGTAAAGACTGGCTTTGGACGAACCCACTAGTCGCACAGTAGAGGTAGAACAGTTTTGCTCATGGTCAGCATGCAGGATAAGCAATTTATTTAGTGCATCAGCTACGACAGGATCAACCTTGTATTCCTCAGCCGGCAGCGCAAACATCATGTGCAGGAAGTTGGAGCAATAATCCAGACCGTTTTTAGGATAATTGAGAGGGTGACCCTGTGAATTTTTGTACGCCCAGGCCGCCAGTGTAGGAAGCTTGGCCATGGAACGAAGGATGGTCAGGTTGACTTTTTCAGGAGACCTGTTGGGATCCAGCGACTCAGGATAAAAGGCGGTAAGCGCAGAGAAAAGAGCAGCCATCACGCCCATAGGATGCGCATTCACCGGGAAGCCATCGTAAATCTTACGCATGTCTTCATTGACCATCGTACGATGTTTGATGTCGTACTCAAACTTGGCAAGCTCCGGCTGATTAGGTAACTCACCGTAGATCAAGAGATAGGCTACTTCCAAAAACGTAGCTTTTTCTGCAAGGTCTTCGATGGAATAGCCCCTGTAGCGCAAAATGCCAAGCTCCCCATCCAAAAAGGTAATGGCACTTTGGGTGGCTCCGGTGTTTTTATAACCTGAGTCCAGCGTGACATATCCTGTTTGATCTCTCAGGTTATTGATGTCAATTGCCTTTTCGTCTTCGGTGCCTATTATTACCGGAAGGTTGAATTCCTTTCCTTCCAGCTTAAGTGTTGCCTGGTCTGCCATGGGTGCTCGATGATTGCTGTTGTTTTTTGATGAAAATCACTAATCGGCCTTTACATTATTGAAGCCGTCACAATGATAATTCTAAAATGCATCGCAAGCAAACCAACACCCAAGCCAAAAAAATATTTTAGCGGGGGAAAGGATCGATGCTGCATTTCCCTCATCTCGTGTTCTGATTAAAGGGACAAGGTGATTGTCACAAATTGATGTAAGAAAATAGGTTGTAATGTCACCTAAAAGGAGGGTTAAATATGGACAATGTCTCCCGGAGCCAAATAATTCTTAGGGACATGATGTAATTTCTAAAGAAAAGTTTTAATAAATTGCATACTGCTCTTGAGCAATAGAATAGGTTACCCCTAATCAACGAACCATTGTCATGAAGAACTTAACCAACAAAAGGCTATTGCCTGTCTTCCTATTTGCCTTGATCATGATGATCAGAGCCAATGCTCTGGGACAAGGCTACAACTTTAACTTAGTGTTTGACGGGGGCAACCCTGGTGGGCTTAATGCAGAAGTGGACACGGCTACGAATGGATGGCTTACGCTGAATGTAGGCAATGAAAGTAGTAACCAATGGTCTGCTAATCAGACGCTTCCGTTTAGCTTCTTTTATTACGGGGCACCTGTCACAGCTTTTAAAGTCAGCCTGAACGGTTTGATTACCTTTTCCACAGGTTCGTCCTTATTGCCCAGTGTAAACCAGAACTTGCCCACCAGTGCCCTCCCAAATCAGACCATCGCCTGCTACTGGGATGAGTTCAGTTCTTCAGCACCTTTATCAACAGATTCCAAAATTCTGACCAAACTCATAGGTAGTACAGCAGGTAGCCGGCAGTTGTGGATCAAGTGGAATCTTTTCGAGATCGGCAACCCATCGGCAGTCTTTGCAAATTTTGCTTGTGTGCTCGAAGAGGGAAGCAATAAAATCTATCTCGTGGATATGAACTATGCCTCCGCCAATGTGACCGCAACGGTGGGCTTGCAAAACACCTCCACAAGTGCCCTTCAGTTTGGGAACAATTTCATGTTTTTCTTCAATACCACTTCCGGCCCTGCCTTAGCCAATAATGACTACCTTGAATTCACCCCACAGGTCACGGATGATGCAGGTATCCAAGCCATCACCTCACCCAACAATCCTTTTGGTTCGGGAACAACACCGGTGGTGGTTACTTTGAGAAATTTTAGCGCCGCTACGCTTAACTCGGCTGTCATTAAATGGTCGGTGAATGGTGTCAGTCAACCGGATTTTAACTGGACCGGGGCACTTCCGGCAAACAGTCAACTACCCAATGTGACCATCGGTAACTTTAACTTTTTAGCCGGCCGAACCTACAACATCGCAGCCAGCACTTTTTCACCCAACGGCAATCTGGACATCAATCCGGGAAATGATACTGCCTTCCGCAACAACGTCTGCCCGCTGATGGCAGGCACGTTTACCGTAGGAGGTGCAGGAGCTGATTTCCTGAACATGCAACAGGCGGTCAACCAACTTAACTGCGCTGGCCTGGAGGCTCCGGTAACGTTGTTACTCAATGCATCGGCAGGTCCATATCCGGCCGTTGAGTTAACTAATTTTCTTGGCATAAATAACATCAATACACTAACTATCGATGGAGGGAGCCCTAAGGCAAAAGTAATCAGCAGCGGCCCTTCTGCCATCCGATTGAACGGTGCCGACTGGATACGTCTGCGCAATTTGGATGTGGAAGCTACTGGTGCCACAAACAGCTTTGCCATCCAACTGGTCAATCAAGCCAATGATAACGTGATAGAGTTTTGCAAAATCACGAGTGTCATTAGCTCCAATATTTCTCAGGCAAACACAGGCATTGCCATAGGGACAAGCGCATTTACTGCGACTGGAGGAAATAATGCCAGCCGCTGCGAGATCCGAAACAATGAAATCATTGGTGGAACGGTCAACATCTTCATGAATGCCGGAAACTTTACCAATGCTGATCTAAACAATGTGGTCAGAAACAACACGTTCCTGACTCCGGGTATCAATTCCATCCAGACTTTTTTCCAAACCGGACTACAAGTCATCAACAACAACATCAACCTGGCAGGTGCTATCTCGACTCAAAGCAAAGGGATCAACTCAACCAATGATGAATCCTTCAATTTTAGTGGAAACACCATCTATAATTTTAGTGGTGATGGCATTGACCTGAATAACTCAAACGTCAACTCCGGTTCACCAAGCAACAGAGCACTGGTTTCCAACAACTTTATTTATACAGCTCTGAATAGCGTAAGCTCGGAAGGCCTTGAAATCGGGGGCGTATTGTACGTTGATATTTTACACAACAGCCTTTCGATAAGTAATTCCTTCAGCGACGCCATTAACTATCTCGCTTTTGGTCCACAGAACAACAACTTTGTGAGAATTGTAAATAACTCATTGGCCATTTTCAATAGTGCCAATGTTAACTGTAGGGTTTTTGATGGGGGAACCTTTACGGCACTTACCAACTTAACCCTAAACTATAACAATTACTTTGCTACTGGCTTAGCCTCTGCCATCATTCGAACACCCTCAGGTGATTTCTCTCCCACAAATTTTATTAACGGTGGCGGTTACAACCTGAATTCAAAATATGGAAACCCGGGCTACCTCAACAATACCGCTGATCTCCATGCGGTCACTTCACAGCTCGCAAACTCCGGAAACAACGCTACTTCTGTTCCATTTGATATCGATGGGGAAGGGCGACCATGGAGTCCGGGAGATACGGTGGACATCGGTGCAGATGAATTTGACCAAATCCCCAATGATGTAGGTATCGCCTCAATCACCTCACCCAGGTTGAATGGTAGGGAATTGACATCCAATTCATTAAGCACCAATCAATCCGTCACGTTAAGAATTACCAATTATGGAACCCAGGCTCAAACCTCAGTTCCGGTGTTTTTGATCACTAATGGGAATCCATCAGGGCCCTACACATTTACGGGCAATTTACTTCCAGGACAAACCACAAGCTTCACGTTTAGCTCTGGAATTAACTTCAGTGCAGCTGGCGACTATCAACTACAAGCGTATACCGGATTGGCCACAGATGGGAATGGTTCAAATGATACCTCGCTCGTTCAAACCGTTCGACAGATTCCAAATCCACCGGCCCTGTTCCCATTTTTCGAAAACTTTGAAAACACAAATTCCATTAGCCTGATCTCCGATTCGATCAGGGGCTTTCAGGGTGCTGAACGGTTTGACTACACCTCTTCCGGAGTTTCCCCCAGGATCAGGAACCAGGCTGGGGTAGGTTTTTACAACAGTGGAAGCAAGGCCATCACCTTTGACAAGTTTGATTTTGGAGCAGGTAATGCAATCAATAACCTCGTACTCACTTTGAACATGAGTCCCTACACCACCACTGATGTGATTTTGCTGGACTTCTCCTATCAGCAGCATGGCATGTCAGTAAACAACGCCAATAACAGGGTGTGGGTGAGGGGAAATGACCAGGCTCCCTGGCTTCAGTTGTACGATCTGTTTGCTAACCAGTCACCAAGCGGCACCTATAAGAACGTCACCAATGTAAACGTCTCCTCTGTTTTACAAAGCGGTGGTCAAACGTATAGCAGCAGCTTTCAGATCAGATTTGGTCACGAAGGGGCACAACGAGTGACAACTACAGGGTTCGGTCAGGGATATTCTTTTGACGATGTCAGGGTACGAAGACTCTTGCAAAAAGACATCAGCATCAGCCGCTTGATTATCCCCATCACCCAATCCTGCGGAGATAGCGTTCAAACTGTCCAGGCACAAATCCGCAATCTGGGTGTACAGCCTCAAAGCAATATTCCTTTGTCAGCAGAAATCAGCGGAAGTATCATAGCCAATCTGGGCACGATCTTCCCTGGCCCTTTAAATCCGGGAGACTCGGCCATAGTCAATTTTGGCACATTTAATTCACTCTCCGGAGGAAACATACAGTTGCGTTTGATCAATAGCCTGGTTGGAGATGAGGATCGCTTGAATGACACCCTTACCAATCAGTTGGTTGTTAATCCCATACCCAATGCTCCTATTATTGCCAATCAAACTATTTGTGGGGGAGAAACGGCCACCTTCAATATCCTGGGAACGGCGACTGAGTTTAGATGGTATCCAACAGCAGCAGCTTCCACTCCCATTGCCATTTCAGGAAACTCGTTCACCACTCCGGCCTTAAACGATACTACAAATTACTTTGTATCAGGTGTTAACATTTCCAGAAGCACGGTTGGACCACCAAATACAGCCATAGGCGCAGGTGGCCAGTTTAATTTCTTTTCTGCCGGGGTACAATTTGATGTTTTAAGGACATTAACACTTGACTCGGTCTTTATCTATCCGGGTTCAACAGGTTTGGCCAGAATAGTCATCCGAAATGGAGCAGGAACGACGGTCGCCACCAGAGACCTTAACGTGACGGTTCCGAATGTCAGAACTAGGTTCCCGGTCAATGTTTCCTTGCCTCCCGGTCAGAATTATACCATGACAGCGGAAGGATCTACCGTTTCAGGCTTGTTTAGAAGCACCTCAAACGTGAGCTATCCCTACACCCTGACCAACTCAATCAGCTTAAAGAACGCAACGCCCTCTTCATCTTTTATCTACTATTTCTTTTATGATTGGCACCTTACGTTAGAGCAATGTGAGAGCCCAAGAGTACCGGTAAGGGTCAACGTTAACCCAAGCCCGATCGTCAATTTGGGGCCCAATATCGATACCTGTCTCTTTGCCAATGATTCCGTAGTACTTAATGCCGGAAATCAGGGTCTTGGCTTTGGATATGTCTGGAATGTGGCAGGTCAAACAGACAGGCTTTTGGTTGTGAAAACCTCAGGAACCTATTTTGTGGCAGTTTCAAACCCACTAACAGGTTGCACTGGGCGTGATACCGCACAAGTTATCATTGACCCTCCGCCAGCGGTGAATCTTGGTCCGGATACCATCAGATGTGGTGGAGTAGTTGTCCTCAATGCAGGGAATCCGGGATTAAGCTACCTATGGACACCGGGAGGGCAAACAACTCAAACGAGGACAATCAATTCCTCAGGGACCTATGCAGTAAGGGTAACAAACGGGCTTACGGGCTGTACCAATGCAGACACTATTCAGGTTACGATTCATCCGGTACCTGTGGTCAACTTAGGTCCGGATACGGCACAATGTCTGGGCACCATTAACCTGAAAGCAGGCAATGCAGGGTTCAATTACCTCTGGAGCCCGGGCGGACAGACGACCCAAACGATCACGGCTTCTACAAGCGGCAGCTACAGCGTGCGGGTAACCAATCCGACCACAGGCTGCTACAACAGCGATACCATTCTGGTGACGATCAACACTCCACCGACCGTGAACCTGGGACCTGACACGACCCGATGTGGAGGTACGGTTACCCTGAACGCAGGCAATGCAGGCTTCAACTACCTCTGGAGCCCGGGAAATCAGACCAGCCAGACCATTACCGTTTCAACCAGTGGAACGTATGTGGTTCGGGTAACCAATCCGGCGACCGGCTGTTTCAGCAGAGATACCATTGTGGTAACGATCAATCCATTGCCCATTGTAAACCTGGGCACTGATCAAACCAGTTGCGCTCCGATCAGTCTTAGTGCAGGCAATACCGGCTTCAACTACCTCTGGAGCCCGGGCG
>JAIYAX010000011.1 GCA_027488815.1 Cytophagaceae bacterium | reverse complement strand
TTGAATTTTGTACCTACCCAATCAGGGTTATACACCTTAAGAGTAACCAGTCCACAGGGCTGCATTGGCATTTCAAATGCGATTAACTTTATCGTAACGGGCTTGGAGACCAGCTCAGCAAATTCATTAACTGATTGGTCAGTATTCCCAATACCTTTTCAAAACGAACTAAGGATCACAGCCCAAAGCCCGTTCAGTTATCTAATCATGGATTTAAGGGGTGTAGTGCAACTATCGGGTTTCAGCGAAAATACCGAAGCCACCTGCCTTACGGAAAACCTGGCCATTGGCATGTACATGCTGAAGATCACGGTAAATGGTCAAAGCTATGTGCGGAAAGTGGTGAAGGAGTAGGAGGGATGTTTAGGATAGTGTTTAAAGTTTGGGATTGAAAGTTACATGATTTTAGGGTTTTCATTATAATGACCTAAGGTTAAGGTTTGTACTTAAAAAAATAGAACTAAGAGTAAATATTGCGTTATATATTTAATTTATAATTCCTAGTTAGGTGTATTGATATGATTGATGCAAATCTTTACTTTTGATTCATTTGTGACCTATAATGATGAAACCCCAAACTTTATTCATCCTGCTCAGCCATTGCATCTTGTTGTGCTTTACCGCCCAAGCCCAATTCTCCCAGCCGGGGGAGTTGGATACTACTTTTAATTTCGGAAGACCCCATAGTTTCTTTACTGATCCTGCGAACCCTGTGCCCGGTGAAGGTGCGAATTTTGAAATCAATGTATCAGTTCGTCAAACTGACGGCAAGGTATTGATCGGAGGAGATTTCACTTTTTACAATGGTAAAGCACGAAATCGAATTGCACGTCTTAACCCAAATGGTAGCCTAGACGACACCTTCAACCCAGGCATAGGTGCAAATAATTGGGTAAATTCTCTTGCCCTTCAACCTGATGGCAAGGTTTTAATTGGGGGTTTTTTCAATAGTTATAATGGTTCTCCCTCAAACAGAATAGCTCGCTTGAATGCAAATGGTAGTTTAGATGCCACATTCAATACCTCTATCGGTGTAAATAACTCAGTCAACTCTATCGCTATTCAATCCGATGGGAAGGTACTTATAGTAGGCAATTTCACAAGTTACAATGGCACATCACGCATTCGAACTGCTAGAATTAATCCGGATGGCAGCATTGATTTATCATTTAATCCTGACTCAGGAGCAAATGATGTGGTCAGATGTATTGCGCTTCAATCAAATGGTAAAATTCTCATTGGTGGAGATTTTACAAGGTACAACGGTGTCACACGAAATAGTTTAGCCCGATTGAACCTCAATGGTAGTCTAGATACCACGTTTAATATAGGAAATGGGGCTAACGGAATAGTTGAATCTATAGTGTTACAACCTGATGGTAAAATGCTTGTTTTAGGCTTTTTTAGCAATTATAATGGCACCCCACGTAATCGGATAGCCCGATTGAATGCTGATGGAAGCCTAGACTTAACATTCGACCCTGGTATAGGGGCGGACGGTATTATAAGGACTCTGGCTCTTCAGCCTGATAACAAAATAATAATTGGAGGTGAATTCCTTAGTTATAATAATATTCCTAAAAAATGTCTCACCCGTTTGAACTCAGATGGTAGCTTAGATAGCAGCTTCTACTCCAATACGGGTATTGGTGGGGTATCATTTCCTTTTATTTATTCCCTCACTTTGCAACCCGATGGTAAGGTCTTTATTGGAGGTAATTTTACAAGTTATAATGACAATTCAAGCAATCGATTTGCACGCCTAAATTCGAATGGTGATATTGATGAAACATTCAATCCCAGCTCTGGAGCGAGCGGTAGGATTTTTGCCCTTATTCGTCAACCAAATGGCATGGTATTAATAGGAGGTGAATTTAGTTTTGCCAATGGCAAATTCCGTAACCGTATCGCTCGACTGAATATGGACGGCAGCTTAGATTCTACGTTTGACTCTGGCATAGGAGTAAACAATACGATTTTTTCTATGGCCCTTCAACCTGATGGTAAAGTACTTATTGGAGGAAATTTTACAAGTTTTAATGGCATTTCTCGAAACCGTATCGCAAGATTGAATGCGGATGGCACTATTGACTCAACCTTCAACCCGGGAACAGGGGCAAATAGCATAGTCTGGTCATTTGCTCTTCGACCAGATGGAAAAGTACTTGTCGGGGGTTGGTTCACCAGCTATAACGGAACTATCCGCAATCATGTAGCTTGCTTGAATTCAGATGGAAGCCTAGATGTCACATTCAACCCTGGAACAGGGGTAAATGGGCCAAATTCTCCAGTTATCTATTCGCTTTTACTCCAGTCCGATGGGAAAGTACTCATTGGGGGTGATTTCACTAGCTATAATGGCACAGCTCGCAACTCTGTTTGTCGCCTAAATGTAAATGGGACTCTAGATGCCACCTTTAATCCTGGTACAGGTATTGATGGTCCAATTTCTCCAGTTGTGAGAAATCTTTCTCTTCAACCTAATGGAAAGATACTCATAGGGGGACAATTCAGTAGTTATAATGGTATTCCCCGCAACCGAATTGTACGTTTAAATGCTGATGGAAGCCTTGATTCAACGTTCAACCCAGGAACAGGGGCGAATGGTACTGTCTGGACATTAACTATTCAACAAGACAACAAGGTGCTCATAGGTGGGGAATTCACAAGCTACAATGGTACTTCAAGTAATCGGATAGCTCGTCTTAATTCAGATGGCAGCTTAGATATTACTTTTGGTCCCAGCTTAGGGGCGAGTAGTATTGTTAATTCCCTTGCCCTTCAACCTGATAATAAGTTGGTTATCAGTGGAGATTTCTTAAATTTCGATGGCACATCTCGAAGCCGGATTGCTCGTATATTTTCTCCAGAATGCTTAACCTTACCTTTAGCCCCTACAGTACAGGCTTTGGCAGCTATTTGTGCAGGAACTTCTAACACGATCACCCCTATTTCAGGGGGAGTGAACTATCGCTTCTACGCAACTTCTACAGGGGGAAATCCATTACCTGGGGGTAATCTTGTTAGCAGCTTTATAACACCTATACTCCCAAATACCACTACATTCCACATAGCCTCTGTGTCTGCGCAAGGATGCGAGAGTAACACCAGAACTTCTGTTACTGTAACTGTCAATCCCTTGCCTTCAGCCCCCACAACTCCGACCCCGTCAGCTATTTGTACTGGGAATACAGCTACAATCACCCCTACAGCAGGTGGTGCGAATTACCGCTTTTATGTGGCTTCTACAGGAGGCAGTCCTCTGGCAGGAGGCAATGGAGTGGCCAGCTTTACCACACCCACTTTGAGCAGCACCACCACCTATCATGTGGCCTCAGTAAGTGCTCAAGGCTGTGAGAGTAGCACGAGAACTACTATAACAGTAACTGTCAATCCGTTACCTCCTGCCCCCATAGTTCCGGCTCCCGCCCCAATTTGTGCAGGGAATACAGCTACAATCACCCCTACAGCAGGTGGTGCGAATTACCGCTTTTATGTGGCTTCTACAGGAGGCAGTCCTCTGGCAGGAGGCAATGGAGTGGCCAGCTTTACCACACCCATTTTGAGCAGCACCACCATCTATCACGTGGCCTCAGTAAATTCAGCAGGCTGTGAAAGCAGCACTCGTACCTCGGTAACTGTAATGGTCAACCAGTTACCCTTGGCACCCACCGTTTCAACTCCTGCTGCCATTTGTTCAGGAAACACAGCAACAATCACCCCTTCGGCAGGCGGAGTGAACTACCGCTTCTATGCGGCTTCCTCAGGGGGAAGTCCTCTGGCAGGCGGCAATGGAGTGGCCAGCTTTACCACATCCACTTTGAGTAGTAACACATTCTACCACGTGGCCTCGGTAAATTCAGCAGGTTGTGAGAGCAATACACGTACAGTGGTTACGGTGACAGTGAACCCACTCCCTTCTGCACCCACAGTTTCAGCTCAAGCTGCCATTTGTGCAGGAAACACAGCAGCAATAACCCCTTCGGCAGGCGGAGCTAACTACCGTTTCTATGCAGCCTCCACAGGTGGCAGTCCTTTGGCAGGAGGGAATGGTGTAGCTAGCTTTACCACCCCAACCCTCAGCAGCACTACGACCTATCATGTCGCCTCGGTAAGTGCAGCAGGTTGTGAGAGCAGCACGAGAACAGCCGTAACGGTAACAGTCAACCCGCTACCTTCTGCTCCCACAGCCCCTGCTCCGGCAGCGATCTGTTCAGGTACTACCGCCACCATTACCCCAACTGGAGGCGGAGCGAACTACCGCTTCTATGCAGCCAGCACGGGAGGCAGTCCATTAACAGGAGGTAATGGAATAGCGAGCTATACCACACCAACCTTGACAACCAACACCACTTATCATGTAGCTTCGGTAAGTGTAGCAGGTTGTGAAAGCAGCACGAGAACAGCGGTGACGGTAACTGTCAATCCGCTACCTTCTGCTCCCACAGCCCCTGCTCCGGCAGCGATCTGTTCAGGTACTACCGCCACCATTACCCCAACGGCAGGCGGAGCGAACTACCGCTTCTATGCAGCCAGCACGGGAGGCAGTCCTTTGGCTGGAGGTAATGGAGTAGCGAGCTATATCACTCCATCACTAACCACCACCACTACCTACCATGTCGCTTCTGTCAGTGTAGCAGGTTGTGAAAGCAGCACGAGAACTTCCGTCACGGTTTTGGTCAATTCCTTGCCTATTGTCAACATTCTGCAGGTTGGAGACACGTTGAAAGCAAATTCACTTCCAGGTAGTTACCAGTGGTTACTTAATGGAGCGATTGTGACTGGAGCTACGAGTTTGAATTTTTTACCTACCCAATCAGGGTTATACACCTTAAGAGTAACCAGTCCACAGGGCTGCATTGGCATTTCAAATGCGATTAACTTTATCGTAACGGGCTTGGAGACCAGTTCAGCAAATTCATTAACTGATTGGTCAGTATTCCCAATACCTTTCCAAAACGAACTAAGGATCACAGCCCAAAGCCCGTTCAATTATCAAATCATGGATTTGAGGGGAGTAGTGCACTTATCTGGCCTTAGTGAGGCAAGTGAAGCCAGTTGCTTCACGAATGACCTGGCCAGCGGAATGTACCTTGTGAAAATCACCCTCAAGGGCCAAACCTATGTGCGCAAAGTAGTGAAGGAGTAGCCGCTGAACTTTTGAAGGGTGAAATTGATCCCAGCATAGTAGTAGAATCTGTAAAGCCTTTGTTTTGAGCTGAAGTCTACTGGTCTTTTCTTTTGATTACTGATGTCATGCCATCATAAAATGACTTTTTTATTGTAGTCATGTTTAAATTGGAAAGGCATAGACAGGATGCTGATCCAATTTGAAAAGCAGCTTTCCATTTTTTTAGTTCTTGACTAAGCTTTCTATCTTGTGTCGTGCTTGATCGAACCGCTCTTGGGCCAAGGCCTTACCCTTTTCAAATTGTCCATCCTCACCAATTACTTACCCTAGGCTCATGCTTTGCAGACGAACTGGGTCTTTGGCTTTACGACCGCAAGTTCAAGGTAGACGTGAACCCGACAGGAAGCATCTACCATCCGCTGGCTTTGGTATATCTGCTTAATCATGCACTTAAAGGAAGTTACGATCCCCGGTCATTCACTTTTGAGCATCAGGGACTTTTTCAGGATGTCAATTTCCATTCAAAGTTCTCCCATCCTGACCCTCTACAGCATCACAAGCTTAAGGAAGAAGTGCTTTCAGGCCTCCAAAGCGCACTAATGCAAGCTGACATTTTGATGATCACTTTGGGAACCTCATGGGCCTATGAGCTTGGTGAAACACCTCATGTAGTAGCCAATTGCCATAAACTTCCGGCAAAACAGTTCAGAAAAACCCTCAGCTCCATAAGCGACATGAAATCTGGCTTCAGTAGCTTCCTTCGTCAATGGCATCTTACTCGGCCTGAGGCTCATGTGATCCTAACGGTAAGTCCGGTAAGGCATGTCAAGGATGGCATGGAAGACAATCAACTCAGTAAATCGATGCTAAGAGTGCTTTGTGACGAATTAAGCAGGGAGAGCGACTTTGTGCATTATTACCCGGCTTATGAGCTGATGGTGGACGATCTGAGAGATTATAGATATTATGCTGATGATCTTATACATCCTTCCCAAAGGGCTGTGGCCTATATTGCAAGCCATTTCTCATCCTGCTTTTTTAGTTCGTCAACTCAAGAGTTGATTGAGGAATGGATGGGCATCAAAATGAGGTTAGACCATCGCCCCAGATTTCCCGGAACGGAAAGCTATCTGCAGTTTTTACAGCAACTGAGAACGGATTTAAAGTCGATCTCCAGTAAATTGCCGGTGGAGGAAGAACGGATTGCCCTCGAAAAATTAGCCCCATAAACCATGCAACAGGCGAATGCACTCATCCATGAGAATAGCCCTTATTTGCAACAGCATGCCTACAACCCCGTCCATTGGCTGCCCTGGGGCGCAGAGGCATTGGAAAGATCGAAACAGGAAAACAAGGTAATTCTGCTCAGCATTGGTTATTCTGCCTGCCACTGGTGTCATGTCATGGAGCACGAATGCTTTGAAGATGAAGAGGTTGCGGCTCTTCAGAACAAGTATTACATTAACATCAAGGTTGACCGTGAAGAGCGACCTGACGTGGATCAGGTGTACATGGATGCTGTGCAGGCAATGGGGATGAGAGGAGGTTGGCCTTTGAATGTTTTTCTGCTACCCGATGGCAGACCTTTTTATGGTGGAACGTATTTCCCCAAGTCACAATGGATGCAGGTGCTGGAAGGTGTTCAATTAGCCTTGAAAAATGAACATGATCAGGTGATGCAAAGTGCAGATCAGTTGACCAAAGCCTTGCAGCGTTCGGAGTTGGAGAAGTACCAGGTGGGGAGTGCTCGAACCGAACTGGAGGAAAAGGAATTGATGCTGAATAGTGTCCGTTTGTTGCATGATCAGTTGGATACCCTTGATGGTGGGCTTGGTACGGCACCCAAATTTCCGATGCCCTGCATATATGAATACATGCTGCTTTGTTCCCATTATCTGGCTGAGCCTAAAGCTGATGAGATCATCCGATTAACTCTGGAGAAAATGGCGCTGGGTGGCATCTACGATCAGGCAGGAGGGGGATTCTCCCGATATGCAGTTGATTCTGCCTGGCAAATCCCTCATTTTGAGAAAATGTTGTACGACAATGCCCAACTCATCAGCCTGTACAGCAAAGCTTTTCGCAACTACAAAGACCCCCTCTACGAAAAGGTAGTACGACAGAGCATAGGGTTTTTGGTTCGTGAATTGATGGCACCCAATGGGCTGTTCTACAGTTCTTTAGATGCTGACTCAGAAGGTGTCGAGGGAAAATTCTATGTGTTCAGTTTTGAAGAGTTAGATCGGATTTGGGGAGAGGACACAGCTCTTTTTGTTGAATACTTCAGATGTGAAGCCAAAGGGAATTGGGAGCAAGGCAACAATATTCTTTTTCCTAAAGTCAGGGCCGAGGTTTTTGCTGCACAGAAAGGCATTATGGACTTTGATCAAAAGCTGGATCATGCCCGGCAGGCCATCATGCAGGCAAGGGAAAATAGAGTTAGACCGGGTCTCGATCATAAGTTATTGCTTAGTTGGAATGCTCTTACCATTTCAGGACTTTGTGAAGCCTATAAGGCCTTTGCTGATCCTGCTTATTTACAAATGGCTCAGAAGGCCTTTGCCACCCTGTTGAAGGAGTATAAAGCCTTGAATGGAGCCTTGTACCGCACGCTAAGGCCATCAGCTGAACCCGTCAAAGCTTTTCTGGAGGATTATGCTACTTTTCTGCTCGCTTGCCTCGATCTGTATGAACTAAGTGGAGAACCTTCTCTCCTTTTTGAAGCAGAAAAAACCATACGATTTGTAGAGGAACAGTTTTATGACCCTGAAGATGGATTTTTTCATTATTCAGAGAGGTCTACTGAGCTCATTACCAATAAGAAAGAGTTGTTTGACAACGTCATTCCTTCGGCCAACGCATTGATGGCCAATGCGCTCCTGAGGTATGGCAGATGTACTTCCCGGCAAAGCTATATCGATAAGGCTACCCACATGGTTCAAGCCGTCGCTCATCTGATACAGGCTGAGCCCAGATACATGTCTTATTGGGGTACAGTGCATGCTTCGGCTTTTTTACCTGCGTATGAGCTTGTCTTTGCCGGCCTGCAAAAAGAGGAAGAGTTCGCTTTGTTCCAACAGTATTGGCCTCAACTCAGCCTTTTTCCATATCGTGAAGAGCAATTAGCTGGGCCTGCTGCCCATAAAGGCCCAATTCAGGGGAAACCTACTTACTACCTATGCACTCAGGGAGCTTGCCTTCAACCCGTGCATACCTTGTCAGCGCTTATGAACCTGCTTGCACAAAATTCGGCGGGCAATTCATCACTTGAATAATTTGGAGTCAGCCGATAACATACAAGGCTCTTTAGATCTTGATCAAGGCCGCTTAATAAAAGTGTTGTTGCCTTTACCTTTCATGGAGGCCTTCACGTATCGTTTGCCTCAGGAAATGTTGGCCCATGCAAAGCCAGGTTCCCGAGTAGTGGTTCAGTTTGGCTTAGCTAAAATTTACACCGGGGTCATTCTTAGCCTGATAGCAGAACCTGTGGAAGGCCTATCCATCAAATCAGTATTGGCACTGCTAGACGAAGAGCCTGTCCTTAACTCTTATCAGTTGCAGTTTTTGGAGCGAATAGCAGGCTATTACCTGGCCAATAGGGGAGATGTGCTTCAGGCAGCCTTGCCCGCAGGCCTAAAACTTTCCTCTGGAACCGTTCTGTATGCCGAGGAAGTATTTGATCCTTCAAAAGTCATTATAACACCAACAGAAGACTTACTTTTCCATAAGCTCCGAAAGAGTCCTCTGACTTATGCTGAAGCATGTAAGTGGCTGAAAAAAAACGATATAAGCCAGGTGGTTAAAGCTTTGGTGCGACAAGGAGCCATTCGCTTGCAGGAGGAGTTGGAAGATAAATACAGCCCGGCATTGGAGCAATGGATCTATTTTAATTCCGAATACCAGGATCCTGATGCGATTGAAGCCCTGATTGAAGCACTGGCAAAGAAGCCAAGGCAGCAGGATATGGTCTTATGGATGATGTCGCAATTGCGGGGGCAATGGCAAGAAGGCATCATGAAGTCTCAACTAAAAGAGGCTGGGTTATCGTCTTCGGCTTTAGACAAACTGAAGGAGCAGGAAGTGTTGGTACAAAAAAGCAAAGTAAGGTCCAGAGTGGCTGATTACAGTGGCCCAATCTTGCCATTGCCGGAGCTTAAGCCTTCTCAGCAGTTGGTTTTGGATCAGATTCAGGAAGGTTTCAGTCATCAAAAAACGGTATTGCTTCATGGAGTAACCGGAAGCGGCAAAACCGAGATTTACATGCATCTGATCAGCAAAGCTCTGGATGCAGGTATGCAGGTGTTGTATTTGCTGCCGGAAATTGCCTTGAGCACTCAGATTACATTGCGGTTGCAACAGCGATTTGGAACTTATCTTGGGGTCTACCATAGCCGGTTTAGCGATAATGAAAGAGTGGAGCTTTATCATGGCCTGCAAGCAGGCAGATTTGATCTGGTGGTGGGTGTGCGCTCTTCAGTTTTCCTGCCATTTGAACGGTTGGGACTGATCATCATTGATGAAGAGCATGACAGCAGCTATAAACAACAAGACCCTGCACCAAGGTACCATGGACGTGATGCCGCTCTGATGTTGGCGAACTTGCATGGAGCTAAGGTTTTATTGGGCTCGGCCACTCCTTCAGCGGAAAGCCTGCTGCTTTGCAAAACAGGCAAATGGCTAAAGGTAAACCTCTTGGAGCGCTACAATGACAGACCTCTGCCTGATCTGGTATTCAGTCACTTGGGCTTAGACAGGAGAGAAGGTCGTCTTGAATTTGAGTTTGGGGCTGCACTTACTGAGGCCATTCGCTCCAACCTCGAAAAGAAGCAGCAAACCATCCTTTTTCATAACAGGAGAGGCTATGCGCATTGGCTACAGTGCCAGCATTGCCAGCACATCCCTACCTGTAAAAACTGTGCTGTAAGCCTCACCTATCATCAGCAAATCAACCTATTGCGTTGCCATTATTGCGGATACCGAACCACGCCTCCGGCATCATGCCCGGTCTGCATGCATCAGGATTTCCGAACGGTGGGCTATGGTACCGAGCAGTTGGATGAGCATTTGCAGGTGCTCTTCCCTCAGGCAAAAATCAGAAGAATGGATACAGATACAACCCGTGGCAAACATGCTATCAGGCAGATTTTAGAGCATTTAAACAGTGGCGAAACGGATATTCTGATCGGTACACAAATGGTATCCAAAGGGCTGGATGTGGCTAATGTGACCTTGGTGGGAGTGATCAACGCTGACAGGCTACTGTTTTTTCCGGATTTCAGGGCCCAGGAGCATACGTTTCAAACCCTCATGCAGGTATGCGGCCGGGCAGGGAGGGCTGACTTGCCGGGTAGGGTCATCGTTCAGACCTTTGACCCGGAGCATGAAGTGTATCAGGCACTCCACAAAGGAGATGTGGAGGCCTTCATGGATGAACAATTGTCTGAGCGAAAAGAATTTGGTTATCCGCCCTATACCCGTTTGTTAAGGATTACGATCAAACACAAGGACAAAGAAACCTGTAAAAGCTGCGCACACATATTGGCCCGGGATCTGGCCATTCATCCCGGACTTGTTCTACTTGGACCTGAAGAACCACCCATTGCCAGGTTGAAGAACAAGTACCTTCAGGACATTCTGATCAAGATCAAAAGAGAAGAAAAAGGGCTTCATGAGCTCAAATGGCAGCTATATCAAGCCTGCAGGAAGGTGCAACAGCAGCAGGGTTATCGTACCGCAGAGATTATATTTGATGTAGACCCTGTGTGACATGTGGAAAAAGAAAGTTTTTAACCAACTGCATGTTTACCTCAATCATTTGAGAAAGTTGTATCTCAATGACAAGCAGTTTCTTTTGCTAAGTGCAGTTTTGGTGGGGCTAAGTGCCGGTATGGCTGCCGTTTGCCTCAAAACAATGGTCTCACTAATTCACGATTTGATCTCCAGAAGATTGAGTTTTACTACCCAAGGTTATTTGTATGTGGTTTTACCGCCGCTTGGCATTGTGATGACGGTCTTTGTAGTTCAGACCTTTTTCAAATCAAGTTTTCAGAAGGGGACGGCTTATGTACACTATACCATAGCCAAAGGTTCTAGTCTATTGGCATTTCAGCAAATGTATTCTCAGGTTTTTACCAGTGCTATTACCATGGGCTTAGGAGGTAGCGCTGGCTTGGAGGCTCCCATTGTGGTGACGGGCTCAGCCATTGGCTCCAATTATGGCAATAGTTATAGACTCGACTACCGGGATCGAACCTTGTTGCTCTCTTGCGGGGCGGCAGCGGGCGTAGCTGCGGTTTTTAACGCACCCATAGCAGGTATTTTGTTCGCAATTGAGGTGTTGCTAACTGATATTACGGTATCTGCACTCATCCCCCTTATACTTTCAGCCATTACGGGGGCATTATGTTCCAGATTTTTCCTTTCTGAAGAGGCCCTTTTCCGGTTTTCATTACAGGAATTTTTCAGTCTCCATGATATACCCTTTTACCTAACTCTGGGACTTACCATCGGTGTATTCAGCTTGTATTATGCCAGAGTTTATCTAGGGGTAGAGGCTTTTTTCCTTAGGATAAAGCGAGGACCCTATATTAAAGCCATCATCGGTGGGGTAGCTTTAGGTGTACTTTGCTTGCTGTTCCCTCCTTTATTTGGAGAAGGTTATGAGGATATTAAAGTCATGGCAACCGGAGATTTGCGTTTATTCCTTCAGGCCAGCCTTTTCTCTGACTGGGTCAATCAACCTTTTGCACCTGTCTTGTTTTTGGGCTTGCTGCTTTTTTTCAAAGTGATTGCAGCGGCGATGACAGTTAATGCAGGCGGCAATGGCGGCAATTTTGCACCTTCCATGTTTAGTGGAGCATTAATTGGTTGCTTGTTCGCCAGCCTGATCAATGCCACTGGCTGGATTAAGCTTCCGGTTTCAAACTTCACTTTAGTTGGAATGGCGGGAATGGTTTCCGGAATCATGTATGCCCCTTTGACTGGGGTATTTCTGATCGCCGAAATTTCAGGGGGATATGACTTGATTCTGCCCTTAATGCTGGTCTCTGTCAGTACATTTGCTTTGGTCAAATACAAACAACCTTTCCCGCTGGACAAGCGAAAACTGGCTAAAAGAGGACATTTGCTCACCCATGACAAGGACAAAAACATCCTTGCAAACCTGCAACTCCATAAAATTCTGGAAACTGACTTTTACCCTGTGCCTTTTGAAGGTCGGTTAAAAGATTTGATTCATGCCATCTCCATCAGTAAGCGCAATGTGTTTCCGGTGGTTGATGAGAGTCAACAATTGAAAGGGATTATCCTGATGGAAGGTATACGAGATTTGATGTTCAAGCCAGAGTTGTATGAGCAATACAGCATTGCTGAACTCTGCCAGGAACCTCCGGCATGCCTTGAGGCCTTGAGTTCCATCGGGCATGTCATGAAAAAGTTTGAAGAAACCGGAGCCTGGAACTTGCCCGTAGTACAGGATGGAAAGTACATGGGCTTCGTCTCTAAGTCAAGCATCCTAACCCTGTACAGGGCTGAGCTGGTGTCACAAAGCAAAGATTTTATTTGATGTTCACACATCATTGAGGCAGCCCTTTTAGGCGCTCATTCCTGTTTCAGAGGCATTCATAGCATTCCTTTTTTTGGCCCGGCTTTGATCAGATTGATTTGCTTCAACAAATCAAAGCATCATGAAAACGTACATCACATATCTTTACTTACCCTTGTTCAGCCTGTTGCTCCTGGGTATTTTAACTGTAGGTCAAACCGAAGTCTCGGCATACAAACACCGAATACACAAATTGCCCTACCGATCAATTGCAAACAGTCCCCAAGCCACCCGGTACCCGCTGTTTGATGACTATGTGTATCAGAACCATACTCCAATCGGATTTCGTTTCTATTTCAACGGCAAAGGATACGACAGCTTGATCATTCATGAGAACGGATTTGTTTCATTCGGTCATTCCAATGAGTTTAATGTGCTTTCTGCCAGGCCGCTCAGTCAACTGACTGATACGGATGTAGAAGGAATAATCTCGGCAATGGGAACCGACCTGGCCCCCCATCAGGTCAAACAGAGGAGTTTTAGCCAGATACGCTCCAAGTGTCTTGGTCAACCGGGGCAACGTGTATTTGTGATCGAGTGGGTGCAGACCTCATTTAAAGACTTCTTTACTTATCAGTCAACTGCGGATACCTTCAGTTTTCAGATCCAGTTGTTTGAGAAAAACCAAGGCATCCGCATTCATTATGGAAAATTTCATATTGCAGAACAAACCCGTAGAGACCTTGAGATAGGAATCAGAGGTCAATTCATGCTGGATATGCATAGCCTATATATGCCCGATGGTCGTCAGGGCTGGCTTGAAGCAGCGATGTCCTTGCATCTGCCTACGAGCATTTGGCTGTCGTCAACCTCTTTTCCTCAGGAAGGATTGGTGATAGAGTGGAAACCGCTGGTCATTGATGTTTCAAAAAAGACAGGTTTTGTAGACGATTCCGAAGACTTTTGGAATAAAAAACTGGAGACAGTTTTCCAGGCTTTTGCTTCAAACAGCTATCAGTTTATTCTATTTCCAGGGTAAAGCTCAGGGTCTGCAAAGGGCGTTTTGAGGACATAATTCCTGGAGTGAGATGACATTCATAGATGAGCTGATTTGTCCACATCTGAACAGAATGGAATAGGCGTAAGGAGTAAATCTTCAGGCTTAACATTCATTAGGATTGCTTATTTAATAGTAAGTAAAATGCCTTCTGTTAAGTCTGGACAAACATTTCAATTGAATAAAGACCTTAGTCCATGAGAAAGCGATAAAATGGTGACTTTCCTGAAAGCAATCACAACGGCACCTGTAGCGGCCCTGATTACGCCACTATAGTCTATTTGATTAATTGATTTAAAGATAAAGAAGGCTGGCTCAGAGGCCTTCTTTTTTTATGCAGCGTTTTTGAGCAGTTTGATTCTGTCCCGTATCAGCACACAGCTTTCATAATCTTCCTTGGCTTCATAGTGCCTGAGCAGGCTTTCCAGGTAATCAAGGTCTTCGAAAACGGAAGGTGTTCTCCGGATGAACATGCTTTTTTCTTCAGCCAAAGGCAACAGCTTGAAAGAGGACTGTTGAATTTGCAATTGTCGTCTGCGAAGCTCATCAAAAGCCTGCTGATATTCATTCATCAACAGATGCATCTCCGATATTTCCAGTCTGTTCTGTTCGATCAGTTTCTTGTTTTCTGCTACCAGTTCCTGTATTTGCCCAAAGTTCTCTTTGTCCTCAAGGGCCTTCCGGGTTTTTTCTATTTGCACACGGGTGATCTCCAGCGATTGCCTGTTTTTGGCAATGGCGATACTGGTTTTTTGCATGAGCAATTTGAGCTCATCTACACTTTGTCCGCCCTTGTCTTCAGGTCCATCCATAATTGCTCGTGTAAGAAATTATACCGGTTAATATCATTTACTCCCCTAAGGTGATTGGTTCAGCAGCAATCTGATACCTAAATCGCCAAAAAAGAAACTGTTAACAAATTTTATCCCTTTTTAGAGGAAAGCACAAACAAGATACGAAGCAAAGGCTGATGTAAGAAAGAGGCGGTAAACGAAAAAATCCATCAACTTTTAACTGTCAGAAAATCAGATCATTGAATTTTCAACAGCTAGGACTTAGTTTTTAATTTTTTTTAGGGCTTCTCTTCGGCTGAGGGGTTTCAGCGCATGGCGGTCACAAAAGTCCTGCACCCATATTGGCTGCCGCTTAGCGACTTCTCTCAGGGCCCAGCCAATCGCTTTTTGGATGAAAAAATCCCCACTTCCCCTGTGTAGTTCGATGAGCTCGGAAAGCAAATCCAGATCTGTTTGTTGCTTATGGCCTAGCTGAGCAATGATGGCACTCCGACATACCCATTTATCCTCATGCTGGCCCCAATTGCGTAGCAAGTCCCCTTTTAGCTGGGGGAAAAGCAACAGATGCTTTCCAAGCAGATGAGAGGCCAGAAAGTCGACCGTGTCCCACCAGGATTTATCCCGGACGTAGCCCATGAGCCATTCCGGGCAGTCTGTCGCTTGATAACTTTTTGACTGCTGCATCAAGTCCATGGCGATGTACTGGAACTCACGCTCAGGTTGTTCCCAGAGGATTTTTATCGTTTTTCGTAGGGAAAGCGTTTCGGATTTGGCCTGCTGTCGGATCCAGTCTTTGGTCAATTCCTGACGAATTGGCTTTTGTACGCCCATGAACGGAAAAAGCGAGCGCATGTATTTTTCCATCTGAACCCTTTTTTCCTCATCAGCAGCCTGTTGCAGTCGTTGCCGAAGCTGGCTCAGATCAAAGTTTGGGGAATCGGTCATGTTGCAGCCGATGGATCAAACCTCCAAATGTGGCATCTTTCACCCCATCGCTTTGCAGAAAGTCGTGAGGGAAGCCGGGTTCTATTCGGGACACCTCATCTAACTTTTGGAGGTGCTGCTCAGTTAGCTTTTTATCCTGACAAGCCATACTTTCTTTCAATTGAAGGGTATTTCGGGCTCCGATCACGGGTATCACATTGGCGTATTTCTGCCTCAGCCAACATAAAGCCACCTGAGTAGCACTCATCTCAGTTTCGCCGGCAATCTCCACCACTTTCTTCACGATTTGGTTGGCACGCTCACTGCGCCGAAGGCTGTGCTCAGGCACCCTTCCTTTGGCGTCGGCATGGAGGTATTTACCACTCAAGGCTCCTCCCGCTAAGGGCGCCCAGGCGGTCACTGTCATCCCATAAAAATCGGCCATCGGTATGAGGTCCCGCTCCGGACTACGCTGAATAAGACTTAGTTCACATTGAAGTGCCAGCAATGGAGCATAGTCCCTCCATTCGGCAAGGGTGTTAGCCCGTGAAACGATCCAGGCTGGAGTGTCGGAAATCGCTACGTACAAAACTTTTCCGGATCGAACCAGATCGTCCATGCCTCTCATGATTTCTTCCACAGGAGTGGTAAAATCCCAGATATGCAGGTAGAGCACATCAACATAATCGGTTTTTAACCGTTGCAGGCTGCCTTCCAGGGAATGAACCATGTTTTTACGGTGGTTCCCGTGGGCATTTGGGTCTTCACGGTTGTTCCAAAGGGTGTATTTGGTGGCAATAACGTATTTATTCCGCTGCGACTGGATAAAGTTGCCAATGATACGCTCAGAGCTGCCTTCCGTATACCGGTTTGCCGTGTCAATAAAATTGCCACCCGCTTCAGTGAAAGCCTGCATTTGAAGAATGGCCTCTGCCTCATCGGCTCCATATCCCCACTCTGTACCAAAGGTCATGGTACCGAGGCATAGCTCAGAAACCCGAAGCCCACTTTTACCTAAAAACTTGTATTTCATCCTGTTGAATTATTCCATTCGATTGGCTTAATGCCATGCTCTGCAAGATAAGCATTTGCTTTGCTGAAATGTGCACAGCCCATAAATCCCCGGTGTGCCGAGAAGGGCGAAGGGTGTGCTGACTCCAGTACCAGATGCCTGCTCCGATCGATCAGTGCTGCCTTTTGCTGAGCGTAGCTGCCCCAGAGCATGAAGACGAGATGCTCTTTGTGAGCTGCCAGGCGTTGAATGACCTGATCGGTAAAACTCTCCCAACCTTTGCCCTGATGACTGCCTGCCTGAGAGTCCTTCACAGTCAGGGTAGCGTTTAACAGCAAGACACCCTGAGCGGCCCAGTCACCCAAGTCGCCGGATACTCTTTTGGTACTTTGGAGATCCCGGGCCAGCTCTTTAAAAATATTCTGCAGGGATGGCGGATGAGGAATGCCTTCGTTTACACTGAAGCACAAACCATTTGCTTGTCCCGGACCATGATAGGGATCTTGTCCCAGGATCACCACTTTAGCCAGATCAGGGGGGCAAAGGTCCAAAGCCCGGAAAATGTATCGGCCGGGAGGGTACACTTTTGACCTTACGTATTCTTCTTTTACAAACCCGATAAGCTCTTTGAAATAGCTCTCATCAAATTGATTATCAAGCAATTGCTTCCAGGCGGGGTCCAGTTTTATGCGTTCGTTACCCATAGATAAACCCAAAGTTAATTTTTACTGTTCTAACATATAGATTGGTTGCTGATCAACTATTTTTTAATTTTAACACGTTAATGACCAGGTTAGACACATGACTACCGAAATTACCAACGGAGTAAAAGTGTCGGTGATGACCGAATACCTACCGGACTATTCATCACCTATACAACAGCATTTTGTATTCACCTATCGCATTTCAATTGAAAACTGTAGTGAATACACCGTTCAACTGTTGAGGAGGCACTGGTTTATCCATGATGCCAACAATACCGTGAGAGAAGTAGAAGGAGAAGGCGTAGTTGGTCAACAGCCTGTATTGGAGCCGGGTGAAAGCCATGAATATGTGTCAGGTTGCAACCTGAAGTCAGGGCTGGGTAAAATGTACGGCTACTATACGATGGAGAGGGTAGTAGATGGAAAGCAACTTAAGGTCAACATCCCGGAATTCACCATGGTGGTTCCATTTAAACTCAATTGAGGCTTAGTACCTTGGTTTTCAGGCTACAGGCCTGGATTCTTCACCGTTTAAGAGCTGTTGATGAGCATGGATTGCATTCTCCCTTTTTGTTTGAATGGTATGGATCGGTCATCAAGTCCAGATGCCCGATGGAACTTGTCAAAAAAGACCGGCAGCGCAGAGAAATCCTTCTAGAAGACCGAGGACCATTTCGGGTGAGGGATTTTGGGGCAGGAGGGTATCGACTTAAATCTACAAGGATCATTCTGCAACGAGAGGAACTGCCTGAGCTTTGGAGACAACGTATGGCCATAATGATAGCATTTCACCGGCCTAGGGTGATACTGGAACTTGGAACCTCACTGGGGCTGAGCACCTTGCTCTTGGCCGATGCCTGTCCCGATACTAAAATCTACACTCTTGAAGGAGATCAGGAAACGGCCCTCAGAGCCAGGAAACTGTTTGAACAGGAAGGAAAGACAAACATTAAACTTTTCCACACAACCATCGAAGCCTTTTTACACTCCGACTTACACCATTTGCCTGAGCTTGACTTTGTGTTTTTGGATGCCAATCATCGACTGGAGCCCACCCTTGCCTATGTGGAAGCCCTGATCCCAAAACTAAGTGAACATGCAGTGCTGGTTTTGGACGATATTCATTGGTCACCCGGAATGCAGGAAGCCTGGGATATAATAAGGAAGTATGATGTATTTGACCTCTCGCTTGATCTGGGTAGGATGGGGGTGTTGATGAAGCGAAAAGGAATGAACAGGCAGCACTTTTTTCTACGCAGTTAGCGGATAGGAAGGCAGAGCTGTAGAGCAAGAGGTTGGTTTTCTTTTTTTCTGAAATAATCAGAATGCACTTTTGTAGAAAACGCACTTAGCGATTATTGGGAAAAAGGCCTTCAGGAAATCTGGAGGCCTTTTTTGTGGCATTTTCCCTTGTTTTCACTAAAAAATTTGCCCGAGAATCGGGAAAAGAAATTATTGCATATAGATTAACGTAAGGTGAATTTTGAGTAAAGGAACAAAGTCGAGCTTAATCACTTGTTTCCATCATCATGAAAAGACTATTTATCTTCAGCTTGATTTTAATTCTTTGGATAGAATCAAGAGCTCAATTCAGCCAACCAGGTGAGTTAGACACCACTTTCAATTTTGGTTTTGCGCACAGCATATTATCAAACATCAATCAATACCCTATTGGAGCTGGTTTTAATTCTAATAGCTATGTTAACCTTGTCGCTACTCGCCCAAATGGAAAAATTTTGGTTGCTGGTGAGTTTGGTACCTACAATGGAATCTCAAAATGTTGCTTTATTCAATTACAAGAAAATGGAACTCCAGACACGGTTTTTAACTCAAAAAATACATTTAGTGGTAATTCCTTTAGTGATTTAATTCTTCAACCGGATGGCAAAGTCTTATTGGCAGGTACAATTACGCAGGTAAATGGGCTTCCGGGAAAGGGGATTATCAGATTTAATATCGATGGAAGCTTGGATACGACGTTTCAACCTGCTTTGAATTCAAATAAAGTCAGTTCAGCAGCGTTACAGTCAGACGGGAAGATCGTAGTAACTCAAACAATTATTGTTTCTTCATCTGTTGTAATAAAAAGTATTTTTAGGTTACATCAAAATGGACAATTTGACAGTTCATTTTCTTATTTTGTTGATTCACTTGGATTTGTATCCGATATTGCCATTCAGGCAAATGGAAAGATCATACTGATAGGTCGTTTTCCGAGTCTTGGTTTAAATAATTACCACGCAATTCGCTTAAATTCTGATGGCATTTTGGATAGTACCTATTATATAAGCTTTGGAGCTAATGGTACGATTTGGGCAAGTAGTCTTCAGGCAGACCAAAAATTATTGATTGGAGGTTGGTTTAACAACTATAATGGAATAAAAGCCAATACGCTGGTTAGATTAAATGTAGATGGAACTGTAGACAGTACTTTTTCGATTTTTTCCAATCCAAGTACCAGTGCATTTCCTGGAGTTTATGGAATTTTACCGTTAAGCGATGGAAGAGTCTATATTACCGGAGATAATCCAGCCACGCTAAATGGTTCTGCCTTGATTGTGTACTTACTCCAAAGCAATGGTCAAAAAGATACTACTTTCAATGTGTTTATGACGCCAATTGGAGCAGGTGAAAATTTAACCTTACAGTCGGATAATAAGGTAATTGTTGTAGGCAGATTTAGCCGATATGGCAACATATGGAGACCAGGAATTGCTAGGATTTGGGGAGTGAACACAACTGTTGGATTTGCAGATGAAAGCATTCATGAGGTTAGTGTTTCCATCTACCCCAACCCCGCCAAAGGGCATGCCTACCTTCAAAACTCCCGTCCCGGCAAGTATGAAATTCATGACCTGCAAGGGCGAACTCTGCAAACCGGAATATTGACTGCTGAGCCACAGCAAATGATCGACCTTAGTCGCCTAAGCAAGGGCTTGTACCTCCTAAGATTTTCCAATGCCAAGGAGAGCAGTACGCATAAGTTGGTGGTGGAGTGATTCATTCTTATTGCCGCTATTGACTTGCAATTGAAATATAAATAGGTCATAAACAATGAACTGCATTGAAGTCGAATTTGTGGGCTGGGATCAAACAGCAGAGCGGCCAACCGAGGCTTGTGGGAGGCGGGGTTTTACAGGTTCCGGAGGAGCGAAAACGAATAAATCCAAGAAATGAAATACTGATGGCAATTGATGCCCACCATCTGACCCCAACACCCGGAAACTGTACTTGCAAGCATAGGCAAAGAGCGTTTAGCGGGGAGGTTGGCTTTGCTGTTTGCGCCCTTTTTTCTCCCTTTTTTGGGCGAACAAAAAAGGGAATAGCCTCCTTCAAACACATCACTTGTTTTCATGTCTAAATCATAAGCTGTCCACTAACTACACTAAAGCCACTTAAAGAGCTTGGTTCTTCTGTTTGTGCCCTTTTTTCTCCCTTTTTAGGCGAACAAAAAAGGGAATAGCCTCCTTCAAACACATCACTTGTTTTCAAGTCTAAAACATCAGCTATCCACTAACAACCCTAAAGCCACTTAAAGAGCTTGGTTCTACTGTTTGCGCCCTTTTTTCTCCCTTTTTTGGGCGAACAAAAAAGGGAAAGCTCTCTAAATGCCAACAAACCCATCCATCTGCCAGGCCTATGCGCAGGTTATCCAATAGTACAAATTCGTTAATTTCATGATAATGATGATATTTGCGGATTAATTCCACAACTTAAACCAGTATCAAAAGCGAAAACAAACCTATGAACACTGCCGAACAACCCAAAAAAGGATCAAGACTTCTGCTCATAATCCTGATCATCGTGCTTGCCCTGATCAACGCCGGACTATGGATCATGGGATCAATGAAAGACAAAGAGCAAAAAACCATCATCGTACAAAAGGAGGCTGAGATTGTTGACCTCAAGACCGAGTTTGACAGTCTGAAAAATGAGTTTCAGATGAAAATTCAGCAAATCGCAGAGCTGGGCGGTGATACCACCCGCATGGGAGAAAAGATGCGTGAACTGGAACAAACTGCTCTCAAGTACCAGAGAGATGCCCGTCGTGCACGTGCTGAGTACAAGAAGTTTGTAGAGGAAATCGGAGCCTTGAAACTTATGCTCACCCAAAAAGACGAGGAAATCGCTCAGCTCAAAGCAGCCAATGAGCAGCTTAACAATGAAAATCAGGGTCTGAAACAGGAAAAAGTAAAACTGACCGAGTCTGTAAATCAGCTGACCACCGAGAAGAAAGAGCTGGACAAGAAGGTCGAGATGGCTTCTGTGTTGAGGGCTGAGAATTTTAAACTGGCAGCGTTAACCAAGAGCAATAAGGAGCGCCTTAACAAAAGCAAAACCCAAATCGAGTTCAAAGGAAAAGACCTGGATCGCCTGAAGATCAACTTCAACATTGGGGATAACAAAGTCGCCAAGATGGAGACCAAGACCTTGTATTTCAGACTATTGGAACCGGATGGTGCGGTGTTGTACGACCTTGCAGCCGGTGCCGGAACTTTTAATTCCGACGGAAACGACATGTATTACACCGCCAAGCAGGACATCCTTTTTGACAACCGTAAGCCCAACGTTGAATTTGTCTACAAAAAAGGAAGCGACTACAAGAAAGGAAAACACACGGTTGAGATCTTCTGCGAAGGAGCCAATATCGGTAGCCAGCAGTTTGTTGTGAAGTAATTGAGCTGTTCATCCCATGGCCTTCCCTTAAAATTTAGGGGAAGGCTTTTTTATTTATAAGCAAAGCACTATCTTTGCGCTCCATTTAAAAAAACAAGTCTTAAACGGTTTTTATGCAAATCAAAAACTATGAGACGGTCATCATCCTAACACCCGTTTTGTCCGAAGCACAGACAAAGGATGCCGTCGAAAAATTCAAAAAGGTATTGACCGATCAGGGGTGCGAACTGATCAACGATGAAAATTGGGGTCTCAAAAGTCTGGCGTATCCGATCAAAGGAAAGAGCACAGGTTTTTATGCGCTGATTGAATTTAAGGGCAAAAGCTCTTCTGTATCGGTACTGGAGACCGAGTATCGTCGTGACGAGCGAGTGTTGCGATTTCTGACCACTACACTGGATAAGTATGCCGTGCAGTACAATGAAAAAAGACGTTCCGGTGCATTTGAGAAAAACAAACCTGTAAGAGAAGTAGCCGCATGACACTCGTAAACGAACCGGTGCATAACACCGAAGTAAAAAAGAAATACTGCCGTTTCAAGAAAAACGGTATCAAGTATATCGACTACAAAGACGCCAGTTTCCTACTCAAATTTGTAAATGAGCAAGGTAAATTGCTGCCCCGCAGACTGACAGGTACCAGCCTGAAGTACCAGCGCAAAGTAGCTCAGGCGGTAAAAAAAGCAAGACATTTGGCTTTGATGCCCTACGTAGCTGATGGCCTTAAATAATTCTGAATCATGGAACTGATTTTAAAAGAAGACATCAAAGGACTGGGCTACAAAAACGATATTGTAAAGGTACGCCCCGGCTATGGCCGTAATTATTTATTGCCACAAGGCCTTGCCATTCTGGCTACAGACTCAAATCGCAAAGTGATCTCTGAGAATGTGAAGCAGGCAGCCCACAAAGCGGAAAAGATCAAGCAGGACGCTATGGCACTTGCAGCCAGAATCGGAGACCTGTTGCTTGAAATCCCGGCAAAAGCAGGAGAGACAGGCAAGATTTTCGGAGCCATCACCACCCTACAAATATCTGATGCCTTGAAAAACAGAGGTTTTTCGATCGATCGTAAAAACATCAATCTGAAAGGCGACATCAAGATGCTGGGAGACTACAGTGCTACACTTGATCTTCACAAAGAAGTGAAGCACGAGGTGAAATTCAGGGTAGTAGCTGATTAAGAAATCATCAAGTTAGTTTGTTATACTCGTAAAGGGCCTCTTTTTCAGAGGCCTTTTTCTTTATAGGCCGGTTCCCATTTTTTCAGGACGGCATAAAAACCCAGCATCGAAAGCAGGCATATGCCAAAGCAAGTGTACCAAAGGGCATCATATCCGGCCCATTTGACCATATTGGTTCCTAAAAGTGGAGCTAACACATGACCAATGGAGTAAGCCGCAGCATACCAGCCGAGGTAGCTGCCAGTACTTCCCGCACCGGCACGTTTCACCGTAAGGGAGGCCATGTAGGGCATGGCCAAGATTTCCGCTATGCTCAACACGACCATGCTCATCACAAGCAAAGGAATGCCCTGCCAGAGTCCAAGCATTAAAAAAGAAAGCCCATTGAGCAGTGTGCCCAGCAAGATGAGCCGGGAAGGCTTGACTTTCTCACCCAGCAGATACACGAGCAGCATTTCAGCAAAGAATACGATGGCTCCATTGAGAGCAAGTAACAAGCCGATATGAAATTCACTGAGTTGATACTCTTGTTTATAATAAAGTGGTAGCGTAACAAGCAATTGCATAAAGGAGATTGCAAACAGCACGACCATCACAACGAAAAACAGAAATCGGAGATCTTTGTAGGCTTTTGAGTTTGGGGCCTTCGCTGCAATCTCATGTTTCAAGCGCTTTCCATCCGCCCCTTTGGCAGGCCTCAGCGCCCAAATAAAGAGCAAGCCTGCCACCATACAGGTGATGGCATCAACCAAAAATAGCCATTGGTAGGAGATAGAGGCTAAAAAACCACCGGCTGCCGGGCCCATGGAAAAGCCCAAGTTCACAGACATGCGATTAAGGGAAAAGGAGCGGGTAAGTGTTTCCGGTTTGGCGTAAAATGCAATAGCACTGGCATTTGCAGGTCTTAAAGTCTCTGAGATGATGCTAAACAATCCTACACCGATCAACAAAGGCAAAAAGTCTTTGAGCTGAGACAAAATGAGCAGAAATACCCCTGACAACAACAAACTGATGGATTGTAACCGGTAATGTCCCCAGCGATCCGTCAACCAGCCGCCAATGAAGGTGCCGGCTATGGACCCTATTCCATATATGCTCAGTATCCAACCAACCTGAGAGTAAGAGTAGCCTAAGGATGCCGCAAGGTAAACGCTTAGAAAGGGCACAACCATACTGCCCACCCGATTGATCAACATCACAGCGGAAAGTATCCATACCTCTTTGGCCAGACCGCTGTAGGCCTCAATTAACACTTTCTTGATCCTTGCAGGCATTAGGCTTGGTTCAGAGCCCTGATCCTCTGCAAAAGACTGGGATGAGAATAATGGAAAAACACATAGAGCGGATGAGGACTGAGATTGCTCAGGCTGTCTTTGTGAAGTTTTTTGAGCGCCGTGACCAATGCCTTTGCGCCAAACGTTTCCCTGGCATATCGGTCAGCCTCGTACTCATTCTTACGGCTCATGAGGTTGCCGGCCAGCCCGATCAACATCAGCAATGGGCTGAAAAGCAATCCGAAGGCAATCAGGTTGAGCCCAATATGGGCATCTTTGGCCCCTAGGGCCTGACTGATCTCCGTGCTTCCAATCAAAAATCCCAGCAAATAGAGCATGATACCCATTTGAAGAGAGGAGAAAATCAGGCCCTGATAAATATGTTTCTTTTGGTAATGCCCTGTTTCATGGGCGATCACTGCTACTATTTCTTCTGTGCTGTAGCCTTGGGTGAGGGTATCGTAGAGAACAATTTTCTTTTGTTTACCCAATCCTGAGAAGAAGGCGTTGGCCTTGGTGCTTCTTTTTGAGCCATCCATCACGAACAACTGAGAGAGTGGAAATTGCACAGATTGGCAATAACCGACAATGGCATCTCTCAGTTCACCATCCGGCAAGGGGCTAAGTTTGTTGAACAAAGGCAAAATCCAGGAAGTATAAAACGTGTTGAGCAGCACGATAAGCAAAAAAGCGATGAGCCAAAACCAAAGCCAGAACTGGGAGCCAAGGGTGCTGATCAACCAGAACAGCAACAAAAGCAGACCACCACCAATCAACATGGCCATTGCATAGCCTTTCAGCTTATCGATCACAAAAAGCCCGGGACTTGTCTTGTTAAATCCGTATTTGGCCTCAATTACAAAAGTTGAGTATAGAGCAAATGGCAATCCGATAAGGTCAGAAAGCAAGGCAGGTACTGCAATAAACAACAAGAATGAAAACTGAGGACTTGTAATTAATGTCCGGGAATAATCAGCCCATTCCCCAAGCCAGCCATTGAACAATATTAGCAACGTAAGCCCAATGCCTAGACAAGAGGACAACAGATCCAGATTGAAATGTTCTTTTTGGTAACGCTGAGCGTTTGCAAACTCGGCTTCAGTCATCAGTCCATCCAACTCCTGAGGCAGTTGTGCGGGTTTAGATAACTGATTCAACAGCCCTAGAAAAGTGTTCCAGACAAAATCGAAAAGGACCAGAGCAATTATAATCAACAGCCAATTCTGAGGGCTCATGAGCGATAGTATTGGTTTTTCATCAAATAATGGATCACATAGTCATGCACACCTTCCTCCAGCGAATGAAAAGGCAGTTCGTATCCTGATCTGATCAGTTTGCCCATATCTGCCTCCGTGAAATACTGGTATTTGTCACGGATATCCTCAGGAGTATCAATGAATGTGATTTGCACAGGTTTCTCCATTGCTTTGAAGGTTTGAGTAGCCAGGTCAAGGAATGTTCTTGCGATCCCACTTCCCAAATTATAGATCCCATTCGCAGGCCTTTTTTCATACATGTACCTGCACACAGAAAGCACATCTTTCACATATACAAAATCTCTTTTTTGCCCACCATCGCTGTAGTCTGCCCGGTGGCTTCGAAACAGCTTCATTTGCCCCGTGGCTTCGATTTGCCTGAAAGCATGAAAAATGACGGAGGCCATCCTGCCTTTGTGGTATTCATTTGGCCCATACACATTAAAAAACTTCAATCCGGCCCAGAAAGGAGGGGTGTTTTCCTGCCTGATGGCCCATTGATCAAACAGGTTTTTACTGTCACCATAGGGGTTTAATGGCTTCAGCCGGTCTACTATTCCTTCGTCATCAACGTAGCCGAGCTCACCCAAGCCATAGGTTGCTGCCGATGATGCATAAACCATAGGAACTTGATGGTCGGCGCACCATTTCCAAAGATCTTTTGAATAATTGATGTTCAGCTTCTCAAAAACAGCCATGTCAAATTCCGTTGTATCAGTGCGGGCACCGATGTGAAAAACAAAGGAAACGTTTGCCCCATTCAGTTTAAGCCAGGACATAAATTGATCTCTGTCCACACGTGCATGAAGCTGCAGGCCATTCAGGTTTTCTGATTTATCGGGTCTGCTAAAGTCATCGACAGCTACCAAAGGCTCAGAAAATTGACTTGAGAGATAATGACATAAGCAGCTACCTATGAAACCTGCTGCACCTGTAACTATGATCATGATCGATAAAAGAATAAGTCTCAAAGGTAGGAAAAGCTTGCGCTATCCATGAGTTCTGTTCACATGGATCACCATTGGCCCAACTTACTGCCTATATTTGCAGTTATACATCACCTCATATTCAAGGATGATTTTCGTAACCCGGAAAGAGCATTTCAACGCTGCCCATAAGCTTTACAACCCAAACTGGTCGAAGGAGAAGAACGAAGAAGTATTTGGACCCTGCGCCAATGAGAACTGGCATGGGCATAACTTTGAACTGATCGTCACTGTCAAAGGGACACCCGATCCGGACACTGGATTTGTGATTGACCTGAAAGTATTGGGTAAGCTCATTAAAAGCAGCATAGTTGATCGTCTGGATCATAAAAACATCAATCTGGATGTTGACTTTATGAAAGACAAGCTGGCGAGTTGTGAGATACTGGTGATGGAGATTTGGAAAATCCTTGAAAAAGAGCTGGCAGCTCAAAACTCAAGGGCGAAATTGCATCGAATTAAATTAGTTGAAACACCTAAAAATTATGTGGAGTACTTTGGATAAGACAAAAGGAGTAAAGCTATTCGTATTACTGCTTTTTGCCTTTCTGCTGAGCCATACGAGTATAGCTCAGGGCTACAAATACGACTTTTATGTAAAAGGTCTGCAAGACACTGTCGTAAAACTGGGTAATTACTTCGCAGGAGCCACTTACCTCAAGGACAGCGCACGAGTGGACAGCAAAGGCCGCTTTACTTTCAAGGGCAAGGATCCGCTCACCGGAGGGATTTACCTGGTGATCTTCCCGGATAAAACGTACTTCGAAGTCATCATCAACGAGCCGACCTTCAGCATCGAGACAGATCTAAAAGATCCGATCAAGTCCATGAAGATCAAGAACTCAGTTGAAAATACAGTCTTTTACCAGCATTTGGGTAAAGTCATCAGCATACAAACCGATGGTGCCCGCATTACCGACAAGCTGAAGCAGTTTGAATCTCTGCCTGATTCCATGGCTTATTACCGTAATCAGTTGCGTGGAATTGACTCGGCGCTCAAGGTTTTCCGTCGTGAATTGATCGATCAAAACCAGGGTACACTGATCTCCAAGATTTTCAAAATGATGGATGACCCCATTGTGCCAGATCCACCCAGGAAAGCAGATGGCAGCATTGATAGTTCTTTCAATTACCGTTATTTCAAATCCCATTTTTTTGACAGTATGGACTTTGGGGATGACAGACTGATCCGCACTCCCATCTTCAACAAGAAAGTAGAGTATTACCTTAAAAATCTGGTTTTACAACTTCCTGATAGTGTGATATATGAAACCGATTACCTGATCTCTAAAACCCGTCCGGGAACGGATATATTCAGGTATCTGGTGGTCTACATCCTCAATGAATATGTAAAATCCAATCTGATGGGGATGGATGCAGTTTATGTGCACATTGTTGATAAATACTATGCGACAGGCCTTGCTTCCTGGGTTGATGAGACTAACCTGTACCGAATGAAAGATCAGGCCAACAAATTCAGGAAGACGCTTCTTGACAAGCCTGCACCTCCTTTTAAGGTGACAACAGACAAAGGAACCAAGGTCAATTTGTATAGCCTGCCCAAAGAGTTTGTGGTGTTGTTTTTCTATGATCCCGACTGTGGGCATTGCAAAAAGGAGACTCCCAAACTGAAAAAGGCTTATGATCAAATGAAAGCCAAAGGTGTTGATATCGAAGTGATTGCAATAGATATCGCCACTGAAGAAAAGAAATGGAGGGACTTTATTCAAAGTGAGAATCTGGACTGGATCAATGGATGGGATCCCAACTATGAGTCGGAATTCAGAAGAGATTATGATATCCCTGCTACCCCAAGAGTATTCGTACTCGACAGCAAAAAGAAAATCATCGCCAAACAGATCGAAATCGACCGAATTTCTGAGCTGATTGATTTTTACCTGAGGGACAAGGAGCGTGAAAAAAGCAGTGGTGCCAAATAGGCTACCATGAAGTACTTTTTTGTTGCAGGAGAGCGATCAGGGGATCTGCATGCCTCTAACCTGATCAAAGAACTCAGAAAGCAGGATCAGGAATCTGAAATTGAAGGCATTGGGGGAGCGTTATCAACTGAAGCAGGAGCCCGCCTTTTTCTACCCTATGAACGTCTGGCTGTCATGGGTTTTGCCGAGGTCTTGTTCAAATTGCCTAAAATTCTGGGCTATCTTTCAGCTACCAACGAGAAGATCAGGCAATGGAAGCCTGATGTAGTCATTCTGATTGATTACGGCGGATTTAACATGCGCCTTGCGGCAAAGCTTAAAGGTGCCGGAATACCGGTGTACTACTACATCACTCCAAAGATTTGGGCATGGAATACCTCCAGGGCTTACAAGCTAAAAAAAACTGTCGATCGGCTTTTTGTAATTCTACCTTTTGAAAAGAGTTTTTTTGCCAAATTCGGAATGGAGGCAGACTATATAGGCAATCCCGTGCTTGATGCCATTGCTGACTTTCATTCAGACCCTCAAATGCCTCAAAAGCAACAACTTCCCGAGGACAAACCTTGGCTGGCCTTATTACCGGGAAGCAGGCATCAGGAGATCAGTGCTATGGTTTCAATGGTTCCTGGACTAGCGCAGCATTTTTCCGGATATCATCTGATCATCGCCGGGGTGAGTAATGTGCCCTCAGAGGTTTATGCCCCGGCTTTAGGGTTGAAAAATGTTCATCTAGTCTATGATCAGGCATACGAAGTGCTTACCCGAAGTAAGCTTGCCCTTGTCACAAGTGGTACCGCAACATTGGAAACAGCATTGCTTAAAGTACCTCAGGTAGTGGTATATAAAACAAGTCCGATTTCTTATTTTTTAGCTAAGATGCTCATCAAAGTAAAGTATATCTCACTGGTCAATCTTATTGCTGAAGGCGCAGTGGTGACAGAGTTGATCCAGAAGGAATACCACCTCAAAAGAGTGATTGAAGAATTGAGTAAAATCCAACCCGAAAGTTTAACTAGGAAAAAGCAATTGCTTGATTATGATACACTTGCAGTTAAAATGGGAAAATCGGGTGCTTCTAAAATTACAGCTGAACTGATGCTGGGCTACCTTAAGTCCGGCAAAAAAAGAGCTTAAGCAGACTTCCCTTCTTTTTTTACATGATCCATCAGACTGTCACATAGTGCCATGATTTGCTGATGCATCAACTGATCACCAGTAGCAGTTTTAAGAGATTCTCCGAGCCCACCTATACTATCAATCACAAAGCGCTTCATGTCAGGCACTTCCATTTCTTTTGTCCAAAGGTCAATTTTCATGGTGCCCTGGCTTAAGTGATCCCAAATGGAAATGGCTACTGTTCTTACCTGTTGAGGTGCTGCACCTTCAGGGCTATCGGTTGCTTGCCAGCTAAGCGTTTCCGGAATATTGTTATGATCAAGCGTAATGCTAAAGGTGATTTCTGATTTTTTCATTTGTGGAAAATAAATGAAGGCGCAAATTCAGTTTTGTTTTTCGCTTTTGAAAATCCTGGTCAAATTGCTCACATGGAAAAAGTGTTCATTCGATTTGCTGCCTCATCCTTGATCGTGTTGATCAACTTCTTTCCTTTGGTTGCTCAGCAAGGCAAAAAAGCAAAAGTTCATACGATTGCTTTTTACAATCTTGAAAATTTATTTGATACCGATGACGATCCCCATTCAAACGACAATGAGTTTTTACCTGACTCTGAAAAAAAGTGGACTCCGGATCGCTATAAGCAAAAACTAGCCAACCTTTCAGAAGTCATACAGCAATTGGGGGATGCTGATGGACCAGAGGTATTGGGCGTATGTGAAGTCGAAAATAGGAAAGTGCTCCAGGACCTGTTGCTCAGCCCGGCTTTAAGTACCAAAGGCTATGAAATCATCCATTTTGACTCACCTGACCCAAGAGGTATTGATGTGGCTCTCATTTATAAGGCAGCTGTTTTCAAACCCTCAGAAACCAAATTGTTTCCAGTCAATACAGGTGACGAGGAAAATGAAAAAGGTTCCAGAGATATTTTGATGGTGGGTGGGCAGTGGAAAAGCAAGTCCAAAGTTTACTTTTTTGTCAATCATTGGCCATCACGGGTAGGAGGGGAGGAAAAGACCGTTCCGAAGCGGATGGTTGCCTCCAATCAGTTGAAAGATGCGGTTCAATCCATTCGTGCTCAGCAGCCCGAAGCCAGCTTTTTTCTGATGGGAGATTTTAACGATGATCCGGTAGACAGCAGCTTGCTAAATCTAAATCAGGCCATCACGGCCAAATGGCAGAACCCTTCAGTTGCTGTATGGATTCCCGACTCCATAGGCTCCCTGGAGTACCGTGGCAAATGGAATATGTTTGACCAAATTCTGTATTACCAGCCTCAAAAAGCCGCTTCAAGCAGGATGAAAGTGCTTAAATTTCAAGTATTTAGGCCTCATTTTTTGCAAGACAAGCAAGAAAAATCAGTTGGTCGGCCCTACAGAACCTATGCAGGACGAAGGTATCAAGGCGGTTACAGCGACCATTTTCCGGTCTTTTTACATGTAAGTTTTTAGATTTTTTTAAAAGATTGATCGCTCTTTTCACATTCTGTTGAATGTGGAAAATCATTTCTTTGAATTTGGCAAGGCTTTTGCAAAATTCGGTTCCAATTGGTTCAATGTAAGTTTTAAACTTAAAACAACCGTTGTATGAGAAAGATGATGTATCAATTGAGAACGAGCTCTAATCCGATGGTTTTGAGACTTGTTGAAGGCCTGGTCGTGATTTTAGTTGCGATGGCCTTTATTGCCTTTGAAGTAGGCGTTTTACTTAGCCTCTAGGCAAGTTCAGCTTTTCCTTTTTAAGGGAGAAGGGCTTTAAACCCGGCATAACTCAGCGGCTGCAAAGGCTCTTGTTTGGTGCCGCAGTTTCGGGTAAGCCTCTGATTTCTAATGTTTGCCACACGATTATCTGGGCATGGGTGTGTGCTAAAAAAGGCAGTCGCACAGTTGTTCCCTGAATCAATCAGTTTTTGGAAAAAGCCCGCAGCCCCATCAGCATTGAAGCTACTGCTGCAGAGGTAACGTACGGAAAATTCATCTGCCTGGGTCTCCGCATTTCTGCTGTAGGCTAGACTAAGCAAGTTATTGGCGATTTGAGTTAGAGTGCCCTGGTTGTTTCCAAGAACAATCTGGAGAAGTACGCTAATGCCATATTGGCGGGTAAGGGCATCGGTCGAATGTCTTTTATCTGCGTGAGCTATCTCATGGGCCAGTACTCCGGCCAGGTTTGAAGCACTGTCAAGGTACTTGATCAGTCCGGTGTAAACATAAATGTAGCCTCCGGGAGTGCAGAAGGCATTGAGTGTATTGTCGTCACGAATGATTCGTATGCGCCAGATAAAGTCGTTTTTGAATTGCAAATCGGTGCTGTTCAGTATTTGATCCCTCATGCTATAGATGTACTGGTAGGCAGCCACATTGTTGGCAGAGTCTAATTGGGGATACTGGCTTGGATTTGCGTCTATTTCAGCAGCAACCTGAGCACCCAATTGTTTGTCATCATTTTTTGAAAAGACGTTGATGTCCGTCACTGAGCCGTCCTTATCACGGTCACATCCGCTAGAAAAAAGCAGGCCAACAGAAAGAAGAAGGCTGACTGCTAGAAATCGTTTAAAGTTCATAGAGCACATAAGCTGAATTGGCCGCTAATTTACGCAGGCCCGGATAATTTACCTCAGCAAATGTGAGCAAGTGCGTAACCCCGTCTTTTTTAAGTTTCATCAACTCATTATAAGTCAGTTGCCTCAGAAACTGATCAGCTGAAGGCACCATTTTAAAACCCCGTAAACCGGTACCCAAATGCTGCTCAAAGGCCATGTTCACCCGCTTGTACCACATTCTCATACCTTCCTTTCGCACAGGCATTGCCTTCATACCTACGTAACCGGATCGTTCGCTGAAGCAACGAAAATCGTTAACACTTAATGGGAAAAGCACCAATGCGTCAATAGGAAGTACATTTTTTGCTTCCAAAGCTATTTCCTGTGACTTCCTCTGCGTTCCTAACCAGGGGAATTGCCTGTCTTCTGCCACAGGATAAAAAAGTGAAATTAAAAACAAGGCCAAAAAGGGAATCGCATGAGATTGCTTTAAACGGCTCCATTTTTCAGGAATAAAAGGTTCAAGTCTTTTGACTAAGGCCATGATCAGAAAGAGTTTAAGCCATATATTGGTTCTGAACCACTCTGTGTTAAAGACCAAATGTAACCTGAAACCTAATGTTCCGATAGTGTAAACCAGCATCCCCAATACCACGATGATACAGGCTTTTGCCAGCAGTTTATTTTGCTTCCAAAGTGCAGGCAGTCCAAAAGCCATCAATAAGAGCATCAGCAGAGCACCCTTTTTGGAAAAACTCAAAATATCAAAATGATGAGGATTTCTGAAGTAATAGGCCATGTCGATATGGGCTTGCACATCCTCCTGACCCTCCGATACAGCCAAATGGGTGAATAGGACATAAATACCTGCGGTAAAAACATAAATAGGAAGGGAAAGCCACCAGGCCTTGGGAAGTCGATCTTTTGAAAAACTCAACCACAACAACAAAGCGGAGCTAATGGCAAAAAACTGTACTCCCTCAAGAGGATGAGCAAGTGTGGCCGCCACGCTCAGAAGGCTCATTTGTATGTACTGCTGCCTTATGAGAAAGTACCAGGCCCAGGCAAGCAGACCTTCAGCCAGTAAAGCGCCACCGAAGCCATTGGAGTACAAATCGTGCCCGCCAAGATTGAGGTCATAGGTGATGAGGCAGGTAGCCAGTAGGGCTAAAAAAATGATCACCGGCTTTTGGGTGGTGGTGGAGACCAGTTTGATCAAGCCTGTCAACAGCAATACTGCGCTGAATAAAAACCATAGAAATGCTAGCCAGGGAATCAGGCTTAAGCCCAAAAATGATATCAGGAAGGCACAGAAACTACGATGATTAATGCCCATCAACAAGGCATCCTGCACGAAAAGGTCTTTGCTGAAAAGTGTCGGGTCGGCCATGTTCATGGCGATCGAGTTCATTTCTTCCAGGTCGCCATACCCAAAGACATAGCCTTGGGCAAAAAGTAGTACTGAAAGAAGAACACCTGCCAGCAACAGGCAGCTTTTTATAGGGAATTTTGCTTCCTCTTGCCTCAATGGATCAGCATTTCTGGCACATCATCCGGTACTGTTAGCTTTCCTGCCGTTGCCTTCCTGATATGCTCCACACTCACTCCAGGTGCCCTTTCCAGCAGTTTAAAACCTCCACCGTTCGGTAACACTTCGATGACGGCCAGCTCCGTAACGATCTTTTTCACACAGCGCAAACCGGTAATGGGTAGGGTACAGGCAGGCAATAATTTCGACTCTCCGGCCTTATTGGTATGTTGCATGGCCACAATGATATTCTTGGCCGCTGCTACCAGATCCATTGCTCCGCCCATGCCTTTCACCATTTTACCCGGAATTTTCCAGTTTGCAATGTCTCCGTTTTCGGCTACTTCCATTGCACCCAACACGGTGAGATCCACTTTGCCTGCTCTGATCATCCCAAAACTCATGGCTGAGTCGAAGAAACTGGAGCCCGGAAGTGTGGTAACCGTTTGCTTTCCGGCGTTAATGATATCTGCGTCTTCATCTCCTTCAAAAGGAAAAGGCCCCATTCCCAACAGACCGTTTTCAGACTGCAGAGTGACATATATGTTTTTAGGAATATAATTGGCTACCAGCGTAGGGATTCCGATCCCCAAATTGACATAATAGCCGTCCTTGAGTTCCTGTGCTATTCTTTTTGCTATTCCAAATTTATCAAGCATGAGCTGCGGTATATGATGGGTTCAAATGAAAGTTGATTTCTGACGGAGCCTTAGGTTCTGGGTCTTACTGTCCTCTGCTCGATCCTTTTTTCATAGCCATTACCCTGGAAAATACGGTGAACATAGATACCGGGAGTGTGGATCTCATTTGGGTCGAGCTCTCCGGGTTCGACCAAATGCTCAACTTCTGCAATGGTGATTTTCCCAGCCATTGCCATCATTGGGTTAAAGTTACGGGCAGTACCCCTAAAGATAAGATTCCCATATTTGTCCCCTTTCCAAGCCTTTACGAGGGCATAGTCAGCATCAAAGGCATACTCGAGCAAATAGGTTTTGTCGCCAAACACACGGGTCTCTTTCCCATCGGCCACCTCGGTGCCTACACCGGCAGGAAGAAATACAGCTGGCAGGCCATAACCTGAAGCCAAGCAGCGGGTGGCAAGCGTGCCTTGAGGAATTAACTCAACTTCTAACTCACCACTGAGTAATTGACGTTCAAATTCATCGTTTTCACCTACATAGGAGGAGATCATTTTTTTGACTTGTCTGGTTTTTAGAAGTAAGCCTATTCCGAAATCATCGACCCCGGCATTGTTTGAGATGCAGGTCAGGTTTTTGGTGCCTTTTTTCAACAAGGCTGAAATGGCGTTCTCGGGGATGCCGCAAAGTCCAAATCCGCCAAGCATAATGACTGCACCGTCACGGATATCGAAAAGTGCATCATCTGCTGTTTGATATACTTTATTACTCATGGTTTGCCTGATTCAAAATAGGAAATAATGTTTTTTTGATCCTGAATCAACTGGTTTTTAAGTGCATTCAGGTCAGAAAATTTCTGCTCATCCCTGATCCGCTCGTGTACAAAAACCCGTAAGACTTCTCCGTAAATATCATGATTAAAGTCGAACAGATGGACTTCCAGTTGCAATTCTTCTCCTCCTACGGTTGGTCTCAGTCCAATATTCATCATGCCTTTGTGCCTTGCTGATCCGATAGCAACCTCAACTGCATAAACACCTTTTGCAGGGATGAGTTTTAGTGGTTCTGTGAGTTCTAAATTTGCAGTCGGGAAAGCGATGGTTCTCCCGATTTGATGGCCTTTGACCACTTTGGCATCAAGCACATAGGGCCTTCCGATAAAACTGTTTGCCAGCCTGATCTGGCCACCCAGAAGTGCCTGTCTGATTTTTGTAGAGCTCACAGCGATATCATCTATATCCTGTGGCGGTATTTCGTTGACTTTAAAGCCCATGGCCGGGGCGATCTGGTATAAAAACTGGATATTCCCTTCTCGGTTTTTTCCAAAATGATGGTCATAACCGATCACCAGGCGGGCACATTTTAAGGTATTTACCAGGACAGTTTCTACAAAAAAACTGGCTGAGGTGGAGGCAAATGCCAACGTAAACGGTACAATTATTAAGTGATGGATACCAAGAGCTGCTAGGGCTTCTATTTTTTCTTCAAGGCTGAACAACAGCTGAACCGGTGGGTCATAGGGACGAAGCACTTGCCTGGGGTGGGGCCAAAACGTCATAACGATCGCATTAAATCCCTCCAAACGGGCCTCTTCGACCAGGTGGGTAATGATTTTCTGATGCCCGATATGCACCCCATCAAAGGTACCAATGGTCACTACCGCTTTTTTGTCAAAACTGACTTCGGATATATCACGATAAACCTGCATGTGCTTTGAGCTCCTCCAGCATGAGCAGAGGTGTTTTGGCATCTTCTACCTTATATTTCCCTATGCGTGTTCTTCTCAATTCTGTAAGATAGGCTCCACAACCTAGTTTTTGGCCTATGTCATGCACGAGGCTTCTGATGTAAGTTCCTTTTGAGCAGACCACCCTGAATTGAATGAATGGTAGGGTTGAACAGTCGGTATCAAATTCATAAATGATGATGGACCTAGGCTCCAGTATTACTTCTTTTCCTTTGCGACTGAGCGAATATGCCCTTTTGCCATTGACCATTGCAGCAGAGTACGCCGGAGGAATCTGTTCCTGATGACCTAGAAAACCTTTGCATACCTCTTCTACCATCTCAGGCTTTATATATGAAGTGTCTTTCTCTTCGGTTACTTCTGTTTCAGCATCATAGGAAGGTGTTGTTTTCCCAAGCAGAAAAGTGCCGGTATACTCCTTTTCCATTTCTTGAAACTGACTTATCTCTTTGGTTTTCTTTCCGGTGCAAATGATCAGTAAACCAGAGGCTAAGGGGTCAAGCGTGCCTGCATGACCTGCCTTTTTGTCGGCTACGGCCCAGCGCAGTTTTTTGACAACATCAAATGAAGTCCAGCCAAGGGGTTTATCAAGAAGCAGAACACTTCCTTCGGACGCCATTTTACAAAATGGAAAATAAGATCGCTATACCACCTGCCAGCAGACAGTATAAAGAAAAATACAGCAGACGGCCACGGTTAACCAGTTGGATCATCCATTTACAGGCTAGATAACCAAATATAAATGCGGTGACCGCACCTGCTAAAATGACCGTTGTGGATAGTTCTGACGACGCAGCCGGTGCTTCAAGATAATCCTTCAGCTTAAGCAAGGATGCACCCATGATGGGAGCAAGCACCATCAAAAACGAAAACTTGGATACTTCCTGTCGTTTAACTCCAAGCAGGAGACCGGTGCAAATGGTGGCGCCTGATCTTGAAATCCCGGGAAGAATGGCTATCGCTTGAGCAATCCCGATGACTATGGCTTTGAAATAGCTCAACTCACCAAATCTGGCCTCTGCCCGGGAAGCATATCCCAACAATAAGCCTGTTACCATCAGCATGGCACCTACCAGTAAAATGTTTCCTGAAAAAAGAGACTCAATCTCACTTTCAAATGCCAGACCCACAATACCAACAGGTACCATGGAAATGATCAGTTTGAGGGCATAGGAGAACTCTTCAGTTTGTGTTTTGAATGTAAAGAATGAGGTCAACAGGTTAAAAATCTCTTTACGGAAAACTACCATAGTGCTTAAGGCTGTCGCCCCATGCAGGATGACTGTAAAAAGAAGGTTTTCCTTGATTTCTACCCCGAGGATTGCTTTCCCTAGCTCAATGTGCCCGCTGCTTGAAACCGGTAAAAACTCTGTAAGTCCTTGAATAAGTCCAAGGATGATGGCCTGAAACAGATCCATCTATCAGGATTGCTTTGGCTTGTAAAAAATGGCGAAAAACTGAATGATAAAGCCCAGAGTAAGCACGATGGGGCCAACCGTAATTCCCAGCACTCCAAAGCCAAATTCCTCCTGATCCATGCTCATGATGATATAGCCTAAAGCGATGACACAAAGGCCTGCAATCATTAGCAGGTAGTTCATTTTTCCAAATGCAAGTTTGTTCTTATTGTTCATGAGAGTTCAGTATAATTCATCAAGAGAAACACGAAGATACTTTCTGGTCGCAAACAAAGTGCTTAATACCGAAAGTAAAATGCCGGTAAGCAACAAAGAAGCTCCGAGGATGTATTCGTACGGTGGGTATGACAAAGGTTTGAGATCTGGCAGATGCTCATAAGCTGTCAAAACCAATATTTTAGAAAAGGAAAAGGCTAAGAAGGCAGCAAATAACCCATTGATCATCGCTTTTTTCAAAAAAGGCCACTGCACATAAGCGTGTGTAGCCCCAATTAGTTGCATGCTTCGGATCAGAAATCGCTGACTAAAAAACGCCAATTTGATGGTATTGTGGATCAATGCCACTGCCACAAAGGCCAATACCGTTGCAAAGGAAGCTGCAACCAAACCTATTTTAACAAGATTCTCTTTGATTTGCTCAGCAAGACCAGCGATGTAGGTTACTTCATGAATTCCGGGCCTTTTTTCAATGTTCTGTTTGAGTTTCAATAAGGAGGCAGCGTCAGCATATTCAGGCTTCAACTTTACCCTGATTAAGTCTTTAAGCGGGTTTTCTCCAAGGAAATTACTGAAATCCTCACCGGTTTCCTGAATGAACTCCTTAGCAGCCTCTTCTTTGGTGATTAGAGTAACTGCATTTCCACGATCAATTGGGTCTACGAAGGGTTCCAGAACGATGGCTTTGATGATTTTATCTCTTTCAGAAGTAGTTAATGTTCCGGAAAGGTAAATCTGCAGCTCGACCTCGTTTTGAATTACCTGGCTAAGCCTGAAGGCATGAATGGCTAAAAAACCAAACAAGCACAGCACGAATAAAGACAAGCTTAAGCTAATGACAACCGCTGTTGAAGGGAAGTTTCCTGGATTTTTCTTTCTGATGCGCTCTGGCCTTACTTCCATGGACGAATGAATGTGCAAAGCTAAGGGATTGACTTGTTTGAGGTGCACCGATCATAAAAAAAGCCCGTTACCGGGCTTCTCAAATAATTGATTTGCTAATCGTTTATTTTAAGCTGCTAATCAATTCCTCATTCAGCTTGATATATCCAAAATCACTTGGGGCCTTTTTGGCCAACTCAAGTGATTGAGTGGCGGTAGCTATAGCTCCTTTTTTGTCACCCAGGGCTTTTTGGATTTTGGCTTTGGTGTGAATGTTCCAGAAGGCCTCTTTATTGCCTGTGCTGATCCCTAAATCGATCCACTCCAGGGCTTTTTTAAGATCTTTCCCATTGTCAAAATAATAATTAGCGGCTGAGATGTAGTTGCCCGGAGCCACCTTGGTGTTGACTTCAATTGACTTCATGACACGCTCTTCAAATTCAACAGCGACTGTGAACTTTACCGATGTGTTTTCCCATGCCAGCTGCACTTTTGCAGAGGTATGGTTATCTGCAACATCTGAAATATTGATTGTAAATGTTTCCACACGCTCTGTAAGTCTTTCAGGTTTTACACTGAATTTGGCTGCTTGCTTGGTGGTATCATACTTGTCGGTGTTTCCTCCAAGGCTGATATCGCTGTAAAGCATTATGGTCCAATCGGATGAATTGGGAACGGTGAAAATCAGGTATTCACCTTTTTTTACAGCAATACCTTCTACTTTCACATCATCAGCAAAGTTGATAATGGTACCACGGTTGGCGCCGGTTCTCCAGATTTCGCCATAAGGCACAACGAAGTCTTTACCTGCACCAAAAATTTTCCTACCCTTAGCTTTGGGTCTTGAATAGTTTACTTTAACATCTGTGAGTCCAACAACGGTCGAGACGCTTGCCGCAGGACTAGGTACAGGAGTTTGAATCTGCCCGATGCTCCAGGTGCTGAGCATCATAATGACTAGGCATACAATGATTTTCTTCATGTTTCGTTTGAGATTTTAAGGCTGCAAAGTAGTCTAATTTACAAACATGCCAATTCATTGACACTTACTTAGCAAAGAATTGACGTTAGAATAACATGCATTTATTGGTGCTTTGGCTAAAACCTTCGACTTTCGAACTTTACTAACTAAACTATACTATGCGATACTTAATTTTCCTCTTTATTGATGTTGACCCTCTTCTCCTGCTCTGAGAAGAACGAAGATGAAGCACTTGAGCCTATAGGCCAAGGCAACAAGGATGGGATCAAAGAGTATTTCGGTGATCATACCAAGCTCAACCAATAGGAGAACTACTCACAGCAAACAAAGCCCTCCTGCATCACCAGAGGCAATACGAATACCAATCCGATTACAAATGCGAAGGCTACTTTAGGAAGGGTTCTTTTCTACGACAAGCAATTGTCCATCGACAATACGGTTTCTTGCTCAAGTTGTCATTTTCAGCGCTTTGCCTTCAGCGACTCACTTGTTGCTTCCAAAAGGGCTCAGGGTGGAACCACCAGAAGGCACTCTATGCGCTTGGTGAATGCTCGATTTGCTGCTGAGCCCCGCTTTTTCTGGGATGAAAGAGCTGCAACACTTGAAATCCAAACCACAATGCCCATTCAAGACCATGCTGAGATGGGTTACGGTGGTTTGATCGGCAGGCCCAATCTGATAGCTTATTTCCAAAACTGGCAAGGCTGCCTTATTACAAAGAGCTGCTTAAGTTAGCATATTCTGATACCATCATCAATGAAGCTCGAATGAGAGAGTGTTTGTCTCAGTTTGTTCGCAGCATTCAGAGTTTCGATAGTAAATATGATGTGGGCAGAGCAGCAGCAGGTTCGGATATGATGCCTTTCAGCAATTTCACAGCTCAGGAGAATCAGGGAAAGATGCTTTTCCTTGGGCCACCACAGTTTGGACCCGGAGGACTCCGACAGGGAGGAGGTTTAGGTTGTTAGGGTTGTCACCGTGCACCTGAGTTTGACATATACCCTGATAGCGGTAACAATGGAATTGTAAGCAAAATTGGCGGTGGAAACGATTTTACAATTACCAGATCCCCATCGCTCCGAGATATTTTGAAGGCAGATGGAAGCCTTAATGGACCCCTGATGCATACCGGAGCTATGACCAACCTTAATTCCTTATTGAATCACTACAATGCTATTTTTATAGTTAGCGGAAATACGAGTTTGGATCCAAGGTTAAGACCAGGAGGAAATCCTCAAAAACTTCAAATGACGCAGACCGAACGTGAAGCCCTAATTGCGTTTTTGAAAATGCTTACAGGTACTGCGATTTACACGGATGCAAAATGGAGCAATCCATTTATTAAGTAAGCAATTCAAACCTGCATAAAATAAAAAAACCATACCTGTATTCAGGCATGTGTTTTTTGCTTTGAAGGGTTTCTTAAGCCTTGTTTACCGGGCAAGTAGAAATCCCAAAGATCGCATAGAGGGGACAGATACTGACTAAACTTGTTAGCAGAAACACTCCGGAAAGTACAATCAGAATAATTCCTAAGGTACCTGAAACCACACCGGAGAAGTAAAGTACTACTGCAAGAATAGCAATAATCGATCTGATGATACGATCTAATGAGCCCATGTTCTTTTTCATCGTTTTTATCGTTTAAGAGTTGTTTAATATGATGGGATAAAATTACAGCCTCAACAGGAAGCAAACAGTGACTGTGGTCACCACTATTGTAAAATTTCGATTCCCTCGTTTAACTGTCTAACCCGGTTCTCTTTTTCCAGCTTTTTTACTATCCTGCTAATGACTTCCCTGGCCGTGCCTAATTCCTGAGCGATTTCCCGGTGAGAAAGGCTTATGATTTTTTTACCGCTTAAATCCCGTTTCTCCTGCAAGTACTCCATCAGTCTTTTGTCGAGCTTATCATAGAGCAATTGATTGATGGTATGAATTAACTCAGTATACCTAAGGTTAAACTGTTCATAAAACAAAAGATTAAAGCTAGGGTATGCCTGAAGCCAAAAACCCAAGCGTTCGACAGGAAGTAGAACAAGTACTGATGCTTGCTCGGTAAACGCAGCTACTCTTCCGGGTTCATTTCTTAATGCCGAAGAAAATGACATGATGCAACTTTCTGCCGGCTGTATGTAGTACAGAAGCAATTCCTTGTCATGTGTGCGGGTGAAAACTTTAATTAAGCCTTCATGAACGATGGGGATGTACCTGATGAACTCGCCCTCTTTAAGTATTTCTTTTCCGGCCGGAATCGCCTTGATAACCGCATGCTCCAAGATGTCATTGACTAGGTCTTGGCCCAGAACAGCAAGTTTCTTTCTGATTTCAGCTTTTCTTTCCTCCATTATCTACCAGTCAGCAGCCAAGATGGACTAATTTGAGCAATATAACCCAATTGTCAAATCAGAACTAAGAAACCCCCAGAGCAAATGAGGTTTAGTTGCTACGAAAAGTAGTATTGAGGAACTATTCTCCCTTGCGAAACTTCTCCAATTCCTGAATGAGATTTTTTCTCATTACCGGCTTTAGAGAGTTAATCTGATCCAGAGTAGGATTCAATCCGTAGTATCTGCCCAGGTAGTACAGGTATAATCCCTGGTTTTCCCCTTTTTTAATGTCAAGCACTTCGTAAGGTGCAGACTGGTCTTTTAAGAAAAGGGTGAGCACTCCTTCATTCAACTGATAATGGAAGTTGTATTTTCCTGCTTTCTCAATAATTAATTCAGTATAAGAAGGCGTGCTGGCTACTTCCCGATCATCAGCTCCACTGAACTGAGGGTTTAATTCTTCCTGATCAGAAGGCTGTCCTGGCTCTTTACGTTTTTTAACTTCTTTTTCCTCCGCTTTTACAACGGGCTCAGGGGAAGATGTCTTCTTTGCATTTGTTTCAGGTGTAAGACCATCTTCAGGTGCTTGCTGGGATTGTTCAGTAAACTCAGTTGATGCTTTGGGTTCTTCAGTAGGTTGTACAATCTCCGTAGGGGCTGAAACTTTCGCAGGCTGAGGGTCTGGACCAGGTTTATCACTGAGCATAATAGCAATTGAAGCAACCAGGCCAAGGCTTGAGAAAGTGCCAATTGTCCATAATGCAGCAGGCTGTAAATACCAGGGTTGCAGGGGAGGAGTAGGGATTTGAGCAAGGCCTGATTTTAACTGGTTAATCCTGAAGGCTTTGATACCTTCAATGGATTGCGTTAAAAAATCCATCTCCTTTTTAAACAAAGGGTCAGCTTCCATTGCCTGATGAAACTGAGTAGACAGCTCAGAGTCTGCCTTTCCTTTTAAAAAAAGGTCAATCTGCTCTTCTGTAAATGAGTAATTCTTCATTCTTGTTATTTAGTCGAGAAAGTCATGGGCTGCATACTTTGCTCGAATGATGTTATCCAATTCTTTTTTACACTTGTACTTTTTGGTTTTTGCGGTATCTGCATTGGCAAATCCCATCAACTCGGCGATGTCTTGCATCGAAAGATCCTCGAAATAGTAATAGGTGAGGATTTTCTTACAGTTTTCACCTAGTTTTTCCATACAATCAGAAACCAATTTGATCCGTTCCTTTCTGTCATCATCAGGGAACTCCGCTCTGTCTCTTTCCTCGTGACTTAGTCTGCTTTTTCTTTCAAGCTCTTTGCGCCAAAGGTTTTGACAAATGCTATACAAATAGGTGCTGATCTTTGAAGTCAAAACTAATTCTTTATTTACGGCCTTCTGCCATAGTACAATCAGGCTGTCCTGAAATATGTCTTTTGCTTCGTCCTCTGTACCACTGTTTTTGATGACCATATTGACCATCATCCGGTAGTACTTTTTGTAGAGAAACTGAAGGGCTTTTTCATCTCCACTTCTTATTTTCTCCAGAACATCGCTATCTGTCATAGTCCAGTGACTTGTTGAATACTATTTACCGCTTTTGGGTAACCCCAATTCCTATCCATACTCATTTTTTACACCGGGATGACTCTTTCTGAGGTGATAGCAAATGCCTGATCGCTTACTTTTCTTTTTAAAGGAACACAACCTGTGAAGTTCCCAAATGCAGGAAGGTAAGCATACTGTTTTGCAAAATAAAAACAGGGCAGGGTTAGCTGCTGTTTAGCCTTGCCTTTGATTGATATGCCGGGATGTATATGACCTACGATCTGATAGCCTTCCTGCGGGAAATCTATTTCAAGCTCATGTTGCAGTATGAATGGCGGCTTGTGAACACGGTACTGCACCTTAAACCCCATATTGGTATATCGCTCTTGATTTAGAATATCATGATTACCGATCACTAGGGTCCACTTTAAATGAGAATAGATGTTCATCAGACTTTTCAATCCTTCAATCTCCTCCTTCACATCGCTGTGGAACAAATCACCTAAAATGATAACTTCCTGAACGGGCAAATGAGAAATTAGGAGTTCAAGTCGGCCTAAATCAGCTTCGTGAATAGCTGTGGGCAGAGGAATTCCTGATCGAATGAAATGATTTGCCTTGCCTAAATGTAGGTCAGAGAGGAGCAAACTTCGTTCATTTGACCAGAACATGGCACGCTGAGCCAAAAGAATAAAATTTTGATCTAATAGTTCTAATGAAATCGAACCTGTCAACTGATAGGACTTTAGGGGCTTAGTTTCCACCAAAAGTTGGAACTGTGGTAGTCCCATGATGCTGCGGACGGTTGCAGACGCACTTATCGCCGTAAGGGTTCCATTTTTTTCTGTTGTTCTCTATCAGAATGGGCACAAGCTTTACTGATCCAAGATCAGTTTTGTCTTTGTGGATAAAAGCATCAGGATTTCGGTACTGTTGAAAACCATTGGCCTCGTAAAAGACATAATAATTGCCCGGCTTTAGGTCAGTTTCAAAAGAGCCATCCTCCTTGGTAATTGCAGTGTCCTTGCAGTCAAAAGTGAATTCATCCCAAAAGGTAACCATGATGCCTGCATGAGTTGCATAGCCTTTCAGGTCAAATTCAGCTTTACCAGTCACCTGGGCCAGTGTAATTTGACTCATTAAAAAAGCGAGACTAAAGAGGATATACCTAAACATACATCAAATATAACTGCTTTGATGTAAAAGGGTTTGTTCTACTTACGCTTTAAAAACAAAGACAGGGACATCCACCATTTCGGCGGTGTTTTCTGTGTAGCTGTAGTTGAGGCCACCCAAAAAGCTTTTCTTGCTTTTCGAAATAAATACCACTGCGTCAGCTTTTTTCAGTTCACAAAAGCGTTCAATGCCATCCTCTATAAACCTGTAATTGAAAATATGGCAATGCGATGGAGCAACTCCGATTAGCTTAGCTGCTTTATGAAGCTGCTTTTCTGTTTCATCACTGTTTTGAAAGTGCAATGGTGAGTTAACAAAAAGCAAATGAAGGTCAGGCTTCAGAAAAGAAAGAGTATCAGCTACTTTTCGCAGTTCCTTTACTGATTTTTCATCAAAATCACTTGTTACGATGATCTTTAAGGGGAGTGTTTTTGCTGGTTTTTTACGGATCAAGAGCAGAGGAACACGGGTGTTTCTCAACACTTTTCGTGAATGTGAGCCCAGATGTTCTTCGTCATAACCGCTTTCCCCATGTCCACCCATGATGATGAGATCGGCTTTTTCTTTTTCGGCAAACATTGGGATGTCTTCATGTGCGAGGTTGTAGCCTATATCACGGGTTACTTTGATTTCCTTATGCTTAGTCGCAAAGGCATCCATTTCAACCTTTGCATCACTGATCTGTTTTTTTGCTTCAGGGTACTTGTTTTCATCCTTGGTGCTAATCTTTTTCCAGTCTACAGGCGTTTTGACGCTATGGAACAGGTGAATTTCAGCATTGGCCATTTTTGCAAAAGCGACCGCAACTTGCTCTGCGTAGCCGCTTTGTTTGGAGAAATCAGTAGGCAAAAAGATTTTCATGTTTTGTCGTTTAATGGAACAAAGTACACTAGTACAGCGAGTTTAAAGAATGACAACTATCAGTTTTAATCGTTTTAGGCATTAGAGAAGACTATTTTGAAGCTTCATCTTTTCAATTCGGTCTTCTAATTTTTCTGAACTCAGCCGACTTCGCAAAAACTCTACCATGATCGGAAAACAGAAAGGTGTAAATCTATCAGTTTTAACCATAAGTGGCTGCAATTGATGAAGACGATCTATAACTTTGATAAGTCGATCCTTTTCAAGCTGGAAAGCCAGTACTTCTCCAAAAGCCTGGGTAAGCAATAAATTATCCTGATCATAGGTTTTTAGCACATCAAAAAGTAGTGAAGTAGAAGCCTGAAGATGTTTGTAGGATTTCTGCTGACCAGGAAACCCCTGAAACACGAGGCCTGAGATATGGGCAATTTCCCTAAACCTTCTTTTGGCCATTTCACTGTCGTTCACGCATGCTATCAAATCTTCTTCAAGATGTTCAGTATTCAGCAGGCCTTGTTGAAATGCCTGATTCAGGTCAATTTCCTGATCGCTAAGCAATTCAAACCCGAAATCATTGATGGCCATAGAGAAGGACATGGGTTGGATTAATCCTAACCTGAACGCAATCAAGGCAGCCAGCAACTCATGAACTACATACCCTTCAAAAGGATAGAAGAAAACATGAAAACCTTCTTTTGTTTCTATTTGCTCAATTAAAAGCTGATGACTGGAAGGAATTTCTGACCATTCGTTTTGGATTTCAAATACAGGTTCAAGGTAATTTCGTTCCTCAGACCCTTGTTCATTCCATTTAGCTTTTTCGATCTCTTCTCTTATTAAAGAAGCCAGTTGTGATGAAAATGGCATGCGACCTCCCATCCATTGCGGTACAATTCCTTTGGGTTTGGTCGCTTTCTTTACCCAGGCTGTCATATCCTTGAGTTTGACAAAACTGAGGCACTTGCCGGCAAACCAAAACTGGTCGCCCTCAGACAGTCTGGCAATGAAACTTTCCTCAATAGAACCAATATATGGCCCACTCATGTATTTGACTTTTACTGAGGGGTCGGCCACTATTGTACCGATTGACAAGCGATGCCTAAGAGCAATTTTCTTATCGACAACCTTAAACACCCCATTGACCATTTGCACCCGAGCATATTCCTGATATTCTTCAAGTGCTTCACCTCCGGTCGTAATGAAATTGAGCACCCATCTCCAGACTTCAGGACTAATTTTGGAGTAGGCGTACGTCTTACGGACTTCTAAGAATAGTTTTTGCTCATCAAACCCATCTCCTGTTGCGAGTGTGACAAGGTACTGTATTAGCACATCCACCGCCATTTGGACCGGGATTCGTTGTTCAACAAAGCCTTCTTCAAGTGCTTTGCGCAAAGCAGAGGCTTCTATAAGCTCCAGCGAATGTGTTGGGACAAAATAGATGATGCTTTCTTCTCCTGGTCTGTGTCCGCTTCGGCCAGCCCTTTGTATAAATCTGGCAACGCCTTTAGGCCCACCGATTTGCACAATAGCATCAACAGGACGAAAATCTACACCAAGGTCAAGGCTGGATGTGCATACTACTGCTTTGAGTTTGCCCGATTTAAGCTTATCCTCGACCCAGGCCCTTATTTCAGTGTCCAGGGAGCCATGATGCATAGCTATTTGCCCTGAGAGATCAGTATCATGTTCGATAAGGGCTTTGTACCATAGCTCACATTGAGCTCTGGTGTTGGTGAATATAAGTAGCATTTTGTGTTTGCTGAGCAATGAAGCAACTTCAGCCACACGCTTGATGCCCAAATGACCACCCCATGGAAATTTTTCATTTTCAGGAGGATAAATGGTAACCATTCTTAGTTTTTTTTCCTGTTGAGAGCGCACAATTACCCCGGTTCCTATACCCATGAGTGCCAGTAATCCTTCTTCAAGATTGCCAATAGTTGCTGAGATGCCCCAACGAAGCAGGGGAGGCCTTGAACTTGAATCCAGAAGGGTATCGATATGGCTTAGCACCAATTCGGTTTGAGTTCCTCTTTTGTTGCCTAACAGCTCATGCCATTCATCAACTACCACCGCTTGGGTATTTAAAAACCACTGAGCATGTTGAGCAGCGCTGAACATCACGTGCAAGCTTTCAGGTGTCGTTACAAGTACTTCAGGTAGATGCAATAATTGCTTTTTTTTATCGTAGCCGGATAAGTCTCCAGTTCTCACGGCCACTTTCCATCCGGTAGACAGGGTGTCACATGCGGTTTGCATGGCCATTGCGATGTCATTGGCCAAAGCTTTGAGAGGGGTGATCCAAATGATCTTCAACCCTGCTGGCGTTTGGTTTTCAGTAACTAATTTTGCCAGCAATGGGATAAAAAGGGCATAGGTTTTACCACTACCCGTTGGGGCATTCAGCAGACCAGAATGGCCAGATTTAATCTGGTGAAAGGCCTCAGTTTGAAATGGGAATGGTTTCCAGTTTCTTTTTTTGAACCATTGTTCGAACAGCAGATCAGCATTATCGGTCGTAGAAAGGTTGCCACTCGGTCCCATTTTTTTGAGAGAATAGCTCTTCTCTAGGCTGTTCTAGTTTTTCAATAATATACATATAAGGATAAATATGAACAGCTTTTATTACCCTTTGTAGATGGTTTGCCTTGACTCTAAGGCTATTAGGTATGCTAATAGCTTCGCCAAGTTTAGCTGATAGACCCAGGCAAAATTGTGCAAATTCCTGGTATTGTCCATGCACGTCTTCACATATATACACCCCACCTGGGTTTAGTGTATCAAAAAGAGAAATAAAAGTATTAATCTGTTGATTTGGTTTGTGCCCACCATCGTCAATAACTATATCGCAATTGGTGTGTTTTGTTTTAAATTTTTCCCAGAATTGAAGATCACCCTGGTCACCAATTTCAATAAAAATTTGGCCTCCTTCATATGCTTTACAAGCCTGCTCAATATCAACACCTATGATCTTAATTTTTTCGCCAAAATAGTTCTGCCACATTAGCAAACTGCCTCCGCTATAGATTCCTATCTCAACCATGACTGCCTCAGAATGACGAAACTTTGCTAAGTATCGGTCATAAATTTCAAAATAATGATCCCATTTCCATATCCCTCGACCTGAAAGTTGGCTGTTAAAAAATGTTCTTAAATCGTTTTGATGTGGCCTATTAAGGTGACTTTTTGGTGATGCTACTTTGTGATTTAATGAAAAATGAAATCCACGACTAAATGAAGGTAATAGTACAAATAACCTTAAGCTATGCCTGAAATTTTTAATCATCCAAATGATTAAATTAGTTATTTGATTTGTTCTCATAATTCTATGGTTTATTACTATAAATGTGCTTGTTGTAGGCAATAATAGATTCTGATGAGTGAAAATAAAAAAAGCCAGCCAGTACAAGCAAATCTTTTAAAACTCTTTCAAAAACTTCGTTTCCATGAAGCTCAATAGCCATCAGTCGTGTATTCTTTAGCAGCTCTAGGCTTGTTTCTTTATCTTTAAAGAACTCAGTTTCTGCACCCTCTATATCAATTTTTAGAAAATCTATTGTTTCAGCACCGTAATAATCAAGCATATCTTTAGCTGAATAACCAATAATCGAATTGACTCCTTGAGAAGCTGATGGGGTCATTTTTCGTGCCCAGTAGTTGGTATTGTTCGAATTCTCAAATGTTAATGCTTCATTTGTGCTCCACAAGGCTCTATTTAAAGCTGTAGTTCTGTTGGGGAAATGAGTTTCCAAATTTTGTTTTAGCCATTGATAGTTTTCAGGATCAGCTTCAATTGCGAGAATTTTTACTTCAGGGAAAAATGCAGCTACTTGTAAAGAAGTGAAACCGACGTTTGCCCCTGCATCTACCATGTTTTTAACCACTTTTCCTACTGATTGCAGAATTTGTATAGCGGGCATGTATTCATTCAAAATGAAAATCTGCCTGAAAACAGCAATATCGCTACTATTTGATCTGAACTTGGGTTTTAGTGATGAACCATTTAGGTCAAACCTGATTACAGATAGATTTATCTGTCTATTGATCTCAAGTCCTAGCTTTTTTTGCTCTTTGAATACTTTAAACCAGTTATACTCAATTGGGCTTACGATGTAAATGCTAAGAGCTCTGAGAACTCTAAACATGAGTAGACGAATGCTAGCGATCATTTTTAAAACGCCCGCAATTTGTTAAAATGTTTGCAGAAGCTTAAGAATAACTTCTCGTAACTCTGAATTAGGGAACAAATACCCCCACAGCGGTATTAAACTCCAAATAGGCTTCGAATGGAGCAAAATAATCTTTTGTAGAGCCATAGTTTACCCCAATAACATTTTGTTTAACTTAATTATTGAACAATAAAAACAGGTCGCACAGTAAGTAAAAATTTGTAAATACCAGATAAACAGCTATTTGTGACAAATAATGGAATTAGGTCTCAGGCCTAAATAATTTCAGGTGCTTGACATTAAAACAAGAAAGCCCGGCCAAAATGGACCGGGCTTTCTAATGAAAAGGTTTGGGGCTGGTTACATCATGCCACCCATTCCACCACCACCCATTGGAGGCATAGCGGAAGATTTGTCTTCTGGCTCATCTGCAATTACACACTCTGTAGTGAGTAGGAGAGAGGCAATAGATGCTGCATTTTCCAATGCAAGTCGGGTTACTTTTGTAGGATCAATTACTCCGGCTGCAAACATGTTTTCAAACTTGTTATCACGGGCGTTGTATCCAAAGTCATCCTTTCCTTCTTTCACTTTCTGAACCACTACGGCTCCTTCACCACCTGCATTGGCCACGATGGTACGAAGAGGAGACTCCAGGGCGTTACGAATGATGTTAACTCCAGTCGCCTGATCTTCGTTGTCCGTTTTGATTTTGTCCAAGGACTGTACTGCACGGATAAGTGCAACTCCACCTCCTGCAACAATTCCTTCTGCAACTGCTGCTCGGGTAGCATGTAAAGCATCGTCTACACGGTCCTTTTTCTCTTTCATTTCTACCTCGGTAGCTGCACCAATGTACAGGATAGCAACTCCACCACTTAATTTGGCCAGACGCTCCTGTAATTTTTCACGGTCGTAGTCAGAAGTGGTAGACTCGATTTGTGACTTGATTTGGTTGATGCGGGCTGTGATATCTTCTTTACGTCCAGCACCGTTTACAATAGTGGTGTTGTCCTTATCGATATTCACTTTTTCAGCAGTACCCAGGTACTCAAGGGTGGCATTTTCTAGTTTATAACCACGCTCTTCAGAAATAAGTGTTCCACCTGTAAGGGCTGCAATGTCCTCAAGCATGGCTTTTCTGCGATCTCCAAATCCCGGAGCTTTAACGGCAGCCACTTTGAGTGCACCTCTAAGTTTGTTTACAACCAATGTTGCAAGAGCTTCACCTTCTACTTCTTCTGCTATGATCAGGAGAGGCTTGCCGGTTTGCGCTACCTGCTCAAGAACAGGAAGCAACTCCTTCATATTGGAAACTTTCTTGTCATAAATCAAAATGTAAGGTCTGTCAAGCTCGGCTTCCATCTTATCAGTGTTGGTAACGAAGTATGGAGATAGGTATCCACGATCAAACTGCATTCCTTCCACGATTTTCACCTCAGTCTCAGTGCCTTTCGCTTCTTCTACAGTGATTACACCATCCTTACCAACTTTTTCCATAGCGGCTGCGATCATTTTACCGATCTCATGGTCGCTGTTTGCTGAGATAGTTGCTACCTGAGCAATCTCATTGTTGTTGGCAATGGATCTTGACTGAGTTTTCAAATGAGCTACAACAGCTTCAACAGCTTTGTCAATCCCTCTTTTAAGGTCCATCGGATTTGCTCCTGATGCCACATTTTTAATTCCGGCAGTGAAGATCGCCTGGGTAAGGACGGTAGCGGTAGTGGTACCATCGCCTGCCGTGTCAGCAGTTTTAGAAGCTACTTCTTTAACCAATTGAGCACCCATGTTTTCGATAGGGTCCTTTACTTCAATGTCTTTGGCTACTGTCACACCATCTTTGGTAATGGTAGGAGCGCCAAATTTTTTATCAAGAATTACGTTTCTTCCTTTTGGACCCAGTGTTACTTTCACTGCATCGGCCAAAATATCAACACCTCTTTTCAGCTTTTCTCTTGCTTCGGTGTCGAAAAATATTTGTTTTGCCATTTTCTGTTTGGGTTTGTTGTGATGGATTAAATAACTGCAAAAATGTCAGACTCACGCATGATCAGGTATTCTTTTCCTTCAATGGTGATTTCAGTTCCAGAGTACTTGCCGTAGAGCACAGAGTCACCTTCCTTTACGGTAAGTGGCTCATCTTTTTTTCCTGTGCCCACTGCAATGATTTTACCTCTCTGTGGTTTTTCCTTTGCTGTGTCAGGGATGATAAGACCTGAAGCTGTTTTCTCTTCAGCAGGTGCCGGCTCCACCAGCACTCTATCTGCTAATGGCTTAATATTAAGTTTTGACATATTTTAAATGGTTTTTAATCGACAGCTCTTTAATTGCACAATACATGCCATTGGCAATTGACCGCCTCAATTGTCATACATTCTGCCAATATTTCATACCTCCCGTTCAGGTCTGTGTATATCTCTCTTTGCTTTTCATTCGTTAAATACTTAGTTTTTTTAATTAATGCTTATGGAAACACTTGGAAAAGATTGGGTTACTTCAGGATTGATTGATTTTGAATATAAAAAGTACCTGCTTCTGGGGTATTTACAAAAGGTGAAAGAGAAGTTTGACCGATATGCTCTTTACCCTGAGCTGTCTGACCTGGTATTTCATTTCAGAAACCTGGAGGAGATCAAAAACCAAAAGCAGCTATTGCAAAGCAGCTTTCCCAAACACATCAGCAAGGCAGATTTTGAACAGCTAAAGCTGGTATACCAACAAATCGTTCAGGATGATCACCTGATGGAAGAGATTAACACGATCATTGATTTTGCCCTGCCTCAATTCAAACAAAACCTGGACTATGGAGCTACAATCTATGATTACCTGGAGAAGGAGATCGAGATTTCAGAAATAGGTGTAGCCCCACTTTACAAGGATGCCGGTTATTTGTTTATCGAGGAGCCATTTAAGCCTGAATACGAAGTTTATCAGTATCAGGTCTCATTATTGCAGCAGCAAGATGAGCGCTATAGGGGTGTTCATATGAGGTTTATTGGACATTTCAGGAAGAGCCTGAGCAGCCATCTCGAAAACATAAAACTAGATCTGATCAAGTCAAAAAAGGAACTGCCAAATCCGGCAACTTTCCTGGTTTTATCGAAAAGGATCATTCCCCATCAGGAGACTTTGATCCCTATTGCCAAGCGTTTATTGGTTCGCTTTCTATCTAAAACATAAAAGGCCCCGAAGGGCCTCTTGATTTATTTCTTTTCTCCTTCCGCCGGAGGAGTAGCGAATGGGTCGCTGCCATCAGCAGGGGCAGGACTAACAGGCTGTGCATTTTCCCCTTCAGGTGCAGGCGTATTGGTTGGGGCAACGTCTGGTGTTTCAGCCGCCCTTTCGATGTTGACTGAGTTGATCTCTTCACCTTCTTGAGGGCCCTTGGGTAGCATAAAATTTGAAAGCAATGAAAGGGACAATAATGCAATTGCAAAACCCCAGGTCAGTTTTTCTAAAAGATCACCTGTTCTTTTAACTCCGATCAATTGAGTTCCTCCGCCTCCAAACTGGCTGGAAAGGCCTCCACCTTTTGAATTTTGTGCCAGCACAACTAACACAAGCAAAATACAAACAATGATGATCAGGGTGATGATAACTGCGTACATACTACTCTTCCAACTTTTTTATTTCGTCCGCAAAGTAATCTCTTTTTTCAGGATATTTCAATATCAGCTTTGAAAAGGTCTCCCGGGCTTTCTCCTTATTACCTTGTCTCAGGTAAATTCTAGCCAAATTTTCAGATACCAAATGCGCCTCGGTCGTGCTCGATTCTGAAAGATCTCCTTCATAAACTTGAGGGTTGGCATGGCGCACATCTCTCGTTTTGATATTGGGCAATTCCTTTAAAAACTGATCGATCAGATGATGCTGTGAGTCCAATGCTGAAACCTGGTCGGCTGCTTTTTTCCTCACTTTGGGCTCAGGTGGTGTTTCTTCGTGTTTTAAAGAACTTAGATAGGCGAGGAGCAAATCGGTTTCATCCTCAGACTCATGCTCGACCCCTAGTTCCTCGACTTTTGGTTTGAGTGTGACTTTAACAGGCTTTTGAGGAGCTTTGTCAGTCGGCTTTGTCTTGACAACTTTGGGAGTTGTTGTTTTTTTCTCCTTTTCGGTTTTAGGTACAAGGACTTCTTTATCTGTTTCCTTGTTTTGAGGTTTCGTTTTAGCTTTTGGCTCAATGGGCTTTAACTCTATCTCTTGCACCACTTTGGGGGCATCTTTGGTTTTAGCGACTGCTTTCGGCTTTTTCGGTTCAACTTGTTTTGCTGGAGTATCGACTACTTTTGCTGCGACTTCAACGTTTGTTTTTTCAAGCACCAGTTGAGGTTTAGAGACGGGAATGGCCACTTCCTTAACAGTCGGTTTGCTCAATTTTTCGAGTGCAATCATTACTTTCTTTTTGCGCTGCCTGAGTTCCCTCAAATTTTCATACAGCTCTGAAAACAGCTTATCACCAACAGGTTGATTGACCACCACAGGAATAAAGCCTGCCTTTTCAGCTAGTTTTGATTTGCTGATATGCAATTCGTTATGCTCAAATGGCTGAGATTTCTCGAATGGAATAAGCCTTTCATTTGGCAAGATGATTTCAGGTACTCTTACATCAAGACCGAATGATTTTGGTTTAGGCTTCTCTGCAACCGGTTTGGACGCTGCCATCTGATTGGCATCTGTATAGATTACACTGGTTTCGATCTTTTTTGATCGGCCTGTTTTATTCTTCGTAGTACTATTCTTTTCCTGAGCGTTCTCTTTTGTTTGACGACTTTGTATCACGTTCGCAGGGTCACGATCGATTATGGATTTGAGCATTGCTCTGTCCGAGCAATAAACAGCGGCTCTTTGTAGCTTTTCCTTGGCTATGGCACTGTGCTCGTCGATGTCTTCGTAAAATTTCGCAGTAAGTATATGGCTGCTCTGACAAAAGGGAAATCTCTTTGCCGTTTCTTCCAAAGGTTGTATGTACTGGGCTGCAATGATTTCGGGATGCTTGCAGATATAGGCAAATTCTGAGGAAGTCATTTTACCAGTTGGTTACGGTTTTATTAAATATGTCAATATTAAGCTGTTTTAATATATCTGGCAAGAGGTTCTGCTCTGCCACTTGCAAACTCTCTGTCTGTGGGAAGGTAGCCGGTGGAGAGGCAAAAACAGTTTCAAAGTTATCTTTTTCATTGAAGGTATTGACATACTTGACTTTGACTCTTACGACCAATTGATTGAGGGCGGCCCTGTTATCAGCGGTAGGGGCGGCTGGAGTGACCTCATAACTGCTGATTGAGCCTTCCAACTGCAAGTCACCATTGGAAGGCACTAACCTTAAATTGGTGTTGTTCTGAAAAAATTCCTTCAAACTTTCAGTGAACCGCTGACTTAAATCAGGCGGCCCTAGCGTGGCCTCGTTGAAAAAATTGGCAATTGAAACTGTTTTAATCTCAGGGTCAATATTTGCTCCTGTGAAGGAATAAACTCCGCAGCCTTGTAAAGGCAACAGCAGGACAAACAGCAGCCCTGATTTTACAAACAATTTAGACCCCATCTATCTCGTATTGCTTGATCTTACGATACAAGGTGCGTTCAGAAATGCCTAAATCCTGAGCAGCGTACTTCCTTTTGTTTTTGTTTTTGCTCAGGGCTTTGATGATGAGCTCTTTTTCTTTTTTCTCTATTGAAAGATTGTCCTCGGCTATCTCATGGGAGATATCTTCAATTTTTTCATACTCGTCAGTGTTCTCGGAATTCAGGTTGATAATGGAATTCACATTGGACTGTGGTCTTGAGCTTTGTTCAATCACCATGGGAAGCTCAGTAGCTTTGGTTGCTAAGTTTTCCATAGGCTCCAATCCCTGAAAGAAGTCCTTGTGGGTGTTGAGAATGCTGGTTGGAGCATGCTCACCTCTTAACAAATCGAGCAGCATTTTCTTTAATTCGGTCATATCATGACGCATATCAAACAACACCTTGTAAAGCAACTCCCGATCACTGAATGTCTCGGACGAGTGTTTTTCTCCGGTCGTTAATGCGGGTAGGTTGCTCGACTCCTGAGGCAGGTACTTCATTAAGGCATCGGCATGAATTTCACGTTCCATTTCAAGGACGGTCATTTGCTCAGCCAGATTTTTCAGCTGACGGATGTTACCCGGAAACCGATACCTAAGTAAAATCAACTTGGCATCATTGGCCAGCTTAATGGGCTTGGTGCGGTATTTTTCAGAGAAGTCTGAGGAGAATTTCCTGAAAAGCAACTCCACATCCTCTCCTCGTTCTCGCAATGGAGGCACATAAATCGGAACGGTATTAAGCCGATAATACAGGTCTTCTCTGAATTTGCCCTTTTCTACAGCATGAAGCAGGTTTACATTTGTAGCAGCGACTACCCGAACATCGGTTTTCAGGACTTTTGATGAGCCCACTTTAATAAACTCTCCGTTTTCAAGTACCCTGAGTAGTCTGGCCTGTGTGCCCAATGGCATTTCACCTATTTCATCAAGAAAAATGGTGCCTCCATTTGTGACTTCAAAATAGCCTTTCCTGGCTTCATGAGCTCCGGTAAAAGAGCCTTTCTCATGCCCAAACAATTCAGAGTCAATGGTTCCTTCTGGTATAGCACCACAGTTGATCGCAATGAACTGCCCATGCTTGCGGGCAGATAAATGGTGGATGATTTTGGAAAAAGATTCCTTTCCGCTGCCACTTTCACCGGTAATCAGCACGGTCATATCAGTAGGGGCCACCTGTGAGGCAACATGAATGGCATGGTTAAGCTGAGGCGAATTGCCAATAATGCCAAAACGCCTTTTGGTACTTTCTAATTCCTGATCCATATCAAATTGCAAAAGAAGAGTGGGAGAGGGCCTTCCCAATAAGTGTCGCTGTAGTACATTGTTCCACAAGGACATCTACATAATCGCCCTTACGATAGCCTTCCTTTGGGAAGACAACTACTTTATTCTCTGAGTTTCTCCCGGTCAGAAAGAGGTCAGATCGCTTAGAGTCTCCTTCTACCAGCACCTGATGGACTTTACCCACTGCCAATTGGTTTCTGTAACCTGAATGCTCTTTCTGTAATTGGATGATTTCTTGCAAACGTCTTTTTTTAATGTTCTCCGGTACGTCGTCCGTGTATTTTTTTGCTGCAGGCGTGCCCGGGCGCTCTGAATAGGCAAACATGTAGGCAAAATCATATTTCACTTCTTCCATCAGACTGAGGGTTTCCAAATGCTCTTCCTCTGTTTCTCCACAAAAACCGGCAATCGAGTCGGTAGATATTCCTGCATCCTCACCTACTATTTCCCGAATGGCTTTTATTTTATGCAAATACCATTCCCGTGAATAGGTCCTGTTCATTCTTTCCAGCACACTGCTGCTTCCACTCTGAGCTGGCAGGTGGATGTAATTGCAAATGTTGGGGTATCTGGCTATGGTAAGCAGTACTTCATCGGTGATATCTTTTGGATGGGAAGTGCTGAAGCGAACTCTTAACCTGGGATCTATAAGCGCCACTTGCTCAAGCAACTGAGCAAAATTGACGATCAATGATGCCTCAACAGATTTTTCGATGGTCAATTTGGTGTTGGTTTCAGGAGACCATTTGTAGGAATCTACATTTTGGCCAAGCAAAGTCACTTCCCTGAATCCTTTTTCAAACAAATCCTTAGCTTCAGCAACTACGGAGTGGGGATCTCGGCTGCGTTCCCGCCCTCTTGTAAATGGCACCACGCAGAATGAGCACATATTGTCACAACCCCTCATAATGGAAATAAATGCACTTACTCCATTGCTGCCCAGTCTTACAGGGGTGATGTCAGCGTAGGTTTCTTCACGTGACAAAAAAACATTAACGCCTTTATGTCCGCCTTGTGCTTCGGCAACCAGCCTTGGTAAATCTCGGTAAGCGTCAGGGCCAACTACCATGTCAACTGAACGCTCCTCATTGAGCAATTGCGCTTTGAGCCGCTCAGCCATGCAACCCAATACTCCGATGAGCATCCCGGGCTTTTGGGCTTTTTGGTGATTAAGTTGTTTCAGCCGGTTTCTGATTTTCTGCTCTGCATTTTCCCTGATGGCGCAGGTGTTCAGCAGAATGAGGTCCGCTTCAAGGCTGTTTGACGTAGTTACAAACCCTTCTTTCTGTAAAATGCTGGTAACGATTTCGCTGTCGGCAAAATTCATCTGGCAACCATAGCTCTCCATGTAGAGTTTCTTTTGTCCCGGCATGGAATTTTGCTCTTCACTCACCTTTATCTCCTGCTCAGGCTGCCTGGAGACTTCAGTCAAAAATGAAAGGTCTTCAATCAAAGCTTTACTCATAGCACAAAGGTAATAATCAAAAGATAAATCTGCCATCTTGACAGGTTCGGTATTCTATCCTTTTGAATTTTATTGTATTTTGCGGGCTCTAAATCGGAGAGTATATGTTTGGTTTCTTTGAGAGACAGTACCTGAGTTACAAGAAGAATCATGTGAGAAACCTATTGCTTCTGGCCAAAGCAGATGGTCATTTGCATCAACAGGAGCTAGATTTTATACATAAAGCCGCTGAAAAAATTGGGTTAAAGAACCACCACTTGGATACCATACTCAAGGAGCCATCAACCAAAGCCTATAAGCTGCCTGAGAAATACCATCAAAAACTTAGCACTCTTCACGATATCGTTGCGATTACCCTCGCTGACGGTGTCATTGAGCCAAGTGAGCTTGAACTCTGTAAAGCCATGGCCACCTCATTGCAGTTCAAACCTGAAGTGATTGATATGCTTCTGGAGGCTTTTGAGAATGAAATACCTTCGGTTGAGGAGTGGGAACAAATAAAAAAGAAAGCAAAGAGCTACTATTCAGGTAGTTAGTTAAACTCGGCTTGTTTCAACTTTTGTAGCAATTGATGGGTTGGAACCAAACCGGATTGTCTCCACAGTATTTTTCCATTCTTAAACAGTAGGAGGGTAGGCACACCCTGCACACGATACGCCTGTGCTGCTGCGGGGTTTTTATCCACATCAACTTTGATAATTTTCACCTTGCTTCCAAGTTCTTCTGCAACTTCTTCAAGAATGGGAGACATGGCTTTGCAAGGTCCACACCAGGTCGCATAAAAGTCAACCAGAACCGGTACATTGCCATTGATGAGTTCATTAAATCTAGACATTAACAACAATTTGATTTTACTCTTGCATCAACAATACCAGAAACTCAAACCTGTTAACTTGGCATATAATTCATAACCTTTGTCGGAGCAAAACCCAATAGTCGTGCTGTACACCTTCAACCAACTTCAAACAGCCCAGTTGGCGGAGGGGAAATTACTTTCTTCCGGAATTCCTTGCTACCTCACAGACACACACATGAGTAGTTTAATCGCAAATTGGGGAGTAGGTATTGGCGGAGTGAGGTTAATGGTGTTGGAAAAAGACAAAGAGGCAGCCTTGAAATTACTGGAAACAAGTATTGATACATATGGATCCTAATCGCATTTTAGCTTATTTCAAAGAACATATTGGCCAGGAACCACCTGCTTTGGCTCCTCCATTCAATCGTTGGCTTAATGGAGTTTTAAAAGAAGCAGAAGCAGGCCGGATTTTACTTCATTTTTATGTTCGCCCGGAAATGACCAATCCTGTCAAGATGTTGCACGGAGGTATGCATGCTGCGATGATGGATGAAGTCATCGGTATGGCAGTTGCCACCGTCCAGGATGAAACGTTTTTCACCACTGTAAATCTTTCCATTGACTATCTGGACAAAGCCATGTTGGGAGAAACGGTAGCTGTGGAAGCTGTGATCGTGCGAAAAGGAAAGAACATGATCAATGTAACTGCCGAGGTTCGTAGTCTGGAGGGTAAATTGCTTTCAAGAGGTTCTTCAAACCTTTTCAATACCCAAATCCCTTTGAAATTTTAGTGAGGTAGACGTAGAGTAAAGTAGGTTTTAGTCATCATCAGGAACTACCACTCATTAACTGATAGGAGCCCAGCAGGCATAGGGCATGAAGAAACTGGTCAAAACCAATGATTGGGTAGTATACTCTTGGTTTGTCTCTAACTGAATTGGCAACTCTGCTGGTGATAAAATCAATGATCCAATGCAAAGCAGCATTTATCAGGATGAACTTTAATCCAAATACCCAATCAAACATACTCAGTGAAACAATAGTCAATGGAACAGAATAGGCTAAAACATGAATAGTTAGCCACTTTATGCTTTTGTGTTTATTCAGTGCCATTGAATTGGTTTGCAATACAAAATCACCCAACCAATGGGTAAACATAAATAGGATAGCAAGAAGCATGAGTTCAATTTACAAAATCAGTTTGTATTGAAGGAAATGATAACAATAAAATAAATTAATTAACATGGAGTTATCATACGGCTTAGGTAACTTTTGCCCAAATGTTCACGACCTTCAGACACCGGCTTCTTTTTTGGTTCCTGGTGTTTATTTGCTTCAACATCATCATTCTGATTCTTGCTCTAAGCTATTTGCAGTCTAGAGAGGAAATTGCTGATGAAATCAATCATATCAATGAAAACTACACAGTTTTACTTAAAGCTGTAGCTAAGCAACAGGGTTTTTTCAATTACGACACCCGAAACCCAGACTTCTTTGTGTCTGGAACAAGCCGGAATTTGCAGGAGTATGATTCGCTTTATTCGCACATCAGTGCCAAGATGAGATTCAAGGGAATTGTTAAGAATGCCGAAACGTCTGAATTGATTTTTAATAAACTACATGAAGTTGATTCTCTGTTCAAAGTAGAAACTGCGCTTGTTTTAAAACGAGGTTACAAAGACAATAACCTTGAAGGTGAAATGCGCAAACGTGCTCATTGGTTAGAGAACACGAGCAAGTTAAATAAGTCTTACCTCCTCATGCTTAGAAGGCACGAAAAGGACTATATCATCAGAAATGAAATTCAATATGTTGAGAAATTGAATTCTCTTGCCAGGAGTCTAATCGCTGATTTGCCAATACAAGATGAAGACTCGACCCGGTTTTACTTGCAATCTTATTTGAAAACATTTAACAGCATTGTTGAACTTGACCGAGTTACAGGCTTAAACGATAACACAGGTTTAAAACTGCAGTTGGATCTCCGGGTAAAAGAATTATCCAATTTGTATGAAGCATTTATTGTTGATACTCAAAAACATCAACTTGTATTGTATCGGCAAATGACAATTTCGTATGGATTGGTCATAGTATTTTTACTACTACTGAGTTTGGGTATTAGCTTCCTGATGGCTAAAAAAATTACAAAGCCATTGATAGAACTTACTGAATACATAACCCGATTTGTGGACAGCAATTTCACAGTTGAAGAAGGAAGCCCATCTGTTCGCTCAAAAGATGAAATAGGAAAGCTTACCCAGAACTTTACACTACTCAAAAGTGAGGTTATCAGCACTTTAAAGTACTTCAAGCAGAAAGTAGAGGAACGCACCAAAGAATTAGCTATGGCGAATGAACGATTAGTAAAAATCAATCAAGCCAACAGCAGATTTGTTCCTAATGAATTTGTTCATTATTTGAACAGGAAAGGAATAGAGGAGGTGAATCTGGGTGACCATTCAGAGCGAGACATGACCGTCATGTTTACCGACATTCGTTCATTTACCGAAATATCTGAAGGACTTAGTCCCCAGGAAAACTTCGACTTCCTCAATCGTTATTTGAAAGAAATTGTACCTGTTATTCAACAACATGGAGGTTTTATAGATAAATATATAGGTGATTCGATTATGGCATTGTTCCCGCAAAGCCCTTTGCAAGCCATGCGAGCAGCTATTGAAATGAGTAAAGCCATAGAGAAGTATAACCGAACGTCAAACACTGAGCCTATTTCAATTGGCATTGGTATCCATTATGGCAAATTAATCTTAGGCACCATAGGTCATGAAGAGCGACTGGATACGACAGTGATATCAGATGTTGTGAATGTGGCCTCCCGAGTCGAAGGTCTAACCCGACATTACAACTGCACGACTATTGTTACTACTTCTTGTTTGGAGCATTTACCTAACTCCCTTGAATTTACGACACGGTATTTGGGAGAGGTGAAAGTAAAAGGCAAGAGAAAGCAAATTGAGATAGTGGAGTTACTTCATGATGCCGATGAGATCAAGAAGTCATATCAAAAAGAATTTGGTGAAGCTGTACACTTATTTAAATCCAGAAGGCTTGAAGAAGCTGTTTCCATGTTTCTTGAAATACAGAAAATCAACAGTGAAGATGGTGCAGTAAATCGTTTTCTGGATCGGTGTCGGGAATTGATTAAGAATGGTTTTCCAAATGACTGGGATGGAATCGAAATCATGAATTTAAAATGAAATCATTTGACTTGATCGTTATTGGTTCCGGCCCTGCCGGAGAAAAAGCAGCTGCAAAAGCTGCCTATTTTGGATATTCAGTGGCCTTAATTGAGAAGGAACCTCAATTCGGAGGAGCTGGTGTTCAAACAGGTACGCTTCCATCTAAAACCCTTAGAGAAACTGCTTTATACTTATCCGGAGTTTATCAAAAAGGGGTATTCGGAGTTGATAAGTCCATGGGACGAACTGTGGGGGTAAAAGACTTTATGTACCGCAAAGAAGTCGTTCAGGAAACCATGGGTAAAGCTGTGGAATGGAACCTTGAACGGCATAGGATTTCTGTGTTCAAAGGAACGGCTTCCTTTTTAGATCAAAATAGAATATTGATTAAAGGCAATCCAGATGAAGAACTATATGGAAAGTTCATTTTAATCGCAACAGGCTCTTATCCTTTTCATCCTTCATATATTCCTTTTGATGGCCTGAGGGTTCATGATTCTGATACCATTTTAAACATCCAAAGATTTCCAAAATCGCTTTGCGTCTTAGGAGCAGGTGTAATCGGTTGTGAATACGCTACAATCTTTGCCGCAATGGGTGTTAAGACCTTTATAGTCAATGACAGGGACAAAATTCTTGGCTTTTTAGATTCAGAAATAGCCCATGCTCTTGTTGATCAGATGAGCAAAAGTGGTGTTGAAATTCTGTTCAACAATTCGATTACAGCTTTTGATGTACCTGAGCAAGAGGATCAGGAAATGACCCTTTCGCTAAAAAATGGAGCTGAATTAAAAGTGGATATGTTCTTATTTGCTGCCGGGAGGAGTGGCTCGTCCGCCTCATTGAAATGTGAAAATGCCGGTGTGCAAGTAGGAGAGAGGGAAGCCATATTGGTAAATGAAAGATTTCAAACCTCAGTGCCAACAATTTATGCAGTTGGTGATGTAATCGGCTTTCCGGCTCTGGCTAGTACGAGTATGGAGCAAGGCCGAATTGCGGTTGCTCATATGTTCAAAACAGGAGACTTGGAGTCAATGTCAGAGTTATTTCCCTATGGCATATATACGATACCAGAAGTATCTATGGTAGGAATCACAGAGGAACAAGCACTTCAAAAAGGGATCAGCTTTGAGATAGGCAGAAGTTTCTACAGGGATACAGCAAGAGGTAAGATCATGGGTGACAAAGACAATGGGTTTTTAAAACTCGTCTTTGATAAAAACAGCAAGGTCATTTTGGGCATACACATCATGGGTACAATTGCTACTGAGTTGATTCACTACGGGATGATGCTGGTTAAAAATCAGAACACACTTGATGAAGTAATTGCAACCGTATTTAACTATCCGACACTTCATGATCTTTATAAATATGCAGCCTATGATGGCCTTGGAAGTTTATCCGGAAAGAAAGTGAAACAAGCAGGTGAAGTCAGTTTTGAGATAAGTAAGAATCTTGACTCAACGGCACATCATTCATAATAGCTAGTTTAGCGCTTTCTATTTTCTACAACCATTCTTTAATTGGGCTTAAAAACAATGTTACATAATTTACATTATGTTAAATATAGTGCACAAAGAAAAGCCATCACAAGGATGGCCACTCTTACTATCACTTCCCTCCTGAAGCAATGATGTCTTTCATTTCCTGATCAATCTTCTTTGCCTCTTCGCCTTGGCGCAGCGCCACATAAATAATTTTAATGTTCTTAAGCACACTCAAGTCTTTAGGCTTGATATCCCTAGCTGCTTTGAAAGCTTCCAATGCTTTGTTGAGATAGTCAACTGATTCCTTTTCCATTTTCTCACCTACCTTGGCATATTCTTTTAGGTCCATGTTCTTGATCTTTTTATCAATTTCGGCTCCTTTATTAAAGTAGAGTGTTGCTAAACCGGTATGAGCATCGATGTAACTGTTATCGATTTTAAGGGTATTTTGATAAGCAGCAATGGCCTCATCTACTTTATTGCTCTGTTCGAACAAAACAGCCATGAAGTAATTGAAAGTCACATTATCGGGATCAAGCTTAAGCGCATCCTGGAATTTTTTAATTAAGACATCAGTTTTGCCACTGTTCAAATAAATCTTGATTTCCTCAGTCACGAGGGCACGGTTGTCTTCATATAGGCCTCTGCCTTGAGCAATAAATTCTAAGGCTTTTGTTGTGTCTCCTTTCTCCAGATAAATGCGACTCATGGAAATGTAAATGTTGGGGTCATTGTAGTTCTCATTGATCAGTTTCTCAAAAGATGCGATGGCTTTAGGGTAATCTTTCATGTCTACCGAGGCATACCCTATATACTGATTGACTATGGATGTTGAAACGTTGTTTCTTTTCAAGTTCCCCTGTGTGTCATGAATGATCATTTTCATGATAAGGTCATAATGTTTCATTGCTTTGGTATAGTCACCCTTTGCGTAAGCATCTACACCAAAATTAAAGGCTGCCACGCCTGCATTGACAAGCTCGAACCGAGCTTCTTCGACAAAGCGCCCTTTAGGCTCTACTTCAATGCAGTTTACCAGGCTCACACAAGCTATTTCTATCGCATTGGGATAATCAGCTCTATTTACAGAGGTGTCGTTCCACAATCCGATATAAGTTTTACCTCTATTCAGCCACATACGGGCATCATTTGCAGTTTGGGGATTTTCAAAAGCTTTGTCGATAAACTCTTTGGCTTTTTTAAAATTCTTCTTTTTCACAAAACCTGCAGCACTTTCAACATTGAATGGCTGAGCAAATGTCTGAGAGAATGAAACAAAAGATAAAGCAATAAGGAAGAAGACTTTTTTCATAGGTGTCGTTTGAAATAAAAAGGCCCGCTATTCTCATTTGAAAATAGCGAGCCAAAAATAAGAATTTCGTAATTTATTTTAACTCCAAAGTGCTGGGCAATTTAAGTGGTTTGTCGCTATCAACTTCCACAACTTTTCCGTACCCCATCTTTTCGAGAGATTTTTTAATGAAGAACTTATCCCCTACCACTACTACAACCATATTGGCCGGGTCGAGGTCACGCTTTGCAATGGCATTGATTTCCTCTTTAGTCATATTGGTAATGATGCGTTTTTGCTGGTCTTTGTAATCTCCAGGCAATTTGTACCGCTGAATTGTTGATAGATAACTGGCTTTTTGAAATCCAGCTTCATAATTTCTGGCATCTGAAGACAATATTGAGGCTTTTGTAAATGTCAGTTCATCATCGGAGATTCCTTTATCACGAAAATCTTTAATTTCCTTTAAAAATTCACGCAAGGCACTGTCTGTAGCGGAACGACGTACCCCCCCTCCTGCTGAAAATTTTCCAGGAAACTCGGAAGCACTAAATCCAGAACGTACCCCATAAGACCAACCATTGGTTTCTCTGATGTTGATGTTCAAACGACTGTTAAAGGCGCCTCCAAGGCTAAAGTTCATTACGTTTGACTTGAAGTGATCACCAGTGGCATCATACTTCCTGCCTATTTTCCCCAACCTGATTTCTGATTGAGAAGCGTTCATTTTATCAACCAGGTAGATCGTAGGTGTTGGGTGGGCAGGTGCTGAGGTGATGTTTGGAATAACTACTGACTTTGCTGACCATTTCTTTAAAAAATCGATCGAGGTAAGCGAAGCTTCTTTTTTGATATCACCTACAATCACAAGGCTGCTAACTGAGGGAGAATAGTATTTTTCGTAAAAATCACGCACATCTTTTAGTGAAAGTGAGCCCACTGACTTTTCAGTGCCATTCACAGGGAGGCCCATGATTGAATTACCGTAAACAAGGTTGTTTAATACCTTATCTGCAGTTCCAGAGGCATTTGTTTTTTCGCTCTTTATTGCTTGAAGCGTCTGCTTTTTTACTTTTTTAAATTCCTCTTCATCGAAGCGAGGGTTGTAAAGCATTTCTTCCAATATAGCCATGGTTTCATTTACCTTATCATTCATACACGAAACATTGACCAAGGTGGCATCTGACCCTCCAAAGAATGTAATTGAAGAACCCAACTTATCAAGTTCAAACTCCAATTGCTCTGCGGTGTACTTTTTTGTTCCCTCATTCATCATGGCAGCTGTAAGTGCTGATAAACCCACATTTGACTCTGTCTCTAGCATATGCCCGCCTTTGATGCTTAATACAAAGGTCACAATTGGCGTCTCGTTTGTAAATGTACCAATGATGCCTACTCCGTTTGGAAGGCTAGCCTCATAATAATCTGGCACTGTAACGAGCTTAGGAGCTTTTGCTTGAGGTTTTTTTGATCTGTCAAAGTTGTCTACAGGTCGCTTGTAAGACAAGTTAGCATATACCGCTTCATCATTTGATTTCACATTTTTATTCGGATTGTTGCTCCGATTGGCTGGTGCTTTTTCATCAGGTCCATATGGCAGGACATTCATGATGATGGCATTTTTGCCTTTGATGTACTTAGCAAAAGCCATTTTGATATCCTGCTTGGTTACAGCGTTGATTTTGTCAATTTCAACCTGAAAATCAAATGGTTTATCTTGTAAATAGTGCCCGGTAGCAATTAAAGTGGCTTTGTTTGAAACTGTCTCAGTGAAACTGGTGACTCCTTTAAGTGTTTTGGCTTTAAGTGCTTGCAATTGCTCATCGGTAATTTCCATCTTATCAAAATCATCGAGCACTTTTCTGATTTTCTCTTCTACTGTTTTGCTATTCACATTTGGATAAGCATAGACTTGAATGGTAAACTCTCCGGATAATTCGCTTGCATAATTGTAGGCTACCACTTGTATCGCTGAGTCCTTCTTTACAAACTCTTTATATAGCAATGAGTTGTTGCCGTCGCCTAAGAGTGTTGCTAAGAAATCGACTGCATACTCGTCTTTGCTCAATGAAGGTGTAGAAGGGAAAACCATACTGGTGAGCGGGAAGAACACCTGGTCTTTGATATTGATATACCGGTCAATAGGAAGTGTTACACGCTCTACCCTTAATTTACGTACTTCAGGTCCTCTTGGTATGTTACCATAATACTTATATGCCAGAGATTTTACTTCCTCAGGATCTACGTCTCCAACCACTGTCAAAGAGGCATTGTTTGGGCCATACCAACGCATGAAAAAGTTTTTCAAGTCGTCGACAGAAACACGATCTAGATCATCTACATACCCGATGGTTGGCCAACTGTAGGGATGACCCTGAGGGTAAAGGTTTTGGTCTTTTACCTCTTCTGATAAGCCGTAGGGCTGGTTTTCAACATTTTGACCTTTCTCGTTTTTAACTGTAGAACGCTGAACTTCGAATTTGGGAGTAGTGACTGAGTCTAGGAGAAAACCCATACGGTCAGCCTCTAGCCAAAGGCCTAGCTCTAACTGGTTGCTTGGCAAGGTTTCGAAATAGTTTGTTCTATCACGGTTAGTGGTGCCGTTTAGCGTACCACCTGCCTCGGAAATGTATTTGAAGTGCATTTCATCGCCAACATTGTATGATCCCTGAAACATCATGTGCTCGAAGAAATGTGCAAATCCGGACTTGCCTAGGCTCTCACGATTTGATCCCACATGATAGGTTACATCTACATGTACAATTGGATCACTATGATCTTCATGGATGTATAAAATAAGTCCATTGCTTTCGAGTTCCCATTTTTCATAGGCGATTGAAGCTTTTCCCGGCTGGGTAGTTACCTTTTCGATCAATTTCCACTGTGCCTTTGAAGTAGAGGCACTTAGGATGATGGCTGATGTTACTATCAGACTGAGTAGTTGACGCATAGCAGTTTTTTTTGTGTTCAAAGTTTGATTTTGTTTCAAGAGTGAGTAATCAAAATTATGTGAGCGGTCTATTTGAAGGGCTAATCTAACTATTTGCTGAATTCAGCAGCAGCATTGAGATTTATTTCTAAACCTGAATCTGTCGGTCTGATTTCTTTTGCCCGTGTAAAAAAGGGAATGCAGGAAGAGAAACTCTTCTTCATATTATCTTCCAGCTGCTTCTTTTTTACCGGATCAGGGTTTCTGGGTAGTGAATTCAGTTCGTTTCTGTACTGTACTCCTTCGTTGAAATGTAAGGCACCAAGATTGTAAAGGCAATCAAAATTCTTGGGATCAACATCGATGCCTTTTTGATAATCGGCAATGGCCTGTTCCTTCATTTTTTTCTTTTCGAACATCACTCCCCTATTGAAATACAATACCGGGTCTTCAGGGAAGTTGGTGATGGCCCTGTCTAATTCCTCTATGGCTTTGTCAATATCACCTGCAAGCAGCAAAAGGTTGAGTTTTTCAATCATCACCCCTTTGTCAGTTGGAAACCTACGATACGCTTTTTCCACCCATTCCTTTGCCAAGGCGGTGTCATTTTTGATGCTGCGCTGGTATTGGATCATCATGAGGTAGATACGAGGAGACTCATATCCAATCGAGATCAGTTTTTGAGATATTCTATAGGTTTCATCCACCATGTTGCCTGCAGAGCTTGAATAAAGGGCATATAAATAAGCTGTCGTATCGGCAGGTCGTAGGCTGGCTGCTAATTCATACGAACGTATCGCTTTGGCAAAATCATTTGAATTGTAAAAACCAACTCCTTCATTCAGCAACACTCCCCAGAATTGAGGCATTCGATTGGCCGCATTAGTGTAATACTCGCCTTTTTTGATGGAGTCTAATTCCAGCGTTTTGAAATAACAGGCAACAGCCATCGAGTCGGCTACCGGGCTCAGGCTTTTGTACTTGGGATTAGTGGCTTTATGGATGTCTTCAAAAATTAAGCCCCGTGTATACCAGGTTTTGGGTAATGAGCGTGTTTTTTCATGAACTACTGCCTGTTCTATGAAACTGTAGGCCACATCGATATCTCCATCTCTTTGTGCAAAGATGGCACTATTTAAGGCTGAGCTCTGCGCAAGCAGCACTAAACTGCAATGAGAGAAAATGAAAATGATGATGAGTCTTTTCATGTTATTCGGTAACGTTTTGATCAGTTTCTGTTGAAGGATTTTCGTCAATTTCAATTTCAGGCTCGCTTTCGATACGGGCAATGGAGGATATCTCATCGCCTTCGCTCAGACGAATCAATTTCACACCCTGCGTATTTCTGCCCATAACACGGATTTGAGCTACTGCTGTTCGGATGGTAATGCCTGATTTGTTGATAATCATAAGGTCGTGCTCATCTGACACTTCCAAAATGGACACCAGGTGACCTGTTTTGTCGGTCACGTTCATGGTTTTAACGCCTTTGCCTCCTCTGTTTGTGATACGGTATTCTTCTATTTCAGAACGTTTTCCGTATCCTTTCTCACTCACTACCAATAGATTTGTATTTGGGTCGGCAACACAAACCATGCCCACTACCTGATCATTTTCATTCGCCAGACTTACCCCTCTAACTCCTGTGGCGTTTCTTCCCATCGCCCTTACTTTACTTTCATTGAAACGTATGGCCCGTCCTGAGCGAAGTGCCATGATGATTTCATTGCTTCCATTGGTAAGATGAACGTCCAGAAGCCTGTCCCCATCTACTATATTAATAGCGATAATGCCGTTTGCTCTGGGACGGGAATAAGCCTCTAACAAGGTTTTCTTAATAGTACCGTTCTTGGTACACATCACGATATAGTTGTTATTGACATAGTCAGGGTTGCCAAGGTTTTTGACATTAATGACCGCCCTGATCTTATCGTCCCTTTCGATATTGATAATGTTTTGAATGGCTCTGCCTTTGGCGTTTTTGGCCATTTCGGGTAGTTCATATACTTTGAGCCAATACAGCCTGCCAAAGTCGGTGAAGATCAGCAGATAGTTGTGGTTGGTCGCTATAAAAAGGTGTTCTGTAAAGTCGTCATCTTTGCTGGAAGCTCCTTTGGAACCTACTCCTCCCCTGCCCTGTGCCTTGAATTCAACGGAGGCTGTTCTCTTGATGTATCCTTGATGCGAAATGGTAATCACCATCTCCTCATCAGGGATCATGTCCTCGTCGGTGATATCATCAGCATTTAATTCGATGCGGGTCCGGCGTTCGTCTCCGTAACGATCTTTGATTTCGGTAAGCTCTTTCTTGATCAGTGCCATTCGCTGCTCTTCGGAGCTGAGTAACTGATTGAGTTCATCAATCAGTTTCATGATTTCGGCATACTCTTGAGCGATTTTATCACGCTCCAGACCAGTAAGACGTTGCAGCCTAAGCTCAAGAATGGCCTTCGCCTGAATATCGGAGAGCTCGAAATACTCCATCAGAGCCGTTTTTGCTCCTTCCGGATCCCTTGCAGCCCTGATCATTTCGATGGCCTTGTCCAAAGTGTCTTTAGACTCGATCACTTTTAGATAACCTTCAAGAATATGGGCTCTTTTTTGGGCTTCTTCCAATTCAAATTGTGCCCTGCGTATCACCACCTCATGCCTGTGCTCTATGAAATAATGAATGAGCTCTTTCAGGTTGAGGGTAATGGGTCTTCCTTTAACCAGTGCTACATTATTAACCCCAAATGAGCTTTGCAATTGGGTGTATTTGTATAGGTTATTGAGAACGACATTCGGAATGGCATCTCTTTTAAGATCATAAACGATCCTCAATCCATCACGATCTGATTCATCCCTGATATCGCTGATCCCTTCTATTTTCTTTTCATTAACGAGAGCGGCAGTTTTCTCAATCATCATTGCTTTATTCACCATATAAGGGATATCGCTCACAATGATTTGGTCTTTGCCCGTTTTTGAAGTCTCAAAAGTGGCATTGGCACGAATCACCACTCTTCCACGACCACTTTCATAGGCTGATTTGATCCCTTGCACTCCGAAAATAGTGCCTGCTGTAGGGAAATCAGGACCCTTGATAAATTGCATGAGTTCCTCAGTTGTGATCTCCGGATTATCGATCTGTGCAATAACCCCTTCGATTACCTCGGTGAGGTTGTGCGGGGGCATATTGGTTGCCATACCTACCGCAATTCCTGATGTGCCGTTGATAAGCAGATTAGGGATTTTTGCTGGTAAAACCGTTGGTTCCTCCAATGAGTCATCGAAGTTGGGTTGGAAATCAACCGTGTTTTTGTTGATGTCAGCCAACATTTCCTCAGCGATACGCTTGAGCCTGGCCTCGGTATACCTCATCGCAGCCGGAGAGTCACCGTCAATGGAGCCAAAATTACCCTGGCCATCGACTAAGGGGTAGCGCAAGGACCAATCCTGGGCCATACGAACCATTGCATCGTAAACGCTGGTATCTCCATGAGGGTGATACTTTCCGAGTACTTCACCAACAATTCTGGCTGATTTTTTATACGCCTTGTTGTAATTTACACCTAACTCCTGCATCCCAAAAAGCACTCTCCGATGTACAGGTTTAAGTCCATCACGTACATCGGGCAATGCCCTGGAGACGATCACTGACATCGAATAATCGATGTATGCGCCTCTCATTTCATCTTCAATATTGATTGGGATGATATTTTCTCCTGCTGCCATTCCTTTTCCTAGGCTGTTGTTTGATTAATGTGGCAATTTAGCCAATCTGATGTTGAATACTTTTCTAACTTATCCATATACAGTCTGACGGCCTTTATTTATGAGGCTTAATGCGAGGCACCTGATGCGGTTCATTGGGCCCACCTTTGATCATGGAACCATCCTTAACCAGATCAGGGTAATACTTGCCTGTGCGAGGGTTTTGGTCTTTAAACCAGGGCATGCGGTTGTACACTTTTTCTCCGAAAGCGGCATGTCTGTGTTGCATTCTGACACGGCAATTGGCAATGGGACATTTGCTTGTACATGAAACACCCAGTGCAATGATCAAAATGATCCAGATAAAGCTTCTGATAAACAATGAATTAGCTCTGTTGACTGTTGGTATTAGATGAAGGCGCAAATATAGCATTTATCCTGTGAATGCCTTGCGCTCCTTCAGCTCTCGCTTTATTGGTGGGAAGTCCAATTGTTGAAACAAAGGGTGATGAGGAACGGATGCCGCTGGGATTAAAAACTGAATGTATTTGATAGGCTTGTTGATGGAAAGGTACCGTTTCTCATAGGTGGTTTGGATATTCAAGAGCTCCTCCGCATTGGTGGATCGGTACAAGTCATCGGTGAAGAATTCAATCTGCAAGTTCAATTCTCTGAACAAACCAAGGCTATATTCATACAAGCCTAAATCATCTGTTTTCAAATGGGCTTTGAGCCCTTGTTGATGGGCCATAAGGCTATACAATCTGAGAAATCTAAGAGAGGTTAAGCGCTTGGCTTCATCTCGCTCTTTGGGTCGGGGATCAGGAAACGTAATCCAAATCTCAGATACCTCATTTTCAGCAAATTGTTGTTGGAGGTTTTCCACTTTGTTTCGCACAAAAGCCACATTATTCAGGTTTTCTTCCAATGCCTGGCTGGCCCCTTTCCACAAACGGCTGCCCTTGATATCCACTCCGATAAAGTTTACTTGAGGATATCTCTTCGCCAGACCTACCGTATATTCTCCCCTCCCACAGCCAATTTCCAGAACAATCGGAGAATCATTTCCAAAAAATGTATCATTCCATTTTCCTCTTATGCTTAGGAATTCGTCTTTGCCCGGCTCAATTACTTTTGGGTTGCGCCTGTTTTTCTCAAAATTGATCTGCTTCTTCCGGCCCATTCATTTATAAATCTGACAGTTCTGCTACCACAAAAGTGCTACCCCCAATGAAGATGAAGTCGTTAGGTGATGCTTTTGACCTAGCTGAATTATACGCCTCATTTACTGATAGATAGGTAGTACCATTTAAAGTAAATTCTGAGGCTTTTTCAAATAACTCCTTTACAGGCAATGCACGTGGAATAGTTGGTTGGGTAAAGTAATAAGTGGCCTGCCTGGGAAGCATGGGTAAAATATGATTCAGATCTTTTTCTTTCACCATACCCCAAACCATGTGCAGGTGCTCATATTGCTGACGCTTGATTTGATCAAGAACTTGTTTGATCCCCGCCTCATTATGAGCGGTATCGCAATACGTAAGTGGTTGATCCGAAAGCTTTTGCCAACGCCCTTTTAGCCCTGTCAGATGGATTACTTTGCCCAAAGCCTCAACTGTTTTGGACAAATTAAGAGTTGAAACTTCTGATTTCAGCAGTTCTAGTATCAGCCAAACCCCTTTGATGTTTTTCAACTGGTATTCCCCTTGCAAATCGAGCTTTACAGGCGTCTGCTTACCCTGATACGAAATGGTTGTTGCTAAATGTGAAGGAAGCCATTCCGGGAAATGTGTCCCAATCAGTTGATCTGCAAAATAGATCTCTGTGCCCAATTCTCTGGCTTTGTTTTTAAAAACCTCTTTCGTTGCGGCTTGGGTCTCAGATACCACCACCGGAACTCCTGCTTTAAATATGCCTGCTTTTTCACCTGCTATGGCCTCTAAAGTCGAGCCCAGAAACTCCATATGGTCGTAGCTGATTTGGGTTATCAGACAGATCTGCGGATGGATCACATTGGTGGAATCCAGGCGGCCTCCCATGCCCACTTCTATCACAGCCCATTCACACCCTGCTTGAGCAAACCAATCAAATGCCATCGCCACTGTGATTTCAAAAAAAGAAGGGTTGATTTGCTCAATTACTGGCTTGATACGCTGTGTAAAGTCGATTACAAACCATTCCGGAACTTCTTCCCCATTCACTTTTATCCTTTCCCTGAAGTCTTTTAAATGGGGGGAAGTGTAAAGTCCGGTTTTGATTCCATGATATTGTAACACCGCAGCGATCATGTGCGAGCTGCTGCCCTTCCCATTTGTGCCGGCTATGTGTATGGACTTAAACTTGTTTTGGGGGTTACCGATTTGGTCAAGCAAAGCATAGGTATTGTCCAAAGAGGGCTTATATGCCGCTGCTCCTACCCTTTGGTACATGGGTAGTCGGCTAAACAAGTAGTTTATCGTATCCTTATAATCCAATGTTGAAACTATCGGGAGCGAATGATAAAGGTAATTCTACCTGTTGAAATGGCCGGCATATCGGCTTGCTCATTCAACTTCCGGAAGGTAGACTTTAACACTTCTGCCTTATACAACTGCACTACTTCACTGCTAACCGTTTTTTCCTCAACTGTAGCCTGAATCACTTTTCCATCTTCATTGACTTTGATGACAAAGACGATTTTACCGCTTTCGTCACTCTTGTCTTTGGGGTCTGGTTTGATGCTCCATGCCCAACCGCTAAGGTCTAACGAGGCTCCTGATCCACCTTTTCCAGGTGTTCCATCATAGCTAGTTCCATCCGGTGTGCCATCCGGCTTTCCTTTGTCCCCTGTTTTTCCAGGATCATTACCTTCTGACCCACCTGGAGGTTTTTTGTCTTTGCCCGGGAAAAGAGCTTTTGGTTTAAACTCAGGCTTAGGCTCTGGTTTACTTTCTTCAACAGGCTTTTTAGGTTCCGGGTCTACTGTTTCTTTTGGAGTTTCAGTCACTGGCTTTTCAGGTTGACTGACAGGTGCCGGGTCAGGCTGAGTTGCTACGGGTGCTTCGGATGGAGAGGTTTCCGGTTCGGGCTGAGTTTCGGCAGGGCTTGGATCAAGAGCCTGTTCAGCCTCGGGATTGGCTTGTTCGGTTGGCGAGGTGTTCACCATCGATCCAGAGCCGCTTTCTTCAAATCCTAAATTGAGCTCGACACCATAAACAGGCAATGGTGGATCAGGAGCTTTATAAGCGACCAAGAGGTAAAATAAAAGCAATAGCAAACCATGAAGAACAATGGAGATGATTAACCCTTTGTTCCTGTTGGACTCGTAATGCTCTGATATCCCCTGCTGTTGATCCATCTTATTCGGGCTTTGTTGCAATCGAGACTTTTGCTTTTAATTGAGTGGCTACTCCGGCCACTCTGACCAAATACTGTACCGGAACCTCCTTATCGATATGTAGTACAACCACATTCTCTTCGCTGTTGGTTGCTTTAATGGCCTCAGTGAGTGCCTGTTCAACCATGGCCTCCCCTACTTTACGGTCATTAACAGCAAACTGAAGGTCTTTGGTTATGGAAACTGTAATTTTCGGAATAACGATGGTGTTGCTCTTGGAGCTAGGCAACGTAACAGGTAAGCCAGAAGGTGTAATAAAGTTGGAGGTTAACATGAAAAAAATGAGCAACAGAAATACGATATCCGTCATGGATGCCAGACTGAATGCAGTATCTGGTTTATGCTTGGAGCCCAGGTTCATGATTACTTGGCTTCTTGTAACAAATCAATAAACTCGATGGATGAGTACTCCATTTTGTGAATGGCTTTGGAAAGCTGTGCAACCAGATAATTGTAACCAATGTAGGCCACGATGCCTACGATAAGACCCGCTGCGGTGGTCACCATGGCTTCGTAAATGCCGGACGAAAGCAATTTAGGGCTTACACTTCCTTCTTCCTGGGCGATAGCGATGAAAGCCTGAATCATACCGGTTACTGTTCCAAAAAAACCAAGCATGGGTGCTGCCCCTGAGATGGTAGCTAAAACGGTAAGGTTCTTCTCCAGATAATAGATTTCAATTTTTCCTACATTTTCAATGGCCACTTCGATATTTTTTAGTGGACTACCGATCTTACTGAGGCCTTTTTCAATCATTCTGGATGATGGGGTCCTTTGTTCGGCACAAAGAACCCTTGCCCCTTGAATGTCACCTTGTTTAACTCGCTCCTTTACGCTTGAGATAAACTCCGGAGGCAATTTTACTGCTTTTCTAAAGGTCAGAATTCGTTCGATGATGATGTAAATGGCCAGCACACTCAAGACTCCCAAGGGAATCATGACCCAACCTCCTTTCATGACCAGGTCAAGTAAGGATACCGTACCGTCATTTACTACAGGTTCCGGAACCACAATTCCTGTTTCGTTACTGCTGAGGGCTTGAAGAAATATCATCATGGAGTGTTAGTATTTTAAGACCCAAATGGTCAGATCAAATTTTTGTTTTACCTCTTCTCTGCGCTTTAAGGCCTCTTCCAGTGAAGGATGATCTTCGACAGACACTTTGGTCAAGGGTTGGTTACCAGCAGGTTCTATGACTTTTGCGCTGGCATAGCCTTCGCTAACCAGTTGCTCACGGTAACGACGGGCATTTTCAGGAATTGCAAATCCCCCAACGATGATGTAGAACCGTGGCTGAGTTGGATTGGCAATTGCAATAGCCGAACCCTCTGAACTGGCCTCAGGTGGCTTTACCATCATATTTTCTTCATTCACAATGGCACTTGTGTCTTCTTCAATAGCAGGAATAAGCACTTCACTCTCTGCAGGCTCATTTTTTCCTTGCAAAACAGAAACCCAATTGTCCAGAGTAGCTCCCTTGATCACAAAAACGTACACCCCAACCAGGGCGAATAAGACTACGATCAAGGAAGTAAAGATCAGCAGGCCGAGGATGGATTTTTTTGGTTTTTCCACTTCAATTGCCTGATTTTTTGCTGGTTCCAACTTTTTAGGACTTGGGGTAGCTTTGGTCTGAGGTTCCTTTTCTTTTTTAGCTGGTGCCTGAGCTTCCCGTTTTATTGGTGTGAATGCCAAATCAGGCATTCCAAAGGAATCCGGACCCTCAGGTTTGTGGATATTGGTACTTCCTTTAGGTTTTTCCTGGTTATCTGGTTTGTTTGTAGCCATAGTAGCAGAGTTAAAAACTCAGTTTTAGTCCTCCCAGTAGATTAAATCCTCTTACCGGATAGTACCGAAAGGGTTGGTAATTTACTGACATCAAATTGTTAAAATGTAAAAATAGACCGAATTGCCTTGAAAAGGAATAATCCACATGGATACTTATGTCTGGAATAAATGGCAAATCAATGGAAGTTATGCTGCTATCAGATCGGAAATCAGGGGCTTTAAGTCCACCTAACAGATGCGCTGCCAGTAAAATCCTGAGTTTTTGCTGATACAAATAGGCTGTCTGAGCTTTAAATTCAAAAGTAGGCAAATGCCAGGCTTCGGGCAGGCTCCCCATGTCGTATTGATGAAAGGCAATTGAAGAAGTAGCAGTCCAGTTTTCAGCTGGCTTAATGGCCGCTTCAGCTGATAGGCTGATGACATTCGAGGCTGATCCATCGTAAAGTGGGAAGTATCGTTCTCTGGAAATGGGTAAACTAGTCCAGCTTTGCAGGTACTTCACTCTTCTAATCTTTAAATCAGCCTGATAGCTCAAACTGGATACTGGGTTTCCTTTGATTCCTGCTAAAAATGAAAAGGTTTCATTGGTATTGGCCAGAAATGGCTCATTGACCAAAAAGGGATTCATCTGGCGAACAGAATTCAATGAATTGTAGCTGATGTCTCCGGATATACCTGCATAGGCGATGGCCGAACGCTCATGAATCGTATATTGTGCTGATAGCAGTGGGTACAGGTTTATGCCTTCATTGGAAGGTATTGTATCGCTATCATAAACCATACGTACTCCGGCTTTCAGCCTCCAATCTCCATACAAATACAATATCTGTGAGGAAAAATTGAGTAAGTTCCTTTGCCGCATGGAACTGTCTCCAACTTGTGCGAGGTTGGTGACCAAATTGTTTTCTGTGGTTATACGAGAAGTAATGCGATAATTGAGCTGAGCATTGATGTGAAACAGGCTTTCCTTGTTTCCTGTGTTCATTGACAATTGGTTGTAACTCAGTTTTATTGAACTGAAAAGCGGGCTCGTTTCTTTGGCAAATGCATGGCTAAAACTAAACCTCATTTGTTGGTAAACAAGAGATGAGCTGTCCTCCGTAGGCACAAATTGCGGGTCATATCCGTATAAGCCTACTTTTTGTCTTGAGCCATTGATGGCAGCTCCCCAGGTGCCAAATTTTGAAAAGTAACTTCCACTAAGCGAAAGATCTTGCTCACTATTGGAAGCATACCTGAACACTCCTCTATTTGCTGCCAGATGTTTGAAATGAGCTGATGTTTGCCATTTCTCATTTCGTTTGTTTGAGACAAAACCTTCTGCAAAGGTGCTTGCATAATTCCCTGCTCCTATGGCTAAATAGCTGCTGTATAGTTTTTCAAGGGGCTCCGGCTTCAGCATCTGCATCCGCATACCCATTTTCACAGGTTCTGTTTTCCAGGCAGCCGGTTCCAATTGATAATTCAACCGGATAGGTTCTCGTTTGGGGGGTGAATAAGGGATTTTTCCAAAGGACCTGCTGATTTCAGGTAAAATGATCGTCCGGTTTTTTTCAATGATAAACTGCTTATCTTCAATAGCTCCAGAGCCTTGAGCCATTGCTGACTGAAAGGCAAGAATCACAAGAAAAGTCAGAATGGATCTACTCATTGCTTTCCTCCTTTTCTTTAGGCTCAGTGAGTTTTGTCAACCTGCTTTTTGCCTCCTCAACGATGGTTTTGTCTTCGGAATTCTCCACGATGGACTGTAAAGTGGCTATTGCCTGAGGCTCGTCCTGTGTGGCAACGAAACAGTCGGAAATCAATAAAAAGGCCTTTCCCAGCCAATATTCATACTGATTATAGCGAGAGGGGAATTTGTAAAGAGCTTCCAGGGCTTTTTCAGGTTTGCCACTGAGGTAGTCCATCTCCGCCAATAGATAGGCAGCTTCAGCAGATCGCTCATCTTTTGAGCTGTTGATCACATCAAGCAAAAAGTCCACAGCTTTGGTTTCTTCCTTTAATGCCAATGAAGCCTTTGCCCCAAGCAATTTGGAATTAAGCTCCTGACTTTGACTTAACTGACCCAGTTTAAACAATTGATCCAGGGCCATTAGGCAGCTATCATACTGAGCTAGTTGAAAAAAACATTGAGATAAGCCTATGTAAGCTATCGAACTTTCTTTCCTTGCCTCTGCTACTTTTGAAAGCATTTGATAATAGACAACTGCCTTAGCGTAGTTCTTGTCGCTAAAGGTCAGATCAGCCATTTTTGACAGACTTTTGTTCAGATAGGGGTTTTTCCCACTCTGTACCAACTGCTCATAGTGGGTTTGAGCTTCTGCATAATTGCGAAGTGTATATTGACTTTCAGCGAGATAATATACCATCTCCAAACGATGCACAGTTAAGGGATAACTAGTCAGGAACTTTGAAATGGACACGACTGCCTGGGCGTATCGTTCAGCCAGGTAGGTGTTTTTTACGGTTTCATACTCCAGATCTTCGAGTGAGCCGTCGCCGGGACTTTTGGTTTTATAGGCATTCAACACTTCCTGGAATTTCTCAGGTGTGCCGGCAAGCGTAAAGGTCTCCTGCATGCCTAGCAATGCCGATTTGGCTTGGGGGTGTTCAGGGTATCGGTCCAGTAAGGATTTATAATCGGCCAAGGCAGCCTCGTATTGTTTAAGGTTTTGCCTGCTTAGGGCTCGTTTATTCAGGCTGTATGGGACCAACAGGCTTCCGGGATGTTTTAGAAGCAGTAAGGTGTAATGGTTAATGGCAACTGCATAGTTGCTGTTTTCCAACTCCATTTGAGCTTGTTGGTAAATGGCATCATCAACATAAATAGAACCGGCATGTTTCTGCTTGATTTGCTCAAACAGACTATTGGCAAGGGCATATTCGCTTTTTGCAAAATGTATGCAGGCAGTTTGAAAAAGGATATAGTCGGTTTCTTTGTTGTTTTTAGGCAATGATTTTTTATAGGACTCCAAAGCCGGGTCATACTTCTTGGTGATGTAGTAACAATCTGCAAGTCTCAGCTCGGCATCTGCCATTGGCTCGGAGATTTTACCAGAGCGAGCCGATTGCACATATTCTTCAAAATACTGACTTGCTTTCAGGTAGTCACCTTTTTGGTATGCAATGAATCCCAAACCATACAGCGACATCGGATAAACAACAAAACCCTGAAAACCATCAACAGATCGGATGGATTGGTAAGATTTCAATGCCTCCTCTAAATCGGAGCGTCGTGCATAGCATTCTGCTAACGTAAAGTGAGTTTGAGCCGTGATTTCAGCGACCATAGGAAAACGCAGAGACTCCTTCAAAAAGTAAATGGCCGTATCTATTTGATCGGAATTGTAATGAGCTATTCCTTTTTGCAAAGTGGCTTCCTGGTAGGTTTGGCGTGAAATGGCGCTACTGAGACCCGATTCCCTGATGTGTGAAATGGCCTCGTCCAGGTTTTGAGTTCGCAGATAGGCTTCGGAAACCAACTCAGAGGTGGTTTCACGATCTCGTCGGTTGGTTTGAGGTATACTCAGGATTTTTTTACCCGTTTTAATCGCTTCATGATAGTCTGATTTGTTCATGTACAGCGACAACAACTCTTTGAGTGCCAGTGACTGTATTTTGGTATCAACTGATTTGGAAGCGGCAATGGTAAGTGGAGCTAAAGCCAAATTCTCGTCACCCAATCCTAAATACCCCATTCCGATCTGATAAGAGGCGATGGTGTAAAGGCTGTCTGCCGATGGTGGTATCAGTTTAAAGGCTTTGATGGCTGATGCAGGTTGTTTCAGTTGAAGGTAGTTGTCCCCTATTCGGTACAACAGTTCAGGACTTTTGAATGAGGTTTTCTGACTGAGGATATCGGAATAGAATTTCTCGGCTTTTTCATGTTGCCCTAAAAAATAGTGCGCATCCCCTAGCATGGTCAACTGTTCATCTGTCCATTTTTCATTTGTCGTTTGTTCGGAGATGTTGATGATTTCCTGAAACATCTTTTGCTGATAGTAAATCTGCATGCGCATCAGTGGAACAACTTTGCTGTAAGCAGGATCTTTGTCAATGGTGTTTAAATCGTTCAAGGCTCCGTCGTATCGACCTGCTTTGTATTGGATATAGGCTGAATAATAGGCCGCAGCTGCCTTGTAAGGGCTATTACTTACTTTGACCATAGCCAGTAAAGGAGCAGCCTTCTCAAAATCTTTTTGGCTGAAATAGGCATAGCCGAGCTGAAATCTCAAATGCTCACGTTTTTGTCGCTCAAAAACGGAAAAATCTACTCCCTCAAGCCAAAGGATGGTCTGGTCATACTTTTTCTGTTGAAAGCTATGAGCACCCAACTCGGCCTGTGCATAAAGCAGCAACAGGTGATTATGGAACTCTAATTTGAATTTTTGATAACGGTCATCTACATCTCCTCTGAACAATTTAACAGAGGCAATTATACCTCCTAAATGTGCGTCAGGTCTTTGGGGGAGCGAAACACCTGAGCCAAGGTATTGGTCGTATAGCTCTTGAGCGAGGCTAAATCGGCTGGCTTGAAGATGTCCCTCTGCTTCCGAAATCAAACGTTGTGGGGGCAAAGTGCTGAGCGTACTTTGTGCAAAGCATGCAGCCGGAAGAAAATTCAGGCAAAATAAAAATATGAAAATGAGACCTAATGTTCTCAATACAATGTAAACAGCTATTTGCGTAAATTTCCTTTAAGATCAGGCCAAAGCCAAATCCATTACAGGTGTTTTATACACATGTAGGAGTTTAACGATTGAGGAGGCTTAAAATGTATAACTCAAGCCTGCACTTGGAATAATAGGCAGCTGGTTTACTCTCCGGAAATTCACCCGGTCGAAGTAAAAGAGATTTCGTCGGTCGTATGCATTGATCACACCGATGTTCATTTCCAACACAGATTTCCCCTTCAGCTTGATTTTCTTGTCAAGAGAAATATCGAGTCGATGGTAATAGGGAAGTCTTCCGCCGTTAAGGTCTCCATAGAGTATCCCCAGGTTGCCGTTTGTAGAGCCCACATTGGTGCCTATGCCATTGTTAAAATTAACGTCCTGATAAAAGGCCTGAGTTTGAGTGAAAGGGAAGCCAGAGCCCAAATTCCACCGAACTGCAAATTCCCAACTGGCATTCTTTCCGAATTTATATGAACCGACCGCATTGATGTTGTGTCTTCTGTCGAAGTTGGTGAAATAAGTATTTGAGCCAAAAGTGCGGTCCACTCTTGCCAAAGAGTAGCTGAGGAAGGCGTAATAATTTTTGTATTCAAGTTTACCTGAAAAGTCAAGACCCTGGGCAAGGCCAGTTTCAACAACAAAATCAGGATCAGAAGGGAATACTCGATCCGGGTTGATGTTAATCAAAGGATTGAATGACTTTATGTAGCCCTCTACATTTAACTCAACATGATCTCCCAGATCAAACTCCGTCCCGGCTACAAGGTGCAATGCCCCTTGTAAGCTTTGGTTTACCCTTTTGCCATTCGCATCAATCAAATTATCCGGACTTGAGATAAAGCCGTTGAAGAGGTTCACTACATCACGATCTGAACGAGTAGCAATTAGGTTTTGAGAGAACAAACCTCCGGCGAATTTAAACCTGAGTTTGTCGGTGTAGTTGTATTTTACCCCTAACCGTGGCTCCAGTGAAATAGCACCCAAAGTAGCGTAATAGTGTGTCCTGAGACTAGGCTCAATGATCATTCGGCTTACGACGTACTTGTATTTAAAGAATGCTGCAATTTCCGTGTTGTTGCTGATGAATTCTGTAGTTGCCCGATTTGAAGGCACAAAGCTTGAGAACTTGGTGGAATTGCCTATCACATGAATGCCATATTTGATTTCACTTTTGTTGATGAAGTAGGTAAAATCCAGGCCAAAGTTGAAGCCATCGATCGATGAGGTTCTGTCAGGAGCAGTTTCTTCTTTAATGCCGATATCGTACCTGCTGTAGCCAAAGTTACCGCTGATCAGGGTGCTGGATGTACCCGGAATGGCGATGAAACTTGAACCAAATCCAAAAGAGTTCCAGTTTATGTTTGAGGTTTCACTTAGCTGGGCTTTGTCGTTAAAGCTAAAACCAAAGGCACTCACCTTGGAGCCATTGGCACCTGCTGTTGTAAGTTTCCCGTACAGATCATTGAAACTAAAAGGTATTTTTCCTTCAGCATTAGCGTAGTTGTACAAAACAGGTGAGGTGCGATCAATGTAGCTGGTTCTTGCACTGAGAATATAGGAGTTGGAGCCTCCATTTTCTGATCGTTTGATCGGCCCTTCGAGGTTGGCTTTGGCGTTAAAGGTGTTGACCGATATTTTTCCACCGGTCTCTTTTTTGTTACCATCTTTGGTGCGTACGTCAAGAACAGCTGAAGTTCGGCCTCCATATTCTGCATTGAAGCCGGCAGTGTAAACGTCCACATTCTTGATAATATCAGTATCAAAAACGGAGAAAAGGCCGATCGAGTGAAATGGATTGTAAATGATCATTCCATCCAGTAAGACCAGGTTTTGAATAGGTCCTCCCCCTCTGATATACAACTGTCCACCCTGATCTCCTGTAAAAACAACACCGGGCAATGTTTGTAAGTACTGAGCTAAGTCAGGCTCCCCTCCTATGCTTGGGATGATTTGAATGTCTTTAGGAGTAACTGTAGTGATGGCTGTATTTACAGTAGATGTTCTGGCAATTTTTGATCCTTTGATTTCGACAGTGCCAAGCTCAATGGAAGATGGTTTCAGGAATATTTTCTTCGTTATGACCTGATATTGCTTAACGGTGATGCTTTCTTCCAGGCTGTCATATCCAACTGATGAGACTTTCAAGACATAGGTACCTGGTGGCATGTTTTTGATGGAGAAAAAACCATTAATGTCGGTAGAGACCCCGTAGTTTGTTCCTTTCAAATAGACATTAGTGAAAAGGATTGGCTCTTCATTGTCTTTGTCCAGCAAAAAACCTCTTATTTCGGTTTTGGATTGAGCTTGTGCCTGAGGGCGGAAGGACACAAAAAGCAACAGAAAAAGGATTGAAAGCGTGAAAACGCCTTTCATGTTCATGTGTTTAGCAGCAGAATTTTAAAAATGAATTGGCAAAAGTAGCAATTTTAACCTGCTAGCAATCAGCAAGTGCGATTTGATACATTAATGCATGATCTGGTACACCAATTCCTTATACACCGAAGAGGCTTCCATCTGTCCTTCCAGACCTTTTATTCTTAAATCTGCTTTCCGAATGGCATGAATGCTTTGCTTTAGTTGCACAAGGGTATAGTTTCGGGTTGCTGTGAGGTAATCTTTTGCGAAAAAATGATGCACCCCAAGCAACTTGCTTACTTCTGCTTCTTGCTGAACTTGTGCCCTTTTCAGCAGAAAGACTTTTTGGAAATAGGTAAAGAGATTGGAAATCACGACCACTTCAGGGTTGTTTTTGGTGTCAGCAGCCAGCCCATTCGCAATCTTGTAGGACTCCAGCAGGTTCCTGGCACCTAGGGTCTTTTGAAGTTCAAAGACATTGTACTCTCGTGAAATACCTACAAAGGTCTCGATATGACTGGGTTTAATTTCTTCGCCTGGTTTTAAATTGAGCTTTAGCTTTTCCAGCTCCATGCTCAGTCTGGAAATATTGGCGCCAATGGACCCGGCCAGCAGTTGTTGGGCCTGTGGATTGATCTGCAAGCCTATCGCCTTTACCTGACGTGAAATCCAATCGGGTATTTGGTTGTCATACAGCTTTTTGGCATTGAGTAAAACTGACTTTTCTGAGATGATCTTGAATAGTTTGGATCGGCCATCCAGGTTGCCATTTTTAAATGCAAAAACCAGAATGGTACTTGCCAGAGGCTGCTCAAGGTATTGGATCAGCCATTTCACCGGGCCCTCCTCCCCTTTTTTCCATTCAAGCATCTCTTGTGCTTCTTTGACCATGACCAGTTGTCTTTCAGCCATCATCGGAAACTTCCGGGCATGGTTGAGCACATCCGCCATCTTGACTTCCTTGCCGTAGAGGATTACCTGATTAAATGCACGGTCTGCCTCGTTGAGGGCATGCTGCTCGATGTAGTCTGACACCTGATCCACAAAATAGGGCTCCTCGCTCTGTAGGAAATAAACCGGCGCAAAATTGTTTTTACGGAGTTGTTCAAGTATTTCGTTAGGATCTTTTACCTGCATGGGGGTGTCCGAAAGTGGGCATGCAAGTTTAATGCTTTCGGTCTAATTTTGCCGGGCTAAAGAATACACATGAACCATTTGATTGAAGAGTTACGTTGGAGAGGGCTTATACAGGATATGACTCCTGGCACTGAAGAAATGCTTTCCAAAGGCATGGCCACCGGCTATGTGGGGTTTGATCCTACTGCTGACTCTTTGCATATAGGCAATCTGGTACCCATTATGCTCCTAGTACATCTCCAAAGGGCTGGACATAAGCCTCTTGCTTTAGTGGGTGGAGCAACAGGATTGATCGGAGACCCTTCAGGTAAGTCAAGCGAAAGAAACCTGCTTGAGCCGGAAGTGATCCAACACAATCTGGAATGTCAGAAAAAGCAACTGATGCAGTTTCTTGACTTTCAAAACGGACCTAATAAGGCAGAAATAGTCAATAACTACGATTGGTTTAAAGGCATCAGCTTTTTAGAGTTTATTCGTGATATCGGGAAACACGTCACCGTTAACTATATGCTAGCCAAAGACTCGGTAAAAAACAGGCTGGAGAATGGGATGTCCTTTACTGAGTTCAGCTATCAGTTGATCCAGGGCTATGACTTCTACTACCTCTTTATAAACAGAAACTGTAGCCTTCAAATGGGGGGCAGTGACCAATGGGGAAATATGGTGACCGGAACAGAAATCATCAGACGCAAAGCGGCGGCAGAGGCTTTTGCACTTACGGCTCCTTTGGTCAAGAAAGCAGATGGTACCAAATTCGGTAAATCTGAAGGAGGAAATGTATGGCTTGACCGAAGCAAGACTTCACCCTACAAATTCTACCAGTACTGGCTTAATGTTTCTGATGAGGATGCGAGGAATTTCATCAGGGTTTTCACCTTGAAATCAAAAACGGAGATCGAAAATCTTGAGTCGGAACATGCTGTAAACCCTCATTTGAGGATACTACAAAAGGCCTTGGCCGAAGAAGTAACCCTTCGTGTACACAGTCAGGCAGATCTAGAACAAGCGCAGATGGCCTCTGAGGTTTTGTTTGGGAAAGCAGGGCTAAATCAACTGCTGGAACTTGATGAGCAGACCTTTCTTGAAGTCTTTGAAGGGATTCCTCAGGTGAAACTAGCGTCAGAGGTAGACATGGGAGCCTGCACGATAGTGGAATTGCTTAGTGAAGGCAGCAGCATGCAGATTTTCAAAAGTAAGGGAGAGGCTCGTAGAATGCTTGAAGCCGGAGGGGTGAGTATTAATAAGGTAAAAGTTCAATTGGAAGACAAGCCTTCTGAGTTCAGTTGGATCAAAGGAAAGTATCTACTCGTGCAGCTTGGAAAAAAGAACTATCACCTGATTGAGAAATAAAAAAATAGCCTCAATGGCGTTTATTCAACCCAAAGAGGCTATTCTACTTAGTAGTAAGTTGACTTACTTGGCCAGCTCCAGCATTCCCTGGTTGCCGAAAGCGGTGTAAATTCCAAGTGTCATCTGGTGCAGATGGTCATTGTAGGCATTCACATAGGTGCCCATGCCCATGAAGTCAACAGTAGTTCGGAATGGTTTGCTTCCTTTGGGTGTTGCCAACAATTGTGCAATAGCATCAGCAACTTTTTCTGGCCTTTGCTCTGTATTGGATGCCAATGCCTGTTCAAATCCGGCGAGCATCTGATCAGCACCGGCATGCAGCCCTGCATAGTCCTGAGGAACATTTTTATCCGTTGGACGCAACAGGTTTTGTGCAAAAGCAGTTGGGAAACCTCCCGGCTCTACAATGCAGTGTTCAATTCCGAAGCTGCCCATTTCGGTGCGGTAGTTTTCGGCCATCGCTTCAAGAGCCCATTTGGAGGCATTGTAAGGTCCATAGAAAGGCAATGTGATCCTTCCTAACAAGCTGGAGATATACAATACGGTTCCTGATCTTCTGGCCCTCATTCCCGGGAATATTTCCCTGTTCACCCTTTGAACTCCAAAGACATTGATATCGAATACCTTTTGGTAATCTTCCGGGCTAAACATTTCCTGCAAGCCCAATACCCCTACTCCGGCATTGTGGATCAGCACATCCACTTGTGAGCGATCAAGTACCTGCTTCATGGCTCTTGTAACCGAAGCACTATCCTGTATATCCATGGCGACAAGTTGTATCCCAAGTGATTCCAGTTCTTTGGCTTCGGGGCTATCCGGTTTTCTGGTGGTACCGGTTACTGAGTAACCTGCCGACTTCAATGCTTTGGCAGTTAAAGCACCAAAACCTCCTGTGGCGCCTGTGATAAGTACATGTGACATCGTTATTGTTGTTTTTTGCAAAGGTTATCGTCTGTCCTCTATAGATGATGACCTTATTAAAAGGAAAAATGACCTTTATAGAGTCCGCTTTATTTTACGTCGAAATTCACCGGGACTCAATTTGGTTTGTTGTTTAAAAAAGCGGCCAAAGTGGGTAGCCTCGCTATAGCCCAGGCGATGGCTGATTTCTTTATTGTTCAGCTTTCCGGTACGCAAATGCGCTTTTGCCTCACTAAGAATTTTGCCATTGATCCAGTCCGTCACCGTTTTATCAGTCTTTAGTCTGATCAACTGGCTCATGTACGCAGGGTGAAGATTCATCTCTTCTGACAATTGCTGCAAAGTAGGTAGCCGTGGATCCGAACTTGTATCTGATGAATAATGAGACTCTAAAAGCTGTTTAAACTTTTTGATCAACTGGGAGGTCCTACTGCCCTCTGCAATAGGATTATAGTTTTGCCATCGTTGCTCCATCAACCTGATCAAAAACGTATGGATATAACTCCCGATCAAGCGTAAACGATAAGGGCTATTGCCTTGGTAAAGCTGCTTTACTTCCTGATACAATCGCTCAAAATCATCATAAGAGCCGGGACTTAAATTAAGTGGAGGAACTGTCTCCGCTAGCAGAAAGGGAAACTCATCATAGACCCTTGTACTCACATGTTCAACCAAAAACTCTTCCGTGAAAGCAATGATGTAAGCCTCTTTTAAGTGATTGATCTCATAAGACTTCAAATGCCCCGGATTGGTGAAGTAAATGGTGTAATTCTCAAAAGAAAAACGATGATCATCGGTTGTATAAAATCCATTCCCCTCTTTAACACAAACAATGGAAAAATAGGTTGTTCTATAGGTCAGAGATTGATAAGGCAGTTGTTGGTGAAGGTCTGGCAAATAGAGTATACTGAAATGGATGTTTCGATCTACAGTCGTTCCCAGTCTTGTGTATAAATCAGCTATGCAGGCAAAATGGTTCAGTCCCATGCCGAAAGTTAAAAAATGAAATCATCTTAGAATAGGCTGAGAGGTCTATGTGTTTGATTTTAGGCTTTCGTGCAACACTCAGTTTATCGTTCTCATTTGACCAACCGGGTCATACATTTGACAATTCATCTCTTTCCTTGATGCAATTGCGGTTGATAGACTGCAAATTAGCATCTCAAAGCACCTGTATGCAGACCTTGTTAACCATCCTCGAAGAACTGAAATTCCGAAATCCTGTCTTGTTTTACTTCGGCGCCATTTGCCTGATAGCAGGCATATTTTGTATCCCAGCCCTTATCTGGTCAAATCAAGTGGTTCAAGGAGTCAACGCCTGGTACAAACCCTTTAAGTTTTTTCTTGCCACATGCATTTATGTTTGGACAATGGCCTGGATCATTCATGAGCTGCCCAACGCAGATCGCCTGATCCTTTGGTTTAGCTGGAGTATGGTTCTGCTGTTTACCTATGAAGACCTGTACATCATCATTCAGGCTGCACTTGGTCAGATGTCTCACTTCAATCTCAGCACTCCTTTTTACAGGGCAATGTATGCGGGTATGGCTATGGCAAGTGCAGGCATTTCCCTTTGGACGGCTGTTGTTTTCCTTAAATTCATGACGGGCTCCTTCCAAATGGATGAATCCTGGCTTTGGGGTATTCGTATCGGATTGTTGCTTTTTGTGATCTTCTCGCTACAAGGATTTATTATGGGAAGCAGGCTCAGCCATACGGTAGGTGCAGTTGATGGAAGTGGCGGTATGCCAATCACGCAGTGGAGTAAAACTCATGGAGACCTGAGGATCGCACATTTTCTCGGCATGCATGCCCTTCAGATAATTCCAATGAGTGGCTGGCTATTAAAGAACAAATGGCTTACCCTTTTATTAGGGCTTTTGTACACGGGTTTAGTCGTATTTTCCCTGGTCAATGCCCTGCAGGGTAAGCCATTGTTTAGCCGCTAACGGATCAATGGAAGCAGTTTCTCCTTATGGTTGATCATCACCCAACCCTGAATTCCCAACATGGCGATAGCAATGGGTAATCCCGCCGGGAACTGAATCAGATGTGTCAGAAAGATGCCCACCAGAATTGGAAATAACACCAACATCCCCAATGCTCTAAAACGAGGAATCAAAATCAGAATACCTCCTACTATTTCAGCAAAAGCCACCAAAGGCATCAGCCAGCCAATGGTATTGAAGGCTTCCATTAGTTTAACCATGGGTTCGGGGAGATCAGCCGGAGGAGGCATGTACATAAACACTTTGTTTAATCCGGCATTGAGGTAGAGAAGGGCCAAGAGTATGCAAAGACCCCATTCAATTTTCTTTTTCATTTGTTCAGTCATTTAGAACGGAAATTTATTTAAAATAGGAAGTAGGTCAAGAAGTAATGTCCTCTAATGATTGATTTACTTTCATGAGTATCCAGTTTCGGAAGATGAAGACATTTGCATTTTTCGGTGACACTAGTCTAATTGCTGAAAATTTCACTCTTAGCTAAACATGAAAACACTTAGGACTATACTCTCGGTACTTGCCGGGGTTGTTTTGGGTTCATTTGTCAATGGTGGATTAATCAGCCTGAGCCCTTATCTAATTCCTCCACCTGAGGGGGTAGATGTGACAACGATGGAAGGCTTATTGGCAGGCTTGCCTTTGTTTGAACCTAAGAACTTTTTAATGCCCTTTCTGGCTCATGCCCTGGGTACCTTGTTCGGAGCAGCTGTAGCAGCATCCATCGCTAAAGAGAAGAAACTGCTTATGGCTTTGATCTGCTCGGTTTTGTTTTTGATTGGTGGTAGCATCAACGTGTATATGTTGCCTTCTCCCATGTGGTTCAATGTGCTGGATCTCGCCATGGCCTATCTGCCTATGGGTTATCTTGGCTACCTCCTTTCAGTCAGGCTATTTCCAGCAAAGGCCTAATAAAGAGGCTTATTTCTCTGATTTCTTTTCCCTGACAGAGGAGAAACTCAGTTCTGCCAAGGGAAAAGAATAGTCAAACCGGCTGTTCCCACGCACATCAATTACTTCCATTCTGATTTCCTTATTCTTGTTAAGGAAATCTATGCTGAGCAGGCCAAAATGATTAGTCATGACAGGCCCCTCAATTCGATAGGTATTGGGTGTAGCGAAGTACCAATCCATCGACAGACCAGATGCTGTCAAATCGTAAATCGGGTAAAGATCAGGATGTTTCTGCATGGATAACTCAGCATAGTGCACATCACCACTCAAAAAAAGCACCCCCTCTGCTCTGGTTTTTTTGATCAGGTCGAACATTTTTTGTTGTTCAAGAGGGAAATTAGCCCAGGCCTCATAGCCATTGAACTCAACACCAAATTGGGTGCTGCTGCATATAATTCTCAGGTCTGCAGCTTGCATAAATTGCTCTTCCAGCCATTTCCATTGCATGTCCCCCAATAAAGTCGAGTCAGCATTGGTATAAGGTTCGTAGTCAAGGGAGTAAAAATACTGTTTGGGACGAGGCTTGTCTTTGGGCCAACGGCGAAGGTCATCTCTGAAGGTCCTCGTATCAAGCAAAAGGATTTGAATTTTTTTACCCTGATGCTCAATCCATTCTGCATGGTAAATCCCTTTGTGGCTTCGGCGGGTGGACTGAGTGGGCTCGTTCCAGAAGTCAAGAAACACTTCCTTGGACTGTTCTTTAAGCTCATAATGCCGTCCGCTGTCGTTCCAGCCGTAGTCATGATCGTCCCAAACCGCAAGCAGTCTGCTCACTTTTTTTAGTGCCTGAAAAGAGGGCTTATTGGCTAGTTTGGCGTAACTCTCTTTCATTTTGCTCAGGTCTTTGGTATCGGCATACACATTGTCTCCCAGAAAAATAAACAGATCAGGCTTTTCCTCAGAAGCCAACTGAAGGGTTTTCAATTCATGGTCTTGATGTCCACAAGAGCCCAGGCCGATTCGCAGGGGCTGCGCTGACAAAGAACCGGCCAGAAGGCAGATCAGTTTTAAAATAGAGATGACATTTGAAGGTTTCATGGATTTTCTTTTGGATTTCGGTTTAACTTTTGAGCATTCCACTCAGGGGCCAATAAGGAATAAATATCCAGGCTGATCCAACGGCCTAGCTTCCATTCCGCATCTCTCATGAGCCCTTCGTGTGTAAAACCACAAGCCAGCAAGGCTTTGGCTGATGCTGTGTTTTCCTGCTCCACGACAGCTTCAATCCGATGGAGACCCATTCGCCCAAAAGCATCTTCACAGATCATGGGGATGACTGTTTTGCTCAATCCCTGAGCCCAATACTCAGGAAAGAACCAATAACCTATCTCCCCTTTCTGATGGATTTTCTGGATATGATTGACACCGGCAGCACCCAGAATTTGTCGGTCGCTCAGCCTTTCGATAGCCCACCATTTGCCCGTTTCGTTGGCCTCTATTTCTTTGAAAAAGTGCATCTGATCACGGGTATCCTCCAGACTGCTGTAAGACACCCCATAATACCTGATCACCTCCGGATTAGAAAGCCCCCGGAACACCCATTCAATATCCTCATCAGTGATGGGTCGAAGGGTTAAGCCGGGAGGTGGCATAAAGCTAAGGTCTTAACTTTTACTTTTTTTGGGAGCGGTCACAACCTGAAGCACATCTACCATAAAGGCAAATGCCATAGAGAAGTAGATATAACCCTTGGGAATATGAATACCCATGCCTTCAGCCAACAGCGAAAATCCTATGACCAGTAAGAAGCTCAAGGCCAGGATTTTAAATGAAGGGTGCTTGTGAATAAACCGACTGATCGGGCCAGCCGCTGCTGCCATGATCACTACGGTTACAATGACTGCACCGTACATGATCCAGAGCTCCGAAACCATCCCTACGGCGGTGATGATGGAATCCACACTAAACACCAGATCCAGCACGAGTACTTCAAGCAAGAGGCGTCCAAAAGAAACCGGCCCTTTTTTGACTTTATCTGGGCTATTGGCTGCCTCTGTTTTGTGATAGATTTCCTTGCTGCTTTTAAATAAGAGAAAAAGCCCGCCTCCGATCAATATGAGCTCTTTGCCGCTTACTTCATTACCTGCTACTGTGAACAAGGTATAGTCCAGCTTTAAAATCCAGGCTACAAAATAGAGCAGGATGAGCCTGAGCACCATGGCCAGACCGAGGCCCCAATAACGCAGAGAAGCTCTCTGTTTCTCCGGAAGGCGATCGGCCAAAATGGAAATAAAAATAACGTTATCGATACCGAGAACAACTTCTAAAGCCACCAGCGAAAGGAAGGGAATTATAACCTCTGTCATCATACTCTGCAAAGTACATCAATCTTCAATCGTCGGCCAAATGAAGTCCCCCACCGCCTATCCACGACTTTGGCCCAAGATCAATCCTCCGCACCTTTGATAAAAAAAGGCGGGTCAATTCTAAACTTTTAGCGAGGTTACAAAGTCATAGTTCTGATTAAATCCTGACATGAAGACCACTAATTTCACTTTTTTACTACTGTTTGTTTTTGCAAGCCTCTCATTATCAGCTCAAAATGGGCCCATCACAGAAGGCTACATCGAGTATGAGGTGCGCATCAACCTTCACAAGAACCTGCCCAAAGAGCGGGAAGAAATGAAAAACATGATGCCGGAGTTTCAAACCTTTCGTACCGAACTCTACTTCAACCCAACAGAGTCCTTTTATCAGATCATAGAAGAGGATGAAGATCCTGATGCGCCGGGCGGAGGTAGGGGTATGCGTTTCCGTATGGGTGGTATGATTGGGAAAACCTATACCAATACAAGCACCGAAGAAAAGCTTACCAACCAGGAATTTTTCAACAAGAACTACCTGATTGTCGACACTTTAAAAGTACTGGCCTGGAAATTTGGGGATGGCTCTAAAACCATCATGGGCTATCCCTGCATGATGGCTACTTTTCTCGATACCGCAAGAAAACAAACGGTGAACGCCTGGTACACGATGGGTGTTCGGCCTTTTCTTGGACCCGATATGTACGGCTCACTTCCAGGCGCTATCTTAGAAATGGAATTTGTTGAGATGAACACAGTCGTATCGGCCAAAGTAATCACTCCTAAGACCCTGAAGAAGAACGATATCAAAAAGCCAACAAGTGGTGAGAAAATCAGCAGGGCTCAATTTAACCAAACTGTTAAAGAGCAGATCGAGAACATGAGGAAGAACGGCTTCAATTTTCAAACCCGCTGATGAGCTTCCACCCCAACCTGCTAAAGAGATACAGCCTTTTTGCCGGATTATTTTTACTACTTCTTTTCAGCCGGGTTTCAACAGCGCAAGCCCAGCGCTTTGTGATCAAAGGTACTGTTGCTGACAGCGCCGGAGGAGGCTTGCCTTCGGTTACGATCATGCTGATGAATGAAAGTGACTCCTCCCTGGCAGGTTTTGCAGCTGGCAATGTTTCCGGTTATTTCGAATTGAAAACACCATCAGCAGGGCCATTTATGCTGAAAATCAACTACACAGGCTTCGAAACGCTGATCAAAAGGGTAAGTAAACCTGAACAGTCTGATATTCTGGATCTGGGCACTCTACCACTCCGGCAATCACGCAAAATGCTGGATGAAGTCGTTATCAAGGGAGAAGCCGTTCCAGTTACCATTAAAAAAGATACCATTGAGTTTAATGCGCAGTCGTTTAAAGTGGTTCCCAATGCCAATGTGGAGCAACTGCTCAAGAAATTACCCGGCGTAGAAGTCGATGCCGAAGGTAATGTCACAGCCCAGGGCAAGCAGGTACAGCGGATCATGGTTGATGGCAAGGATTTCTTTGGCGGAAAAGACCCAAAACTGGCTTCAAAGAACCTGCCTGCTGATGCGATCGCCAAAGTGCAGGTATTCGAGAAAAAATCGGAAACGGCAGACTTTACAGGGATCGACGATGGCACCCGTGAGCAAACCATCAACCTGGAATTGAAAGAGGACCGTAAAAATGGAACCTTTGGTAAAGTGGAAGGCGGCATCGGTGACAATGAGCGCTACAAAGCCAGACTAAGTCTCAATCGCTTTTCAAAAGGCAATCAGTTATCCGTTTTAGGGGTCAGCAACAACATCAATGAGCCGGGCTTTGGTATTCAAGACTATCTCAATTTTCAGGGTACCTCAGCAGGTGGAGGAGGCAGAGGTTTCAGAACCTTGAGCAACACTTCCGGCAATTTGCTAAACTTCGGCCAAAGGCAAAACGGCATTATGCAGAACTATGCCGGAGGCATCAACATCAACCGAAGCTTGTCCAAAAAAACGGAGCTTAACACCAGCTATCTGTATAATCAACTCAACCATGACCTCAGGACAAATCTGCTGAGGGAGAACTTCTTAGACTCCGGAAGCTTTGTATCCCGTGATGAGACTAGGCAAAACAACACCAATTTTAACCACCGCTTGAATGCCACAGTTGAGCACAAAATCGACAGCCTCAACAGCCTGAGATTTACCAGCAGCCTTGGTTACAACGAAACTTATTCCACCATTGAAAACAATACCTCAAGTTTTGGAGCAGAAAACGTACGGGTAAATTCAGGAGATCGCAGAACAGAGTCTTACAATTCAAGTCTGAACAACTCAAATACCTTGCTCTATCGTCACAAGTTTGCCAAGCGGGGCCGGACATTTACCAGCAATGGCAACTTTGGATTTACCGAGCGTAACACTGAATCAGAACTCAAAGCCGTCAACCGATTTGGAGAAAACGCCAACCTGTTTACTCAAAACCTTTTACAGAACAACGACAGCCGTGTAAGCACCCGGAATTACGGGGCTGGATTCACGTACACCGAGCCTATTGCGAGAAGGCTGTATTGGGAGACCAATTACAACTACACCCAAAACGATAATGATACCCGTCAGGATGTGTTTAACACTGACTCGGCCGGACGAGTAGTGGTGAACCCTCAGCTGACCAATAAATTCAACAGTTCCTTCAGGTATCACAAGCCGGGAATGAACTTGAAGCTTAACCGCTCCAAGTACAGTGCCACGTTGGGACTGAGTTTTCAGAGGACGCAACTCCTTGGAAATCTGCCGCTATTCAACACAAGGATCAACCGAACCTTTGAAAATCTTTTGCCGGTGGCAAGGTTTAACTATGACTTTACAAGCTCAAAAAGGCTGACCATGGACTATGAAACCAACATTCAGGAGCCGAGCATCCAGCAGCTTCAGCCTTTGATTGACAACACTGATCCTTTGAACATCAGCACCGGAAACCCGAACTTGAAACCTGCTTATCGTCACAACCTCAGAGGGAATTATTTTTACTTCGACCCGGTGAAGTTCCTGAGCGTGTTTGCCTCTGCCAACATGACTTATGAAACCAATGCCATTGTCAGCAGCCAATCCGTTGATAACCGCTTCATCAGAACCACCAAGCCGGTCAATGTGGGTGAGAATATCCGACTGAATGCCAATCTGAACTTCAGCTTCCCTATCAAAAAGATCGAAAGCCGTATTCGTCTAGGCGGTAATGCCAGTACTTCACAAGGGCCCAACCTGCTGAATAACATCGAGAGCAAAATCAACCAGCGTAACCTGGGCGGTAACTTCAATTACCAATACAACTACAAGGAGTTTTTCGAGCAAAATCTAGGCTTCCGTATCAACCATCAGCAAAGCCAGTTTTCGTTTAACAGCGCACAGGATCAAACCTTTTTCAATCAAAACCTGACAGCGAATTCCATTTTCACGATCAAAAAGAAGAACATCCTGAATGCAGAGCTTGATTACCAGATCTATCGGAATTTGAACAATGGTTTTTATCAGGAATTGCCCTTGATAAACATCAATTTCTCACGACTGATGCTGAAAAACGACCGTGGAGAGTTAAAACTTTCTGTGATAAATGCGCTTGACCGCAACCTTGGAGTAACGCAGGAGGCCAATGTCAATTTTATAGAAACCACCCGAACCAATAATCTGGGCAGAATTTACATGGTAAGTTTCATCTATTCCCTAAACAAACACCTGGATATGATGAACCAGCGGGGCCCGAATCAGCGGATCATGCGAATGATGCGCTAGTACCCTTGTACCAGCAGTTCAACCCTACGATTGACCTCTTCAGCACTTGCCATCAAAGGAAGACTTTCTCCTTTGGCATCAATTTGAATGGCATCCGGGCGAAGACGATACTTGCGTGTTAGGAAGGTTTTTAGTGCTTCTGCCCTCTTTCTTGAAAGTTGAAGGTTGTAACTCTCCTCTCCGGCTTGGTCAGCATGTCCAACAAGCGTAAGCTTTACTGTAGGATAAGACTTCACCATTTCGTCCATCAGCTTAAGCAATGGGCCGTTTAATTGCTCCTCGATATCATACCTGTCATAATTGAACAAAACGTTTGCCGTAAAACTGGTTCCAATACGAGGTCTCATGGTGCTGGTATCCATCAGAGCAGCTTCATTGAGGTCGAATTGATAGAAGGTTTGAATATCTGCATTGGGCAAGGGTCGTTCAGAAACCAGACGGTACATTTTGTCCGGAAAAAGTGACCTGAAGACCACCTCTCCTTTTGAGTCGGATTTGGCTTTGGATACAATCAGACCGGAATCATCCACCAGTACCAGGGGAATATTGGCCATTGGTTCCTGATTCAGGGTGGGTTTTAGCCGGCAAATCAGCTTATACTGTCCCCTTTCTTTCACCAGTTTCTGATTGATGCAGCCCAGGTACTGACCTTTTGCCTGTTGTGAACTGATCGAAAGTCTTTGAAGCTTGCTATCGTCGTAGCTCTCGGCTATGCCTAGTTGGTAAAGGTCGCTCTCATTTTCCAGCCTGATGTGGTAACCCTTATCTGCACTGAGCTTATCAAAGCGCACATATCCTTCCTGATCTGTTTTTCCTCTGTAAACGATCACCCCTTTGTCATTTTCAATCACCAGGCCGATTGAACTAGGCAAGGCCTTGCCATCTTTGGGGCTTACCCTGAGTAAAAGATTGAGTTCATTTCTACCCGAACCTGAACTACTTGGTGTGAGCTTGATCAATGAAACTGGTTGTGGATTTTCAGGGGCTGATTTGGCTTTAGGTGCCTCAACTGGGGTTTCAATGGCTTTTTGAGCCAGCACCATGCCGGTATCTTTTACAATCACGTAGCTTAGGTTTAGTTCAGACTCTTCTGTTTTAAGCTTATACTTACGGTCTGTAGGTAGTTTACGGAAAATCACCAGACCCTGCTCATCGGTGTAGGCTCGTGCAAGTTCTGTTCCATCCTCAGCCATTAATATGACTAAACGGGCTTCAGCCTCTTTGCTGCTGGCTTTGTAGACTACCCTCGAAATGAGCTCCATGTATGGACTATTTGAGGGTGAGGTGATCCATGCTCCTGCATCGTACATGGCATAAACAATCTGAGGATCAGCTACAACCTTCTCTTGAATGATTTGCTTGATGTTAAGCTCGCTCACATTGGTGTCAAGCATAATCCTGTAGTTTCTATCGCTCTTTAGGTTGGTAAAAAACACCGTTCCATCCGGACCGGTTTTCTTTTTTTCGAGAACTGTACCATCTTCATCAACCAACATGACACTTACTTCCGGCATGGCTGTCATGGAGGACTTTGAGCTAATCCGGCTGATTAAGGTGAGGGGTTTCTCTGTGAGTTGGCTTAATTTTTCAACTGGAAGGCTTTTTTGTTCGACCTCCGCTTTCTCCATAAGCTGTATGCTTGACTCATAAAATGCAGAGCGCTCACTGTTTCTTTTGCTAGAAAAAAAAGCCAAGTCTCTGTTGGTCATCGTAAAATAAATCTCATCCTGAGGAGAATTGATTTTACTTCCCAGGTTGATGGGTTTGCTCCAGCTTGTCCAGGTATCATCCAGACGGGTAGAAACTAAAATATCCGTTCCTCCAAAACCACCATGGCCATTGCTTGCGAAGTACAGGTTTTTGCCTGTGTGATCCAGAAAGGGTGAAAAATCGTATCCTTTGGTGTTGATGACCGGACCCAAATTCAAGGGCTTTGACCATTTTCCACCATCTTTTTTGAAGCTGACATAAATATCCTCTTCTCCCTGCCCTTCCAGACCTGTGACAGAAAGCAGCAGCACATCCTCTTTGGTGTTCATAAACAGGCCGTAAGGATTGAGGCCTACTTCAATGGTGCCAATATTGAGCAATTTCGGGCTGCTCCATGCCCCGTTGATCCAATCGCTGTAACAGATGCTGATGCGACTTGGGTTGGCCTTGAGGTATGAATTGTATAAATAAATCCGGGTAGCGCTCTCATTGATGCCAACCACTGCATTTTCCTGATCGTTGTTAAGTCCTTCGATGGCATTGATGGCTTGTTTCCAGTTTCCATCTGTATCCAAAGAAGTAAACCAAATGTCTCCGCCTGCTTCTTTGCCTCCTGCGTTTTGTTCACTTCCGCTTCTGGAAAAAAACAACTTAGTTCCATCAGGTGCAAACATGGGAAAGTCAACATCAGATTCTCCATTGATCGCAACCGGCAGCAACTTTGGCTCAGTGAACAACAACTGTTGAGAATACAACCCATGAGAGAATAGAATTAGTAAAAAACAAAACGAAAACTTTTGCATGATTGAAATGTCTTTATTTTGATGCGTTTATCCTCGGTCACCAATAATCTAGGAACTACTAAAGAGAAACAAACTTACAATTTATCATTATCAATGACAGAATATTTAGATCTCAATACCATTGTCAAGCTTTTCCCTCAACTCAACGACAAGCAGCTGATCGAAGAAATGCGTTTGAAAGGCAGAATTTTATCTTTGGAGACCGGCGAATCCCTGCTCCAGGAAGGACAAGTGATCAAAAATATTCCATTTGTATTGACCGGTCTTGTCAAAATTTTGCGCCATGATGAAAATGGTCAGATGCTTTTTATGTATTATCTGGAGCCTGGTGACAGTTGTGCCATGAGTATGATCTGTTGCATGGGCATGCAAAAAAGCAGGATTGAAGCTGTGACTGAAGAGCCAAGCACCATACTTCAGCTTCCAATAGACTCAATGGAAGACTGGATGCAACGCTTTCCGGTTTGGAGGGTCTTTGTGATGAGTACTTTTGCCATGCGCTTTGAAGAAATGCTATCTACCATAGATGCCATTGCTTTCAGAAAACTTGACCAGCGTTTGGAACAATACCTTTTAAAGCAAAAAGAAGCCAAGGGAACATCGGTGTTGCACATCACCAATCAGCAAATAGCGGACGAACTGGCCACCAGCAGGGAGGTGATCAGCCGATTGCTGGGCCGAATGGCGCAGGAAGGCCTGGTAAAGTTGTCAAGGTCTCAAATCACAGTATTGTTTTGAAACCAGAACCCAAAGCCGACCTGAAGGCTTTGTTTATCCTCTGCCTGCTGAGCATGTATGGCCTTGGGGCTGGACTGGTCGAAAGTCTGGTCAATTACCCTTCATGGCGGTTGATTGGCCCTTCAGAATTCAGAGAATACCATGCTTTTCTGGCCTTGAGGATCAGTTTTGTGCTGGTAGCTCCTCTACTGGCTCAGCTGCTGCTTAGCCTTTGGATGTACTGGAAATACCCAGTCCTTCGAAAGGCCATGATGCTACAACTGTTGTTTCAATTGGTTTTTTGGGGTTCTTCCCTCCTCTGGCAAATCCCTATTCAAGGGAAGCTGGGAGCTGATGGAAAGGATTGGGCATTGATTGAAGAATTGGTGTATTCTGATCTGGCATTACGCAGCCTGCCTCACTTGCTTCAAACCGCTCATCTGGTTTATGTCTGCTTCAGAAGGCTGTTTCCTGCTTCAGGCAGGCCAGAGTTGAACGCTTAAGCCCAGATCAGTTCTCCAGACCATCAGCAAAAAGGGCAGCTTGACCAGGTCTGCAAAAATCAGAAAGCCTCTGATCCTTTGGTCTTTAACCGGCAATTGTGAAAGTAAAAGATCAGGTGCGATCATCCATTCGCTAAAGAAGGCCGGATTTTGACCGGGCTGTCCATACAACATACCTCCTGCGCCATATCCACATGAAATTCCCAGCCAGGGCGGGAAAAAGCGTGGACAGAGCAAATGTGGCAATGGAAAAGAGATCCAATACGATTGCCCGTTATAATCCTTGATCAATTGCTCAGCCCAATGATGGCCCAGTAGCTCCGGGCGAAGAGATGCCCAGGAAGTGGGCCAGAAGGAGAATTTAAAAATGGACAGGGATTTACCCGCCGGAAAGAACCAGGCCAGCAAAGCTCCTGTTGCATTGGCCAGCATGTCATAAGAGCTGAAGCCATAACGGACTGAAAAACCATCAGCCAACTCGATGCCGCTGACCATAAGAAAGGCGATAAGGCAAGCGATGTATTTTTTATCCTGAGCCTCATTGCTCATCAGCAGGCTTGCGAGCCAATAGGTGATGAACAGGTGACCCAGTTTGTCCAGGTAGGCCCATTCCTGTGAGTCATTAAAGAAATTGAAATCTGCCTGCCATTGGTACCGGTACCAAAACCAGCCTAGTGCCAGCATCAGGGCCACATAGCCCAAGCCAATTGTCGCCAGCCTTTTACTCATTTGGGTCAGGCTTGCTTTCTACGCTTTGATCCGATACCGGGATCAGGCAACCTTGCGCATCTGTTTTTTTGTCGTATTCCATTTTTTGAAACAAGACCGCCAGCATGGCTTCCTTAAGGTATTCCCGCTGAGCGGTGCGGTTCCATTTGCCTGAAAACTGCAAGCGGTCATCGATCGAGCCCTGGTACAACAGCTCCCCTTTCTGGCTGATCAACACACATTCGGGGTACCTTAAAACAGCAAACTGACGGGTAAGTAAAAAATCAGGATCCTGAATGATGGTAAAACGCTCCAGCCTGAACCGGTTGAGGTAGCGAACGATGTCCTTGCGCTTGTGCTTGCGGTCAGGTAAAACCAAAAACCAGGCAAAGGATCTGGAGCCAAACTCCACCTGAAGCCTGCGCATGGTCTCCGCATAGCGCTCCACCTGAGGGCAATCGGGTGAAATGAAGATCAGCACGTTCAGGCTTTTTTTACGGATTTCTTCCGAATGGAAGAGGTTCACCCCCATCGGCCGGGTTTTGGGGTCGACGAGTGGGCTTGTTTTTTCAACCTGCGCTGCTGCGGTTGAACTGTTCAAAAACAAACTCAGCCAAAATAAAAAAATGGCTCCTTTGTCCATGTACGCAAAATTAACATTATTCCTACAACTATTTACCTGACAGTCAAGCTCTAATAAATTCTTGCACGTAAGACTTTACAGATTTTTGTCTGACGTATAAATTTGCCGCTTCAAAAGGTCTTAAAATCGATACTTTTATCAGCTTATGGATATACGAATTGAGAATCTAAGCCGTCGCTATGACCGGCAGGTGGCTGTAGATGGAATATCGTTTGAAGTCAAAAAAGGTGAGATTCTGGGTTTCCTCGGTCCCAACGGTGCCGGCAAAACCACCACCATGAAAATGATCACCAGCTACATCTCCATTGGAGAAGGCTCCATTTTCATTGACAACAAACCGATCAGCGAACATGCGGAGGATTTGAAGAAATCAATTGGCTACCTGCCGGAAAACAATCCGCTGTACCATGACATGCAGGTGATTGATTACCTGGAGTTTTGTGCTGCCCTGCAAGGAGTGCCCAACAACAAGATCACCGAGCGGGTGAAAAAGATGGTGCAGGACTGCGGCCTGAATGCTGAAAAACATAAAACCATCGGCGAGCTGTCGAAAGGATACCGGCAACGAGTGGGTCTGGCGCAGGCCATGATCCATGATCCGGCCATTCTGATTTTGGACGAACCGACCACAGGCCTTGACCCCAACCAGATTGTGGAGATCAGGAAACTGATCCGTGAGTTGGGCAAGGAAAAGACGGTCATCCTCAGTACCCATATTCTGCCGGAAGTGGAGGCTACCTGCGACCGAATTCTGATCATCAACAAAGGAAAAATTGTCGCTAACGGCACAGCGGAAGACCTGCGTAGCCAGGCCTCAGGACAGGAAATCACCAAGATCAAAATCGAAGATGCCGACCGACAGCAGGCGATCGATGCCCTGACTGCTTTGGACACCGTCGATCAGGTATTGCCTTTACAGGGTGATGACCTGAGACTGGAGGTGATCAGCAGAAAGGGGAAATCCAGCCGCAGGGCTTTGTTCTCACTTTGTGCCTCCAAAGGCTGGATTTTGACCGAAGTGATCCCGGTCGAAACAAAACTGGAAGATGTCTTCCGGTCATTAACGATGAATTAATCAACAAAACTGTACTAACATGTTCAAAATATGGATTATCGCCCAGCGGGAGCTGCAGTCCTTTTTCGACTCCCTTATGGCCTACATTCTTCTGGTACTATTCCTCGGCTTCAGCGGTCTGTTCACCTGGCTGTACGGAGCAGATGTTTTTATCTCCAGACAAACCAGCCTGAGGTCTTTTTTCAGCATCGCTTACTGGACCTTGTTTTTCTTCATTCCGGCCCTCACCATGAAGTCATTGGCGGAAGAGCGCAAAACGGGAACCATCGAGTTGCTGTTGACCAAAGCGGTGACCGACAGGCAGGTGATATTGGGTAAGTTTCTGTCCATTGTGATGCTGATCGCCATTGCACTGGTCTTTACCCTCCCCTACTACCTGACTGTGGCCTCCATCGGGCCGATCGATCATGGGGCTACGCTCCTGGGTTATGTGGGCCTTTTGCTGATGAGTGCCACATATATCAGCCTTGGCATTTACACCAGCAGCCTGACGAACAACCAGATCGTCGCATTTTTGCTTTCCATTTTCATCGGGCTGCTCTTCCACCTCGTGTTTGATGTGCTTGCGGCCAATTTCACCGGTATTGTGGGCGAGCTGCTGGCCACGCTGAGCTTATCCACCCATTTTGAGAGCATTTCCAGAGGGGTAATGGACAGCAAAGACCTGGTGTATTTTATCTCATTTATTACCCTCTGCCTCTTTCTGGCAGAGATTTCTTTGGCTAAACGAAATGTGATCAAGTAAACACATGAAGACACAACGAATTTCCATTACCATCTTCCTGGTCATCGCTCTGGTCATCATCCTCAACTTACTGGCCGGGGAGTTTTTCTTCCGACTGGATTTTACGCAGGACAAGCAATACACCCTGAGCAATGCCACAACCGACATTCTCAAAGGACTGGACGAACCGGTCACGGTGAAGGCCTATTTTTCCGAAAACCTTCCTCCTAATTTCAGCGGCACCCGAAAGGACTTCAAAGACCTGCTGATCGAGTACTCCAGCCGATCTGGTGGAAATGTTGTATATGAATTCATCGATCCCAATACCGATGAGAAAAAAGAGCAGGAAGCCCTTCAAAGTGGTATTCAGCCTGTTTTGATCGATGTGCGAGAGAAGGATCAGATCAAGCAGCAGAAGGCCTACATGGGTGCCTTACTCCAAAAAGGTGACCAGAAAGAAGTGATTGCCTTTGTGCAGCCGGGTGGCGCTATGGAGTACGCCCTTACCACCGCCATCAAAAAGATAGCCGTCATTGATAAGCCCACCATTGCCTTTAGTCAGGGGCATGGAGAGCCATCCTTAAGCTCACTTACACAAGCTTACACTGCCTTATCCGTATTGTACCAGATTGAGGAGGTCAACATCGATGACAGCACGGCGATTCCTCAAAACCTTAAAGCCCTGGCTATTTTGGCACCAACCGACTCATTCAGTCCTATGGAGATTGGGATCATTGATCAATTTGTGCGCTCAGGCGGAAAGCTTTTCATTGGCTTAAATAGGGTCACAGGAGATTTTACCAATGCAACAGGCACTGTGCAAAGCATTGATCTTGAGCGTTGGCTGGAGAGCCTGGGCCTTTTGGTACAACCTAACTTTGTGATCGACGTGAACTGTGGAGCAGTCACTGTGCAACAACAGCAAGGTGGGTACACTTTTGCCAACCAGGTGCAGTTCCCCTACTTGCCCATCATCAATCAGTTTGCGGAGCATCCGGTGACGAAAGGGCTCGAGCAGGTCATTCTTCAATTTGCCAGTACGGTAAACTACGTCGGTGACAGTTCCAAGAAGTTTAGCCCCCTGCTTTTTACCAGTGACAAAAGCGGAGCTCAATCAGCTCCTTTGTACTTTGACATCAATAAACAATGGTCAAACCAGGATTTTACAAGCTCAAGACTAACGATCGGCGGAGTATTGGAAGGAAACTTTGGGGACAATTTGAACAGTAGACTGGTGCTCATCAGCGATGGCGATTTTGCCGTGAACGGTGAACGTGGTCGCTCGCAGCAACTTAATCCGGACAATGTGAGCCTACTGGTGAACTCGATCGACTGGCTGGCCGATGATACCGGGCTGATAGACCTCAGAACCAAAGGAGTTACTTCCCGCCCCTTGGACACTTTGGAGGATGGCACCAAAACGCTGCTCAAATACCTGAATTTCCTGTCTCCTGTGTTGCTGGTGATCGTATACGGGCTGGCACGCTCCCAATACCGACGCAAGCAGCGCATTGACCGAATGCTAGAAAACTGGTAATTCTCTACGACAATGGCAAGAACATATTCCAATAAATACCTGCTGATTATAGTACTCTCACTGGCAGGACTGTTTGCGCTGAGCAAGGTGTACCAATGGGTGAACGCCGACAGCAATTTTAAGCAAGAGCTCAGCCTGCCCGATACGGCCGGCATTCAAGGCATTGAGATTTTAAGGCCTGCGAATGCCGGATTGGGTAGAACCATTTTAACCAAAGGGAGCGATCAGGCATGGACCGTGAGCGATAGCAAATGGAGCAAAAAAGCCTTTCATGAAGCCGTGCAGCAACTTCTGGTGGCAATTCAGGAGATCAAAGCCGACCAATTGGTGGCTAAGAAGGCCGATAGCTGGGCGAAGTATGAGATTACCGACAGCCTGGCTACTTTCGTGAAGGTTACCGGTGCCGACCAAAGCCTGATTTTTCGTTTGGGTAAGATCAACTTCAAGCAGACGCCTGGCATGGGCGGGCAGGGCAATGTGAGCGGAAGCACTTATATCCGTTTTGAGGACAGGCCGGAAGTGTATGCCACTCCGGGCTTTGCTGCCTTTAGCTTTAACCGGGAAGCAAGTTCATTTTTAGACCCCACTGTGGCCAAAGTAAACCCCCAGAATGTCGATCAGATCAGCTTTAGCTATGCCGGAGACAGCAGCTTTCTCTTGGAAAAGAAGAATGGAAACTGGATGATTGGGACCGCCCTTTGTGACAGCACTAAGGTGCAGGGCTACCTGCAAGGGCTCAGCAGCTATAGCCTGAACAGCTTCGGCGAACGCTCCAACCTAGGGCCGGAGGTCGGCAAGCTATTGATACGGGAAGGAGGCATTGTGACCCATACCCTGACCTTATATATCGCTGCCAACGGTGCCAAATACCTGCTGGAAAGCAGCCGCAACCCGGATAACCTGTTTAAACTGAACCTACAAAATGATTGGGAAAACAAGTTTAAGGGGAAGGGGTATTTTGTAGCTCAAGGGAGTTGAGGGAGGATGGGTGTAGGATGTACAAGCTCGCATCAGAGAGGGACTTTAAAATAATTTTATCTAATTGTCTTTTAAAATATTCTGTATATAAACCTTGAAACCAGGTAATTCTCGTCTTATGATAGTCCAAATTACTTCGTCAGAAATGTTATCATAGCTATGTATAATTCTATTTCTTGTCCCAATTATTTTCTTAGCATTGTCAAGTTTAAACTGGGGGTCTATTTTTAATATTCGAGATACTGCTTCCCCCACTATTTCTAAATTTCGCTCAACTGCCTTTTTTGTTTTTAACTCATTCTTGTAATCTTTGAAATCACGTATATCACTGGTGAATAGATTTATTTCTTCAATGCTCTGAAGAATATCAATCAACAAGGTTTTAATCCTGGTATCCATAGATTTTTACCCTTGTCCTGTTCAATTGTTCCCTGAAAAACCTGTTGCGAATTGCTCTTTCTTCAAGTAAATCGATCTTACGATTTAGAATCTCTTCAAGCTCTAATTTTAGGTTAAAATACAAATCAGTGTATTTAAATGGGTCATTTTCGTCAATATCTACAATTAAATCAATATCAGAAGAAGAATTAAAGTCCTCCCTGGTCACGGAACCAAAAGCAAACAAGGATTTCACTTTGTTTACTTTACAAAGTTTTTGGATCCTATCAATTTGCCGTTCATCTATATGCATGTTTAAAGATAGGATTTTAGTCTTGACTGTCAAAATCACAACGCCTACTAGCTAGCAGGCTTCCTCTATCATCAGAAAAGGAATGTGATTGATTATAGTATTACCTGCTGGAAAGCAGCCGCAACCCGGATAACCTATTTAAACTGAACCTGCAAAATGACTGGGAAAACAAGTTTAAAGGGAAGAGGTATTTTGTGGCTGTGGGGAGTTGAGGGAGGATGGGGTCTGTGGTACAAGCTCGCCCTTCTAGAGGAGATGTGAAATACTTGTCAGGTGTGGACACCTGCCAAGGATGAAGATTAGTTATTTAGGTACGAGCTGCAAGCTCGCACCAGCGGGGGGAGCTGCAAGCTTGCACCAGCGGGGGAGTATGGGGTGTGAGGTGCAAGCTCGCATCAGCGGGTGGAGATGTGAAATACATGTTAGGTATGGAGACCTACCAAGAAGGAGGAGTAGTTTAGTTAATTTATTGTGAGAGATTCGGTTAAGTTTACTTTATTCAATAAATATTCCAAACTTCCATTATTATACTTCCATTGTTGACTAATTGATTCAAACATTCTAGCAAGTTGTTTGCCTGAAAAATTATGAATATTTATTTTAATCGGGGTCGATCTATTTTCTAAGGGATCAACATCGAATAGTTTCACTTTATTTTTCTGGTTCTGACTGTTATTATATAGATGTATTAACAATGCAACGACATAAAATAAATTTAATCCGTACTCATTCTCTGTTTTTAAAGGCATGATTTCAACAAACTTGTCAGTCAATTCTTGAAGTGTGAGCTGATTATTTTCAATTTCTCTAAAGAATTCATTTTGCATCGATTTTAGATAAATCAAGACGAAAAGAAGGGCAGGAAAGGTTAATTCATTAGGCTTAAATGAGTTAAGAATCAATCGTGTTTGAGCAAATACTTTTTCTTGCTGCCTAAGTGTCGCATTTGTCTTATCGAAAAGTAATTCCGCCATTTTAACTAAATGATTACCATCACTTTGAAACTCACTATACTGCCTTCGCACTTTTGAATTAAAGAAGTTACCAAAATCGTAATACTCAAACAAATATTTACAAAATGACTTATTCGAAGGTTTAGGAATGGAATATTCTAAGTCGATAAAACGCCTTAGGTATTCATCAGTATTTATTTCGCTTGTACCGTAAAATCCCTTTACTGAACTTGCTAAATGCATTTTATCTATTGATAAGATAAACACAATTCCATTTACAGAAAAGAAGTGCTTTAGTTGCTCTAAGAGTTCAACTGCATAAGTTGGTCGACAACGATCTAACTCATCAATTATAAATATGACTGGTTTTTTGTTTTCAGAATCCTTTACAAACTCTTCTAATTCGGAACGAAATTCGGCAATGCACTTTTTTCTTTTTGTAAAATCCTTTATTGTCTCTTCTAAAAGTTCCGTAGCTGCTTTTGTCGTATTTTCAACTACATCACTAATCTCATCAACGTCAACGACATATTTCTTAAGCAAAGATCTGGCTAAAACTGGAAGAACATTCTTTGTTAGAACAGCCCCCTTCTCTACTACCGACTTAAATACATTATCACCATTAATCTTACTAGTTACTAAGATCTGTAATTCTGACATAATCGCCACTAAAGGATCATTGTTGAAATCGTTCTCCCAAACATTAAAGTATATAGTTCGAAATCCAGAATTGCTCAATGATTGTCGCCACATCTAAACAAAAGTAGACTTTCCGGTTCCCCACTCATTGTTTATTGCTAAGACAAAACCGTCGCTGTAAGTCTCAACAATTTCAGTAAGGACTTTTGCGTATTGCTCTCTATTAAGCTTACAGTTCCTGAATGGTTCGTCAGGTGGAATTTCCAATTCGTAATGTCTTATTTTCATTAGCAGTATGGGACTTGGAAAATCATTGAGCCAAGTGAATAAAAAAATTGAGAATAAGTTATCTACCTAAAAACTCATTAAGCTTATCTCTTAGCAACTCTAACCTTGGCTTGAGGAAATTTTCATTCTTGATAAAGTACTCCTTAATTTTTTGTACACCATCTGAGTTGATGACTTCTTCTCTTAAGTTAGTTTTTGGGTACCCAGAATCAAGGTCTGTCATCAAAGCACCTAAAAGTAAAATGTTTAAATCAATGTTTCTATGTAGCGGTATTTCCTCACTTTGTCTGCTCCATTTTTTACCATTATGTCGCCATACTTTTAAAGAAATCTCATCGGAGTCATATTGAGCAATACCTATAGACAAAGCCTTTACATCTGTTTTAGCCATATATTGAGCATCAATGGCATTATAATCTTTTACTTGTATAATGGGCTTATGCCCACAGTGTTCTGGTGCGTTCATTTCTTAAATTTTTATAGGTCAACTTTAATTTCACACTACTTTTTAATGGAAAGTAAGTTGCACAACAATTCTCTATCTGCTAATCTTACCATAGTATTTGTTCAACCAAATGTACCCCTTTCTCAAACACAAGTCAAGTCCCACCCTTACTTTTTATTCCTCAAAAGTGAATTAAATGAGTTGTGTACACCTATAGGCTCTACGAAAACCAGAAATCCATCCAATTGTAAAAGTCTAGCTTAGCTCTACTCCTACCCTCTAAACCCTTGCTTTCTAGTACTTAACAAACTTCAGCACCGGCTGCCTGCTCTCTTTCAGTCTGATGTAGTAAAGCCCGCCGGGTAGGTCGTTTAATGAAGAGGGTGAGAACTACAAAACCTCCCTTCGGAGTTTTAACTGCAAATTGACAGTAATAGTTGAAATTTATGAAGATTATGATGATCGTAAATAACTAGCCGCATGGTCCAATTCTGGAAATAAAGTACTTTCATTAATTGCTAATGAGTCAAGTGATTTTAGTATGTAATTTTTAGCATCTTTATCAATTTGAAGCTCAGTTACAATTAGAGTAGTCGGAAGTGTTGCTGCTTCTAGTTTAGAATTCAAGTCTTTGATTCCAAAAATCAAGAAAGATCCACTTTGACGAACAATTCTGTTGTTATTCAATTTAACTTTTACTGGAAAAATCTTTACTATATCCTTATTATTCTTGTCGATAAAACTGTTGCTAAAATAAGGTTTTTCTTCTTTGATCTCATGAACTAGGTAATCAAAACCAGAAGAAAAATTTGTCTTATTTATTTTCAGTTTTGCTAAATTTGATATTAAGCTGACAGAATCACTATCATAATACTTTATTTCATTCCTTGGAACTTTAAGTACATATACTTTGCCATCAGTTTTATCATTTTTATATTGCAGTGAAGCAAAATATAAGGCAACTAGTGGGTTGCTTGTAATATCAAGTAATCTTGTTGGTAAATTATAATGTTGCATTTTTACCAATTTCTCTAAGGTAGTCTTATCGTCTACAAATTCATTAGGACTTTTTATAATCATTTCACGGAAACTGGTGTCTTCATCATAAATATATTGATCTCTATAAATACCTGGGACAAGGTTATACGGCCAATCGTGTGTTGCACAGCCCCTGTAATAATATACAAAATCACTATCAACAGACTCTAATTGCATTTTTAACTGTGAAATGAATTCTTCAAGAGAGAATAAGCTAAAAGTCATATTCCTTCAAATGTCATTCCCCCTAAATTCAATGTTATTCCCTTAGATTCCTTTTTCTCCAATTCTAAAAAAGGTTGTTCCGAATTAATATCTTTATTTTGTAACCTATTAAATTCAGCCTCTAATTCACCTAATGCTCCTTCTCTTTTAGCAATTAGAATTTGTAGTTCATTCTTGTCGGTAAGATTTAAAGTGTATTCTTCCTTTCGTTGTTTTTCTATACTTTTCTTTTTTTGGTAGAAATCAAACCATTCATCATATGCCTTAAAGTAGTTTTCAAGTAGCTTAACTAAAGTACCCTTATTAGGATTTCTTAGTTCGCTAATACTTTTTAGTAAATCATCATTTGTCATGAATTCCCAATTAGTAATGGCAAAAAATCTAGCAATATTTTTTAATGCAATACTTCTTGCACTTTGACGGTCTATTTCTGATATAAATATTTTCATTTCTTTCTTTTTTATTGTCTTCTATTCTGAAAATAAAATTAAACTTTATTTTAACTCTCCTCTTCGCTCCAAGTGCATTTTAAGAGCCTCAAATTAAGCTCATCTACAAATTTGTGAATAATTGTAAACATTGGATAGAAAAAGAAACTTAAAATACCAAACATAACTGATCAATTCAATGCTTGCGATTAATACTATTCTGAGCCTAACACAAATGTACCTCTTTCTCAAACACCAGTCAAGTTCCACTCCTACTTTTTCTTCCTCAAAAGTGAATTAAATGGTTTCTGAACACCTATGGGCTTTGCGAAAACCAGAAAACCAGCCAATTGGACAGGCTCTGCCTGGCTTTCTCCCACAACATATCACCCTTTGAACTAGTACTTAACAAACCTCAGCACCGGCTGCCTGCTGTCTTTCAGTCTGATGTAGTAAAGCCCGCCGGGTAGGTCAGCGATGGGGATTTCCATACTGGCCTGGGCTTCCAACTCTCTGGCGATACGGCCCATGACATCAAAAATTTGAATTTGGCCGGAACGAAAGCCGTTTTTGAATTGAAGGGTTATCGTTTCCGTGGCCGGGTTGGGGTAAACGCTCCAGCCTAGGTCCTCCCTCCTATCCTCAAAGCCCAATGTTGCGCAGGTAACCTCAGGTGAGGACACCTGCCAAGGATGAAAATGAACCTGCAAAACGACTGGGAAAACAAGTTTAAGGGGAAGAGGTATTTTGTGGCTGTGGGTAGTTGAGGGAGGATGGGGTACGAGCTGTAAGATTTAATTAGCTGGGGGCTCGTTGAGCTGAGATGTGAAATACTTGACAGGTGAGGACAGCTGACAAGGATGAAAGCGGCTGGTTTACTTTCTGTCCGAAGGTCTGCCGTCATTTGAAATAGTTTATAAATGTTGAGCAATAATTGTCAATGCTAAATGTAGGGAAAGTTCTTTTTGCGTTTCTGCTAAGTTTTGTGTAGCTCCCGTTCTGTGAACTTTTCAATGAAGTCAGTTTTTGAAAATAGTCAGTGGGGCTGTCGCACAAGTAGCCGTTTACACCGTCTTGAAGAAACGCTCTGTTTTCGCCTACACTGCTACCCAATACTGGAACACCGCAAGACAAGCATTGCTTTAGTTTAAAAGCAGATTTGCTGCGATTAAACTCATTGTCTGTAAGCGGTGAAACACCAATGTCAAATGTTGCGATAGTTTCATAAATGGAATGTTCGTCAAGCCAGTCCAAGCCAAGTGGAGTTTCAACTGTAATATTTTTGTTGCTCTTGAAGTAAGATTTAATCTCTTGCTCCTCTACCTTGTCTGCAACACCAAGCAGTATGAGTTTTAGCGGAAAGTCAATGTCGTGAAGTGCAGGAAAAAATAACTGTGTCAAACTTTGTCGGTGAGCACCGTAATAGCCAACCCAACCAACAGTCAAAGTCTCTTCTAACTCTGTTTTTGTCAAACCGTGGTCAATAACAGGCGAAGTCAACAGGAAAACATTTTGGTTGAATTGTCTGATGTAGTCCACAAGCGATTTACTGCCTGCTGAACAAGCTGAACAATTTTTCATAAAGTGGTGAATTGTCTGTGCAGGTCGTCTTGTATGCTCTGCATCGTCAATGTCGTAAAGTGTGTGCTGTGGTCTAAAAAACAAAAGCACTTTTAAAGCTGTCGCATAAATACCATTTGTGTAAATTTTCTGAAACACAATTATGGAGTTACTCTTTCTGAAAAATAGAGCAGAGAAAAATGCCAAAAAAAAGTTGCTCAAATTTTGAAAGTCATAACCTGGATAAACGATTGAAAAAGTAATGCCGTGTTTGTCCTTGAGCCGTTGCAATGGAAATTTTGCTCTATACCTCACACTTGGTTCGTCAAGATTGAAGTAAGCGAACCAGTAAATGTGTTTTATCAGCATTGTCAAATAAGCTGTTGGTTTAAAGTTGCATTGTCGTTCAAAATTTGCTTAACGTTTTGCCTTTAGTTTACATCAACAACAAATCCTTACATTTTCCGAAGAGGAAACGGGTGACCTAAAACGTTTTGTAGGCCTTAGACCTATTAGCTGCATCAGTCCCATTTCTCTCCTTCGGTGATTGCAAGTGCTCATTGGAATGATAGGCTTGTAGGCCTGATAAAGGCGATAGCTCTGCAATCCATTGTAATAATTGTCCACTGAAAACTAAGAAAAACATGGCAAACAATCAAAAAAACGAAGATCTGGGGATCGATATCTCCAAGCTCGCCATCTATGTGGCTTTGCACCACCACAAGCTTCTTCTCCAACAACATTTCACCCTTTTAACTAGTACTTAACAAACCTCAGCACCGGCTGCCTGCTGTTTTTTTGTCTGATGTAGTAAAGCCCGCCGGGTAGGTCAGCGATGGGGATTTCCATACTGGCCTGGGCTTCCAACTCTCTGGCGATACGGCCCATGACATCAAAAATTTGAACTTGGCCGGAACTAAAGCCGCTTTTAAATTGAAGGGTAATGGTTTCCGATGCCGGGTTGGGGTAAACACTCCAGCCTAGGTCCTCCCTCCTATCCTCAAAGCCAAGTGTTGCGCAGGTAACCTCAAGTTGGAAGAAGGTGGTGTCCAGCGGGCAATTGGAAACGGGGTTAATCACCTGACAATTGTATTTTCCCGGGCCGGAAATCAGTAGGGTGTCCTGATGGGTCATGAAGGGCAAAAGGGTGTCGTTTTTATACCAGAATATGTTTTCGGAGCCCGGCAAGGACCCGTTGATATGCAGGACCACAAAAGGGATGGTATCGCCAAAACAAGGGTTTCCTACTCCTGCTGCGTCAAAGTAATACCCGGAGCCCTGGTACATGCCGGTAAAGGTTCTGGACATCTCCGAGCAGCCGTTGACCGTCGATACCACGGAGAAACCGGAAATAGCGTATTGGTTGTAATTGGCCAAAAACTGACTCGTCACCGGTATCGGGACCCCGTACGCCAGCCATTGAAAGGAGTCGGCTGCTTGTGTCCATAGGGTATCGTAGGCGCAGAGCATGGGCTGCTGGCTATACACGGTTGGGGTGTGGTTGCAGAATTGAATGACGGTGTCCGTCATATTGGTATGCAGGCCTTGCAAATCGCAGTTCGTTGTGGTTAAAGTAACTGTGTAGGTTCCGTTAGCTGCATAGGAATGTGCTGCGTAGGCGGAGGTGGAGGAATCGCCATCGCCGAAATGCCATAGGGTGGTTTGATTTACTCCCAGGCTTACCGACTGAAAAAGAAGCTCATTCGTGCCGGGGCCCACCTCGTACTGGATATTGGCGACGGGCAGTTTTTTAAAGTTCCATAGCTGTAAGCTGTCGAACACCTTTAGCTTGGCGGCATTTCGGATGATAGACGCATTTGCGGGACTGAGGCCAAAAGAAAAGGTGATCAGGGTGGGGTCTTTTTTGAGGAGCATGGCATAAAAGCAACAGGCCGCTGCGTAGGATCCTGCTGCCGATGGGTGACTTTCGTCGGCCTGGTACAAATCAATGGACGGGTGGTTTTGGCGTAGGTAATTCCACACCACTGAAACGGGAGAGACTTCGCCGTTGATGAATTTGGTGAGTGACAGGTAGCGTGCCCGCAGGGTGGTGTCCATGCCCTGGTAGGTGCACATCACAGGGAAGGATGCACAATTTGAGGCGTCTCCGTTTTTTCGGCCCCAGGTCATGTAGGGGACCGTTACCGCACAGGGGTTGTATTGCTTGATTTTGGTATGCAATGCAGAGCCGGCACTGTTGAACTGACTGCTGATGGTTATCGGCTCCTGGCTTTGTCCCTGGATGACCACATAGTCCCAGCCACCGTTCATTATTTTGCTCTGACTGATCAAATCGTTGTGGTGATCGATTAGGCGATATCCACCGGGAGTATGGCTATCAAAAACCAAGGTGTCACCGGCAGATAAGGCGACGTCACGCACCAGTTGAGGTAAATTGTTAACGCCGGTATAACTGTTCCCAAGGAACAAGACCTTGCGCTTGAGTTGCGCCTTCACCTCATGCCCTGCCAAACCAAGAACCGATAGAAACAAAACAAAAAGGATATTCTTCTGAAGCATGAGGACTATTTTCGAAGACCGCTGGAAACAAATGTAAAAATTGTTGGGGGAAAAGGAAAGGGATAGGTGAGTTGGCGGATGAGAATGAAAATGAGTGCGAGAGATAACCTTTTATTGAAGTAAAATCTAGTTAGCTACCTCTCAGTCGCTCGGCTGTGCCGAGTGACCCGTATGTTGACCAGCCTCTGGCCTATAGCCGCATAGGTTATCTGCTATGATTGAGCTATTAACGGATAGGGTTATTCGCTGTAAGCGACTTTTTTGGACGTACCCTTGCTGGGTGCTCGGAGGGGCAGTAGAGACCCCTGAGGGCTTATTCTGGGCATTAGGACAGGACATCACCCCCTCAGAGTCCTCTGTCGGGTGACTCTAATGGGGGCCTAAACTCAAACCAACAGGTCTGTAGTCATTGGCTTTTCAGCCATAGGCAGATAAAGGGAAAAAGTACTGCCTTTGCCGGGTTCGCTTATCACCCTCAATTTTCCTTGGTTCAATTTCGCTACTTCCTCACAAAGTTTCAAACCAAGGCCCGTTCCAGGTTCTCCGCCTGTGCCTCTGCGAGGGGCATTTTGGTGTTCATCGAACAACAATTCGATTTGTTCCCGGGTCATGCCAATGCCTGTATCTTGTATTTTGATCACGATCTGTTGGTCCAGTTGATAGGCATCAATATTGATTTTTCCTCCCGGGTAGGTGAACTTAAGTGCATTGTTCAGCAGGTTTCTAAGCACAAGACGTATATGATTTTTGTCGGACCATGCCATCAATGTAGGCTCTATGTTCGAAGCTACCTGTATATTTTTAGCCTTGCTTACCTGTGCAAACAGGCCAATTTGCTCATTGGCAAGCTCTTGTATTGACAACTGTGACGGATTAAACGATAAGCCTGACATCTGGCTTAGGGACCAATGCAACAAATTGTCAAGGGTGATCTGTATGTTTTGTACATTTTTATGCAATTGGGGTAAGATGTTTTGAAACTCTTGCTGACTAATAATGCCGCTATTCATCAAACCCAAAATGCTTTCCAGTGAACCTATAGGGCTTCTCAAGTCGTGACCTATGATCGAAAACAGTTTATCTTTTGATTCGTTGGCTTCAACCAGTTGCTCGGTTTGTTTTTTAAGTTGATCATTAATTAGTTGGATGTCCGCCTTCTGTCCCTCAACTTCTTTCTTTTGTAAAGCAATCACTTCTTTGGCTTTACGTTCGTTTTGTCGGCTTTGATAGATGAAATAAGTGAGTAAAAGAACCAAAATCAAGCCGCCGAAAGTCAGGTAAATGATTCGTTGCTGGAAAAACCTACCAGTTTCTAGCATTTCTTTGTTTTTATTCAATACCATAATTTCTTTCTCCTTGATCTCTAAATCTGCTTTAGCTTCAAGATTAGCCAGTGCTTTTTCTTTTTCGATGCTGTATAAACTATCCGTTGTCTGCTTGTAAATCTCGTGGTACTTTAGTGAATTTTCATATTCGTGATTAAGTTTATAGGCTTCATAAAGTGTAAAACTTAAATTACTGATCTCTGAAGGTGAATTGATCTCTTGAGCGATAGCAAGGCCATTTAGCGCATAAGAGATACTTTTTTTGTGGTTATTTCTTTTAATTTCTGTTCTGGCTAATCCATTTAAACAATTTGCCTGACCCTCTTTATCATCCAATTCCTCCATAATAACCATACTTTTTTGGTAGTATATTGAGGCGGTTTGAAATTCACCTTTTTCCATATAAAGCAATGCAATATCTTCCAGACAAATTGCTTCACCGAATTTATTGTGTATCTCCTTAGCCAGCTTTAGGCTTGCTTTGTAATGTTCCAGGGCCAGAGAATATTTTTTCAACCCCAGGTAGGCATTGGCTATATTAGTAAGGCACATCGTTAAGCCATACTTATTACCTAATTTTTCATACATAATTTTACTTTTAATATGGTATTCAAGAGCTTTCTTGTAGTTCAATTCATTTTGATGAATGATGCCAATATTTCCTAAAATTAATGCTATGCCTTGGTTATTGTTGATTTCCTGATATTGACTTAAGCCCTTTTGATAGTATTCAAGAGCAAGTGGGTAGTTACCCTTGGAGTCATACACAATTCCAATATTCCCTAAGGTCAGGGCTATCCCATGTTTATCTTGTTCCCTTTCGTAGATCGCAAGACTTTTTAGGTAGTGATATAGAGCACTGTCGTATTCCCCCATGTTTTGGCAGATGACTCCAATGTTACCCAGGCAGATAGCAATGCCGACTTGATCGCCCAGCTCCTTGTAAAGGCCTATGCTCTTGTGGTAGTGCTCTTTTGATCGTTCATAATTTCCTAGATAGTCATGCACTACTCCAATACCGTTTAAGTTCATGGCTATGCCAGCTTTATATCCGATATCTGAGGAAATCTCAAGGCTTTTTTCATAGCATATCAGCGCAGAGTCAAACTCCCCCTGATATCTGAAAACGCTTCCCTGACCATTCAAACTATAAGCAACTCCTTGTAAATCGTTCAGTTTTGATAGGATAAGTTCTGCTTCTAAAAAAAAATCTTTGGCCTTATTGTATTCATCTTTCATTTTCCATGCTGTACCCAATGCATTTATAGCACGACCTATCCCTTTCTGATAGTCCAACTTTTCACTAAACTTTTTGGCTTTCACAGCAAGCTTGCTTAGGGTGTCGGGGTCATTTTTTCCAAGTTCCTGAGCAATTTCTATCAGGGTAAGCACTTTTGTAGTGTCGTACTTTGCAAACCTATAGACCCTATTGAGGCTATCTAGTCGATGAGTACCCCGAGTCTCAGTTTGAAACATCAGTAAAATAGCTGCAAAAAGTAAAATGAGGGCAGGTTTCATAATGAAAAGTGCGTGACGCAAATAAGAATTAATAACATTTATTCTCCAACCTGATATTTGCCACTATGTCTATTCATGTAAGGTTTGGACTTATATTCTATGTTATGATTGCCTATCCAATTGAATTATAAGGTATTTATTCATGATTACTTCATATAGAAAGTTGCTCAGATACTTAATGAAAGAAAATAAGCTTTTCAGATAAAGTATAAATTGAGCATTCTGTTGCTTTCAAGACTTGATCGGGATGTTTTTTAGTTCTGTTAAGCGATCTGAGTCAAGAAAGAAGAAGAGTATATGCTTTTAAAGTGTAAACCGGCCGCTGGTCAACAACATATTGTATATCAGAACGCTTTCCCTTAGCTTTGGTATGTTTTGAAACCCGCTGCCCGATCTGCACTGCTCTTTTTGCTCCTTTGCACCCCGCCGCTGAGCGGTTGGCTGGTATGGAAGCTGCAACAAAGGGCTTGCCGAAAGGCTGTAAAAACCCATTTGATGGAAGGTGTTGCCGAGCGGGATCTGATATTGCTTGTTTTTCACAGAGAACAGATCGGTCGCCAACTGCACTTTGAAGACTCGCAAGAATTTGAGTTCGAAGGGCAGATGTACGACATCGTAAGGCAGCAGCATTCCGGAGACAGCCTGTATTTCTGGTGCTGGCCCGACGCCAAAGAAACTGCTCTGAACAAGCACTTTGAGGAGCATTGGCAGATGGCCTGGGGCAGTTCTCCCCAACGTCGCCGCACAGAAACAAGCCTGCAATCGTGGATAGCGCTGCGATATTTGTTGCCTGAAAGTCTGAGCTGGCAGCAGGTTCAGGTCGGTCAGACAACAGCCTACCAACCGGGCATTGTCCCTTTTATTTCAGAGTGTTCGATCTCTCCGGTTAGCCCACCGCCGGAGTACAACTGAGAAACCTAATCTTTTTCCTGGCCATGATCTATCATCCTATGGCTCAAGCATTTCTATTTTCTCAATTGTAAACTAAAAAGACGTTTTCATGAAATACCTCCTATACCTATGGGTGGTGATTGGGCTTTGCCATGTGTCAAAAGCTCAGGTGGTCACCATCACTGACCAGGAGACAAGCGATGGGCTTGAACTGGTCACCTTACTCAGCGATGAGCCCCGTGCTACCGCTGTCACCAATTCAAAAGGACAGGCCAACCTCTCTGCTTTTGCCGGAGCAGCCAGGATCGAAATCAGATGCCTGGGCTACAAAACGGTTTACAAAAGCTACGAAGAGTTTGTTTCTTCAGGTTTTGTTTTAGCCTTGACATCGGCCTTTGTAGAAATGGACGAAGTGGTGGTGTCGGCCACCCGCTGGAACCAAAGTTCAAAACGGGTACCTTCCAAGGTGGTTTCTATCAGGCCGGCTCAAGTGGCACTGTTCAACCCTCAAACGGCTGCTGACCTGCTCGGATCCTCCGGTGAAGTGTTCATACAAAAAAGCCAACAAGGAGGTGGCAGCCCGATGATACGGGGTTTTGCCGCTAACAGACTGCTGTATGCCGTGGACGGTGTACGTATGAACACGGCAATCTTCAGAGCTGGAAATATTCAGAACGTGATCTCTCTGGACCCTTTCGCCATTGAACAAACTGAAGTTTTCTTTGGCCCCGGCTCCATCATCTATGGAAGTGATGCCATTGGTGGTGTTATGAGTTTTCAAACACTGCAACCTCAGTTTTCCTACGATAGTTTACCGCTCTTCAAAGCACATGCAGTAAGCCGATTTTCCTCTGCCAACCAGGAGGTCAGCAACCACTTTGATCTGAAGGCTAGCTGGAAGAAATGGGCCTCTGTCACCAGTTTTACCTATTCAAAATTTGGAAACCTGCGTATGGGTAAATACGGAACTGAAGACTACCTGAAAAGAACAACTGTGATCCGTCAGGATAGCCTCGACCGGGTGGTCGAAAACCAGGACCCCAGGGTGCAGGATCCCTCAGGATACAGCCAGATCAACCTGATGCAGAAATTCAGATACCAACCGGTGAAGCATGTGGACTTGCAGTATGCCTTTCATTATTCTGAAACTTCTGACTACTCCAGGTATGACCGCATGTTGGAGTTTCAACCAAACGGAAGGCCGGGTTTCGCTGTGTGGAATTATGGGCCTCAGGTCTGGATGATGAACCATCTGACCGCCACCTACGACCGCCGCTCTAAGCTGTTTAACAGGGCAACCCTGCGTGTGGCACATCAATACTTTCAAGAGAGCAGGATCGACCGCCGCTTTGGCAACAGCCGCTTGAGAACTCAATTGGAAGAAGTGAGGGCTTTTTCGGTTAACCTTGATCTTGAAAAATCTGCCGAGGCGCACAGGCTATACTATGGGGCCGAATATGTGCTTAACGACGTAAACTCCAGAGGCAGCGCACGAAACATCAATACCGGCTCTCCTGTGGCTGTTCCTGACCGTTATCCCGGCTCAAAGTGGACGAGCATGGCCGCTTACCTCAATTATCAGTTTGCCATTTCTGAGCGCTGGCTGTTGCAGGCAGGGGTACGATACAATGCCTTTCAGCTGAGTTCCGATTTCAACAGGCATCTGGCCTTTTTTCCATTTGATTTCAGTCAGTCGAGCCTAAGCAATGCTGCTACTACGGGGAGCCTGGGGTTGGTGTACAATCCTGACGACTACACCAAAATCAGTCTGAATGGGAACACTGGTTTCAGAGCTCCGAATGTGGATGACATCGGGAAGATTTTTGAGTTTGGCCCCGGTGAAGTCGTAGTGCCCAATACCAATCTGAAAGCCGAGTATGCCTACAATGGAGAGCTTAACCTATCTAGGCAATTTGGTAAGCGTCTTAAGCTCGATGTGACAGGTTTTTACACCTACCTCGATGCCGCTATGGTCAGGAGGCCATTCCGTGTGAACGGTCAAGATAGCATTACCTTTGACGGTGACAGAAGCAGGGTTTTTGCCATACAAAATGCTGCCTATGCACGGGTGTATGGCTTCCATGCCGGGATTGACCTTGACTTGAGCGGTGGCTTTTCAATCAGCTCAAGGTACAATTTTCAGCGAGGTGAGGAGGAAATGGACAATGGAACACTCAGCCGCTCGAGACATGCAGCACCTGCATTTGGCATCACCAGGCTCAGCTATCAGGCAGAAAGAGTTCAGCTACAGATCTATGCCCAGTACAGTGCAGAGGTAGGTTTTGATCAACTTAACCCTGAGGAACAATTGAAGCCATTCATCTATGCCAAAGATGCCCAGGGAAGGCCGTACTCACCAGCCTGGTACACCCTCAACATCAAAGCCATGGTGAGGCTGAATGAAGCATGGACCTTAACGGCGGGTGTTGAAAACCTGACAGATCAGAGGTACAGACCCTATAGCTCAGGTTTAGTCGCACCGGGTAGGAATGTGATCCTGGCCCTGCGGGCAAGCCTTTAGGAGTTAAAACTGTTTTCATCTAAGGATTTAAACTTTGACTTGTCCTGAAATTGGCAACTATTGATTGGTTAAAAAGCTATTTATACAACTTGACCAAAACCACGAAGCGCATGTCAAACTGAGAAAACATGAAAAAATCAAGGTAATAGTTGATGGGCAGCAGTTCAAAAGCAAGACGGAAAGATTTAGGGTTGAAGCGCAACCCGCCGCTTACATAAATACCATAGTTCCAATAGTTAAAATAATAAGGACCGCCTGACCTAAAGTCATCCTGATAGCCGCCCAAGTTGTTCCAAACAAATCCAGTCCCTCCTACTATTGAAAGCGACCTGAAGCGCAGCAGATCAGCATAGACAGACGGCGTTAGGTTTAAAGAATAAAAAGCAGCCCCATCACTTAAATAATCTAATCTCCCGGAATAGGAACCTAAGGACATTTGAAGGCTCAATCGGGTTTTTTGCTTTTTCCCCAACTCCTGATTGACTCCACAATGAAAAACACCTCCCAATCCTCTTGTAAAGGCATCAAAAGCCTCACCATAGCCCAATCCGTAGTAGAGGCTTGTTCTGCTCCATTCCGGTTTTTGATCTTGAGCAAGCAGTGGCGTAAATGTGCCTAGCACCAAAAGAATGAACGAAATAGGTTTTAAATAGGGCATGTTTACTCCGGATTTTCTAGTCATCAAAGCAAATATAAATGCTGCTTAACTGAAAAACCGGAGAACATAGAATTTATCTTAGGTCTGTCAAGTACTGAAGGTAACTTTTTAGAATGTCCGGTAATCTCT
>JAIYAX010000015.1 GCA_027488815.1 Cytophagaceae bacterium | reverse complement strand
AGAGATTACCGGACATTCTAAAAAGTTACCTTCAGTACTTGACAGACCTAAGATAAATTCTATGTTCTCCGGTTTTTCAGTTAAGCAGCATTTATATTTGCTTTGATGACTAGAAAATCTTTAGTAAACATGCCCTACTTAAAACCTATTTCGTTCATTTTTTTGGTGCTAGGCACATTTACTCCACTGCTTGCACAAGATCAAAAACCGGAATGGAGCAGAACAAGCCTATACTACGGATTGGGCTATGGTGAGGCTTTTGATGCCTTTACAAGAGGATTGGGAGGTGTTTTTCATTGTGGAGTCAATCAGGAGTTGGGGAAAAAGCAAAAATTCCGATTGAGCCTGCAAATGTCCTTGGGTTCCTATTCCGGGAGATTAGATCAAAACAGTGATGGTACTGCCTTTTATTCTTTAAATCTGACCCCTGCCGTTTATGCTGATCTGCTACGCTTCAGGTCGCTTTCAATAGTAGGAGGGACCGGATTTGTTTGGAACAACATGGGCGGCTATCAGGATGCCTTCAGGTTCAGCGGTCCCTATTACTTTAACTATTGGAACTATGGTATTTATCTAAGCGGCGGGCTGCGTTTCAACCCCAAATCTTTTCGTCTGGCCTTTGAACTGCTGCCCATCAACTTTTACTCTGATTTGTTCATGTTCTGGCAAAACGACCTGCGCCTGGTGGTTTTGGTCAAGTTGTATAAATAGCTTTTTAACCAATCAATAGTTGACAATTTCATTAGATGGGAACTGCTTTAAAATAAACAAGCAGACCCCATTGAGGTCTGCCTGAATTCATGATGAATGGTTCACTTAAGCTGTTACTTAATATTAGTTCGATATGATCAGCTTTTTCGTGATGTTCGTTTTGTCATTGTTTATTCGGATCAGGTAGATTCCACTTGGAAGATCGTTTACCTGATAAGTCCTTAGACCCCCATCCATATTGGGTAGCTCATCTTTGATAATGGTTCTTCCGCTCAGGTCTTGTATGCTCAGGCGGGTACCAAAACCAAGCTCCTTGCTAAATTGTATTTGTACCTGATCTGTAGCGGGGTTGGGGAAGATGGATATTTCATCTTCCAGTAGCTCATTGCCAAGGCCTGTCACAAGAGGTAGTTGAGTTAAATTACCACCTGCGGCTGTTGCAACCCACAAGCCGAAGGATGCACCGTTTGAATTATTGGCAGGGTTCACAAATCCACTTGCCAATACCGTGATCGCTGACTTTCTCAGGTTGGTGAGGTTGGCTTGATAATTACCCACTACTGTCGCTCCGGCAGAAACCCTTAAAGTGTAATTTAAAGGTTGCAGTTCAAGGTATCCAGCAGGGTTGAACTGAGGATAAGATAGACTTGGGATCAAGGTAGCTGAAAGGTTTGGCTCAGTGACTGAAACAGCAGGAGCATCAGTTGAGCCATGGAACACCAATACATCTACTTCATTGGTGTCGGCTGCCACTTCTCTGGTTCTGTCATATAATTGAATACTAAATGGCGTTGCAGGGTTGAATGTACCTGCAATGGTACCACTGGCGATTGCCGTATAGGCACGTCCACTTTCCAGCACCAGACCGGTGATTTTGAACAATGGGTTCAATGTATCGGTACTTCCGGGAAGCTTGATCGTAATGTCAAATGGGGTACCACCGGCGGCGTTGATGAAAGGCGTAGCAGTGCGGAAGGCAAAGTTCGGAACGTTCTTCGTATTGTTAATCCACACATCTACACTGGCTGCGGCAGGGGCTGCACAATTATGAATCACCTGAAGTCTGGCCGGCGAGGAGGCCTGAGTAGGTAGTGGCACAAATGCTCCACCTGATGCTCTTGCTACAAAAAGCCCAAATGCTGGCCCGTTGTTGTTCTGCGCCGGATTGAGATAACCACTCGCCAAAACCACGATAGCAGAGTCGGCCAAGCCAAGGGTAGCCAATGGTGCACTGTACTGCTGTACCACCACATTGGAGCCTTCCGGCCTCACCTGTAAGCTGTAGTTTGCTGTAGGCAGGCCAAGGTAGCCTCTGAAATTCCGGTACGCAATGGAGTCGACGATCACCCCTGCACCTACGGCTGCAACATCAACCGCAGGAGCGTCGGTAGCTCCATGGAAAACCAAAACACGGGTAGTATCTCCGGCAGTAACGGCACTTTCCCTTGCCATACCAAACAACTCAATGCTGAATGGACGAACAGGGTTAAATCCACTGCCTACATTTCCGGAAGCTACTGCAAGATATCGTTGAGCACTGTTGAGGATAAGACCTGAAACTTTGAAGACAGGGTTTAGAGTATCCGTGCTGCCTGGCAGTTTAATGGTAAGATCAAACGGCGTTCCTGCAGGGGCATTGATAAAGGAAGTGGCGGTGCGGAAGGCAAAATTGGGAAGAAGCTTGGTGTTATTCAGCCATACATCAACAGAGTCTGCAGCTGGGGTTGCACAGTTGTGTAAAACCTGAAGTCTGGCAGGGGTTGTACTTACCGGAGGTAGAGCAATCAATGCACCACCAGCAGGTGTTGCAGCAAATAGGCCAAATGCAGGACCTGAATTATTTGCACCGGGATTTAAGAAGCCTGAAGCCACAACGGTCAGGGCCAGACCTCCTGTATTGAGGGAAGCCAGCGGAGCCTGATATTCTTGTACCACATTCAGTCCATTGGCCAACAGTACCTGAACATTGTAATTCGCTAGCGGTAGACTTAGGTACGAACTAAACTGAGGATAGCTGATATCATTGATCAAGTTTCCTACACCAACTGCATTGACATCCACGGTAGGAGCGTCCGTAGCCCCATGCATTACAATTACATCCGTAAAGCCTGCTCCACCGGTTGAAGTCTCTCTTGCTGTAGAAAGTACTTGCAAGGAGAATGGTGTTGCAGGAGTGTAAGTACCTGCTCCAATGGTTCCTGATGCAACCACCACGAAAGTACCGTTAGGAGCCAAGTTAACGGTTTGACTGAAAAGAGGCGCACTGGCATCCGTACTGTTCGGCGCATTGATGGTTACTGCCAGATTTTGACCGGCCGGTACAGTGATAAACGGAGTAGCCGTTCTGAAAGCCAGGTTGTCGTATGAGGCATTCGGGAAAGTGCCATTTACCCTGACATCAACCGTTGCTGCACCTGTGGCAGCGCAGTTGTGAATGATTTGAAGTCTGGCAGTCTGAGCCATACTAAGGTGCATTGCTGATAAGAACAATGCTAACAAGGACAGTTTTTTCATGATATAATTAAGTTTTGTTAGACCAATAAGCGGCACCTCCGCCTACAAACAACCAGTCAGCTACCGGGGCTTTTTGGTTGCCTGCTCTAGTCAAAAAAAAATAATCAAGCCCTAAGTGCCTGATATAGAATGGTAATAAAGATTATTCGAAAACACTCGATGAAAACAATACTAAGACTTTGAAGTTTGATTGATACCTCAGGCAACTATTTAAACCCGGCCCTTGTCTAGTCAGAAAGCAGAACATGTAGAAATGAGTGAAGAAACTCTAATAGAAGCCTGCCGCAAAGGGAGCAGGGTAGCTTATGAGTTGCTTTACCGACGCTATGGCTCTGCACTGTATTCATGTGCTTTGCGTTATGTATCGAATCGTCATCATGCTGAAGATGTGCTTCAGGAAGCCCTCATTAAAATCTTCCAATCCATACACACTTTTCAGCAAAAGGGTAATTTCGAAGGATGGCTCAAACGCATCGTGATCCGAACAGCCATTAATGACTTTCACAAGGAGAAAAAGTACGAAACGATGTTCAATACTGAAGAAGTGGTGCTTTGGACACAAGCCGATACCGAAATTTTGGATCAGCTGAGTTCTGAACAAATCGTTGACCTAATACAAGAACTCCCCAAAGGTTACAGACTGGTGTTCAATTTATTTGAGATTGAAGGTTACAGCCATCAGGAGATTGCAGCCATGCTAAATATCTCCGAAAGCACTTCAAAATCTCAGCTTTTTAAAGCGAAGGCAAAATTGAAGTTTGAACTACAAAAAATGGGTATCCACTATTATGAGCGAGTGGGATAAAGAATTTAACGATAAGCTAAAGGAGAAGATCAGTTCCTTTTCTGAGACGCCGCCTCCCGGCCTTTGGGATAGGGTGATGGCCGGTCTACCTGAAGACCCGGTGCCAGCCGTAAAAAAATACAGCAGGTCAAGCCTTATTCTGGCTTTGGGACTCATCGCTTTGAGTAGTGTGGTACTTAAGCAAGATGCGTTCAACTTTTTTGAACCAATGTATCAGAAAGACAAAATACAGGCCGCTAACTTGGATACACCAAAGATCGAGAACGAAAACAACACTATAGCCAGTTCAGGATTAATTAAATCTTCAACGCCAAAGAATCAACCGATATCGGTTAAAGCAGATCAAGCCATGCCTTCTTCTCGAAATTCATCTGGTGGATCAAAAACGAATAAATCTAATTACTTATCAACAAGTAAGTTCAAGGTAAGTGATAGGCGGAATGCTTCAAAAATCATTTCCACTGGTTTAGTTAGTTCTACTTACGGGGGCAGCGTTTCTCCTGATGAAGCAAAGGGAGCAGAGCCTGTTTACCTGAGTGATCATGTAGAACATCAATCCGGTCATGGTGTAGCACCAAGAAGAATTGAGCCGAGCTTATCAACTTCAATCAATGAAGATTTTCTTTTTGACACTGCTACTTTTTTCAAACTTAATGCCGAGCTGGCTGACAGTGCCCGGTTGAATGATAAACACCTTTCATCCCTAAAGTGGGATGTGGCTTTGGTTGGTGGACCTAATATCGGCTACCGAAGTATGTCATCACAGGTACATGCTGATGTGGTAAGTCACCGTAATGCACATGAGAAAAGCAGTGTGAATTATAACGCTGGTCTTGAAGTCGGGATGAAATACAAGAAGTTAAGGCTTTCCCTTGGATTTGGGTATTTTGAAAGGGGGGAACATTACTTTTTTCAGGGGCAGAACGTAAGGCATGAGTTCAAAAACAAATACAGTTATTTATCAATTCCACTTAATGTTTCATACGACCTGCTGATCAGGAGCCGTTTTACCCTCAGCCCAATGGCAGGCTATGCATTCAACATCCTGCATCAGGGGCAAGCCTCTTGGCTCAACCCACACAACCACAGTGAGGTACACATGAGTAGCAAACACTCCAATCCATATCGACAGTCAGGGCATATGCTCATGGGGTCTGTACAAATGGGCTATCAGGTCAACCGTAAGCTTAAAGTGCTATACCGTGTGGGTTACACTCATTTTTTACAGTCTATATACAAGCCCAGTGTTGCACTCGATCAGCGTCAGTATAGCATAGACCATCAGTTTGGAATACAGGTGACTTTGGGTAAGTAATAAATCAGAGATTACTATTTTTTTGTAAAAACGTATCCCGAACCGTTCATCCTTGATACTGTGACATTGATCATATATTTATCAAGGTCAAAAACCCCCTTTTTATTTTTGAGACCGTTTACCGTTGTTGTCGTCTAAGGCTCTTGACTCGAAGAAAAAGGGTGTTTTAATATGGAATCAGATCAGTTAAAAGCAGACATCTTTAAAAGGGTGGCTGAAGTCAATTTTGAACATTTAGAGTTTGTTCTGCCAAAGTTTAAGCTTGAAAAACACCCGAAAGGATCCCTTTTATTAAAAGAAAATCAAGTTTCCAGAAAGATTTACTTTATCTGCAAAGGCCATGTGCAAGTCTTGTACTATGCTGATGATTTAAGCATCTGGACAAGGAGTCTACTGTCTGACAATCAGTGGTGTTGCAGTCTGGAAAGCTTTATTTATGGGCAGCCATCCTCGGAAGAAATAGTTTGCCTGAGTGATATTACAGCATTTAGTATAGATCGTGATGATTTTGATCAACTAAGAAGCCTGATTCCTGAGTTTGGTGAAGCTTTTCAAAATATCGTCACTGAGCTTTACCTTGAAACCAACAACAGGATACAATTTGTGTTGTCACGAAGTGCTAAAGAACGAATCAAATGGCTGTACTCGAATAAGATTGAATATGTAAAGAACTATTCTTCACTATTGTTAGCCTCTTATTTGCACTTGAACAAAGACGTTTTTGGTAGATTAAGACCTGTTATCCTTAGAGAAATGGAAACAATCAAAAAATAGACTTTAGTCGTCTATCCTGGCTCTTTGGCTTACTGATATTTGGCCGGAAATGTTGAATGTATTAAAAGACTTTAGCCTGCCGTATCAATTTGCCATTAAAGTATCTCTGATTTTTCTTACATCCGGCTTTTCCTTTTACAGTCTAGCACAAAATACAGGAAGCCTTAAAGGTCAAGTCGTTGACCTTAGGGATCGTGAACCACTTGCAGGAACAAGCTTGCTACTCGTAGAGCCTGAAAAATCCTGTGTGTCAGACTCTACAGGCGTTTTTCATTTCAATGACTTGCCTACAGGTATTTACACCTTAAGGGTCAGTTATTTGGGTTATATCAGCAAGACCATTGCCTCAATTAGTGTCTTAGCAGGTAAGCAGTTGAGTTTAAATATTACACTAGAAGAAGATGTAAAGCTACTTGGCGCAGTTGAGGTTCGATCGTTTAGGTTTGAAAATGACAAAACAAGTCCAATCTCAACTTTTAGTTTTAGTCGAGAAGAGATTGCTTTAAACCCCGGGGCACAGGGCGATGTTTTTAGGGCAATTGGCATGCTGCCCGGAGTAACCAGCAGCGGGGGTATCTACTCTGCCATAGCAGTAAGAGGCCAGGGAGTAAGAGATAATGTATACCTGGTTGACGATATACCTGTAACTGAGGTTGGACATTTGGAGGGAAACAGCTTTTTCAATGATCCAAATGGCGGGCGGTTCAGCATTTTTGCCCCCAGGGTAATAGATCAGGCCGTATATATAGGAGGGGCGTTTGGAGCAGAGTATGGGCGGAGGAGTGCCTCGTATCTCGGGTTGAGTATCAAAGAAGGCAATAAAGGAAGCAGTATTGTAGATGGACAGGTCGATTTGCTGGGAGCCAATATCAATTACGATGGACCTTCACCCATCAGTAGTAAAACCAATTTGTTTGCCTCAGCGAGGTATCAAAACTTTTTACCCTTGGTAAAGATCATAGGTCTGGAAAATCTGGGAGTACCCAGTTACGGTGACTACATCATTAAGACAAGCACTTCCTTAAATCCGAAAAACAAATTGAGCACCTTGTTCATGATCAGCCCTGAGCGTTTTGTTCGTGATATGAGCCATTTTCAAGCTGATAAAGAGTTCAATCTGGTGTACCTACCAGATTTCAGAAGGAATAAAATAATCTCAGGAATCAACTTGCAATCTTTTGTTGGTAAAAAGTCTTTACTGAAAAATGTTTTGTATTACACCAACTACAGCTCAGATGTAGCGGTGGGCAGGGCATATCCAAAAGTAAATTCACAAGGTCAGCAAGCAATCGGAAACATAGACTTCAAAGATAGGATACAGACCCAGCGCTATAGGGAAGACAAATGGGGCTTCCGTTCCCTGTTTGAAACTTCGTTTTTCAAGAGTGATAGACTTAAAACCGGTCTTGAGGCTGACCTGCTGAGGCTAGTCAATGAGCGAAGGCTGCTTGAGAATGATACTTTATTTGTTTTTAGAAGGAGCGGGGCTATCCCCATAGGTCAAAATTATCAGGTACTGACTCCTGCTTTGATCAATGCTGATTTTAACAGCTATGCCCCAAATGTTTCAGCCTACCTAAGCTACTATTTCGAACCTGCTGCTTCATGGTCAATACAGACGGGTTTACGATATGATTACACAGGTTTTTCAAGGCAACACGTTTGGGCTCCCAGAGTTCAGTTGAGCCATCACCTGAGTAGCAACCAGAGTCTAAGTATTGGCTATGGATGGTATTATCAGGAGCCGGTATATGCTGATGTGGCTGATCTACCGGGAGGGAATAGGCTCAAAATGGAGAAAGTGACGCACTTGATTTTTGCTTACAAAATCTACTTTAAAAACGACCAGAAGCTGACTTTAGAGCTCTGGCACAAGGAGTTTACAAGCATGGTAGTGACACCTCTTACCGGAACGGTTTTTAGAAACAACAATGGAAAAGGCTACGGTAGGGGAGCCGACCTTAGCTACACCAAAAGGTTAAGCACCAAGTGGCATGGTGTCGCAAACTACTCCTTCATGCAGGTAATGAGAAATGATCAGGATGGAGAAGGATACTATCCTTTTACCTTCAGCCAACCACATCAGATCAATTTGATGATCAGTTATGTGCTAAACGATAAGTTCTCCTTTTCAGGGAAATACAGATGGGCAAGCGGCAGGCCCAAAGATGCCTTTGTCATTCATCAAAATGTGCTTAATGACCCTGATAACTACCTGTACAGTATGGAGTTGATTGGCAGAAACAGGCAAATTTTACCCTATTTTTCAAGCCTTGACTTCAGGGTAAACTATACTTTTAGATCACCTAAGGTGCGCTACACTGCTTTCTTCGATGTGGTAAACGTGCTAAACCGTCAAATTGCTAACAGCGAAAGCTTCAATTTTTTCAATGGCAAACCCTATTTTGATGGATTGGCTATTTTCCCAACAGGAGGACTAAAATTTGAATTTTAAAAATGATCGAGACTATAAGTTTTAAATCAAGTGAAAGCCAAATCCTGTAAATCACTCATCGTTTGTATCATCTTGATTTGTGCTTCTGACCTTAGGGCATAGACCGAGAGCATGTTCAAAGCCGGTGAGGTGCAGATATTAGTTGCCTACAGTTTGTTGCCTATTAACAGTAAAGTCTCAGAAATACGGTTTAAGTACGTAGATGGAGGCTTAGACTCTGCTTACCCAATTGACAGTATAAAGGATACTTACCAGCTTGAGAAACGCCAGCTTGGACAAGCAATTACAATAGGGTTACACTATTTTGTTTCGGATCAATTGAGGACTTCGCTAACCCTCAGGCCTCACTTTAATTCATTCTTGTCAAATAAAAACAAAAATGGACAGGTATATGGAGTTCAATTTGATTTGGGAGCAGATTATATCTTACCACTTTCAAAAGAGGTAAATCTTGCATTGGGTAGTTCAATATCAAGAGTAATTGCAGGCTTTGGTATTACCTCCGGTGGCCCAAAAAACAAAGCATATTTAATGGTAGATCAAAACAAACTCTTCGACCAGGACGTCGGCTTTCACGTGATCGACAGAGCCTGGGCAATAGGGCCTCGAATGGGGCTACATGTAAAAGCCGGACAAAACATAATCCTTTTTGCGAACACGGGCTTTCAATTTGATTTTGCCCGTAGAAGCCGAATTAACATCGCAGGTACTCTGGAAAATGGAAATGTTAAATGGAACAGAAGAGGTTTTTCTGATCAAGACCTGTCGCTAGAAGTAGATGGCCAAAGAATACAAAATGGCGATGAGAAAAATCTGCCTTACCGATTTTCAGGTCTTTATGTTGATTTGGGAGCCGTAGTAAGCCTCACTAAGAAAAAATAGACCATCTGTAGATATAGGCTATGTTCAATTCTAATCAGGCACTTATGTTAATTGAACTAAACAATCAAGAGAGACCCTATAAAATCGTCTGGTCCGAAAGTCAAATCCCTAAGTCCGTTGTTTTAATTGCACCTGCTATGGGAATTACCTCCAAGTACTATCAACACTTGGCCACATGGCTATCCACTGAAGGTCATCATGTCGCTGTATTGGACTATGAAGGAACAGGCCACTCACTTATTGGAAAGCTAAAGGATTGCAAAGCAGATCTCTTTGACTGGGTTAAAAACATAGAAACAGCCGGGGATTTTCTGAAACAGCGATATCCGGACTTGCCATTGTGCTTTTTGGGGCATAGCCTGGGAAGTCAACTTTTTGGATTTGTCAGAAATCAAGGTCACTTTGAGCAAGCCGTTTTCATAGCCTCATCAACCGGATACTTGCGTGATGGGCATACTCCTAAGCGATTCCTTAACTACTTTTTGCTTGCCCATATCATTCCACTATCTAATGCTTTATGGTCGTACACCAATGCAAAACTATTTGGTAGGGGAGATAACTATCCCAAATTTGCTGCAACTCAATGGAGAAAGTGGTGCCTCAGCAAAGATTATTTGTTGGTTGACATGCCTGATACCCCACATATTAACTTCCGAACTTATAAAGGAAAGTTGGTCTCGATATGGTTCTCAGATGACCCGATCGCAAATGAAAATACGTCTCGAAAGCTGAAGGATCTTTTTGGATCGGCAAGTAAGAGACTGATTAAAATAACTCCTGAAGAGTACCATGTGAATAAAATTGGACATACCGGTTTTCTCTCAAGGAGGTTTCAGGAAAGCCTGTGGCCAAAAATTGCAAAGCATCTAAGCTAAGGGAACAGTGATCATTCAAATCCAATAAATAATGTATAACCCATGACAAAAGCCACCATAGTAGCGTTTGATAACTTCACTGATATTGATGTGTTCCTTGCCTGGGACCTGCTCAACCGTATCAGGTTAATTGATAAAAACTTTCAAGTGAAGATTGTAGGCACCAAAACTGTCCATCGATCTGTATGCGGTATTGAGCTCAGTACTTCAGGCATAATTGAAGAGTGTAATAAGGCTGATCTGGTTTTTTTCGCCAGCGGGCCGGGTACCCGGATGTTAATTAAAGATCAAGAATACTTGCGACGGTTTCAATTAAATTCAGGTAAGCAACTGATTTGCTCGATGTGCTCAGGGGCTTTGGTGCTAGCCGCATTAGGGCTATTAGAAGGCCTTTCTGCAACCACTTATCCGACAGCAGTTCATGAACTAGCAGGTATGGGCGTAAAGGTTGAGCATGATAAGCACATGGTCATACAAGGCAACATCGCCACAGCCGCCGGCTGCTTGGCAGCTGTTGATTTGGTGAAATGGGCAATTGAGCGCCTATACGATTCAGCCACAGCTGATGCTGTGATTGCATCTGTGTTACCTGTCGGTCAGGGGCAAGCCTGTATCTACTAGCTGAGTTTCTTAAATCCAAATTCAAAAGCAGAAAAATTTGATTTTCATGCGCCGATTGTGATGCAACAAAATGAAGCATTGCTTCGGGCATTTATTTAATTTCCTTTTACCTGATTTCTCTTAATTCCCTTTTTTTGCAGCAAAAGCCTACAAGTAAAACGTTTTTAACGATTGTTTTCTCCTTGGCAGGTGTCTGCACCTGACAAGTATTTCACATCTACACGAGCTGGAGCGAGCTTGCAGCTCGTACCTTTTAACCCTAAACCTCTTTGCATGTCACAACAATTGTCCTCGCAGGCAAGGAGGGCGTATGAGGTGATCGCTTTTAACGATCATAAAGTAAAATCAAGTGGTTTTTGCGTTTAGTTACGACAAGCCAAAGTGGAGGTAAGGGATTAGATAAGGCTATCCTGTTAAGGTTTTAATTAGAGTACTCGCTGCAAGGGAGTCTCTCGTTCCCCTTCGTTGTAAAGGAGGGCGATCTGGGCAGCAACAGAGATTACCGGACATTCTAAAAAGTTACCTTCAGTACTTGACAGACCTAAGATAAATTCTATGTTCTCCGGTTTTTCAGTTAAGCAGCATTTATATT
>JAIYAX010000006.1 GCA_027488815.1 Cytophagaceae bacterium | reverse complement strand
GTGTGGAAACGGTTGCGGAGGTCAAGCTGGTCCACTGCCCAGCGCCCACTGTAGCTGTATTCCCGGCCAATGAAGAAGTAGCTGCACAAACATTCTGATCAGTACCCGCATTGGAAACAGTTGGGCTGGCATTGCGAACGATCACAACGGTATCCCGACTTACTGGACAATTCCCATTGCTGATCGTCCAGATAAATCGATTTTGGCCAACCACCAAACCACTTACTCCTGAGTTTGCTAAACTTGAATTGGTCAATGAAGCCCCATTCAGACTAGTCCAAACCCCGGCACCAACAGTTGGCACATTTCCTGACAAACTTGAGGTTGAGGAGCATATATTTTGGTCAGCACCTGCATTTGAACTACTTGGAACAGCTGAAGTCTGATAAATAACGGGACTACCCTGATCAGCAGAAGACAAAGTGGTTGCATCGGAAACACTTGAAATTCTAAACGTATCCACCCCGGCAGCAGAAATAAGGGTGCTATAGGTATAAGGTGATGTGGTAATGTTACTGAGATTGATTGGGCTTCCATTTCTTCGCAATACAACATTCCAGGGTGAAGAACCGGTTAAGCTGATGTTCATGCTTACTGTGCTTCCTGCACAAATTGCTGAACTCATTCCATTATTTGATAACTGAGCGGTAGGTGGAACAGATCCTACCAGATGTACGATATAATCTTCTGTTTCTCCGTATTGATAATCCGTGCATGGTAACATGGATGGGGCATTGTAGGCACAGCGAACCCTTAGTCGGGTACTTAGATTGGGATTTGAAACAGGAATTGTGAAAGAAATACTTAACTGTTGGTTACTTGCATTGCTGGTTACTTCTCCCAGTTTTTCACCGGTATCATTGAAGTCTAAATCTCCATTTAAATCTATCCATGCCGCATAAACATCAGGAGAATAGGTGCCACCTGTGATAGTTAACGTATGGCTTTGGCCTTTGGTCAGGTTGGTTGATTGACTAGAGTAAAAGGTATAGTTAGGCCCAGTGGTGCCTCCGGAATTAAGGTTACTGATCGAGCCTAGCTGCACTCCATTTATAAAATCCCCATCAGAAGTTCCCTGCGCTGGATTGGGCACACAATAGCTCGGGCCAGTTACATTGATATAACATGTTTTCGTTACAGGTGCCGAAGGGCCAAATGAATTGCTGGCCACCAAAGAGACTGCGTAGCATCCCGGGGTGTTGTAAACGATATTGGATGGATTTTGCAAATTGCTTGAAAGGGTAGCTGCACCAGGAAATGACCAAGTCCAGGCATTAGGATTTCCGGTACTCAAGTCTGTGAAACTGACCGACTGGCCGACAGTTATTGAGCTTGGGCTACCCGTAAAATCTGCCACCGGGGGAGTGGAGCTATTGGCTCCATAAAGATCAGATTCCCAAAGTCCACGTCCATAAGTCGAAGCTCTGATACGGCTTTGGTTACGGTCTGTAGGGTGATACCAGATTTCAAGTTCAGTGACTTCGGCAGCTACAGGTAAACCAGTATTGAACAGTTGCCAAGCTGACATTGTGCTGTCCCTATAATAAACGCCAGCGTCTGTGCCCACATACAGCCCTTGATTTGATCCAAGTTCGAAAACAATGCAGTTAATTGAGAGTGCTGGAAGTCCTGTAGAAAGGCTGCTCCAGCTTTGTCCTTTATTTATGGATTTAAAAACCCCACCTGAAGAGTTGGTAACATAAACCGTGTTAGCATCCGATGGGTGTGCAGCAATATCCAAGGGCCGACCTGTGGTAGTCATGAAGGCATCCAGATTAGTGAATGTTGGGCTCACTGAGTTAATGTTATCGCTTCTGACCAACCTCTCTCCTCCATTCCTGGTGTAATACAGCACATTGGGATCAGCAAGAGATTGCTCAATTACCCTCATGGTGCTACCTGTATGGCTGGTGAGGGAGCTCCAGGTTACTGAAGAGGAAGAAGAAGCATTGGCATTGGTAGTTCTCCACAGGTTGATGTAGCCAGCAAAAAGAGTTGAAGGAGTTACTACATGTTGAATATATGGAGTAACCCAGGCTCCTTGTTCATTGATACCATTTGAGCCGTTTCTTCCAATAATACTGAACGAAAGTCCGGCATTTGTGGATCTTCTTATATCGCCATAGTAGAGCGCTCCATAAAGCACATTTGAATTGCTGTAGTCCACAATACACTCCATTCCATCACCACCTATCTCTGTGGTAAAGGCGCTCCCATTTAGTACTGCTGTTCCATTATCCTGATAGCCATTTATGACCTGGTTTTTGACCAGTGCGCTTTGGCCGATTTTATAGATCTGTGCGATACCAAGTCCTGAACTTATCTCTACCCATGTATTTCCACCGTTAGCGGTATAGTGAACACCCCCATCGTTTCCGCTATACAAGCGGTTGTTAAGTGGATTGAAATTCAGACTATGGATATCAGCATGTACAGCAGGACGTCCAGTACCACATCCACCAAATGTCCAATGGGTATTGATTGACCAGGTAGCACCTGCATTGGTTGATTTCCAGATATTAATACCTCCTACGTATACAATATTGGCATTCAATGGGTCAACTGCGATACACAGATCATACCAGGCCTGTGAGCCTGCATCAGATCCATCGCATTCATACCCCATGATATTTGGTGTAGTTGACATTGTGCTAAAGCTTAACCCGCTATCCGTTGACCTTAGTAAGCCTGCAAAAGGACCATTGGTCTGGCATAGGTATACAACATTAGGATCAGCCGGACTTACTCCAATTACCAAACGTGATCCTGAAACCGGAATGCTGACTTGAGACCATGAAGCTCCGTTGTTTGTTGAACGGTAAAAAAGCCCTGAAGCTGTGGCATAAACAACATTTGGATCACCGGGGCGGAAAGACAAATCTTTGTAATATGAGCTGTTTGAACTTACTAAGGTCCAGCTTCCCCCCGAATTCGTGCTTCGGTAGATCCCTGAGCTTGTTGCTGCAATGATGATATTTGAATTGGTCGGATGAATGAGCATGTGAGAAACAGTGCGGTTGCCCATACCTGTACTGGAAACCGACCATGTGATTCCGCCATCTGTGCTTTTACGAACCCCAAGCCCTGGTGCATCAGCACCGTCTCTATCACCTGTGCCCAGATAAACAATAGAAGGGTTGGAAGGGTCAAACAGAACACTCGAAACGCCAAGGGTTGGCTGTTGATCGGTATTGCTTGTCCAGGTAGCCCCTCCGTTTGTGGTACGCCACAAGCCACCAGAAGGAGCCCCAACAAATATGATATCCGGGTTGCTGGGATGAAAAGTGACACAGTTAATCCTGCCTAATCCATTTGGCTGACCGGTACCATTTGCGGGCATCTGAACAGGACCAAGTTCAGTCCATGCCCCTGTTAAGGACAAAGGCTGAGGAAACTGTTGCATTCTTTGAAAATAGGCTTGCTGCACTTGTTGAGGAGCAGGTCTATTGCCAAGCTCATCAATACGTAATGAATTAAAGTACTCCCAACGCTTGTACTGCTTCCATCCTTTGCCTTTAATTACTGGTTGATTGCCCCAGTAGTTTTGAAAAGCTGCCTGGACCTCATAAAAGTTTACCTGAGGATCCTGCATCTTCTCCACCCATTCCTGAGCAAGTGAAATGGTGCTTTTCGTAAATAAAAGCAATACGACTAATCCAATTGCACGCAGTTTCATGAAAGTTAGGTTAAGGTTTGTAAACTAATTCAGGCTAATACATTTTGCTATACCCCTACACTTTGACTGGCATAAAGTCCTATCAATACTTTACAGGCATGGTCAACTTCTTCAGCACTTGTGTTTCTACAAAAAGAAAATCTGACGACTGCTCTGTTTTGATCCCTGTTGAGAGCTCTGATCACGTGACTTCCCGCATTGCTACCACTGGTACAGGCACTTCCGCCGGATGCAGAAATTTCCTGAATATCAAGATTGAAAAGGAGCATTTCGTTGATTTCATGTGGAGGCAGACTTACACTCAAAACCGTGTAAAGACTCTTCTCCAATGAATCACTGGTTCCGTTAAATTCAACACCCTGAATTCCTGAACGCAGTTGGGAAATCATTCTTTCTTTAAGGGTTTTAATATGCTTTTCATGCTCATCAAGCTCCTGATAGCATAGTTCAAGGGCTTTTGCCATTCCGACTATTCCATAGACATTCTCTGTTCCACCCCGCATATTTCGTTCTTGTGAGCCTCCTTGTATATAAGGGTTTATTTTGTTGGACTGGTTAATAAATATAAAGCCAACTCCTTTGGGTCCGTGAAACTTATGAGCTGAGCCTACTAAGAAGTCAATAGGGGTTTTACGAACATCAAATCGATAATGACCCATGGTTTGAACGGTATCTGAATGAAAAAGTGCACCGTACTTATGAGCCAAATGACCAATGGTATCCAGATCGTTCAGGTTTCCGATTTCATTGTTGCCATGCATCAGGCTTATAAGGGTCTTAGGCCCATTTGCCAGCAAGTTTTCAAGATGGTTCAAGTCAATGACTCCTTGCTCATCAAACTGAACGAAATCCAATTGAGCCAAACCTTCTTGTGCCAGATGCTCTATGGTATGTAGTACAGCATGATGTTCTAATGGGCTGCTGATTATTCGCTTAACCCCCAATGAGTGAACACTCCCTCTTATGGCCATATTATCCGCCTCTGTGCCTCCGGAGGTAAAAAAAATCTCAGCTGGTGTAGCATTCAGCATAGAAGCGATTTTCTTGCGGGCCTGCTCAATAGCGCTTCTTACCGGGCGTCCATGCGCATGAATGGAGGAGGGATTTCCAAAATGCTCGGTAAGGTAAGGGAGCATGTGCTGAAGAACCTCAGGGTCAAGACGAGTAGTGGCGGCGTTGTCCAGATATACTTTCATGGAAGAAGTCATTAATTTCCAAAAATGGCTAAATAGCTGAAATAGCGAAAGTTAAATATTAAATTCAGAATCAGAGTAACTCCTTTAAATCTGAAATAATCTTATTTGCGAGGGTATCAGCTTTTGCCATTGTATCGGCTTCAGCATAAATTCTGATGATAGGCTCGGTATTGCTTCTTCGCAAATGCACCCAGGATTTATCAAAGCTAATTTTTACTCCATCAATGGTGTTGATGGGGTTTTTGTCATATCGTTTGCGAACTCCCTCCAGTAAGGTATTCAGGTTAACCTCCGGAGTAAGTTCAATCTTTTGTTTTGAAATAAAATAGGGTGGCAAGGATGCCCTCAGCAAAGAGGCCGATTTCCCAGACTCTGCCAAATGTGAGAGGAACAAGGCAATTCCAACCAAAGCGTCACGGCCATAGTGCAATTCAGGGTAAATAATTCCTCCATTACCCTCTCCTCCAATGATCGCTTGCTGAAGTTTCATCATTTCTACCACATTAACTTCCCCTACCGCAGAAGCAAAATAGCTCTTACCATATTTTTCTGTAATGTCTTGAAGAGCTCTGGTAGAAGATAGGTTTGATACGGTGTTTCCGGGAGTATGTTTTAAAACATAATCAGCAACCGCCACAAGGGTATATTCTTCTCCAAACATGCTACCGTCTTCACAAATAAGAGCCAGTCGATCCACATCAGGGTCAACTACAATCCCCAGGTCAAACTTTCCTCTCTTAATTTCGCTGGAAATAAATCCCAGATTTTCAGGTAATGGCTCAGGATTATGCGGGAAGTGACCATCAGGCTCGCAAAAATACTTGCTGATTTGTCGTACTCCAAGGGCTTCCAGTAACATTGGAACTGCTATGCCACCCGATGAATTAACCGCATCGACAGCGATTCTGAATCCTGCTGATTTGATCAGATCCTTTTTCACCAGAGGCAGGGCTAGTATGGATTCGATGTGTTTGGCGATATACCCTTCTTTCTTGTTGATTTTCCCAAGTTTTGGAACCTCAGCGAATTCAAAATCTGAAGTTTCAGCCATTGACAAAACAGCTTCCCCTACCGCCGCTGAAATAAACTCACCTCTTTCATTGAGTAGTTTCAATGCATTCCATTGAGCGGGGTTATGACTTGCTGTAAGTATGATCCCACCGCTTGCTTTCTCCATAACTACGGCCATTTCCACAGTTGGTGTGGTAGAAAGGCCTAAATCAATTACCTCAATACCAAGGGCTTGTAAGGTGGATGCTACCAATCCGGAAACCATTTCTCCCGATACTCGTGCATCTCTACCGATCACAATGCTGGGGTTTTCTTTTCCTTTGGCCATCAACGTGCCGAAAGCCGAAGTGTATTTTACGATATCGATTGGAGTAAGACCATTACCTGGCCTGCCGCCTATGATTCCCCTGATTCCGGAGATCGACTTGATCAGTGTCAAATTAAAGATTGATTAGATTGGTTAGAAAAAAGAAATTCGATCAGGACTGAGCCGTATCGGTTTTGCACTCCCCTACTTTTTTTCCGCAAAAGCAATCTGCTCCCTCTGGGTTAAGCATGGGGTTTTTACTTGCACAGGTGCCCTTAAACTCACCATTCTTAAGAAAAATAAGGCGAACGGAAATAAACGCAAAAAAAACGCCGACCAGTGCGGTAGCTAACAATACAGTTGCCATAGGCTATTCAGGTTCAAAAACAGAGTTCAAAGTTACAAAAAATGTACCCTAGAAAAATCCACTCTGCTTGTTCATTGTCAGCTGAGGAGCATTGAGTTAATTTGATAAAAAACAAAGCGATGAATCAATCAATGGAGGCCTTTGGCAGGCTTACTCAAATCATGGATGAACTAAGGGAAAAATGCCCCTGGGACAAAAAACAAACCATGGAAAGCCTTCGGCATTTGACGATTGAGGAAACCTTTGAATTATCCGATGCTATTCTGGAGGGTGACCTTGAGGAGGTTAAGAAAGAGCTTGGTGACTTGCTGCTGCATATCGTTTTCTATACGAAAATCGCTCAGGAGAAGCAGGCATTTGACCTCTCCGATATGATCACTTCCCAATGTGAAAAATTGATCAGGAGACATCCGCATGTTTATGGAGAAGTACAAGCCAATGATGAAGAAACGGTAAAAAAAAACTGGGAAACCATAAAACAGGAAGAAAGCGGAGGAAACAAAAGTGTACTCAGTGGGGTACCAAACTCATTGCCTGCGCTAATCAAAGCCATGAGGATACAGGAAAAGGCCAGAGGAGCCGGTTTTGATTGGGAGGAGCCTCATCAGGTTTGGGAAAAAGTACAGGAAGAGCTCCATGAGCTCAATCATGAAGCCTCCCTTTCTGATAACCAGGAAAAAGTAAGCAATGAATTTGGCGATGTACTTTTTTCACTTATCAATTACGCTCGATTTATTGGAGTCAACCCGGAAGAAGCCTTAGAAAAAACAAACCGAAAATTTATCAGACGTTTTCAGTTTCTGGAGCTTGCGGCAAAACAGTCCGGCAAAACACTGCATCAAATGAGTTTATCAGAGATGGACAGCTATTGGGAAGAGGCAAAGAAGTCAGAGTAAATCCTTGATTACGAGTGATGTAAAATAAAAAAGAGTAGTAAAAATCTTACTACTCTTTCCAATTTTTTAACCAACTAAACTATTGCTTTATACTGTTATGGTATGAGCCTTAGTACTCATTAAACTGTCCAGGGGAAAAAAGGTTTACAAAAATTGCAAAACAAGGCCTTTTAAATAATTGCCCTCAGGATGAAAGATGCTTACGGGGTGATCAGCGGGCTGATGAAGCTGGTGAATAATCGATGCAGATCTACCAGAATCCAACAGGGCTGAGAAAACAATCTTTTGAAACAAGTCGGCACTTATATGCTGACTACAGGTAAACGTGATGAGCTGACCACCCGGACTTATAGATTTGGCTGCTTGCATGTTGATTTCTTTATACCCCCGTGCTGCTTTATCTACTGTAGCCTTGTGTTTTGCAAAAGCCGGTGGGTCCAAAACAATCAGGTCATAGGGCTGATCAATCTCTCTTAAAAAATCAAAACAATCCGCCTTGATGGCCTTGTGGGGTGCATTTCTGCCAAAATTTAACTCAACGTTAATCTCAGCCATCCGTATGGCTTCGGCTGAAATATCTACCGTATGCACTTCTCTGGCCTCACCGGCAAGAGCGTACACGGAAAAACCTCCGGTATAGCCAAAAGCATTTAGAATTCTTTTGTCTTTGGACAGGGTACGGAGCAGTTGCCGATTCTCACGTTGATCGAGAAAAAAACCAGTTTTCTGGCCCAATTCAGGATCTATCTTGAACTTGAGGTTATTTTCTTTGACAATCAGGTCTCCTTTAAACTCCCTTACAGACCATTGAGAGATCGTCTGCTTATGGGATTGATCCATTCGATAAAGATTAACCATTCCCAGTTCGAGCAATTGACTCTCGATCAAATCCGCCAACTTCCTTGTTCCTACATGCGTGTAAATCACAGCAGCAGTTTCTTTATAGACATCAACGATTAAGCCGGGAAGCTCATCACCTTCGGCATTGATCAATCTGAAACAATCGGTTCCAAACCTGCCAAACATCGCTTGTCGGCGCTCAAATGCATTCCCTATTTTTTCATGCCAATAGGTTGGCTTCAGGGTTTGATCAGGAAGTTCAAACTCAAAAATCTTTACCATTATCTGACTTTCCGAATCGAAAAAACCCAAAGCCAGCGGTTCACCTGAAAAGGTGCAAACCTGAACGATTTGGCCTGTCTCAGCTTCCTCCACCCTCGAAACAGCACCTGTGAAGATCCAGGGATGCTTTTGCCTCACGGACTTCTCTTTATCCTGTTTCAGAAATACAATAGGGTACTGCATATAAACGATGAAGGTTTAAATGTATAATGATTTACAGGTAAACAAAAGAAATCTGCTTATGGTCTCAACTAACTTCTGTGCTGTTAACTTTGGCGCATAAACTTCATATCATGCTGAGAAGCCATACTTGCGGTGAGCTAAGGATAAATCATGTTTCACAGGAAGTAATCCTTTGTGGTTGGGTGCAACGAATTCGTGACAAAGGAAAACTCATTTGGATTGATCTTAGGGACCGGTATGGCGTCACTCAGTTGATGATTGAGGAAAGTAAAGCTCCGGCTGGGCTGATCGAAACTATTCGCAGTTGCAGCAGAGAGTATGTAGTAAAAGCAGTAGGGATTGTGAGGGAGCGGGAGTCAAAAAACCCTCAGATGGCAACCGGTGAGATCGAAATAGAGCTGAAGCAGGCCGAGGTGATTAATCCAGCAAAAATTCCTCCTTTTTTGATTGAAGATGAGACTGATGGGGGTGATGAACTGCGCATGAAATACAGGTATCTGGACCTGAGACGGAGTATAGTCAGACAGAATCTGGAACTTAGACACAAAGTGGCCTCAGCCAGTAGGAAGTATCTGGATAGTCTCCAATTTATTGAGGTAGAAACTCCGGTCTTGATCAAATCTACTCCAGAAGGTGCCAGAGATTTTGTTGTTCCAAGCCGAATGAACCCTGGTGAATTTTATGCACTTCCTCAAAGTCCGCAAACTTTTAAGCAGCTTTTGATGGTCTCGGGCTTTGATCGATATTATCAGATTGTGAAGTGCTTTAGAGACGAAGATCTTCGTGCTGACAGGCAACCTGAGTTTACTCAAATCGATTGTGAAATGAGTTTTGTGGAGCAGGAAGATGTGCTGGAAACATTTGAAGGCCTTGTAAAGGAGCTTTTTAAAACCATCAAATCAATCGACATACCTAAAGTTCCCAGAATGTCCTATGCTGAAGCCATGAACAAGTATGGCTCTGACAAGCCCGATATTCGATTCGGAATGGAGTTCTTTTATTTAAAAGGGCCCTCCCATGATTTCGTTTCGGGCAATGGGTTTGGTGCTTTCGATCAATCAGAGAGCGTCATAGGTATTTGCATACCTGGAGGTGCTTCCCTTACCCGAAAGCAAATAGATGAGTTAACCGACTTTGTTAAAAAGCCTCAAATTGGCGCCAAAGGACTGGTTTATGTACGATATACCAGTGAAACTGAACTGAAATCCAGCATAGATAAATTTTATGATGAAAATCGCTTGAGAGAATGGACCAGGCAAGCACAGGCTCAGCCGGGCGACATGCTTTTCATTCTCGCCGGTGATATTCATAGTACAAGGAAGCAACTCAGTGAACTTAGGTTGGAAATGGGTAAGCAAATGGGTCTTAGAGACAAAGACACCTTCCGCTGCTTATGGGTACTTGATTTCCCTTTGCTGGAGTGGGATGAAGAAAGTGGCAGATTTCATGCCATGCACCACCCTTTCACTTCGCCGAAACCTGAGGACGAGTCACTTTTACTCTCAAATCCGGGAAAAGTTAGGGCCAATGCCTATGACTTTGTGATTAATGGAGTCGAAGTTGGTGGAGGATCTATCAGAATTCATGAACGAACATTGCAAGAAAAAATGTTCAGTCTGCTTGGCTTTAGCCCTGAAGAAGCAAGAAAGCAATTTGGGTTCTTAATGGATGCATTTGAGTTTGGTGCCCCGCCACACGGAGGCATAGCCTTTGGTTTTGATCGTCTGTGTTCTTTGTTTGGTGGTGCTGAGTCCATCAGGGATTTTATCGCCTTCCCGAAAAACAATGCCGGTAGAGATGTTATGATTGATACTCCTTCCAACCTGTCAGCAGAACAACTTAAAGAGCTTCATTTAAAAGTCAATTAAACTCATGCCTTAAGCAATGCGGGGCCATTGCTGGTTCCAATTCTGGTAGCTCCTGCGGAGAGCAAAGCAATCGCTTGCTCATGATCTCTGATTCCTCCGGATGCTTTGATTCCTATTCGGTTGCCAACGGCTTCTTTCATCCAGGAAATTTTTTCAACAGTAGCGCCCTCTGATGCAAAGCCGGTGGAAGATTTCACCATATCGGCCCCTGCCTCTTCACACCATTTACACGCTTTAAAAATTCCATCTTTGTCTAAGTAGGCCGTTTCAATGATGACTTTCAGCAATACTTCATGTTCATGACAAAGTTGAGCTGCTTTTGCTAACTCGATTTTCACCCAGGGAAACCCAATCAGAAAGGCGGAAACATTGATCACCATATCGATTTCATTGGCCCCGTCTCGTATGGCAAGTTTTATCTCTTCCAGTTTCGTCTCCGTCATGTGATAGCCAAGCGGAAAACCTGCTACCGTTACCAATTTTGTAGATGAGCCAACTAAATCACGGGAGGCTCTTTTCACCCAAAAAGGAGGCACACAAACTCCTGCAAATCCATATTCTTTGGCGATTCCGACAGCACGGTCAACATCCCGGTCAGTACAGGTTGGGCTTAGTAAGGTATGTTCAATAGTTGAAGCTATCTCACTGATTTTCATGGCCTTCCCCTTGCTGATAGTTTGCATATTTTTCCCACTTATCTATTACCAACCGCATGTCATCAGGCATAGGTTCAGTGAACTGAAGCCATTTACCGGTTTTAGGGTGTTCAAATCCTAGTGAATGCGCATGAAGTGCTTGTCTTTGACAAATTTCAAAACAGTTGTCAACAAACTGCCTGTATTTGGCAAATGGGGTTCCTTTTAAGATTTTGTCTCCACCATACATCGCATCATTGAACAAGGGATGGCCAATAAACTTCATATGCGCTCTAATCTGGTGGGTACGCCCTGTTTCGAGTTTACATTTGAGTAGAGAGACATAGAAGTAATTGTTAAGCAGTTCGTAATGGGTAATAGCTTCTTTGCCTTCTTCATCATGTGCAACTACAGTGGTGACTCTGCGATCTTTCGGATGCCTGGCCAACTTTTCGTTGATTGTTCCTTTTTCCTGATTTGGGTGACCCCAAACCAAAGCGAGATAGGTTCGCTCAATGCTATGATCAAAAAACTGCCTGGCCAGATGAGCCATGGCATGCTCTGTTTTTGCGATGACGAGAAGACCTGAGGTGTCTTTGTCAATTCGGTGCACGAGACCAGGCCGTACAGGTCCGTTTTTAAGGACAGGTAATTGCTCAAAATGATACACCAAGGCATTCACCAGTGTTCCCGTCCAATTGTTGTAAGCTGGGTGAACCACCATTCCGGCAGGCTTGTTGAGCACCAGTACATCGTCATCTTCATACCTGATATCGAGGGGAATGTTTTCAGGCTTTAGCTCAGTATCAATAGGAGGCTGAGCCATCGCAATCACGATAGTATCCAGAGGCTTTATCTTATAGTTGCTCTTAACGATGGTGCTGTTTACCCGAACAGCTCCGGCCTCAATGGCCTGCTGAACTTTGTTTCTTGTTGCATTCTGAATTCTATCCGTCAGGAACCGATCGATCCTCAGGGGTGTCTGACCTTTATCAACAACAAAGTTAAAATGCTCGTAAAGCTCCTCCTCCTGTAAAATTGCTGAACTATCTTCTTCGATCTTTATACTTTTAATCATGTTTTCAAGTGCTGATTCTCCATTGCAAGTCCTGATCAATGAATGGACAGTAAAATATGGAGTGCAATGCTGGATCAAACGTGATGACCTATTGCACCCATTGGTATCAGGCAATAAATGGAGAAAACTTAAATATAACCTTGAATTTGTAAAAAGAAATCATCTGGCTGGAATTATCAGTTTTGGTGGTGCTTATTCCAACCATGTCTTTGCCTTATCTGCTGCCTGTCATGTGTCAGGCATACCGCTTAAACTTTACATCCGAGGTGAAGCTCCTCATAAGTCGGGTTTTACATTATCCAAAGCTATTGAACATGGGGCAAGTCTTCATTTTGTAGATCGTGAGCTCTACCGGCAAATTAGATCCGGTATTGCTGAAACAATCAGTTTCCCTGAAGACTGGCTGATTTTACCTGAGGGTGGAAGTAATTTGGCCGGAATGAAAGGCCTTTCTGAAGTTCCACAAGAGCTTTCATTTATTCCTGAACACTGGGTTTTAGCTGCTGGTACTGGAGGAAGCCTATGTGGGCTTGCGCAAGGGGGACAATCTTATTCTCAGTTTCATGGCATTTGTGTACTTAAAGGCAAGGGCATGCTGGACTCTTTTGTTCATAAATCCTGCCCTGAAATAGCCGAAAGTGTGACGGTTCACTATGACTACCATTATGGTGGCTATGCAAAAGTAAGTCAGGAGCTGGTTGAAGTCATCAATCGATACTATCATGATCATGAATTGATCCTTGATCCGGTTTATACAGCTAAGGCAATGCTTGCTCTGGAAGACTTGGTACGAAAAGAAGTGATCAAATCAGGAGAAAGAGTTGTTTTCATTCATACCGGAGGCCTTCAGGGGCTTTGGGGAATGCAAAAAAAACTGGAGGGCCTGGGGCTTGACAAAGAAATTTATGAACGCCTATAAAAGCAGAAAGGACGCTTCAAAGAAACGTCCCTTCATGTTGGTTTAGCTGGTCTATCGAACTTCTGTCTTTACCTGATCCAAAGGTACAAGACTTTTAATTAAAGTCAATATACGGCAAATGCCGTATTTTCATTTGGGGTATTTAAAAGAAAATTACCTTTAAACATTCGCCAGCAAGTCTTGAAACAACCTGTACATTTTTCTTTTCCGGCAGTCATCAAGCTGATCAGGTTGGGCAATTTGGTGATGATCGTCTGTTCACAGTATTTGGTCAGAATCTTTTTGATTGGCCCAAAAGAAAGCTGGAGAGAGGTGCTTCTAAATCCACACATGTTGACCCTCTCTCTCTCCACAGCTATGGTGGCTGCCGCAGGTTATATCATCAATGATTACTACGATGTAAAAATCGACACCATCAATAAGCCTTCTCGGGTGGTTCTGGGTCAGGTCATTAAGAGAAGAGTCGCACTTTGGGGCCATATCCTACTCAATGCTGCGGCACTCAGCATGGCGTTTGCCATCAGTCCCATTATTTTCATCATTCATTTTCTCGCCGGATTTTTATTGTGGTTGTATTCCAACAGGTTGAAAAGAATGGCGCTTTGGGGAAACCTAAGTATCGCTTTGTTGACCTCCATGGCCATGCTTGAAGTTCAACTATACTTTGGTGGGCCTTTTACGCTCGTATTTTCTTTTGCCTTGTTTGCCTTCTTTATCAGCCTGATACGGGAAATTGTGAAGGATATAGAAGACCGTAAGGGGGATAAGGCTTTTGGTTGCAGAACCTTGCCCATCATTTGGGGCATCCGTAAAACAAAACGTTTTTTGTTTTGGCTTACTTTGGCTTACATTATCATAGTGGTGCTTATCATATACAAGGCCTCATTAACCCACTTATGGCTTTTTTTTATTCTGGTTCTGATTCTACTGATAGCTTTTCTCGTGCAATTGGTCAGATCTGATACTACCAGACATTTTGCCCGACTGAGTTGGTATTGCAAACTGATCATGTTGGTGGGATTAATTGGAATGATGCTGATATGAATGAAAAAATCAACCTGATGATTTTTGCTTCCGGTTCAGGAAGCAATGCGGAAAATCTCATCAAATACTTTGCTCAACACCCACATGTGAAGGTGGGTGCAGTTGTTTGCAACAATCCTCTGGCTGGGGTATTGGCTAAAGCAACCGCTCTAAATGTAGAGACACTACTGGTGACGAATCAGGAAGTGGCCTCTCCCGGGTTCTTAGTTGACCTTTGCAATCTTCATGAAACGGGACTCATCGTGCTGGCAGGTTTTTTACGAAAGATCCCTGCTGACCTGATCAGGCAATATCCTGAGCGGATCATTAACCTTCATCCTGCTTTATTGCCGGCCCATGGTGGTAAAGGCATGTATGGAATGTATGTTCATCAGGCTGTAATTGAAGCAGGGGAAGAAATTTCGGGTATTTCCATTCATTTGGTCAATGAGAACTATGATGATGGAAGAATCTTGGCTCAGTTTAAGACCCAAATTTCAAAAGGTGAAAGTCCTGAAAGTCTGGCTCAAAAAATTCATTTGCTCGAACAGCAATTTCTTCCTCAAGTAGTTGATGACTATGCAAAAAGCCTGCTTAAAAAAAGCTAGTTTTGTGGTTTGTTTCTAACGCCCAGGTACATTTGATTGCTATAAAATCCGCCCTAATCTCTGTCTTTGATAAAACCGGGCTTGAGCCTTTGATTCATGTCTTGGATCAACAAGGAGTAAAGCTTTATTCTACCGGAGGTACTCTTCAGTTTATTAGGAAAATGGGCCTTCAGGTGACCTCAGTCGATGAGCTAACTGGCTTTCCTGAGGTTTTTGGCGGTCGTGTAAAAACCCTTCATCCCAAAGTTTTTGGTGGAATTCTATACCGGCGGGAACTAGAGGAGGATCGACAAGTTGCAACTGAAATGGGTATCCCTTCCATAGATCTGGTAGTTGTCGATCTTTATCCATTTGAAGCAACAGTAAAGGCAGGCGGGAGCCATGAAGAGATCATTGAGAAAATTGATATCGGTGGCATCAGTTTGCTTCGTGCGGCTGCCAAAAATTTTTCTCACACTGCGGTCATCTCTTCAAAAGAACAATACCAGATCGTTGCAGCTTGGCTAAGTGATCAGAAAGGTCAACTTAATGATGAACAGCGTGCTTATCTTTCTTCCATGGCTTTTGCTGTAACTTCACATTACGACACAGCCATTTTTAATTATCTAAATCAAAAAGCAGGCATCTCCTCATTTAAGCAAAGCTATATTCTAGGTAATGAACTTCGCTATGGGGAAAACCCACATCAGAATGCAAGTTATTTTGGAAATCTTTCTGAGGTATTCGAACAGCTGAATGGTAAGGAGCTTTCATACAATAATCTGGTTGATGTAGATGCCGGTCTTTCCCTTACTCATGACGTGCCTGGTATCAGTTGCGCCATTATTAAGCATACAAATGCCTGCGGAATGGCAAAAGGGGCATCTGTTCTTGAGGCCTATCAAAAAGCTTTACAAGCCGATCCGGTTTCGGCTTTTGGGGGTGTGATATCCATCAGCAGCAAAATAGACCTTGCATGCGCTGAGGCTCTCCATCAGTTGTTCTTTGAGATTCTTATCGCTCCGGAATATTCAGATGATGCCTTAGCCCTTCTAAAAGAGAAGAAAAACAGGATTTTACTTCAACTCAAGCAGTTTTCACCTTCTGCCAAAACATTTAAAAGTCTTTTGAATGGGGTATTGGTGCAGGACCAGGACCAAAAGGTAGAAACGCTCGAAGATCTCAAAGCGGTTACAAAGTGCAAGCCCAGTGAAAAAGAGGCTGAATCCTTGCTTTTTGCTGCTTTACTTGCCAAACATGCCAAATCAAACACCATCGTACTTGCAAAAGATGGCCAACTCCTGGCCAGTGGTGTAGGTCAGACCTCAAGAGTAGATGCCTTGAAGCAGGCCATTTCAAAAGCTAAAAGTTTTAACATGGATTTGAATGGAGCAGCCATGGCTTCAGATGCTTTTTTTCCTTTTCCTGATTGTGTTGAAATAGCGCATGAGGCTGGTATCCATTTAGTTATTCAACCCGGGGGTTCCATTAAGGATCAGGAAAGTATAGATTACTGTGACTCTCACCAAATGTGCATGGTGATGACAGGGTTCAGGCACTTCAGACATTAATTTTCATTCTTTTTTTCTAGCTAATTTATCATGGGGTTTTTCGATTTGTTTTCAAGTGATTTGGCCATTGATTTGGGTACTGCCAACACCTTGATCATCCATAAAGACAAAATAGTCGTGGATGAGCCTTCCATCATTGCGATGGACAAAACCAATGGAAAAGTGTTAGCTATTGGTCGGGAAGCCATGCAAATGCATGAAAAAACACATGAAAACATCAAAACCATACGACCGCTGAAAGATGGTGTGATCGCAGACTTCCACGCTGCGGAGCACATGATCAGAGGAATGATCAAAATGATCGATAGCAAGAAGAAGCTTTTCGCACCTTCACACCGAATGATTATCTGTATTCCTTCAGGGATTACGGAAGTTGAGAAACGTGCCGTTAGAGACTCCGCTGAGCACGCACACGCCAAAGAGGTCTACATGATCCATGAGCCTATGGCAGCAGCTATTGGTATCGGAGTAGATATTCAGCAGCCTATGGGAAGTATGATTGTGGATATTGGAGGGGGTACAACGGAAATTGCGGTTATCGCATTGTCAGGGATTGTTTGCGATCAGTCGATACGTGTGGCCGGAGATGTGTTCAATAAAGACATACTGGACTACATGCGCAGACAACATAATCTGCTGATAGGTGAACGGACTGCCGAAAAAGTAAAAATAGAGGTGGGCGCAGCCATGACTGAGTTGGACAATCCACCTGATGATTATGAGATAAGAGGAAGGGACCTGATGACCGGAATACCAAAGGTTATCAAAGTATCCTATTCAGAAATAGCATTTGCTTTAGACAAGTCAGTAGCCAAAATTGAAGAGGCCGTTTTAAAAGCATTGGAAATTAGCCCTCCTGAGCTTTCAGCAGATATATACGACAGAGGCATTCATTTAACGGGTGGGGGTGCATTGCTTCGTGGACTTGATAAGAGACTATCCTTAAGAACAAAATTACCTATACATGTCGCAGAGGATCCTTTGCGAGCAGTTGTAAGAGGTACGGGAATGGCATTGAAAAACCTTGAGCACTACCGTGCTGTATTGATGACCTAAGCTTTCCTTATGTCAAAACTCCTTCAGTTTTTATACAGAAGCAGGATTTTTCTCGTCTTTCTGCTTTTGGAAGGAGTGTCTGTTTGGCTGATTGTGTCAAAAAACAGTTATCCCAGATCGGCATTTTTGCATTCATCTTCCGTTTTGATTGCGAACACTTTAGCCGTAAGAAGTCAGATCATGAGCTATTTTCAGCTAAAAGAAGTAAATGAAGTTCTGGCTTATGAAAACGCCCAACTTATTCTCGAACTGGAGTCAGCAAATTACCTGATTCAAAGGGAGAGCTTAAATGAGAAAAGCGATAGCGTATCAGGCAAATCATTTAGTTATCATCCGGCAAAGGTGATTAACAATTCAACTTTAAAGACCAACAATTATCTCACTATCGACAAAGGAGTAAAGGATGGAATAAAAAAAGGGATGGGGGTTATCAGCGGAGGTAGTGTTGTAGGTTTAGTACATGAAACCTCTGATCATTTTGCCACGATCGTTTCTGTTTTGAATCCAAAGCTGCTCATCAGTTGCAGGATAAAGCCAAGCGGAACACTTGGCGTAGTACAATGGAAAGCCGGAAATCCAAGGGAAGTACAATTAAACTTTGTCCCAAGACATATCTATTTGCAGTACGGGGATTCGGTTTTTACTTCCGGATTCAACAGTGCCTTGCCAGAAGGATTACTGATAGGAACCATTTACAAGAAAGGGCTGAAAGCTGACGAAGCCTTTCATCAATTGATGGTGTCACTATCCCTCGATTTTTCCCGTTTGGACTATGTTTACATATGTATGTCCAACCAACAAGCTGAACGAGACAGCCTGGAGATGAAGTTAATTTCTCAGCCGTGAACAGTTCTCCTTACCTAAAGATCATTCTCAATCTGATTTTCTTAAATCTGGCTCACTTGCTATTGCTCGATCACTTGGCTATGGCTCCATTTGCTTACTCATTTGCCTATATTGGAGTATTGTTGTTCTTACCGGTAGAGTTCAACAAGATCGGGTTGATGTTTTTGATGTTTGGTGAAGGCCTTTTGATGGATGCGTATTACAATACGCCCGGAATTCATGCAGGTTCATGTGTATTTGTAGCTTACATAAGGCCCTACTTACTTGATGCGATAACTCCCAGAATGGGTTATGAAGCCAACAGTGGCTGTAGCGTCAAAGAGCAGGGTTTAGCGTGGTATAGCATGTATTCGTTTTCTCTAATCCTGATTCATCATTTTTTACTCTTCTTCCTTGAGGCTTTTTCTTTTGATCAGCTTGGACTTACCTTGGTTAAGGTGCTCTTGAGCGCAGTGTATACCTATTTCATACTATTGTTCATCGAGCTTGCATTTGGGGGCAAGTCAAATTAGAGCAAGATGGAAAACAGGAAGTATATCATTCTGGGTCTTGTGATCCTTGTGGGCATCATCTTCCTGATTAAGTTGGCTCAAATCCAACTTTTTAATGAAGATTATAAGCTGGCTGCTATGGATAATGCCATTCAAAGGCTTACAAAGTATCCATACAGGGGGCTAATCTATGATCGAAAAAACAGGCTTTTGGTGACCAATAAACCCATTTTTGATTTGTTTTTCATCCCCAAAGATTTAAGGGTTGAGGATAGCTCAAAATTTGCACTTGCAATTGGCCTAAGCAAGGATGAACTCCGATTAAGAATTGAAGAAGGACGGAATTATTCGATGGTTAAGCCCTCCTTACTGCAAAAGCAATTATCCTTTGAGCAGTTCAATACCATCAGTAGTATGCTGGTCGATTATCCGGGTGTAATCGTTCAACCAAGAACGGTTAGAACCTACCCGCATGAGTCTGCTGCCAATGTGCTTGGATACATTGGTGAAGTGAGTAAAAAAGAGCTCGATCGTCGTAAAGACACTGATTATACCCAGGGAGATTATGTTGGCGTAAGTGGTCTGGAGCAGAATTATGAAACCGTCCTGAGAGGGAAGAAAGGTGTGCAATATGTGATGGTAAATGTGCGTGGTGTTGTAAAAGGCTCATTTAAAGAGGGCAAATTTGATACTACAGCCGTTGCTGGGGAGGACATTGTTACCACCCTGGATTTGGATCTTCAGAAATACGCTGAAAAGCTGATGGAAGGCAAAATAGGATCTGTCGTCGCTATAGAACCTTCCACTGGAGAGATCTTAAGTCTTGTTTCCAGCCCCAGTTATGATCCCAACTTGCTTACCGGGGCCTCATTTTCTGAGAATTTTGCCCAATTAAGCAGTGATAGCATGAAACCCCTGTTTAATCGAGCCATCATGGCGATGTATCGACCGGGTTCTATTTTTAAAACGGCGCAAGCCTTGATTGCCTTACAGGAAGGGGTAATTACTCCTGAAACCAGAATAGCATGTATCAGAAATGTGGTGGGCTGCCACGGAGCCCATACCATACTTGACCTTTTGGGTGCAATTACCAATTCCTGCAATCCCTACTTTATGGGGGTGATGCGTAGGGTGGTCAACCGTGATCAGTCAAGTAACCCATTTACCGATACCAGACTCGGATTGGAAGTGTGGCACAGACACATTAGGAGTTTTGGTTTGGGGGGTACACTAGGGGTTGATATACCAAACGAAAAGGGCGGATTGATGCCTTCGGTAAGGTATTATGATAAAGCCTATCGGGGAAGACCGTGGAAATACTCGAACATTTATTCAATTTCTATTGGAGAAGGTGAAAACCTGGTAGTGCCTTTACAAATGGCAAATTTTGCCTGCATTCTGGCCAATAGAGGCTTTTACTACACTCCTCACCTTGTTAAAGGAATTGGTCAAGACAAAAAGCCAGTAGAACGGTTTACAGAAAAACGCTACACCACTATAGACTCGGCTCACTTCAGAACCATAGTAAATGCGATGGAAAATGTGGTGCGATACGGTACCGGAAGCTACAGGGCTCAGCTCAAAGATGTGGTGCTTTGTGGCAAAACAGGAACTGTTCAAAACAAAGACAAGGAAGATCATTCCGTGTTTATAGCGTTTGCACCAAAAGACAATCCTAAAATCGCCGTATCAGTTTATGTTGAATACGCAGGACAGGGGGCCAGAGCTGCTGCTTCGATTGCCAGTCTGATCATCGAAAAGCACCTTTTCGGTGAAACGAAAAGAAAGTGGATTGAGGACTATGCACTTAAAGGTGATTTTAAATGAATTACAGAGAAGACATACCCTCGGATGTTGACTGGTCCCTGGTGGGCTACTATCTGTTGTTTGTGTTTTTTGGCTGGTTAAACATTTATGCTGCCGTTTACGATGCCAGCCTTGATCAAAATATCTTTGACATGTCGATCAATTCGGGAAAGCAGCTGCTTTGGATAGCCACCTGCGCCATCCTGATCCTGATTATTATGGTCCTTGACCATAAATTTTATGAACAATATGCATACCTGATCTATCTGCTCACCATTGCTTTGCTTATCTCGGTTCTATTCCTTGGCAGAGAAGTGGCTGGCTCAAGATCATGGTTTGAAATTGGAAGCTTTCGCTTGCAACCTGCCGAGTTTGCAAAGTTTGCTACCGTGCTTGTGTTAGCAAGGTATATCAACGAGCCCGGGGTTAAAATGGAGCTGCTGAATCATCAGATCAAAGCCGCTATTTTATGTTTGCTACCGGTTGCTCTAATCATCTTGCAGGGTGATACGGGCTCTGCATTGGTGTTTTTTATCCTCATTCTGGTGTTTTACAGAGAAGGAATGCCGCCCTTTCTGCTTATCGTAGGTATACTATCAGCATTGTTATTCATTTTTACGTTACTGGTTGACAAATACCTACTTACAGGTGTGTTGATCAGTATAGCCTTAGTGATAAGCCTCAGAATGCTATTTAAAAAGCTTCGCAAAAAGTGGAGGAAAATTGCACTCGTCTGGCTAGGGCTTGTCATGGTAGCAGGTGTTATCTTCAGTGTGGACTATTTCATTCATCAGATACTGAAGCCTCATCAACAAAACCGGATCAAAGCCTTGATAAACCCAGAGGCAGACCCCTTGGGCTATGGCTGGAATGTCACTCAATCCAAAATTGCTATCGGCTCAGGGGGACTTTTGGGAAAAGGCTTTTTGGAAGGTACCCAAACGAAGTATGATTTTGTGCCTGAGCAAAGTACTGATTTCATTTTCTGTACCATAGGAGAAGAACACGGATTTTGGGGTAGCTTTTTGCTTGTCGCCTTTTGGATAGGATTTCTTTTTAGGCTTATCGTCGTTGCTGAGCGGCAAAAGTCAAAATTCAGCAGGGCCTTCGGGTATGGAGTCAGCAGTATCTTTTTCTTTCACTTTATGATCAATGTAGGTATGACCATAGGGCTGTTTCCTGTGATTGGTATTCCGTTGCCTTTTTTCAGCTACGGAGGCTCCTCTCTCTGGTCTTTCACTATTTTGCTATTCATTTTTATCAAACTGGATGCTCACCGCAGTCAAGTGCTGGAGCGTATTTGAGTACTATCTGCTGAAATAGTGCTCCAGCAATTCCAATAACTCTGTCACTTCTTCTGTTTCAAAATCCCATTTGTACCTCCCTGCGAAGCGGGTTTTCAGGAAATCTAAGGCTTTATCAAAATTTTCCAGTCCTTCCGCCGTGTTGAGTGCTTGATTCATTTCTTCCGGACTTCCTCCAAACAATTTGCTTTGAAACATCAGCTTTTGGTTGAGGGTGAGGTTTTCCGTAAGGCTTTTCTTAACCGCTAACGATTCATTGATCGACTTAGGCCTCACTGGTTTCTTTTCAGATGGTATCTCTGCTTTAGATGGCTGTTCAGGAGTAGGCTCTGCCATAGAGTTGAACTGTGGCAAAATCTGCTGCATCTCATCGCTTAGTCTTTTCAAAGCAAGGAATTTTTCCTGCTCTGTTGGTGACTCCCATATCTCCTCATTTTGCCATTTCTCGATGCTCTGGGTATACGTTTTAAGATATTTTAACTCTGCATTCCTTAAGCCCGGTGCAATATTCTCCAACTCTCCCGGGTGCAATACCCAATTGATGTACCGCAGGGTTTCTTGTTCAAGCAAAGGCTCCAATACCTCTCTCTTAACACTGATGTGTCTTGAAACCAAATTTCGGAAGGTGGTAAACGCTTCTTTGACTTGTTGTTTTTCAAAATCAAAATATGGACTCTTGATTTTATCCATCTCTATAGCCCATTGTTGAGAGACCTGATAAACAACCCATAAATTTACCTGAAGTGAAGGGCTCAACTTAAGTAAGTCATGACCCTCAGCCCTATCCTTGCTTTCAAAAAACTGTATGCAAACCCCTTTTGCAAATTCCCTGGCTAAGGTCTCAGGTTGAATATTCATTTGGCTCATGTTATGAAGAGGTTTAAGGCATAAACAAAAATGCTTTGGCTAAATTGCCTGCCTTGTTTCACTGCAAAAGTAAAGAAATTGATCACCGTTACGATTGAGAACCTGGATACTAAACCCCTGGAGGCCAAGAGGGGTGAAAAACTTCTTGATGTCATTTTACGGCATGGTATTGATTACATGCACGCCTGTGGTGGAAAAGGCCGATGTACCACTTGCAAGGCTAAAATCACCTTTTTTGAAGACGAACTTCCAGCGGATACTGAAGTCGAATTGAAATACAGAGAAGCAGGAAGGCTTAAAACCCATGAACGTCTAAGTTGTCAGTTAACTATTTTTACTTCATTGTCATTAATTGTTCCTAAAGAAACCCAGCTGCCACATCTGAGTTACACGAGCTATAATGCCTAATTTGGACCATATCGCTTTTCAATCAAACCTACATCCTATGAACAAAGGTGGATGGATAGAAGTGATTTGTGGCTGCATGTTTTCAGGTAAAACAGAAGAACTTATTCGCAGACTCAATCGAGCAAGAATTGCAAAGCAAAAAGTCGAGATCTTTAAACCTTCCTTTGATAATCGCTATCATGAAACGGATATCGTTTCTCATAATGAAAACACGATCCGCTCAACCCCCATACAATTTGCCGAGGATATGTACTTGCTAACGGGTGACTGTGATGTGGTGGGAATAGATGAGGTTCAGTTTTTTGACCATCAAATCATCGAAGTTTGTACAAAATTAGCTGCTAACGGAAAACGAGTGATTGCTGCAGGACTTGACATGGATTATATGGGCTTGCCTTTTGGCCCAATGCCTCATTTAATGGCTATTGCAGAATACGTTACTAAGGTGCAGGCCATCTGTACCATTTGCGGTCAGCCGGCTTCCTTTTCCTATCGAAAGATCGAAAGCTCTGCTACGGTTCAGCTAGGCTCGGTTGAAACCTATGAAGCACGTTGCAGAACCCATTTTCCTTTACAAATGAAAAAGTCCCCCAAGCAATAATTCAAGCCATTTGCCTGTTATCTGTTTGTTCAATAATGACCATGCGATTTAAAATCTATCTTCTCATACTGCTTTCTTTCGGACTGAGCATCATGCCTGCTCAAGCCCAGGAAAACAATATTGAAACCGGGACCTGGCGTTATCATCCCGTTTTTTCCAACGTAGGCCGCCTTACAGATGCGGGACCCTATGTATATGCTTATGATGCCAATTGCTTTTACCGCTGGGATAAATCAAGCAAAGAGCTTGAGATATTAAATAAAGCAAACCTGTTGAGTGATGTAAACGCAACAGCAGTGGGCTATGACTCGGTAACCCGTAAGCTAGTGATTGCATATGAAAGTGGCCTTGTGGATCTGATCGACCCAAATGATGACAAAACCTCAATTTTTTCTATACGCAACAGCCCTTCGATTACCGGTTCCAAATTGGCCAATAATGTGTTTTGTAGAAAAGGAGTAGCTTATGTTTCTGCTGAATATGGCTTGCTTGAAATTGATCTTCGCTCAGGAAATGTGCTTTCAGTCTATCAGAATATTGGTCCGAACAGCACACAAGTAGCCGTCTATCATAGCATTATCAGAGAAGATGACACCATTATATGCAGCACCGCACAGGGATTGATTGCAAGTAGTATCAAAAGAACAACCAACAGACTGGACTTTAATCAATGGTTAAGGTACTCAGGTTCAAACGGTCTGCCATTGGAAACAGTTAGAGAAATTACGTTGCACAATGGCTTCGCCTTTGCCATGCCCACAAACGGAGACTTGTATCGGCTTTCTGGCAGCCAATGGATCAAAATCTCAAATCAAAAATTGGCCGGAAGTCTCAAACGTTTGAAATCAGTATCATCCAGCACACTGGCGGCTGTTCAAAATCAGAACATCTTCTTTTATGATTTCAACGCAAACAAATGGGATACCTTGCAAGCAACCAACGGTCAACTCACAAATGATATCATTCAGTCTGGCAACCGCTGGTACATTGGCACCAACTTTTTTGGAGTGCTTGAGCTAGATCTTAATGGTCAGAAGCTTAGTGAAATCAACCCTAACAGCCCTTTCTTTTCTAATCCATTCTACCTCTACCATTATGAAAACAATTTGCTATTGCTTAGTGGAAGTTACAGTGGGATTTTAGGAACCCAACTTGATAATCGGGATGGAATTGCGGTATTTAACAATCAATTCTGGTCGAACTATTCAACAAACAAAGGCACTGCGTTTGACCTTTCCGGTAACCCCTACACCCTTGAAGATCCGGTAAGAGCTGCTTTTTCACCTCAAAATGGTCAGCTATATGTTGCAACCTGGGGTACAGGAATAGTTAGAGTTGACCCGAATTTTCGTTTTAACCAGAACGATGGTTTTACCACCAAAATGGTAAGCAGTCAACCCATAGGACATCCATTGTATTCTGTTTTCTTTCGAATGTCTTGTTTGGAATTTGATGAAGCCGGATTTCTCTGGTCCTTTAACTACTCCTTTGGTGCTGGAATTGCCGACAACTACCTACATAAATTTAAGCTTAAACCTAATGGCGATATAGATTCTGCGGCTTCAGTAAGGTATACTTTTCAGGAGTCCTGGAGGTCAGTCGATCTAGTGATTGATGATTTTGGAAATAAATGGATGAGGCAGCAGGGTGATAATATCCTGGTGTTTAAAGATACCGGCCAATCAGGCTTCCAGGTAAAAATTCTTTCCGATCAAATCAATCAGGGCGGGTTACCGAATAAAACTGTTCGAGCCGTAGCCAAAGACCTGCAAGGCGACATTTGGGTAGGAACCGGTGATGGAGTGGCTGTCTTTTTTAATGGAACGAATGTCATGAGATCCAACACCGTTAATGCTTCGCTCCCAGTTTTTGAACAGCGACCTTTGTTAAATGATCAGTTTATTACTGCCATCGCTGTTGATGGCGGCAACCGTAAATGGATAGGAACTTCTTCTGGTGTATTTCTGGTCAACGATGATGGCAGCAAACTGATCCGGCAATTCACTGAGAAAAACAGCCCCCTCCCTTCTGATGATATCCGTCAGATATCTATCAATCAACAAAGTGGAGAAGTATTTTTCCTAACCGCCAAAGGATTGGCCTCCTACAGAAGCGATGCCACATTATCAGAAAAAGATGCTGAATGTGACAAAATTAAAGTCTTTCCAAATCCTGTTGTAAGAAGCCGTGGACACAGTCAGGTCACAATCTCTGGATTGCAACAAGATGCCAGTGTGAAAATAACAGATGTTTCGGGTAAACTGTTTTACGAGGGCTTTGCACAGGGTGGCACCTACTCTTGGAACTTGCTTAATTACAACAACGAGGTAGCTAATGCAGGCATCTATCTGATCCTGAGCGGACCTGAGGCAGAGGGAAAAGGCTGCGCTTCCAAAAAAATAGTCCTGGTTGACTAAGCTCTAAGGATGCAAGTTAAGACCCGTGCCATTGTTCTTCATTACATCAGGTATCGGGAGAGCTCCATCATTTGTAAGGTGTTTACCGAGGAAATGGGCCTTAAAAGCTACGTGCTCAACGGAATACGAAAAGCAGGAGGGAAGTCCAATAAAACAGGCTTGTTTCAAGCCTTAAGCCTTTTGGACATGGTGGTATATGAAAATCCCAAAAGTGATCTACACAGGGTATTGGAGTACCAGACAGCTGTAACGTATGGTTCCATTCCTTTTATCATCAAAAAAACCACTATTGCCGTTTTTCTGGCGGAGGTTATTTCAAAATGCTTGCGTGAAAATCATCAGGAGCCTCAGTTTTTCTCTTTTTTGTTTGAAGCTTTGAAGCAGTTTGACAAGGAGTCAGAGCTTACGGAAAACTTTCATTTGCTTGTGCTTTTTGAACTATGCGAAGCTATGGGTGTTGGCCTGAAACATGCTGAAGAAGACTATAAGCTTACAGATGTACATGGTGGCATGTCAACGAACTGGCAACGATTTCAAGACCAGATAGGATCAATGGCTGCAACTCCCGGTCAATCCATGGCCTTACAAATCAATCAACATGACCGCAGGGAATTGCTCCGGCTCATTTTGTATCACTTAAGCCACCATCAGGTACTGCAAGGAAATATAAAGTCACTTCAAGTTTTACAAACCGTTTTTGGCTGAAAAGATGAATAGCTAGGGTCGAAAATCAGGAATTCGTACCTTTCGACTAATCTCACTCTAAACCAGCTATTTTGTGCTATACGACGATATTCCTTCGCTCGATTTGGCTTACTTTACCTCCGGTGACACCGGCCAAAAAGCAGCCTTTGTTGAAAACCTTGGAAAAGCCTACTCAGAAATTGGATTTGTAGCCATTAAAAATCATGGCCTTACCGACGATTTAATTCAGAAACTGTATGAATCCTATCGGCAATTTTTTGCCTTGCCGGATGACATCAAGAAAAAATACGAAATACCAGGGCTGGCTGGGCAAAGAGGTTATACTGGCAAGGGGAAAGAGCATGCCAAAGGTAGGTCTACCGGTGACTTAAAAGAGTTTTGGCATGTGGGTCAGGAAATCGAAGACGATGACCCAATTGGAGCTGAGTACCCTGACAACCTGTGGCCAGAGGAGGTTCCCGAAATGAAAGCCTTAAGTCTTGAGGCGTATAAACGGTTGGAGCAGGCCGGTGTTTACATGCTGAGAGCTATAGCTCTATTCCTAGGCCTTGAAGAGCATTATTTTGATGATAAAGTACATCATGGAAACAGTATCCTAAGGCCAATTCACTATTACCCTATTGAAAACCCTGACCAAGTACCCGCAGATGCTGTAAGGGCAGCAGAACATGGAGATATCAATTTGATCACCTTACTTATGGGTGCAAGTGCAGAAGGTTTACAAGTTCTAAGACGAGATGGTAAATGGATACCCATTACTGCTTTACCCGAGCAATTGGTAGTCAATGTCGGAGACATGCTCTCAAGGCATACGAATAACACGTTAAAATCAACTATTCACAGGGTTGTAAATCCTCCAAAAGAGAAGATGGGAGCCTCAAGGTACTCCATACCATTTTTCATGCACCCACGATCTACTATGGATCTCAGTTGTCTTCCTTCCTGTATAGGCCCAACCCAACCAAAACTATATGAGGATATTTCAGCAGGTGCTTTTCTGGAAGAACGACTCCGTGAAATAGGGCTTCGTAAATAAAGTTGAATGGGATTTAGATCTAGGGTCTTTCTAAAAGATGTGGCTACTTTAGCCATGACCTCCTTTGGGGGGCCCCAGGTTCATTTTACCATGTTTCATGACTTGTTTGTAAAAAAGCACCACTACCTGTCAGAAGAGGAATATCTTGAAATACATGCATTGTGTCAGGTCATTCCAGGGCCTAGTTCTACTCAAACCATCACAGCTATTGCATTTAAGTTTGGGGGAGCCAATTTAGCCTACCTTACTTTACTTATCTGGTTAAGTCCGGCACTTATCATCATGACTGGTGCCGGGCTTTTGGCCAATTATTTTATTGCGAAAGATCTGGATACCAACTTTTTGCGATTCATTCAGCCCATGGCGGTCGGGCTTGTGATCTACGCAGCTTATCACATGATCACACTGGTAGTGAATACACGAACAAGCGGATTTTTGCTTGTCTTCTCCGCAATGGTGTCATATTATGTCCGAACTCCCTATGCACTACCGCTGCTTGTGGTACTTGGAGGTGTGATTTCGGCTCGTAAATACAAGCATTTAGAGCGTGAGCCAAAGGAGCCTTTGAACATACCGTGGGCTAATTTCTTTCTTTGGGGTGGTGTGTTTCTATTAGCGGCCTTATTGGGAGAGATTTCACAACTCTTGCCTGTAAAGCTTTTCGAAAATTTCTATCGAAACGGTAGCTTAATTTTCGGCGGAGGTCAGGTACTTATCCCCGCCATGTTCACAGAGTTTGTTGTTTTTAAAAAGTACTTAAGCACAGAGCAATTTCTATCAGGCTATGCCATCGCCCAGCTTACCCCGGGTCCTGTATTTTCGTTTGCCAGCTACATATCAACAATTTCCATGAAAGATTACGGGATTACTGGTCAGCTGCTTGGGGGATTGTTTTGCGGAGGGGCTATTTTCCTGCCAGGCACTTTTCTAATATTCTTTTTAGTTCGGTTTTGGGACCGACTTAAAAAATATCGGGTTGTAAAAGCTTCTCTCGAAGGTATTCAGGCTACCAGTGCTGGACTGGTTGTCTCGGCAGCTATTTTATTGTTTGAGCCAATAGACACAACCTTGTTTAATATTGGAGTGATCATTGGCACTGTAACCATCGTGATGCTGACTCGAATTAGTCCCTCCCTTATCATCCTTGGTGGACTCATCGCAGGAGTGTTATGGCCATTTTAGCTACTTAATTCGCAATTCATAAGCTGATCCAGCTGCATGGGCTCAGATGCACGCTTTGCCTTCCAACTCGAAACCACTTTGCCTTTGTCAATCAGGAATGCTCCAGGCATTCGAAACCCATCTCCTTCAGGAAGTCCGGGAAAATGTCCATTGAAAGCTGCATAAATACCTCTTTGCCACTCTGCTAACCCAAAAACCTGATTGAATTTTGCACGACCCAATTCAAATGAACGGTAAAGAACTTGATCAGGATCTGAAATTTGTTCAAAACTGCCAAGGTCATATTTCCTAAAATAGGCCATTGCTTTATCCTCGGTGCTCATATGAACCAGAATCAGGCGTTTGCCAATTCTTTCTTCCTTATTCTCTTCTAATTTCTGCAACGCTTCTTTGCAAAAAGAACATCCAAAGTGTCTTAGAAATACCAGCAGCACAGGCACTTGTTCACTGCGCTCCGCTATACTCTTTCCATCTTTTAGCTTGGTATCATTCAACGCCTCTTGAACTAGCAGAGTTGGTATCATTTCGCCTCTAAGCATTTCATTTCTCCATATTTTATACAGCACAAGTCCGAAAGGAATAATCCAAATCAGGTCATTGGTTAAGTTAATCCAGGCAAATTCTAATGGAAACAGCCCTGATATCATGTAGTAAACCGCACCCACCGGGCCAAAAACCTTGCCTAGAAAGCCAACCAAAATGATAGGCCAATGCCGTTGAGGATCATAGGACGCAATGAAATATCCCAGTCCATAAACTCCGACAATCATTCCGACACTTTGCCAAATCATGGGGTAGTTTGGCAAGGGTAGTGAAGCCCATTCAAAAAAACTTAAAGGGAAAAGAACAACCCAGGCCCCCCATAAAACATTATATAAACCGGCAGCTTTTAACATTTGCCCTGCCCAGGCATATTGCTCTTGTTTCTCCATAAGCTGAAAACCAAGAGCTGAAGGCTTAAGTTCTAATTTTTCCCGTTGGGGATTGACAAGATCACATAGAGATAAAGCCCTAACCAAATCAATCCATTGCCTGTTAAATGAAAGAGAATTCGGGAATTATGAGCAGCTTCAGCGATGAAAACATAAGAAAAGTACATTTCTATTCCCTTTAAAACTGGAAGTATCCACAGAATAAGCCGGAGTCGCTGAGGATACAAGGCCCCTGAAAGCCCAAGCATAGAGATCACCAGAACAAGGAAAAAATAAGTAGAAGAAAATGGGATACTTGAATTTTGACCCATACTCAGCCATCGGGCAATTGAACCGGGAACCAGATAAACAGCCATAGTCCAGATGGCATGAAAACCGGAGCTTAAAAAAAGAAGCCCTCTCAGATGTGCTGGAGTTATCATTTGTAGTTCTGTTTTGCCGGACTCACCAATCGGTAAATCGGGTATTTCATATAGTCTGGTTCTGCATATTTTGATCTTCGGTATATAAACTGCAGCTGGGCTTGGTGTTGCGTCGCAAAAATACTATCGGCTGCTTTTTTCTTTTCGAACTCTTGTTTTAAGTCTTTATCGCTTTCTAAAATATCCGCTGCCACAGGTTCAAAAACATAGTCTGAAAAGCCTTCCTTAGGTTGCAGAATGGCATCAAAGTAGTTCCAATTGAAATAGCTATCTTTTGAAATGGGTTCCAAACATTCCATGATAAACCGATACGATTCTTGATAAGTGCTTATTAAAAAGTCTCCTTTTGACAGCTTCTTTTGCCTAATTAACGTGCTCACTTTCGTTTGATCATGTACATAATGTCCTTCATATGGGCGTCGTCCTGTTTCATAGCTTAGAATTTCATATTGCTCAACAATAAGCATGGTGTCGTTCTTAATGGTATCCATCCGCACTCCGGAAATGCTCAGTTTTTCAGCTATTTCCTGATAGGCTTTGGGAATGATGTACGCCTGTGGTCGGGAAACCCATTGGGTAGGGGAATACTTCCTGAGAAAAGGAACATATTTTTCATACGGGTCAGTTCGGTCATAGTAAAGTTGCTGAAGGCCGCTAACCTTGCTCAGCTTATACTTAGAGGTATAGCCTTTAAACAAAATGGAATCTTTCGTGGATAGGTCTAACTTCCAATCTACCGGTCGTTTAAGTTCTTTAACATCTTCCTGCTGTTGATCAAGGATTTTTTGGTTTAGCTCCTTTCCATTCTCATAAACAAATCGAAGTGCCTCTTTCAAAAACGCTATTGTTGCATTAACCCTAACTGAATAAGGCTTCAACATATGTGTTTCGATCATGTATCCCGGACAATTAAACAAAGCTGCATAACCTGTTGAATACCTGCCGGCATCAAAAAAAGCAGTTATTCCCTTTTCAGGGACGACATCAAAATCAACGTAAGCGCTATGAAGGATGCCTTCTTTTTCTAAGCCTCTGGTGATGAATGGTGTGATAACCTCTGCCTGGTAGGGCCCAAGCTGGCTTCCCAATTTGTCCGGTTGGCTTTCAATATAAGTAAGCACGTAAGGATAATCGGCGCCATTGCTTACATGGGTATCCAAAAACAAAGAGGGTTTATACTTTTTAAACAGGGCTTGGAATGCCTGTGTATTTCTGGTGTCAGTCTTGATAAAATCCCTGTTCAGGTCAAAATTACGGGCATTGCCTCTGAAACCATACATAGCTGGTCCATTCTGGTTCGCTCTTGTACAGCAGTTTCGGTTGAGTGCCCCAGCCATGTTGTAAAAGGGAATGATACCAACGTCTACTTGATTAAGAAGTGTATTCAGCTTTGGATTCTTGAGTAACTCCCTGGCTAAAAGCATACTTGCATCTATGCCATCACTCTCCCCCGGATGGATCCCATTCATAACAAGTACAAATGGCCTGGAAAAAATTTGTTTTACGGAACTTTGCGCTTTGCTAATAAGGAACAAATGCAAAGGAAAGCCGCTGTCAGTTGTGCCCTCGATAAGCAAGGTTCCCTCTTCAGACAAACTGTCTAAGTAGCGGTAATAGTCTATTCCCTCTGCATAAGCGGCAGTCTCTTGCCCACCAGATCGCTCAAAGGGTGTTTGCCTTAAATTCTGGCTAAAGTTGACATGTGCCTCAAAGAGTAGGCAAAAACAAAGTAAAGCAGATCTCAATTGTTAAATGGCAAGCATTTTAATGGCGGTGATAGCTGCTTCTTCTCCTTTGTTTCCATGTTCACCGCCAGCTCTTTGTTTGGCCTGCTCCAAATTATCAGTAGTCAACACCCCAAAAATAACAGGTTTATCGTATTTCAATCCTACTTGAGTGACTCCATTGGCCACTGCCTGAGCAATAAACTCAAAGTGCCTGGTCTCACCTTGAATGATACAACCGAGGCAGATGATGGCGTCAATTTTTTTCTTCTCAGCCAGCTTTTGGGCCCCTAGGCATAGCTCAAAACTGCCTGGCACATAAATGATTTTGATATGAGAGGAAACTGCACCGTGGTACTTAAGGGTTTCAACAGCTGATTTGAGCAAGGTTTCTGTGATGTCATGATTCCATTCTGAAACAACAATGCCAAATCGCTTATCAGCAATATTCAAAAGATTGCGATCACTGTACTGGTTAAGATTTTTAAGGTTGCTTGCCATAAAAAAAGGGGGCTTATTATTGCCCCCCTAAATTAGCTATTCCGATTATTTTACCTCCGGTTTTATTCTTGCCAGATATTTTTTGGCATCGTTTACATCTGAGGACAAGGGGTATTCCTCAATTAGTTTTTCGTAAACATAAGCAGCTTCAGTTGTATTGCCTGCTAATTCTTCTGCAAGTGCCCACTTCATCATGTAACCCGGTGTAAATTGCTTGTTGGGAGCATGGGTGGAACCTTTTTTGTAAAAATTTGCTGCCTCGGCATAATTTTTCAATTCCATGTTTGCATCACCTCTCAGTACATAAGCCCTAGCCTGAACAATGTCATCACTGGAAGAAAATTTCTCCAGGTACTCCAAAGCTTCTTCAAACTGACCTTGCTTTAAATAAATGGTTCCTGTATACAATGCGGCAAGCTTTCCGGCTTTGGTCAGGCTGTAGTTATCAGCAACTTCGATTAAGCCACTATTTACCCCATTTCCATTCAGTGCAAGATCAAATGAGTCTTTTTCAAAATAAAAAACGGCAGGAAACATTACGCTTTGTGCTTCTTCTTCCTGTGTCGACAGGTAATAAAAAAATCCAATTACGCCTCCTATAAGCAGGGCGACACCAGTGCCAATATAACTTAGGATTTTTTGGTTTTTTCGTACAAACTCCTCAGCCTGTGTGAACCTGTCTACCAATGCCTCAGGGTTTTCGAGCACCTCTGTGGATTTGTGCTCCTGTTTCTTCGCCATAATCTACTTCAAAATTTGAGGCGCAAAACTAGTCAATTAATTGATATGCAAGTGCGATGATCACTCCATTATATAGGGATAATCTGCTTGCACATAAACATCTGAGTAGGCCTCAGCAGGATCGGGGTATGGACTCTCTTCTGCAAAAACAACTGAGTCAAGGACTTCATCCATAACTTTCTGTTCCATCTTTTCGATGTCTGCTTCAGTTGCATAGCCTGCGGCAAACATAGCCTGCTTGCACTGCTCAATCGGGTCCTGGCTTTTGTATTCTTCTACTTCTTCTTTGCTTCGGTATTTAGCCGGGTCAGACATGGAATGCCCCTTGTAGCGGTAAGTGCGAAACTCTAAAAATGTTGGACCATCGCCTTTTCTGGCTCTTGATGCAGCCCGCTCTACAGCCTCATGAACAGTCTCTACTCTCATGGCATCAACAGGTTCTGAAGGCATGTTATAAGAGAGGCCCAGTTTGTAAAGCTCAGTCACATTGGAGGTTCGCTCCACTGAAGTACCCATTGCATAGCCATTGTTTTCAACTACAAAAATGACCGGAAGCTTCCAGAGCATGGCCATATTAAATGCTTCATGCAACGCTCCTTGCCTAACTGCCCCGTCTCCCATGTAGCAAATACACAATGAGTCGGTTCCATTGTACTTTTCTGCAAAAGCCAATCCTGCTCCCAGTGGAACTTGACCACCAACTATACCATGTCCGCCAACAAAATTTACGGATTTGTCAAACATGTGCATTGATCCCCCTTTGCCTTTGGAGCAGCCGGTTTTTTTGGCCATTAACTCCGCCATCACAGCTCTGGAAGTAGTGCCCAAAGCCAGTGGATGACCATGGTCACGGTAGGCAGTAATCCATTTATCATCTTTCTTTAAAGCACTAACTGCACCAACTGCACAAGCCTCCTGACCGATGTACAGGTGGCAAAATCCCTTGATTTTCTGTTGGCCATACAACTGCCCGGCCTTTTCTTCAAATCTTCGGATTAATAACATTTTCTCAAACCAGAAATAATACATTTCTTTCGAATACTTTGCCTTCTCCTTGGATTTTGTTGTTGACTTTTCCTTTGCTGCTGCCATAGCGAATGATCCTATACAATGGTTTCGGGCGAAAAATACATAAAATTTGATCAACGCTTCGGATGCTTCTTCAAGGGCTTCAACTGGTGAATTTTAAATGCAAGGAAAATTTGTCCCTTGCTTTTCATAAAAAGCTATGCCTGATCACCGGACATAATGGCTCTGGAAAAACCACTGTTCTGGATGCCATCTATAACTTGTGTATCGGCAAAAGTGCCCTGCAATCACAAGACAAAGCACTTCCAGGGGCTCTTGGGGCTTATTTCTTATTGAAAGGTGTATTTGACCATGAATTTTTATCTGTCGTTCATGCATCGGTTGCATGGAAAGAAGGAGAGAAAAAGAAGGTATTGCTGAATGGAAAAGCACATGAAAAGCTGGCAGATCACATCGGAAAATTCCCGGTAGTGATGATTGCTCCTCAGGATCAAGACCTTATTCATTTAGGGTCTGAAAACAGAAGGCGATTTTTTGACTCAGTGATTTGTCAGCAAAATCCTGAATATCTCGAAAAGTTAGGCCTCTACCTTCGTTTAATTGAAGACAGGAATGCACTCATCAAGCGCTACCAGGAAACTCAACACTATGATGCAGAGCTTTTCGATGTGTTTGATGAGCAATTGGGATCCCTCAACCAGTTTCTCCTTGAACAAAGAAATTTGTTTCTGGCGGCGTTCATCAACGACTTCGAGAGCTTTTATCATAAACTTAGCAAAAGGCAGGAGCAGGTGCACATCCACTACCGAGGCTCTTCGATAGAGCAGCCTCAACCTGACCTTTTTAAATTAAATCGAGCACGTGATGTGCAGGCCGGGAGATCTCTTGCGGGTGTCCATCGTGATGATTATGATTTATTAATGAATGGCGAGCTGATCAGGCGCATGGGAAGTCAGGGTCAGCAAAAGACTTTCCTGATTGCTATGAAACTTGCAGTGTTTGAAGTCCTTAAAAGACAACTACAGATCACACCACTACTTCTTCTTGACGATATATTTGACAAGCTGGATGAGGAGAGGGTCACAGGTCTACTTCAATTGGTCAGTCAGCCGCCATTTGGTCAGATTTTTGTTTCGGATGCCCGTCCAGAAAGAACCTTACACTTGCTATCTTTACAGGAACTGGACGTTGAAATCATTCATCTTCCCTACCTTTAAAAGGTCATATCCATCTGAAAATGCATTTTAAAAACTTTGAACATAAGACAGAAAAAAGGGACAAAAGTACCTCTTCCCTTGCTGAAGCTATGGATAAGTTGTTGCATGTATATGAACTTGAGGAAGGCTATACACGAACCCGGGTTTTTCAAAGTTGGAATTCGGTTTTAGGTCCTGTTGTTGCCAAGCGAACTCGTCAACTCACATTTAAAGATAAAAAGTTGTTTGTAAAGCTGAGTTCTGCCCCTTTGAAAAAGGAGCTGAGTATGTCAAAAAGCTGGGTAATAGGAATGCTCAATGCTGAAATTGGTCAACCGGCTATTGAAGAAATTGTCTTTCTATAATTTTAAAGATCAGCATTTCACCCTTTTACCTATTTCTTTCTTTGAAGGGAATGATGTCACCGAAATCGCTAAATATCTGATTTCCTGTGTCATCGTATCAGATATTGGTGGAAAACGAACCGCTGGAATTATTACTGAAACTGAAGCCTACAGTGGATTCAACGACAAGGCTTCACATGCCTTTCAACAAAGACGTACTACAAGAAATGAAGCAATGTTCCTCTCCGGGGGCCATATCTATGTTTACTTATGCTATGGATTGCATTATATGCTCAACATCGTCACCAATCAGGAATACTTTGCAGATGCTGTTCTGATCAGAAGCATTGAGCCGATTGAGGGCATTGAGGTAATGCTGGAGCGACGAAAAAAAGAAAAACCACAAAGAAATCTGAGTTGCGGCCCCGGAAATGTTGCTCAAGCCTTGGGAATCACTCTTTCGCTTAACAAAAAGCGCCTGCAAGAAAAATCTATTGGCATCTACCAACTGGATAATTCCCTGACAAGCCTCCTTCTTGTCGGAAAGCGTATTGGCGTAGAATATGCAGAAGAGGACTCACTTAAACTTTGGAGATTTGGCTTGAAAAACTCCGCCTGGTTGAGCAAACCATTCTAGTTTACCCTCTTACCAGCCTCTTTCCCCTTAAAAAATCCAGAGTAAGTACCTGCTTTTCAGGGTGAAGATGGTGGCTGCTGATGACTTTGCATACCATGATTTCGTGATCTCCTCCATTGACACTGCGCTCAACTTCACATTTGAAATACCCGACAGATTCCTTCAGATATGGGCATCCCCGCTGATCAAAGCCATGTGGGATTTTTTCAAGCTTGTTTAGTTCTCTTCCCGACTTTCTGCCTAGTGAATTTACCAATCGGTATTGATCCATAGCCAATAGGTTTATGTTCAGTATTCCCGATTGGCGAACCAGTTCCAAAGTATAATCAGGGTGATACAAGGCCACTACAAAGTATTTTGACTTCATGGCCGATTGCATCACCCAGGCAGCAATATTGGCATTGGTATGCGTTTCAAAAACAGTAGAAATGGCGTGTATCTCGTAGTTCTTGCGTTTTGATAGTTGGCTTGACATGGTTTATTTCTCTTCTTATAACATATCTTGGCCTGCACAGGTTGTGCATTTGCTAATTTTGTATGACAAACCCTAAGTACCTTCCTTTTTGAAAGTATCAGACCTTTTATCTGTTTATCAAAACGACCTGATCGTTCAAAGCCTTACAGGATCCAAATACGGTCAAAAAGGTGACAGGACCCATATCAAAGGGCTTGTGGGTAGTGCTGATACCCTTGTTGTAGCGGCTTGCTATCTCAAGACACCATTTAAAGGACTTTTCATTTTAGAAAGCAAAGAAGATGCTGACTATTTTTTCACAGAGCTGCGTGAAATCGTAGGTGTAGAGAACGTTTTTCTTTTTCCAGCTTCTTACAAACGCCCATATGCTTTCGAAGAGATTGATAACGCAAATGTGTTGCTGCGAGCAGAGGTGCTCAACAAATTCAATGAGACTCCGGACGGAAAATTTCTGATCATCACCTATCCTGATGCTCTCACGGATAAGGTGGTGAATAAAAAGAGCTTGATTGCAAACACTTTTAGTGCAAAGGTTGGTGAAAAAGTCGATCTCCCATTTCTGTCGGAGCTGTTGCAAACCTATGGTTTTGAACCTACCGAGTTTGTTTATGAAGCCGGCCAATACGCCGTTCGTGGGGGGATTGTCGATATCTTTTCATTCTCGAATGAGCTGCCTTATCGCCTGGAGCTTTGGGGAAATGAGATCGAGTCAATCAGACTTTTTCACCCGGAGTCGCAGGCTTCTGTCAAATCCATCAACCATTTTTCCATCATTCCAAACGTACAGGATAAACTTACGCTGGAGCAAAGAGATAGCCTCGTTACCTACATGGGTATCGATACAGTAGTTTGGATTAAAGATCTTGAACTGACCACTGGCCTTTTGGCTAAGAATTTTAAAAAGGCTGCCGACTACTTCGATCAACTAGTAAAATCTGCCGGTGGAACTCAGGTGATTCATCAACCTGAGCAACTATTTGAGACTGATAAAGGATTTCTGCTTTTGCTGGAAAAACAAGCTGCGATTCTATTTGGTCGAAGGTTTCCTGATGAAAAGGCCCTGAGCTTTTCTTTTGAATTCAGGCCTCAACCATCGTTCCACAAAGATTTCAACTTGTTGGCAGAAGACTTGCTGCAGTATCAGGCCAAAGGCTATGCCTGCCTGATTGCTTCTGACTATGTAAAACAGCTGGATAGGTTAAGGTCCATTTTCGAGGAAATAAGTCCATTTCTTGAGTTTCACCCTTTGCATCTTGGATTAAGAGAAGGGTTTGTCGACCATCAAAATAAGCTATTGTGTTATACGGATCACCAGCTTTTCGAACGGTTTTACCGCTCAAAAACGCCCGAGCGATTCAGCAAAAGCAAGTCAATCACTATAAAGGAGCTTAAGAGCCTTCATCCCGGCGATTATGTAACTCATATTGATCATGGCATTGCCCGTTTTGCCGGCCTTGAGAAAATTGAGATTTCAGGAAGGCAACAGGAAGCTATTCGTCTTATTTTCAAGGATGATGATATGTTGCTGATGAGCATTCATGCCTTGCACAAAATCTCAAAATACAGCGGGAAAGACGGGGCCACTCCAACAGTGAGCAAGCTTGGATCACAAGAGTGGGAAAACAAGAAAAAGTCAGTTAAGAAAAAGGTCAAAGACATTGCCAAAGAGCTCATTAAGCTTTATGCGAAGCGAAAAGCCACTCCGGGCTATGCCTTTCCGCCTGATGATGTGTTCCAGTATGAGCTGGAAAGCTCGTTTTTGTATGAAGATACTCCTGATCAGGCCAAGGCTACTGCTGATGTGAAAGCGGACATGGAAGCCCCTTTTCACATGGACCGGCTGGTGTGTGGTGATGTTGGATTTGGAAAAACAGAAGTCGCTATCAGAGCGGCATTTAAGGCGGCCAACGATGGCAAGCAGGTGGCTGTGCTAGTGCCAACAACTATATTGGCCATGCAACATTTCAAAACCTTTAAGGACAGGCTTGCCAATTTTCATATACGCATTGAAGTGGTCAACCGCTTTAAAAGTGCTAAACAAATAAAAGAAACCCTCGAGCGGGTCAAAGAAGGAAAAACTGAAATTCTAATCGGTACCCATAGGCTCGTGAGCAAAGATGTGGTTTTCAAAAATCTGGGATTGCTTGTAATTGATGAAGAGCAAAAATTTGGGGTTGCGGTTAAAGAAAAACTGAAAAACATCTCCCTCGCAGTGGATGTGCTTACCCTTACGGCCACACCTATTCCCCGAACGCTCCACTTTTCGCTCATGGGTGCAAGAGATTTATCCGTTATCGCAACTGCACCGCCAAATCGGCAGCCTGTTACAACAGAAGTTGTGGTGTACAAAGAAGAGTTTCTAAGGGATGCCATTTCACGTGAATTACAAAGGAATGGACAGGTGTTTTTGGTTCACAACAGGGTTCATGACATCGAAGAAATCGCAAATGTGGTACTTAAGCTAGTGCCTGATGCACGCATTGGTATTGCTCATGGACAAATGGATGGGGAGAAACTGGAGAAAACCATGCTTAAGTTTATTGATGGGGAATATGATGTTCTGGTTTCGACCAATATCATCGAAAGCGGCCTGGACATTCCAAATGCCAATACCATCATCATCAACAGGGCGCACACTTTTGGGCTTTCAGATCTGCATCAAATGAGGGGCAGAGTGGGCCGTTCAAACAAAAAGGCCTATTGTTATTTGCTGACACCACCTGTGGAAAGTCTTCCGATTGACTCCAAAAAGCGATTGAGAACACTTGAAGAGTTTTCCGATCTGGGAGATGGATTTAAGGTTGCCATGAGGGATCTTGACATCCGTGGAGCGGGGAATCTGCTTGGGGGTGAGCAGAGTGGTTTTGTGAACGACCTGGGTTATGAGGCCTATCACAAAATACTGGATGAAGCCGTTCAGGAATTGAAGGAGAATGAATTCAGGTCTTTGTTTGAGAAAGAACTATCCATAAAAGAGCTGATCACTGATTGTGTTCTGGAAACAGATCTGCAGCTCCTCATCCCGGATCACTATGTGAGTCATATACCAGAAAGACTTTCACTCTACACCCGATTGGACAACCTGAAGAATCTAACCGAACTGGATGACTTTCTAAAAGAACTTATGGATCGCTTTGGCCCGCTGCCTCCTTCCGTCATTGATTTGGCTAAAACGGTTGAGCTTAGATGGCTCGCTGAAAAGCTTGGTTTTGAAAAATTAACGCTTAAGCAAGGGATACTCAAAGCCCAGTTCTTAGCACAGGATAATGTACAGTATTACCAAAACCCACTTTTTGGACATATCATGTCTCATATCCAAAGCAAACCTTCTTTGTATAAGCTTAAAGAAGTAAACCAAAGACTAATTCTGATAGCAAGCCCGGTTACCAACATCAACCATGCTATGTCCGTTTTGAATGAAATGCTGCCCGTTAAAGTTGAGGCCGTCCAGGCCTGATCAATCAGGAATTACGTTTTTTGCGAGCACTTGCAGACTTTTGATAAACCCATACCCTGAAATCATGGCTACTATCGGAAAAATAGGGGTGTGATACCTGGGCCAGTCCACCCATATAAAACTGACCACTCCATACAAGAAAAGAGCAAAGGATATCAGCAAAACGGCAGAGTCGTTTACTCTTTGTGGACTTTGCCAGTCGTCTTTGGCTTTCTTCCATAGCCAGTATATGCCGGTTGCCAGAAGAATTAGATCCAAAGGATTGAATTTAAAAGGAATCCAGGTACCCAAAGTACCGTAATAGCTGTCTTCCGTTTTTACAAAATTTTTCTTCACTACCAGCATAAAGCTTTTCCAACCGGATTTGTTGATGTCTTCGGTCTTTAACGCTTGGGCTCTGATATCAAAAAATTCCTTTACCGACTCACGGATCATCTTCATTTTCAATGTTGGCTTATGATACAGGACAGGGTTGCTGTAGATGAAAACGCTGAACGTAATAAAGGTGACAATCAGCCCTGAAATCAACAATTTGTTAAAGTTGAGCCCTGTTTTAAGGATAGTGTCTTTAGGTTTTTTTTCTACCAGAGGCTTGGGTTTGAAAGGATTTAGCCAATTGTAAGCCATCAACAAGTAAACGAGTGCAATGATAAAGCCTACTATAGCACCGCTTAATTTAGATCCAACCGCAAATGCAAAACTCAAACCTAATAAGGCTGCACTTAAATAAAACTTGCGGTCAATTCCTGCTTTGTACATCCGTTTTACCAGAATCAATAGGGCTAAAACAGCAACTGTTGAAAAAAGTGAGGCTGCACTATCAACTCCTGCGGCTGTATTTATTAAAGTGAAGGTAGGATTGAAGGTAAGAAACAAACCAGCAAATAGCCCTGAATAAAACCCTATGAAATAATAGCCGACCAGCATCACGACAGCAATAGTCATGATGTTTAAGATAGCATTGACTTTTCTTGCTTGTTCTACAAATGAAGAAGGAGCGTAATTACCGGGCCATTTGTTTTTGGCCTTGTCCTCGGAATAGCGATGAAAGTAACCTTGCGGATCAATAATGGTATCTGAAAAAGCCACAACCCCAAAACCCATGATGTATTTTGCAATGTTGGGGGCTTTCCAGCCAAAGGTCCACATGGCATCATCAAACCATTGCAATTGAGAGGCTGGCATTGCCTGAGGATTGTAGCGGTACTTTTGTGAATACCCAAGAAACCAACGCTCCGGATACCAGGATGGATTTTCGTAGTTCTTGAAAAACATGTGATACGATGCGATACTGGCACCAGTCCACATTTGTTCATCATATCCATCAGAAGGTCTCACAGAAATATCTGTAGATTTAAAATTAAGGTAACTTGCCGCTCCTATGACCAAAACAGCAAGCAGTATTTTGATCCATGCGAATTCTAAAAAGGACTTCATTGCCATAAAGGTAAGGGTAAGGTCACAAAGCAAGGCGAAAATTACATGAAATCCCCCGCTGTTCTTTTGCGACTGTTTTTGATTTTGAAACAAAATTTGTCCACACCGTTTAATAGTTCTAACTTTAGCCGTTTTTCACCACTTAACAGGTATGAATAAGATTGTTAGCAGCTCGAAGCTAGTGCTCATGCTGATCCTCGCAGGAGTTATCTCAACTTCTTGCAATAAGTCCACGAAGCCCGATGCCATCACTCCGGGTAAGAACAGTACAACCACTAATTTGGAATATTCTGAAGAGGTTTCGGAAGACGGGTTATTTGTAGTCAATGACTTCAAAGGCCAGCCTGAAGGTCCAAATCTGGTCTATATCGAAGGTGGTCGCACAGTACTAGGATCTTTTGAAGAGGATGTCATGAACACTCGTGATAATATTGAAAGAACAGTAACTGTTGCCTCTTTCTACATGGATGAGACAGAGATCGCAAATATCCACTGGCTGGAATACATGCACTATGTTAAGAAAGACTCTTCCGAGGAGTTTTTCCTATCGACGATACCTGATACTACCGTATGGGCTGGAAAGTTAGCTTTCAACGATCCTTATGTGGATCATTACCTACGTTATCCGGGCTTCCGTTACTTTCCTGTTGTAGGAGTTACCTGGCTACAAGCTAATGATTACTGCAAATGGAGAACGGCAGCGGTAAACAAAGTATTGGCCGAAGAAGCCGGAATTGAGCTGCCTGAGGGTGGTGGAAGAATTCCTTTGGAATCGGGCGCTGTATTGCCTGATTACAGGCTACCAACTGAAGCCGAATGGGAGTATGCCGCTCAAGCTCTTATTGGAAAGCAATACCTTGATGAATCACAAACCGAGAAAAGGTTATATCCATGGGATGGCCATGCTCTTAGAAACCCTTATGGTGCTGAAATGGGTAACTTCCTCGCCAACTTCAAAAGAGGCCGTGGTGACTATGGAGGTATCGCTGGAAAACTTAATGATGGTGCTTTCATTACCGAGTATATCTACAACTATCCTCCAAACGATTACGGTCTTTACAACATGGCAGGTAACGTAAGTGAGTGGGTTCTTGATGTTTACCGTCCTCTTTCTTTTCAGGATGTTGATGACCTCAATCCAGTAAGAAGAGATGGCTTTCTTGATGAAGAAAATAAAGGAGCAAATAGCTCTTATGACCCATCGTTCACCATCATTAGCAACAAAGCCAGAGTTTATAAAGGTGGCTCTTGGCAGGATGTAGCCTATTGGCTTTCTCCGGGAACACGTCGTTTCCTTGAAGAAGATTCCTGTACTTCTACAATTGGATTCAGATGCGCAATGATTAGAGCAGGAACTAATTATTGATCCCTGTTAAACGATATTTAAAATGCCGGCTTGTCCGGCATTTTTAGTTTTTGGCGGCTAATGCGATAGATCCTACTCCTACACTTTTCGCCCCCGCTTGAAGTAGCTGCTCTGCACAAGCCTCAAGGGTAGCTCCTGTAGTGATCACATCATCAATGAGCAAAATTCTTTGGTTTTGAACTTCCCCAGGATTAGCCACTCTAAAAACTTCTTCCACATTTAACCATCGGTCATATTTTGACTTTTTGGTTTGGGTTTCTGTGAAGTGGACCCTTTCAACTGCTGTACTGCTCAATGGACAAGACCAAATAAGGGAAATCCCTTTAGCAAACTCTTCGCTCTGATTATAGCCTCTCAATTTCAGCTTTTTGGGGTGCAAAGGAACTGGAATTAACTGATCAAATTGATTAGCATACATTTCTGAAAATGTTCCTCCTGCCCAGGAACCTAGAGTGAAGGCCAGATCCTTATTTCCCTTGTATTTGATCTGATGGATGATTTTCTGCACACTTCCCTTTCGTGTCATGTGTAAAAAAGGTAGCGCATGTGAAAGGGGTACTCTACCCCAAAAGCGTTGCATTAGATCTTGATAACCTTCGCTGCAATCTGCACTTATGATGGGGAGCTTTGCTGAGCACGAGAGACAAAGATGGCGCTCGCCTTCAACAAGAAGTGTTTGGCAGGTAACACACACTTCAGGAAATAAGAGATTCACAAAATCCTTCCACATCGAATTGAACGAAGATTAAGCAGTATCTTTACCGACACTCCAAAATACTTATTTTCTGTGTTTTTTGTGGCCAATTCTTTTGAAGACTTATTAAACACTGTAGAAAAAAAGATGGGTAAGCGCCCAAATCTTGACTCTCTGTTATTTTTAGTTGGAGTGCAGGAGTTGGGCAAAGGGCCTGCCCCATTTTCTAAAGAACAAAAACAAGATTTGATGCATATCGCCGTATGCAAATTGCTAAGCCAGGATGGCTACTACAAACTTGAAGGGCTGGACCCTGATGGTTGGCCAATTTGGACACAGGTAAAAAAAGTGCCCTTTCTGGGACTAAAGGATCAAGAGCAGTATTTAAAGTCTCTAATGGTTCAATACTTTGAACTTGAATACCCTGATTTAAAATGAAATCCATTACCTATAATGTGAATGGCATCCGCTCAGCCTTGAGCAAATCATTGCTCAACTGGCTAAAAGCAGCTGATGCAGATATTGTATGCCTTCAAGAAGTTAAAGCCGAACACACTCAAATTGATCTGGAAGTGTTTGCTGCGATTGGATATGAGCATGTTTATTGGTTTAGTGCTGAAAAAAAGGGCTACAGCGGAGTTGCCATACTTTCAAAACAAAAGCCAAAACAAGTTATATATGGCTGTCAGGAAGCCATTTATGATCATGAAGGCCGGGTGATTCGTGCTGATTTTGAAGATTTCTCTCAAATGTGTGTTTATATGCCTTCCGGCTCCAGCGGAGAACATCGGCAGTCATTTAAAATGAAATGGTTGGATTTCTTTCTGCCCTATAGCGCCTCTTTGTCCAAGGAGATTCCCAACTTGATCATAAGCGGGGATTTCAATATTTGTCATAAGCCGATTGATATTCATAACCCTAAAAGCAATGCGAACTCAAGTGGATTTCTTCCAGAAGAAAGGGCTTGGATGGATGCGTTTACCAATCAAGGATGGATGGATGCGTTTAGAGAATTTTGCTCAGAGCCGCATCACTATACCTGGTGGAGTTTCAGAGCGGGTGCAAGGAATAAAAATCTGGGTTGGAGAATTGATTACCACATGGTTGACCCAGCTTTAAAAGAAAGACTTAATAAGTGCCGAATTCTACCAGAAGCACGGCATTCCGACCACTGCCCTGTGGTACTGGAGTTTAGCAGCGTCATGGATAAACCTTAATCAGGGAATTATAGGCTTAAAACCCATGTCTTTTTGGTCATTTCGATGAATTAGCGTAGGTTTGATTGCTGAATTCTTTCAATTGCAATCTCATATAAATGAAATCGTTACACCGTATATCTGCTATTCTATTTGTTGCTCTCTTTTATTCGTGCTCTTCAGGAGATAAAAAAGAGGAAGCTTCTTCCACATTAAAGGCTGGCAAAGGCAACCGCAATTATGGTGGTGTTTTTCGTCTTAACGAATCAGAGTATATCAAGACTCTATTCCCCCCTGCAATAACTGATGCCTTTTCCTATCGGGTAGCAGCTCAGGTGTATGAAGGTCTATTGAAATTCAATCAGGCAGATCTAAGCCTAAAGCCTGGTCTTGCCGAAAGTTATACAATCAGTGAGGATGGTAAATCATATACCTTCATCATTCGAAAAGGTGTTTTTTTCCATGATGACCCTTGCTTCGCTGATGGAAAAGGAAGAGAATTGAAAGCACAGGACATCAAATATGCCTTTGATTTGCTTTGCACTCAAAACCCAAACAACCAGTCATTCTATTTATTTAAGGACATTGTAGTCGGGGCAACAGATTATTATAATCAAAGTGCTGGAGGTCAGGCACAGGCCGGTGGCGTAAAAGGTATTGAGGTAGTGGATGACTACACCTTGAAAATTAATTTGATACAGCCCTACTCTGTCTTCAGTTATAATCTGGCTAGACCGGGCGCCTATGTTTTTCCTAAAGAGGCTTTTGAAAAGTATGGACTTGAAATGAGAGAGAAATGCGTTGGAACTGGTCCATTCTATATTGAAAGCATCGACGACGATATCGCCATCATCCTCAAGAGAAATACGAAGTATTACGGCAAAGATGAGTTCGGAAATCAACTTCCATACATTGATGCATTAAAAATCAGTTTCATTAAGGACAAAAAGACTGAATATCTGGAATTTAAAAAAGGTACCTTGGATATGATTTACCGACTTCCGACGGACTATATCATAGAAATTTTGGAAGAAGAGGCTGCAGCAAAGAAGAACAAGCAAGCCGGTGCAAAAGATTATCAGCTACAGCGTAAGCCAGAGATGTCCACCCATTTCCTCTCATTTAACAATCAGGACAATCTGTTCAAAGATGTTAACATTCGCAAAGCCCTTGCTTTTGCTATTGATCGTGAGAAAATTTTGGAATTTGTCCTCAACGGTGAAGGCTTTGCTCCTGGATTCCAAGGTATCACTCCTCCAGTACTGGGTGACTATCCTACTGACGATCTGATCGGCTATAAATTAAATCTGGACTCAGCCTTCTACTATCTTGAAAAAGCAGGATACCCGAAAGGAAAAGGCTTCCCAAAAATATCTTTGGATCTAAATGCTGACGGAGAGAGGAATACCAATGTTGCAGTTGAAGTTCAAAAGCAACTCAAGGATAATCTGGGAATTGATGTAAGTCTGAACATAATCCCCTTAGCGCAGCATGTTGAAAACAGCATGTCAGGCAAGTCCAGCTTTTTCAGATTGGCTTGGGTAGCGGATTATCCAAGTGCGGAAAATTTCCTTTGGGTCTTTTTTGGTGAACAAGTTCCAACTGATGCAGCACAGAAATCTTATCCGAACGTGATGAGGTATGTAAGTAAGGCTTTTGATGAAAATTACAAGAAGGCTTTAACTTCCATTAACGCAACTGAGGCTAATACCTACTTTAAGCAAGCCGAGCGCATCATGATCCATGATTGTCCTGTGTTGGTGCTTTGGTATGATGAAGGCTACCGAATGCTTCAGCCTAATATCCGCAATTTTCCTTCAAACCCGATGCAGTACCGTGATTTTGCAGATGTTTACTTTGGCGAAGAAGAAAAACCGTCAAATTGATCATGGAATAGAACTAACATCATACCATGAATAGAGGTGGAACGACAGGAGAGATCAAAGAGAAGTTAATTGACTATAAAAAGAAGTTCTATCTAAACCAATTATACCAGGGCATCTTTACTTGCCTTGTTTGGATACTGGGATTATTTCTGCTACTCAATGCCCTTGAGTATTTGATCAAAATGGGCAATTGGGCAAGAGCCATTGGTTTTTGGTCCTTTTTGTTATCCTCCCTGACGATCATTGGCTTTAAAGCAATCATCCCGTTTTACAAGTACCTGATGTCTGAGAAGTATCTATCAGACAAAGAGGCCGCCATTCAAATTGGGAAATTCTTTCCTGAATTAGGTGATAAGTTTCTGAATCTCATTGCTTTATCTGAACAAAAACAAGATGATAGTCAGCTTCTTCTGGCTAGCATTAATCAAAAGTCTGTCCTGATAAAACCGTATGCATTTCATCTTGCCATTGATTTTAAGTCGACTTTTTTGTTTTTTAAGAGGCGACTTCTTCCCTTGGTTGGCACTGCATTACTTCTGGCCCTCATTCTTCCCGAGTTATTTACAGAGAGTACTGCCCGGTACATTCAATACAATAAGTCATTCTTGCCTAAAGCTCCATTTACTTTTCTGACCAGAACACCATCCTTACTTGCATTCAGAAATGAGGACTTTGCTTTTGATCTCAGCTTAAGTGGTCAGAAAGTGCCCTCCAGTGTTCAGATTCTCATCGATGAGCAACAACTGTTGATGAGGACAGTAGGAAAAAACAATTATCAATACACATTTACGAAGCCTGAAGCAGATCTACGGTTTAGGTTGTTAGCCGGAGGATATTTTAGTGATGAATACCTGATTAAAGTTGTTGACAGGCCACGAATGACAGGCCTTAAGTTGTTGGTCCTTCCTCCTGCATATCTCAAACAAAAGCCCTTTGCAAGCCAGGGGACTGGAAATCTTCAGGTTCCTGAGGGTTCTATGGTCACTTGGCAAGGAACGTTTAGCTACTCAGACACAGTTGCTTTACAGGTGACAAGAGGGCCTGGTCGGCGATATAGTTTTTCTAAATCCGGTTCAGATGATTTTGAACTTAGTTTAAGGGTAAATAATGATTTGCCCTATGAAATTCAGGCTATCAACCTATTTGGGCTACTCAAGGAAAAAGCTGTTTTTCAAATTGATGTGGTAAAAGATGAACTACCTGAAATACGAATGGATACCCGGGAAGACACCAGCACCTTTTCCAATATCTTGATTAGCGGCATTGTTGAAGATGATCATGGTTTTTCGAGCTTACGGGTAGAGTACTTTACCACTAATCAAAAAAATCAAACAAGTGTTGTTAAATCGAAAGTGTTGTCATTTGATAAAGAGGTCACCATTCAACCTTTCTTCACAAATCTTGATCTTACCGAACTGGCGCTTAACAACGGGGAGCGGCTATCCTACAAAGTTGTTGTTTGTGACAACGATGGAGTTAATGGGGCTAAATGTGCAGAAAGTAGAACAATGGTGTTTCAAAAGCCTAGCGATCAAGAGTACAAAGAACTTTCGCAACAATCAGCTGAAAAGCTTGAAAATAAGATTGAACTTCTTCACAAAAAATCCTCCTCCATCGTAAAAAACCTAAACAGACTTGAGCAGAAAATCAAATCTAAATCTGAGCTCAGCTGGAGTGATCGAAAGGAGTTAAGCGACCTCCTTGAAAAAAATAAGCAGGTGCTCAATGAGTTAGAAGAATTAAACGAGCTTCAGGAAAAGTTAAACGCTCTCGAGAAAAATCTGGACTCCTTTTCGCCGGACTTACTTGAAAAAGCGCAAGCTCTTCAGGAACTTATGAAACAGGTGCTCGATCCGGAAACTCAAAAACTACTTGAAGAACTTCAGAAGTTACTGGAGGAAAAAAAGGAAGATTCAAAAGTCAAAGAAAATCTTGATAAGCTCCAAAAGAAAAATCAAAATATTGAAAATGAATTAGATAGAGCTTTGGAGTTGTATAAAAACCTACAAATCGATAAAAAAATAGAGCAAACGGTTTCAGAGCTGAGGGAATTGGCAGAAGAACAAAATGAATTAAGGGAGTCCAAGCTCGATGCGGGCAAGTCAGTCGAGAAACAAGACAGTATTAATTCAGCATTTGAAGATGTTAAAGAGAAGCTAAATGAAATTGAAAAGCTGAATGAAGAAATAGAGGAGAAGCGACCTTTAAATAAATTGGGTGAAAAGGCTGAAAAAATCAAGGAAAACCTAAGTAGGAGCAAGGAAAACCTCCAAAAAGGACAGAAGAAAGAAGGAAACAAAAGTCAAAAGGAAGCTTCTGACCAAATGAGTGATTTGGCTAATGAGTTAGAAACTGCAAGTGCTGAGCAGCGAATGCAAATGGTGGAAGAAAATATTCGAGACCTTCAATCCATTCTTGACAACCTCATTTCATTATCTTTTCAATTAGAAGAGCAAATGAAAGAGTATCGAAGCATCAACCAGGCGGATCCAAGATACATCGCATTGTCTCAAAAGCAGTTAAAGCTTAGTGAAGACGCCAGCATGATCGAAGACAGTTTGATGGCATTGGCCAAACGTGTTTTTGAAATACAATCTTTCGTTACTCGTGAAGTATCAGAGCTTAAAAATTTCATGGAAGAAAGTGCAGTATCCATCAAACAACGAAAGCCGGGAAATGCCAGCGGGAAGCAGCAGTATGCAATGACCTCAGCAAACAACCTTGCTCTGCTACTTGATGATGTGCTCAAGAACCTGCAAAACCAAATGAATGCCATGCAAAGCAATGGTAAGTGCACCAGCGGCAACCCTAAAAACAAAGGAAAGGGTAAGCCACAGGCCATGCCAGGAAACCTTGGTGACATGCAAAAGCAATTGAACGATCAGATAGAAAAATTAAAAGGCAAAGGTGGCAGTGGAGAAGAATTGTCTGAGGAGTATGCTAAAATTGCTGCTCAGCAGGAACAACTCAGACAAGCTTTACGTCAACTTGAAAAAATGCTTAAAGACAAAGGTAAAAACCCAGGGAGTGGCCTAGGGGATTTGGCCGGTCAGATGGAAGAGACAGAGAAAGATATTGTAAACAAAAAGATAACTCAGGAAACACTACTTCGACAAAAGGAAATCGAGACAAGGCTTTTAGAGGCGGAGAAATCGCTTAAAGAACGAGATCAAAGTCCTGAAAGAGAAGCTGAATTGGCAAAAATGAAAGAAAGGGCATTACCTCCTGACTTTGAAAAGTATTTAAAAGAAAAGAAAAGGCAAGTAGAACAAATTCGCAGGGTAGACCCTTCTTTGAAACCTTTTTACAAAAACGAAGTAAAGAAATACTTCAAATCATTCATTGATAACCAGGATAACCTATGACAAAATCAGAGTCAGGTATTCGCTCACTAAGGATCGAGGTTCCGTCTATTCCGGAGAACATTCGCATAGTTGAAAGCTTTATTGATAACGCAAAAGATGCTTTTGAAATCAATGATGACATCTATGGGAACATCATGGTTGCAGTTACAGAAAGCGTGAACAATGCAATCATCCATGGCAACAAGTTGGATAAACAGAAAATTGTTGTTTTGGAGTTAGAACAAACGGACAATCAGCTTGATTTTATTGTTTCTGACCAGGGGAATGGCTTTGATTACCAGCACCTACCCGACCCCACATCAGAAGAAAATCTTGAGAAACCAGGTGGCCGTGGTTTGTTTTTAGTAAAGCATCTTTGTGATGAAGTCAAATTCTTAAACAATGGCTCCAGTGTCAAAATGACATTTTACTTTGACTAGGCCTGTTACCTTCACTTCTGTTTGAAAAACATTTCTTTCGTTTCACTAAACGGCAGTAAGAAACCTATACAAAGGCCAAACAAGCTTAAGGAAAAGATATTTGAAATGGCAAACCTGGAGGGTTTTAAAATCGATCAGTTGGGGATTGTTTTTTGTGATGATGATTACTTACTTAGTTTGAACATAACCCATCTTGATCATGATTACTATACAGATATTCTTACGTATCAATATCATGAAGAGCAAGATCAGTTAATTTCTGGCGATATAATGATCAGTGTAGACCGAGCTCAGGACAATGCAAAAGAATATGGAGTCTCACCTAAGGAAGAGATTTGCCGACTGGTCATTCATGGGCTGCTTCATCTTATGGGTTATAACGATCTAACAGCATCAGAAAAAGCTGAAATGAGAAAGAAAGAGGACTACTATTTACCTGTTTTTATAGATGTTCCACGTGGAACATTTTCAAAAGATTATGATTCCTAAGTACGATATCATTGTAGTCGGTGCAGGGCATGCTGGTTGTGAAGCCGCCCATGCTTCTGCAACAATGGGGGCGAAGGTGCTCTTGCTCACCATGAACATGAACACTATTGCTCAAATGTCTTGTAACCCAGCTATGGGTGGAGTGGCTAAAGGCCAAATCATACGAGAAATTGATGCCTTAGGTGGGCTATCTGGTATCGTGACGGATCATACGATGATCCAATTTCGGATGCTAAACAGGTCGAAAGGTCCTGCCATGTGGAGTCCTCGTGCACAGAGTGATAGGCAAATGTTCTCTGAATTTTGGAGATTGCAGCTTGAGAGTAATCCAAATGTAGATTTTTGGCAGGATATGGTTACGGGTCTGCTTGTGGAGGGCAAATCTATTGCTGGTGTCAAAACAAGTCTAGGTATCAATCTATATTCTTCATCTGTCATACTGACGAGTGGCACTTTTCTAAACGGAGTTATTCATATAGGAGAAAAGAGATTTGGAGGTGGAAGAGCAGCGGAGAGAGCTTCAACTGGTATTACGGAAGATCTGGTTAAACTGGGCTTTGAGGCCGGCAGAATGAAAACAGGCACACCCCCAAGAGTTGATGGTCGCTCACTCAACTATGAGGTTATGGAGGAACAACCAGGGGATGAAGAACCAGGAAAATTTTCCTATCTACCAAGTTCGAGATTAACGAAGCAACGAGCTTGTCATATCACCTATACCAATGCTAAGACACATGAGGTTTTGAAAACAGGTTTTGATAAATCTCCTATGTTCAATGGCAGAATTCAAGGAATAGGTCCAAGATATTGCCCATCTATTGAAGATAAAATCAATCGGTTTTCCGAAAGAGACCGACATCAACTATTTGTGGAACCAGAAGGATGGAAGACTATTGAAGTCTATGTAAACGGCTTCTCCAGCTCATTGCCTGAGGATATTCAATACCAGGCACTAAGGACGGTAAAAGGTTTTGAAAACGTTAAAATGTTTAGACCTGGCTATGCCATTGAATACGACTACTTTCCGCCTGTCCAGTTAAAGACCAGTCTGGAAACACACCTTATCGATAACCTTTACTTTGCTGGGCAGATAAATGGTACTACTGGCTATGAAGAAGCAGCATGTCAGGGATTAATGGCAGGAATTAATGCCACCAGGAAGCTGAATCAAAAGGATCCCATAATTCTAAAAAGGTCTGAAGCCTACATTGGTGTTCTTATTGATGACTTAGTCAACAAAGGCACAGAGGAGCCTTATCGAATGTTTACTTCAAGGGCTGAGTTTAGATTAATGCTTCGCCAAGACAATGCAGATGATCGATTAACTCAGATTGGATACGACATAGGCCTGGCTTCACCAGAACGACTAAAGCTTGTTCAGTTAAAAAAAGAAAAGTCGAAACAACTATTGGGTACCTTGACAAAAAAAGTTCAACCCGAAGAAATAAATACTCTGCTAAAGGAAATAGGTTCTGCCCAAATCGTTGAAAAAGCTAAACTATTTGACCTCCTTGCCAGGCCAGAGATAAGTTTGCAACAACTAATGCCTTTTCTGTCAGACCAAAAAGATGAGTATACAGAGGACGAAATATTAAACACAGAGATAGGGGTTAAATATGCCCCGTACTTTGAAAGGGAGTTGGCTCAAGTAGCAAAAATGGAGAAGATGGAGCATGTAAAACTTAGCCAACAACTTGATTATTCCACTATCAAAGCTCTGTCAGCGGAGGCAAGAGAAAAGCTAAATAAACAGCAACCTTTAACTTTGGGGCAAGCATCAAGGATCAGCGGGGTTTCTCCAGCAGACATCTCTATTCTTATGATTCATTTAAACAGCAAGTAATTCGTGTATAGTCGGGTAGACCAATGTCCATTATGTGGCCAAGAAAACGCAGATAACTTTCTGATAGTTAAAGACCATTTTTTAACCGGTGAAGACTTTCATTTGGCAAGATGTACTAACTGCTCTCTTGTTTATACGAATCCTAGACCTTCATTAAGAACGCTATCTAGATACTATGATTCGAAGGACTATTTAAGTCACAAATCAAGCTTTAGCCTACTTGGTATCGCATATCGAATCTTCAGATCCTATAATATCAGATATAAACATCAAATTCTTAAGAAACACATTAAGCCATCCAGCGTTTTGGATTATGGTTGTGGTACAGGATCATTTCTCTCATCCTTTGATAAATCCCTCAAAGTAATTGGAGTTGAACCAAATCCTGATGCTAGAGCATATTGTATTTCCCAACATCATCTTGAAGTGCATGAGAATCTGAATCAAATAGACAAGAATTCACGTTTCGACTTAATCACATTATGGCACGTTTTGGAACATGTTTATGACTTGAATGAAACGTTTGCTTCACTCAGAAAATACTTATCAAAAGAGGGAGTAATGGTAATTGCGGTCCCAAATATCCAATCGAAGGATTGTCTGGAGTTTAAAAACCATTGGGCAGCTTTTGATGTCCCACGACACTTATATCATTTTGATGATGATTCGATTAAAGAACTATTCAAAAAGCACAGAATGCGACTTATCTCCAAGGCGGGTCTATGGATGGATTCCTATTATATATCCTTACAATCATTGAAATACAGAGGAGATTCCTTTGCATTCATCAAGTCATTGAAATACGGGTATGCGTCAAACCAATCCGCAGAGAACACGGGTAATTATAGTAGTAATGTTTATATCATTAAAAAATACTAGCTCAATACTTTTCTTTGCATCGTTACTACTTTTAAGCAATTGTGCGAAAGTCGGAGAAATTACAGGTGGTGAGAAAGATTCAAAAGCCCCAAAGCTTGAGAAAACCATACCTACTGATAATACTACCCGATTCAATTCAAATGAAATCACTTTAATATACGATGAGTACATAAAGTTAAAGGATGTTAACCTAAAACTAAATTTAAATCCCAAGCCAAAGACAGAACCAAATGTGAGCTCAAAAAATGAGAGTGTATTTATTAAGAATCTAACCCTTAAGCCAAATACCACATACCTCTTACAAAATACTGGAGCAATCGTTGACTTCTCAGAATCAAATGCAGCAGCAGACTTCACTCTCATTTTTTCCACAGGAGATTCTCTTGATCACAGAAGTATCAACGGTACTATAAAAGACTATTTACTTAAGCCCGCTTCTGGTTTTACCGTTTTTGCCTTTGAACTAGATAGCGGCTATACTCACTTTGAGAAATCCGTTAACCAAAGTCGAGCCAACAAAGAAGGGTACTTTAATCTGCGTGGAATGAAACCCGGCTGTTACCATCTCATCGCACTGGAAGACATGAATAGTAATTTTGAGTACGAGTCATTTAAAGAACGGATAGGCTTTCTTGATAGTATAATTTGTATCACGCATTCTGATAGCTCTTTGTCAACAGATTTTAATGTCTTTTTAAATGACCAAAGACCATTTGAACTACTTTCCTTTAAAAATCAAAAAATCTACTATGAGCTGGTATTCAATAAATCCATATTTAAGATAAAATCAAGTAAGGGGTATCTGGAAAGAAAAGACAACAAAAACTTCAAACTCTATATGACGGATAGCACCATAGAAACAATTAAACTCTACGCTGCGGACAGCTTCGGATATTCAGTAGACACCACACTATTTCTAACAACGTTAGGATTCGCTCAAACAACTAAATCGGACACAGTTAAAATATATCCAACTGACATCAAGAAAGATGAATTAAAAATAACATTTAAACTTAAATTAAAATACCCACCTCTTTTAGATAGCTCATCCACTGTCTATATTCTCAGAAACACACTAGATAGTATAGACGCACAAATAAAAGGCTTTGAGTATGAGAACACATTACAATTCAGCCTTGCTCTTAAAACAGATCTCGATACTTCAAAAATTCTTATCAAAGGATATCAACTACAGGACATCTTCCGATCAATTTACTTAGACACCATCTTTGGAATTAACTCAGAAGACAAACCAAACACTGGCACACTATCTGTTTCTAGGGACAGCACGATAAAATGTGGTATGGTAGGTCTCATGATGAAAGACAAAATAATTTACCCTTCAAGAATCACTTCGACTTCATTTCAATTCTTCGACTTAAATACAGGTGATTACCAACCTTTTGTCTTTATTGATAGAGATCAGAGTGGGTATCTAAGTCCGGGAGATTTGTCAAAAAAGAAACAACCTGAAAAACTACATCTTGATGTTAACACAGTTAAAGTCAGGCCGGGATGGGATGTTGAAAACTACAGGATAACCCTTAAAGAAGGTCCTTTACTATGTGAATAAAGCCACCGATATGAACACAGCAATCTAATTTCACCAAACACTGTTATCTCCTGCTTACCTTTCAACTGAATATACTCTTTCAGCAAACGATGTTCACATTTTGAATTAGCCACATCAATTCTTTACAAAGCATCCTTAGTTATGAACAAATATTCTTAAGTAATTCAATATCAGACACTAAAACAACAAACGAAATGTTGATTACTTTAAGCTATTCACATTATCACGCTCACCTTTAGAAAAAAACTATGTTGTACACTTATAAACAGCATTAGATTTAGCCTCAATGATTCAATTTAAAAAAAGGAAACAAACATTTTTATTGATCTGTGGATTGTGGATAGCCATGATCAGCTCAGGCAACCTGCTGGCCCAGACAAATGAGCTTAAACTTGCTGGACAATATGTATTCCAGGGAGAAAAGGAAAAGGCATTAAATCTATACCGTGAGCTGCATAAAAAAACACCTTCTGATCCTCAAATCCTTGATCCTTATTTGCGACTATTAAATCAGCAGGAGCTGTATGAAGAAGGTTTTGGTGTTATAAACAAGTTTAACAAAAAGAAAGACCCAGCCATAAAATTTTTGGTATTTGAGTATCTTTTTAGTAAAAAGTATCTTAGTGAAAATCAATTTAAAAAATATAAAACAAAATTTTATAGTAGATTTTCAGTAAATGATGATCAAATAGTTCTGGTAGCTGAGGAAATGAAAAGAGAGGTTATGATCAATGATGCAGTTGATCTATTACTGTATGCCAGATCAGTATCATCTTCCACAGGTAGTTATGCATTTGAATTAGCCCAGCTCTATGCCATATTGTCCAACACAGGTAAGATGTTTAAGGAGTATCTGTTTTTATTAGAGACCTATCAGATGTCAAAAGAAGAGCTCCAAAATTTTATTCAGGGAGACATTACGAACGATAGTGCTTTTGATATCGTTGAAAGCCAATTGATTGATAGATCTCAAGCTAATCCGGAATTTCTGGCCTATACAGAAATGCTGAATTGGTTATACATCCAAAAGAAAGAGTTTTCCAAAGCTTTGATCTACGCAAAATCGATCGATGTTCGGGCAAAAAAGAAAGGTACTGGTCTTTTTGAATTGGCCTTGCTTGCCTATAACAACGGCTTTCTTACTGAAACAAAAGAGATTTGTAAACATATAGTCACTCACTACCCATCCGGAAATATATTTTTTCAGGCAAAACGGCTCTCATTGAGTGTCTCTGAAAAACTTTTAAAAGAAAAGTACCCGGTAAGCCAACCCGAAGTGAGGCAATTGATAAGCGAGTTTGAATCGTATAAAAGAGTTGCTTCTGAATATGTACCAGCCTTTGACATTAACCTATCCATTGCCAGATTGTATGCTTTTTATTTGCAAGAATTTGATACAGCAATTTCCATTTTGACTGCCTTGGCTCAGGAATCTAAAGCCGGAGCATTTGTACAGTCTGAAGCCAAACTTGACTTGGGAGACATTTATTTATTGGTCAAAAGACCCTGGGAGGCGTCATTAACTTACTCTCAGGTAGAGAAATCCATGAAGGATCAGCCGTTGGGCTATGAAGCGAAGTACAGAAACGCAAGATTAAGCTATTTTAAGGGAGAGTTCCTGTTAGCACAGTCGCATTTAGACATTTTAAAGCTTGCCACAACCAGAGAAATAGCCAACAACGCCATTCAATTAAGCCTGTTGATCAAAGATAATCTCGAAGCAGACTCAACCGAAGAAGCCCTGTCTCTTTATGCTTCTATTGAACAACTTGAGTTTATAAACAAATTGGATGAAGCAGTTGATGGCTTAAAAAAACTTCTTTCCGAATACCCCAATCATCCTTTGACAGATGATGCAAACTTTAAGCTGGCTCTGATTTTACGAAAACTAGGTCGCAGTCATGAAGCCATTGCGCATATCGATGCCTTGCTTAGTAAAGAGCCCGATGCCATTTTAGCAGATGATGCTCTCTTTTTAAAAGCGACTATTCAGGAAGTTGATTTGCATGAGCCCAAAAGTGCAATGGACAGTTATTACCTGTTTCTCACAGAATACCAAGGTTCTACATTAGTCAACGAGGCAAGGAAGAAATACAGACAATTGCGTGGAGATAAAATTAATTAGACTATAAAATTGAGTTTGGCCAAATTATAGTTGTTGATTTGTATTTTTCGGAAAATGTTGTTTGACGGAAAGAGTTTTCCACAAAATTTCACTGCTATGCAAATCACCAGAATATTCGACCTCCTAGCTTATCAGATTTCCAAAAACCCCAAAGCCGATTGCTTGTCAAACAAGGTTTCTGGTTCATGGAAAAAATACAGCACTCAAGACGTAGACCACCTTTCAAATGAAATTGCATTAGGGCTTATCGCTGCAGGATTGACCAAAGACGATAAAGTTGCTATAGTTTCCCAAAATCGCCCGGAATGGATGTTTGCTGATTTTGGTATCCAAAAAATAGGAGGTGTAAGCGTACCTATGTACCCTACCATCACGGAGGATGATTATAACTTTATTTTCAAAGATGCCGATGTAAAAATCGTGTTCGTATCCAATGAGGAGCTCTACCACAAAGTGAAGAGGTCTCTGCATGATGTTCAGGGGGTAAAGGAAATTTACACGTTTGATCAGGTGCCTGGCGCTAAGCACTGGTCAGAATTAACAGCCATGGGTAAATCTCTGGACCTTAAGTTGGTTCAGGATCTCATGAATAATGTGAAACCAGAGGATTTGCTTACCCTAATTTATACCTCAGGTACTACGGGAAGCCCCAAAGGGGTAATGCTTACTCATCACAACCTGGTTTCGAATTTCACCGATAGCGCACCCATTGTACCAGTAGATTATCATGCGAAGGCACTCAGTTTCTTGCCGCTTTGCCACATCTTCGAGCGAATGGTGACCTACCTGTATTTCAGAGTAGGTGTCTCCATTTACTACGCAGAAAGTATGGAAACCATTGCCGATAATCTGAAAGAGGTCAAACCAGAGATATTTACAACAGTCCCTCGATTGCTGGAAAAAGTATACGACAAGATTGTAGCAAAAGGTTCCGAACTAGAGGGGATTAAAAAGAGCCTGTTCTTTTGGGCACTCAACCTTGGCCTGGTATATGACCCCAGAATAGATAAAGGCTGGTGGTACAACTTTCAACTTCGTCTCGCTAATAAAATCATTTTTAAAAAATGGAGAGAGGCACTTGGTGGAAATGTTGTGGCGATCGTTTCCGGAGGTGCCGCACTGCAGCCCAGACTGGCAAGGGTTTTCTGGTCAGCGCAATTAATGGTGATGGAGGGCTATGGTCTTACCGAAACCTCTCCGGTTATTGCTGTTAATCTTCCCGACCCAAAGAATTGCTATATCGGAACCGTCGGTCCGGTGATTAAAAATGTAGAAGTCAAAATTGCGGAAGATGGAGAAATCCTATGCAAGGGGCCTAATGTTATGAAAGGCTACTATAAGAGACCTGATCTAACTTCTGAAGTGATCGATGCTGATGGTTGGTTTCATACAGGTGATATCGGCGAAATGGTTGAAGGCCGCTTTTTGAAAATTACTGATCGCAAAAAGGAAATGTTCAAAACCTCCGGAGGAAAATATGTAGCACCTCAACTCATCGAAAACAAACTTAAGGAGAGCATATTTATTGAGCAGGTGATGGTGGTTGGTAATGGACGTAAGTTTCCTTCAGCTTTGATTGTTCCCTCTTTCGTTACGTTGAGAGAATATGCTTCGCTTAAAAACATTGGCTACACCACCGATGAGGAAATGATCAAACACCCTCAGGTTCTTGACAAGCTCCAACGTGAGATCGATAAGTACAATGAGCAGTTTGCCCAATGGGAAAAGATCAAGAAGTATTGGCTCCTGCCTGCTCAATGGACGATTGACTCCGGAGAGCTTACGGCAAAACTCAGCCTTAGGAGGAAGATTATCGAAAGCAAACACGAAAAAGAAATAGAGTCAATGTACTCTTAGTCCCTCCCCAAAAAGAATAAATGCCAGGAGAAGAAAATTCCTATGCACGCATAATAATTTTTTTTACCTTGGTATCTGCATTCACGTATAAGGTTACACTTACCACAATCATAGCCTCTTGAAGCCCGTTGAAACCATCGATTACAACATAAAAGTTGCCTGGCTGAACATCAACAGAATGTACAATACTGTTGCTTACCGACATGGCATAAGCACTGCCATTGGATTTGTGTTGCTTAACATTGATGATAGAACAGGATCTCCAGCGACCAAGTTGCCCTCTTTACTCGGGCTTGAGCCCAATAGCTTAAGCCGCTTACTTAAAAGCATGGAAGAAAAAGGTTTAATCAGAAGAGAGGCCGATCAGAATGACAAACGAATGGTGCGGGTTTGGCTCACAGATTTGGGAAAAGAGAAAAGAGAGATTTCCAGACTAACGGTCAGGAAGTTTAATGAACAAATGATGGAGCATTTCAGCCCTGAGAAAATGGAGACCTTTTTTGAAGTGCTTAGGGAGATTAACTATTTACTTGAGAACAAACATTTACTAGAAACCACAGGTATTCGCTCATGAACAAAAAAAGAGTCATTCGAAAAGTAGCCGTGTTGGGCTCCGGCGTGATGGGCTCCAGAATTGCATGTCATTTTGCAAACATTGGACTAGAAGTCATTTTGCTTGATATCGTTCCGAGGCAGTTATCAGAACAAGAAGCCGCCAAAGGCATTACTGAAGCAAGCCCATCATTCAGAAACCGGATGGTGAATGAATCTTTGGAGTTTGCAGTGAAAAGCAACCCAAGCCCGCTTTACAACAAATCTCTGGTTTCAAGGATCAAAACTGGAAACCTTGAGGACAATCTTGACTGGATCAATCAGGCGGATTGGACGATTGAGGTGGTAGTTGAAAATCTGGAAATAAAAAAGCAACTGTTTGAAAGGGTTGAGAAATACCGCAAGCAGGGCAGCCTTATCACGTCAAACACAAGTGGTATTCCAATCCAACTCATGGCAGCTGGGCGTTCTGAGGATTTCCGAAAACACTTTTGTGGCACACACTTTTTTAATCCACCCAGATACCTACGCTTGCTGGAAATTATCCCTACTCCGGAAACCTCAGCAGAAGTAGTAGATTTTCTGATGAACTTCGGCAGCCTGCATCTTGGTAAAACAACCGTTAATTGCAAAGACACTCCTGCCTTCATCGCCAATAGAGTTGGAATTTACTCTATTATGAAAGTGCTCGAGACCATGCAAAAACTTGAGCTGAATGTAGATGAGGTAGATAAGCTCACGGGACCGGTAATTGGCCGGCCCAAATCCGCCACATTCAGAACAGCCGATGTAGTCGGTCTTGATACCCTCATCAAAGTTGCGGATAACTTATACGCAGCTCTTCAGAAAGATGAGTCACGAGATATTTATCAGGTTCCTGCCTATGTCCGATCAATGGAGCAGCAAAAATGGCTCGGTGACAAAAGCGGTCAGGGATTTTACAAAAAGGCAAAAAACGCTAAAGGTGAGCGAGAGATCCATACCCTTAATCTCCATACTCTTCAATATGAGCCAGGCAAAAAAGCAAAGTTTGCCACTCTTGAAGCGACCAAGACCATAGACAAACCTGCAGAGCGATTTAAAGTTCTTTTGAATGGTTCTGATAAGGCCGGAGAGTTTTACCGTCACACATTTTACGGACTCTTTCAATATGTAAGCAACAGGATTCCGGAAATTGCAGATGAACTATTCAAAATAGACGATGCTATTTGTGCAGGCTTTGGCTGGGAAATAGGCATCTTCCAAACCTGGGATATCTTAGGCTTAGAGTCAACTTTGAAACAGATGGAGACTTTAGGCTACATGCCGGCTCAATGGGTTTACGATATGATTTCAGGCGGCTTCCATTCTTTCTATCAGTTAAAAGAGGGTAGTAAGCGGTATTACGATATTCCATTAAAAGCCTACAAAGCTATTCCGGGAACAGAGGATTTTATCTTGCTTCAGACTCTTAAGGAAAACAAAGTTATTTGGTCCAACCCAGGTTGCTCCCTTTATGACATTGGAGATGGAGTGCTCAATCTGGAATTTCATACCAAGATGAACACCCTTGGCACAGAAGTTATCTTGGGAATCAACAAAGCGATTGAGACTGCTGAAAAAGGATACAACGGACTTGTCATTGCCAACGAAGGACAGAATTTTTCTGCTGGTGCCAACCTGGCAATGGTCTTCATGTACGCAATTGAGCAGGAGTTTGATGAGATCGACTTTATGGTTCGATCATTTCAAAACACCCTTATGAGAGTAAGATACTCAAGTATACCGGTTGTCGTGGCCCCACATGGACTTACCCTTGGAGGTGGCTGCGAAATGACCTTGCATGCGGATCGTGTACAGGCATTAGCAGAAACGTATATCGGCCTGGTTGAATTTGGAGTAGGACTAATCCCTGCAGGAGGGGGTACAAAAGAGTTTGTCTTGCGCTGCTCTGACTCATTTGAGCAAGGTGATCCTGAACTTTACCACCTTCAAAATACCTTTATGAATATCGCTACTGCTAAAGTCGCCACTTCAGCGGCTGAAGCAAAGGAGATGCACATCATCAGGGACAAAGACGGAATTACGTACAATAAAGACAGGCAAATTGCCGATGCTAAGACCGCTGTTCTGGCGATGGCCGAAGAAGGATATATCCAGCCTATCCAGCGGAAAGACATTAAAGTGCTGGGTAAAAGTGCCATGGCTTTATTTCATGCCGGTATCAATGGAATGAAAATGGGTCGGTACATCAGCGAGCATGATCAAAAGATTGCACAAAAACTGGCGTTTATCATGGCAGGTGGAGACCTCTCCTACCCTCAGTTGGTAACCGAGCAGTACCTTCTTGATCTTGAAAGAGAGGCTTTTGTTTCACTATGCGGAGAGCGAAAGACTCAGGAACGAATTCAGAGTATTCTCACTTCAGGTAAACCTCTTAGAAATTAATCCCGGTAATCATGGATGCATACATCGTTGCAGGTTTTCGAACCGCAGTAGGAAAAGCCACAAAAGGAGGGTTCAGATTTACCCGTCCGGACGACTTGGCTGCAGAAGTCATTAAAAAGCTGGTCTCCTCAGTTCCTCAATTTGATTCGTCAAGAGTAGATGATTTGATCGTGGGCAATGCTGTACCAGAGGCAGAGCAGGGGATGCAAATGGGAAGAATGATTTCATTGCTCTCCCTCCCGATCAATGTACCCGGGATGGTGGTCAATCGATATTGCGGATCTGGACTTGAGGCAATAGCCATCGCTTCAGCAAGAATTCATGCCGGACAAGCAGATTGCATTATTGCCGGAGGAACAGAGTCCATGAGTCTGGTGCCGGTCATGGGTTGGAAAACGGCCTTGAATTATAACATTACCTCCAAAAACCCTGACTACTATACCAGTATGGGTCTTACGGCTGAGCAGGTAGCCGAGAAATACCAAATCACCAGAGAGGAGCAAGACCTGTTTTCATTTCTCTCACATCAAAAAGCACTGGCAGCAATAGAATCAGGAAAATTTGCTGAGGAAATTGTACCTGTTGAGGTATCCGAAACTTTTGTGGACGAAAATGGAAAGAGAAAAACCAAGAAGTATACCGTGTCCATTGACGAAGGCCCAAGAAAAGACACTTCACTTGATGGTCTATCTAAGCTTAAGCCTGTATTCTCAGTTAATGGTACGGTGACAGCAGGGAACTCCTCCCAAACATCAGACGGGGCAGCCTTTGTAATGGTCGTTTCGGAGAAATTACTTAAGGAGTTAAACCTCAAGCCCATCGCCAGAATGCTTAGTTATGTTTCAAGAGGAGTGGAGCCCAGGTACATGGGCATAGGACCGGTTGAAGCTATCCCTTTGGCACTTCAGAAGGCCGGGCTTAAGCAAAATGACATCCATCAGATCGAACTTAATGAGGCGTTTGCAGCTCAAAGTCTCGCTGTAATTAAAACCCTGGGTTTAGACCAGGAACGTATCAATCCAAACGGAGGTGCCATTGCACTGGGTCATCCACTCGGTTGCTCCGGAGCAAAATTGTCCGTGCAGCTCTTTAATGAAATGCGCAGAAGAAATCAAAAGTATGGAATGGTTTCCGCATGCGTAGGCGGCGGACAAGGAGTAGCAGGTATCTATGAACTTTTAAATTAAAATTCAATCATCATGCAAACAGTGATCAGTAAAACCAAAGGTGGAGAGTTTTTAATTAAAGAAACAGACCACGAGGCCGTCTTCACCCCTGAAGACTTTAATGAAGAGCAGAAAATGATTGCTCAGACGTGCGATGATTTTTTGAAAACGGAAGTCTGGCCGATACTTGACCGTATCGATGCCCTGGAAGAGGGTCTGATGCCCAAACTTATGGACAAAGCGGGTGAACTTGGTCTGTTGGGTATTAGTTTGCCCGAGAGCTATGGAGGATTTGGCAAAGACCTAAACACCACTATGCTGGTGACAGACCGCATAGGTGCAGGGCATTCCTTTGCAGTAGCCCTTTCAGCTCATACCGGAATTGGCACCTTGCCGATTTTGTATTTCGGCACGGAGCAACAAAAAAGCAAGTATTTATCAAAATTGGCTACCGGTGAAATTAAAGCCAGCTATTGTCTTACCGAGCCAGGATCAGGGTCAGATGCACTTGCTGCCAAGACTAAAGCCGAACTAACCTCTGATGGTCAGCATTGGATTTTAAACGGGCAAAAAATGTGGATTACGAATGCCGGATTTGCCGATCTCTTTATCGTGTTTGCTCAGGTTGAAGGAAATAAGTTTACCGGATTTATTGTTGAAAAAGGAACTCCCGGCTTGTCGCTTGGCAACGAGGAACATAAAATGGGTATTAAGGGATCATCCACCCGGCAGGTGTTCTTTTCTGACTGTAAAATCCCGAAGGATAACCTCCTTGGAGAGATTGGAAAAGGACACTTGATTGCTTTTAATATTTTAAATATTGGCCGTATCAAGTTATGCGGGGCGGTTCTTGGAGGCTCAAGGCATGCAGCCAATACCTCAATCAAGTATGCCAATGAAAGAGTACAGTTTAAGAAAGCCATTTCCTCATTCGGAGCTATTCAGCACAAATTGGCGGAGCAAGCGATCAGGATATTTGTGGTGGAAAGTGCTTTGTATCGTGCTACAAATGACATTCATCAAACAGAACAACAACACATCGCACAGGGTAAAAAAATGGAAGAAGCCCTGCTGTTGGCCGCTCAGGAGTACGCCATTGAGTGTGCTATTTTAAAAGTAGCAGGTTCCGAATGCCTGGATTTTGTAGTGGATGAAGGTGTACAGATTTTCGGAGGTTATGGGTTTTCCGCAGACTACCCTATGGATAGAGCCTACAGAGATGCCCGGATCAACCGGATTTTTGAAGGAACCAATGAAATCAATCGTATGCTGATCATTGACATGCTCCTTAAAAAAGCAATGAAAGGGGAAATCGATATGATGGGACCAGTGATGGCGGTACAAAAGGAACTGACATCCATCCCTGATTTTGGAGATAGCGACGATAGCCTTTTTGCAGAGGAGAAGAAAGCTATAGTTAACATCAAGAAAGCCATTATGATGATCTCAGGAGCCGGAGCCCAAAAGTATCAACAAGCTTTGGCTGAGGAGCAGGAAATCATGATGAATGTTTCAGACATGATCATTCAGGCATACATGATCGAGTCTACTTTATTACGTGTGGAAAAATTGGTGGAAACAAAAGGAGAAGCAGCTTGTGAGCTTCAAATTCTTGCCATGAAAACGTATTTGTATGACAGCATCGATAAAGTAGCAAAGGCGGGAAGAGATGCCATCAACTCTATGGAGGAAGGTGACATGCAGCGAATGATGCTAATGGGATTGAAGAGGTTTACAAAGTATCCGGCCTTCAACTCCAAAGAGGCACGCAGAAAAATTGCTGCCCATATTATTGCCCGTCAAGACTCTGCCTTATAGCCTTAGGGATTTAAAAGCGTCCATCATTTAGAATCCGGGAGATTGAAGCTCCCGGAAATGGCCGTTCATCATGATCCTTTTCTTGATTTCGTGCAGATTTGAAATTCTGGGTAGGGTGCGCCGTAAATGTTCTTTGATGAAAAGAAGGCGCTCTTCTTCCTGATCAATACTTAGGAGCTGGTATTCTTGGGAAGGGCTCAACCCAATATAGTGCCCGGCCATATAGGCTTTGAACGTCTGAATACCATTGTGCAAGTTTTTTTCAACCTGAAGAATTCCAGAAAATTCATCTAAGAGATGAACGACTTCTTCCTTCAGTGTCCATGAAGCAAGCTCGTTACGGTCGTTGATGAACTCCACTTCAGCACCGGAGTACAATTTCTGGTCAACGACTTTTGTAAAACGAATGATTTTGTACCGCCTTTGCCCTTGGGTGATAATGTCCATCTCGCCTTCACGATAGACTTTTACTATTTTTTCAAGTGACATTTCTGTTCCAATGTCCATCAACTTGCCACTCAGGTAGGGTGAAATACCAAAAGTGTTTCCAAAGTCACGGCATTCCCCGATTAATTCCCGGTAGCGAGGCTCAAAAATATGCAGGTTGACTTGCTCCTCAGGAAAAGCAACGATACCCAGTGGAAACAAAGGAAGAAACACTCGCATGCTTCAACAACCCCTATGCGCTCTGATAGTTTGATTATAGTTCAAAAACTTGTCCTTTCGAGGGAACATGAACATGTGAAAAATGCTCTTGCCGGATAAATTCAGAAAAGGCTTCCAGGCTTTGCTCGTCACCATGGGTCAAAAACAATTGTTTTAGCTTATCCTTCGGTTGATGTTTAATGAATTTTATCAGGTCATTCAAGTCTCCATGACCACTAAACACATCTGTTTGAACAACTTCAGCATGGATATCTACCCGCTTGTCATCATCATAGAAATACTTTTTGCCACTGATCAACTGATGACCAAGCGTACCCTCTGCACAGTATCCAATGATAAGTATGGTAGCAAATGCGTTTTGCAGATTTTGCCTGATATGATACTCAACCCTACCTCCACTCATCATACCTGAAGAGGAGATGATGATGCAAGGTTCATTATGGTTTGACAGCTCTTTGCTCCTTTTTGCGTCATGAATGTATTGAAGATACTCAAAGTCAAAAAGGTGATCAGTTTCTTTATAAAAGCTTCTTGCCTCAGCATTCAACCAATTCACATATTTTTGATAGACCAAGGTAGAACTCATGGCCATAGGACTATCAGAAAACACTTTAATTCGAGGTAAGCGATCTTGTTCGTAAAGCCGCTTTAAGGTGTAAAGTAAAGCCTGTGTTCGCCCTACACTAAAGGCTGGGATGATTAATCGCCCAGGCTTATCCAGACAGGTTCTTTTGATGATCTCTTCAAGCTGTTCTTCCGGGCCATTGGGTTTTACATGCAGTCTGTTACCGTAAGTTCCTTCACAAACCAAATAGTCCAATTCAGGCAGTGGCTCGGGGTCTTGTAATAACGGGTAATTATACCTGCCTAAATCTCCAGAGAAACCGATCCTTTTTTCATTTCCATCTTCAACAAAAGTGATCACGATATGAGCCGCTCCCAACAAGTGCCCGGCTTTCAGAAAAGTAAACTTGAGGCCATCCGATAACTTTACCGATTGACCAAAGGCCACAGTTCTGAAAAGGGGCAAACTTTCATCTACATGGTCCTGCAAAAACAAGCCACTTTGATCAGGCGTTTTCGGACTAAATCCTTTACGGTTCTTTTTACTTAAGTAAGCTGTTTGCTTTGCTGCCAGTTTAGATTTATTGATCGAGGCACTATCATACAGGAGGATTTCTGTCAAGGCCAGAGTTGGTTCAGTACAATAAATGGTACCTTCAAATCCTTCACGAACCAGATTAGGAATCATGCCTGTATGATCCAGATGAGCATGGGTAAGTACTACTGCATAGATTCCGGAGGCCTCAAATGGAAATAGTGAGTTGGGTAATGCTGAAAGATCAGGCTCTGTTTTCACATTTTTTGAGCGCCTTTTTTCCATGTCAAGCCCACAGTCAACTAATAACCGATAGCCATTTTCAAATTCGAGCAAATACATACTACCGGTTACCTGCCTGGCAGCACCGCAAAAGGTGATGGTCATTTAGTCAAAGTCATTAAGGATGTAGAAGCTTATCCAAAGTGGATACGGCTACAGAATGGTAGCCATTTCGAGCCTCTATATAAGTAGAAACTGCAATGATCTTTCCTTGTTCGGTTGATAACAATGCTTTGTAGACGGGCACTAGAAACTTTCGTCTGCCGGTAGTCATGAGCAGGTTTTTAGCCGGATAAAATGCTTTATGGTATCCGACGGAAAGCGAAGACATGAGCCAGGCGGTAAGTATTTCCGGATTTTGTGATTGACTGTAGGGATACAACTTTTCCAAACGATCAAATCCGGAGCTATCCATTTTTGAGTCCAAGGATTGCAAGAACCGAATGTGCTGAAATGGATGAAACATCTTTAAAGCAGCCGGATCCAATGAACCATTTAAAAACTCTTTTGCATTGTTCTCAGCCTTAGTAAGTAAGGTTGAAGTCGGTTCATCAAAATCACCCGGCAATCCTGGAGTATAAATCCAATGCTCCAACTCCAGTTCTTTCAGCTTGCTGCTATCACCCTTGCAAATCTTTTCAAACACTGTTTCAATAAATTCCTCAGTTGTAACCGATTGAAAGGCAAAACGATCAAAATAATGATTAAGGAATGTGTCAAATTGTACCCTTCCTACATGCGCTTCGATATGTTTCAATAAAAAGTACCCTTTTTCATAAGCGATATCGTTCATTCCATCGTCCGGATTGCGTTCTTCAAGGTTTAGATAAAGCCAGGTGTCACGAGGCTGTTCTTTAAGGTCACTTAGTTCAGATTTTAAATCCTGATAACCCAGGACTTCAAGCATATCGGAGAAATCTTTTCCATATAGCTCCTCCATAATCCTGCGTTCACAATAGACCGTAAACCCTTCATTTAGCCAGAAGTCATTCCATGAGGCATTGGTTACAAGATTTCCGCTCCAGCTATGAGCTAATTCATGAGCCACCAGACTGGTTAATGACCTGTCTCCTACGATCACACTTGGGGTAAGAAATGTAAGTCTTGGGTTCTCCATTCCTCCAAAAGGAAAAGATGGTGGTAAAACCAGAAGATCATATCGGCCCCATCGGTAAGGACCGAAAAGTGCCTCGGCAGCAACAACCATTTTTTCCAACTCAGCAAACTCATTTACCGATTTGCTAAGTGAAACAGGTTCTGCGTAAATGCCGCAGCGATCTGAAATGCTACTAAAACTAAGATCACCAGCAGCGATTGCCATTAAATAAGAGGGGATAGCAGATCGCATCTCAAAGGAATAAACTCCTGAATCGTTTTTTGAGCCAGAATTGCCCGATGCACTCATCAACACCAGCAGTTTGGGATCAGTTTTTATTCTGGCGGTATAGGTAAAACGTACAATAGGGCAATCCTGAATTGGAACCCAGCTGCGGGCAAGTATCGCCTGGGACTGAGAAAACATATAGGGATGCTTTTTCCCGGCAGTTTGAGCCGCAGGTATCCATTGAAGTGCTTCAGCATCAGGAGAAGTTTGGTATTTTACTTTAACCCATTTTGTTTCCTTACCGGAAAGACCGATGGCAATTCGTTGCCCTTTTACCGCCGATGGGCTTGATACCACAAATGAAAGAGGCTTGTTATTATCGTCAGTAACATATTGAATCTTCAAATCAGAGCCATCTAACACAAGACTATCTGTTGACTTTAAATAGTCTAAGTGTAACATAACCTCTCCTGAGAGAATTCTTCGTTCAAAATCAATTTCCAGATTAAGATCAAGGTGGCGAACCCTTACTTCCTGGTGATTAGAATAGGAATGAGGGTCTTGCCAAACATCATTTTTTGCCATGCTTTTTTTCTTATTCTGACAGCTAAACAGGTTTGTGATCAAAAGGAATAATAACCAAATACAAGCCAGCAAATAGTAATTCTTTTTATTCATTCTCAACTTATTTTCGCCCAGTCCATTGGATAGGCAGTTTCTTTTTGAAGACAATCTAAAATGGGTTGATGTTCAGATGAACGAAGCTGAGGATCATGTTCAAGAAGCACTTCCACTTCGCTGCGTATACTTGAAAATAAGGAAACATCAGCTGAAAAGTCAGTCAGTTTAAAGTCAGGCAAGCCACTTTGCAAAGTACCCAGGACATCACCTGGCCCTCTCAAACTTAAGTCTTCCTGAGCAATTTTAAACCCATCATTGGTGCTACAAAGCAATTTGAGTCGCTTTTTACTGTCTTCGCTTGCCTTCACTTGAGCCATGAGAATACAATAAGACTGATCTGATCCTCTGCCAACTCTACCTCTTAGTTGATGGAGTTGGGCAAGTCCAAAGCGTTCAGCATTCTGGATCAACATTATGCTTGCATTTGCGACATTCACCCCCACTTCAACTACAGTAGTTGACACCAGCACCTGAGCTTCATTTGAAGAAAACCTCGTCATTTCTTTTTCTTTCTCATTTGATTTCATCCTGCCATGAACCATTGCTAAAGAGTACTCTTTAAACACTTTCTTCATTTCCTCATATCCTTCCATTAGGTTCTTCAGGTCCAGACTTTCTGACTCTTCTATGAGAGGGTAGACAATATAGGCTTGTCGTCCTATTGCCAGCTGCTCCTTAACAAAACCAAACACCTTTTGAATTTCGGGATCAAAGCGCAGCACGGTAATAATCGGCTTTCGACCCAAAGGCAGTTCATCAATGACAGACACATCCAGGTCACCATAAACGGTCATTGCCAACGTGCGAGGGATTGGAGTTGCTGTCATTACTAAAATATGTGGTTCATAAGGATGGCTTTTTTTCCATAGTCTGGCTCTTTGTGCAACACCAAATTTGTGTTGCTCATCGATAATACAAAGGCCAAGCGAATGAAACACTACCGGGTCTTCGAGCAAGGCATGGGTGCCGACCATTACCCTACAGGCACCCTCTTCAAGCATCGCCAACAATTTTTGTCTTTCCGCCTTTTTTGTTGAGCCGGTAAGTAATCCGATTGTTAAACCCATTTGCTCACAAAAAACAGAAAGGGTTTTAAAATGCTGCTCAGCGAGTATCTCTGTAGGCGCCATGATACAAGACTGATATCCGTTACTTTGTGCAAGTAAAATGCTGCAAAAAGCAACCATGGTCTTTCCGCTTCCCACATCGCCTTGCAACAACCGATTCATTTGCAATCCAGATCGAAGATCCTGATGGATTTCTTTGATCACACGTTTTTGAGCTGAGGTAAGTTCAAAAGGAAGATGATTGACATAAAATTCTTTCAAAGAGGTTGTGTGCGTAAACACAAATCCTTTGTTTTCGCTTCGACGCTTAGTTCTGAGCATAAGTGCTTTTAGCTGAGCGTAAAAGATTTCTTCATACTTCTGCCTCTGCAAGCCTTTGGCTAACTCAGACTGATTTGCAGGAAAATGTAAATACCAAAATGAGTTATATCGACCGACCAATTGGTTTTTTCGGATCAGATAGTCCGGCAAGCTTTCAGGTAAATGGCTTTTTATGTTTTGTAACAATTGCCTCAGCATGTTAGAGATCATCTTGTTACTGATGCGGCTTTTCTTAAGCTCCAATGAAGACCGATATACCGGACTTAAGGCCAATTCTGGTGGTTTCTGATTATCATAAAGCTCAAATTCAGGGTGAGCAATGCTAAGACTGTTTTTAAACAAAGCCGGTTTGCCAAACAGCAGGTATTTTTTACCGGCCTGTATTTGCTTTGACCAATATTGAATTCCTGAAAACCAAACCACTTCAACCATTCCTGTTTCATCGCTGAAGTACCCAATCAGTCTCTTTTTTAATCCTTGCCCTTCGAATCGTAAATCATGGAACCAGCCAATCAACTGAACACTGGGCATGTCCTCATGAATGGAGGAAATCGGGAAAAGTCGGGTACGATCCTCATAACGGAATGGAAAGTAATACAGCAAATCCCGGAAAGTCCTTATTCCGGTTTCCTTGGTGAGTAATGCTGCCCGGGATGGCCCTACTCCTTTTAAAAACTCAATGGGTGTTTGTAAAACAGACTCAACCATCAAAAGTGCGACTAGTTGGCCTTTTTCCAGTCAGTGGTTTGTATCATATGCACAATATCCGCCTGGATGAAATCAATCACAGGTGCCAACGAGTCATTTTTGGTTGCGGTTTTGAAGTACAAGGCACCTCTTAAAAAATGATTTGTGGAGTCAGTTATAAAAAACTGCACCTGGCTGGGCACTTCACCCTTCAATAAAAATAACCTGGCACTATGCCCTTTTGGGTTAACCATGCTCAATTGTTCTATAGCTGAAGCCTTGATCTGATGCTTATTGGTTAAAGTGTATGTGTCATTGAGCAACTCATAAAACAGTTCCCGGTTTTTCTTAAGCGGATAATAGGTTAATTGAATATTGGCACCCATTTGAGGATAAAGCAAATTGATCCAGTACGACTCAAAAAATCCCTGGGTATCCAGACTTGCTCTGGCATAAGCTGAATATTCAAACGAATAAGGAAAATCGGCAAATTGTAGCGTCTGGTATTCCGCCTTGGGAAGATCAATTCGATTGTAACCTCTTGGTTTGGGACTGCCGTTATTTGAGCATGAGTATAAAGCAAAACAAAAGACAGCCAGGTACAATGAGTTTAAATCGGAGACCCTCATACGGTTTTTAACTCCAGCTTTATCTTATTGATTTTCTTTTGCTCAACGGATACTATGGTAAAAGTGACATCCTCAAGCATAAACCGGTCTCCAACTTTTGGGAAACGCTGAAACAATTCCAGCATCAAACCACCAAGCGACTCGGCCTCACCTCGTACCGGATCAAACCGGTCTTCCATAAAGCCTACAACTTCACAAACATCTGAAAGCAAGGTTTTTGCTTCGAAAATGTATGTTCTTTCATCCAGTTTTGAGTATTTAAGCAACTCTCGTTCATCAAACTCATCATGAATTTCCCCAACGATTTCTTCGATGATGTCTTCCAGGGTGATTAATCCGGAAGTTCCTCCGTACTCATCAACCACAATGGCCAAATGAACTCTCTTCTCCTGAAAGTCTTTCAGAAGATCGTCAATTTTCTTGCTTTCAGGAATAAAGTAACAGGGTCGTATCAGACTTTTCCAGTCAAAGGTGTCCGACTCATTCAGGTAGGGAAGCAAGTCTTTGATGTAGATAATTCCCTCGATCGTATCGATTGTGTCTTTGAATACGGGCATACGGCTGTATCCATATTCATTTACCTTTTTGATCAGCTCGATATATCCTAACTCAAAATCAATCGCAAGAATCTCCTGTCGGCTTCGCATAATTTGCTTGACCGAAATCGTTCCGAAGTTTACGATGCCCTTTAAAATCTCCTTTTCTTCTTTGGATGTATCCTTTCCCGAAGTGATTTCCAAAGCATGATTTAGCTCATCAACGGATACTCGGTACCCTTTTCTTTGAATTCGCTTTTCGATCAGAGAGGAAGTATTCACCAATAGCCAACTAACAGGCTTCATAATTTTTAATGCGATTGTCAGATAAGGGCTTATAAATCTGGCAAAGGGAAGGTTGATTTTGTAGGCATAGGTTTTCGGGGTGATTTCCCCAAAGAAGACAATTACGGTGGTTACCAAAAAGGTAAGTACCAGCACTGTAATCCCTTCATTATCCTTTGTTCCGGTGGCTTCCCAGGTGATAAAGGTACTTGTGGTGACGATGCCGACATTGACCAGATTGTTCCAAATCAATATCGTAGATAACAAATACCTGGGCTTGGAAAGGAGATTGAGTAATTTTTCATCTCTGGTTTCAGAGGAGTGCCTTAACTCATCCAATTGCTTGGAATTCAATGAGAACAAAGCGATTTCTGAGGCTGAAACCAAGGCAGAAATGCTCAGAAGCACTAAGATGATAAGTCCACCTAAAATGTAAAAGGTATAGGAACTGCCCGCTGTGCTGACAAGGGTACTATCTATAAAAGGATCAGGGTCCAAGAATTAATTAAGTAGGTGATTTATAAAAGCAAAGGTAGCGTAGTGATTAATAATCCCATAGTTAAGAAATCATTTACAATCAAAAACCCATGTGTCATTAAAATTTTAAGGCTTCAGGTAGCTTCTCGAGCGTGCTAAAGCACAATTTTGATTTTAAGGAAAACAGCAATCTTAGAAAAGTATTGGACCATAAATCTCATGAATCCATCTAGTCTATCTATCCATAAGATCAATTGACCGTAAAAACAATTCTACTAACTACTCAATGAGATCCTCAAGAATTCGGTGAATGATTTGCGGCTTTGGAAGAGAGTCAACTTGATCAAGGTGATAGAAGTTACCAAGGTGAGTAAAAGCAGTCTGGCTTTCTTTGGTTGCAAGATACAGTTGATAAACCAAGATCGATAAGGTACGATGGCTGAGCAAATGCTTGAATTTTTCTGGTCTTTTCTGGATGATTAACCTTTTTCCTTCCAAAACTAAGCTTCGTTCTCCGTCAAAAGAGCTTAGCATTGGCTCTAAAGCTTCTATTTCCGGGAAATCAAACAACTTAGCCCAGATGCCATTTGATGGTCGTTGGCGCATAAGGATCTGGTTTTCACTTCGTACGATCAGGTAGTTGATCTCCACCTGTTTTGAAGGTTGTTTTTTTGATTTTATGGGTAACTCTACCGTTTTCCCTGAGTGAAATGCATAGCAATCAATGGAGAGCGGACAGTTGCTACAGTCAGGTTGTTTTGGTTTGCAGACTTGCCCACCTAGCTCCATCATCGCCTGATTGAAGGGAGCAGATGGTCTTTGGCCAAGCAGGTTCAGGGCGTGCTTTTCAAAAATCTTGTAAGAATTGGGTGCCTTTATGTCCTCATGAATGCCCAGATATCTAGACAATAGGCGATACACATTGCCATCGACTACAACGACAGCTTCTTTAAAGCTAAAAGAAGCAATAGCTGCCGAGGTATACGGACCAATTCCCTTCAGCGTCAATAACTGCTCACGATTGTCTGGAAAATGACCTCCGAATTGCTCAGTAATTTGCTTAGCAGTTGCATGCAGGTTTCTTCCTCGGTTGTAATAGCCCAGGCCTTGCCATAGCCTGAGAACCTCCACTTCAGGAGCCTGAGCAAGGTCTTTGACATCAGGGTATGTTTCGATAAAGCGCTGATAATAAGGCCTTCCCTGCTCTACCCTGGTTTGTTGCAAGATCACCTCAGAAAGCCAGATCTTATACGGATCCTGGGTGGTTCTCCAAGGTAATTCTCTGTAATTCAGGCTATACCACTTTGTAATCCGATCGTAAAAGGACATTTGCATTTATTTATTATTCCCCAAGTATCCGTTAAAACATGGCATCAAGGCAAATTTAATTTCGATTAAGCCTTTATATTCTGTTTGTTATGCGTTATATTTGCACCCTGTTTTGAAAAAGTACCCCCCTTTAAAATTTATATAACGTGACTAAAGCAGAAGTGATCGCACAGATTGCCGAAAAGACTGGCATAGAAAAAGGAGATGTTCAAAAAGCTGTTGAGTCCTTCTTTCAGGTAGTGAAAACATCCATGTCTAAAGGTGAGAATATCTACATCAGAGGCTTCGGAAGTTTTGTAAATAAGAAAAGAGCAAAGAAAGTTGCACGTAACATTTCAAAGAATACGGCGATAATCATTGATGAGCACTACATACCAAGCTTCAAGCCGGCTAAAGTGTTTGTCAGCAAAATAAAGTCTTCTGACAAAGTAGTAAAAGCAAATACTGCTTCAGTCAAGAAATAGCACAACAAGGTTATCTACATGAAAAAGCCAATGCTTATCATCATCGCTGTAGCAGTGGTATTGGTAGCATTGCTTTATAGCTTACCCAAAGTAGTTGTAGATAACGACTCCGAAAGCTCTCCTCAATCAGGTAACAGCACTTCATCAGACAGTAGTGGTTCAGCAATACATCAGGCAAGCACTGATCAGATCAAACTATTGGATGAGTTAAAAGTACAGTTTGCAAGCATAAAGGAAGGAAACCTACAAAAACTGGAGCTTGGAGCACAAGTTTGTAAAGCCTACCAGCAGGCTATGTTTTTTGACTCTGCATTACTTTTTGCTGAACAAATCGCTAAAGAGGTTCCAGGAGCCCAATCAACTTCTTTGGCCATTTCCACTGCATACGATGCTTACACACTGGCTACAGATAAGAAGGATCAGGAGTATTTTTCAGAAAAAGTCAGATCGTATTTTGAGCAGTTACCGGAGAACGCTTCAGAATACCTTGATTTCAAAACAAAAGCTGCCATGACCTGGGTGAGCACAGAGCAGCCAATGAGCGGTATTACCATGCTTCGTGAAGTATTGGCTACAGAGCCAAACCACAGAGAGGCGACATTCAATCTTGGTATGCTATCCATGCAATCAGGTCAATTCAAAAAAGCCGTTGAGCGCTTTGAAGCCTTGACCACTCGAGACTCATCAGACGTACAAGCCTGGTTTTACCTGGGCCTGAGTGAACAAGAGCTTGGCAACTCAACCAATGCACGGAAGGCATTTACTAGAGTAAAGGCTTTAGAAAATGACCCTTCAGTAATCGCCACGGTAGATAACTACCTAAAGGAACTTAACAATTAAAAATCTAAATCGCAGAAATTATGCCTTGCGGAAAAAAAAGAAAAAGACACAAAATCGCTACTCACAAAAGAAAAAAGCGTCTTAGAAAGAACAGACATAAGAAGAAGTAATCGTTTCTTCTTGTTGCCGTTAAGGCAATTCTTTTTTTCTAACCTTTAAATTCTTTCACCGTGAGTAAGGAGCTAATCATTAACTCTACTACCAAAGGTGACCGAATAGCCTTGTTGCAGAACAAAAGGCTGTTAGAATATCATGTAGAGCAACGGGATAACAATTTCACCGTTGGAGATATTTACCTAGGAACTGTCAAAAAGGTGGCTAATGGATTAAACGCCGCTTTTGTTGATATCGGATATGAGAAAGATGCCTTTTTGCACTATCTCGATCTGGGTCCACAGGTAAGGTCACTTCTAAAATTTACTGACCAATACAGGTCAGGTAAGAATGCGCAGCCTCTAGACCAGTTTAAGCCAGAGCCTGATATTGAAAAGTCAGGTAAAATAACCCAGTTGGTCAACAGGTCGATGCCTATTCTGGTGCAGGTCGTTAAGGAACCTATCTCAACCAAAGGCCCCAGACTTTCTTGTGAACTATCATTAGCAGGAAGGTATATTGTGCTGGTTCCCTTTTCGAACACAGTCAATGTTTCCAAAAAGATCGTAAGCCGAGAGGAACGTCAGCGTTTGTTACGCTTACTCAGTTCCATAAAGCCGAACAACTTTGGAGTTATTATCCGAACTGTTGCCGAAGGTAAAGAAGTGGCAGAGCTTGACAGAGACTTACAAAACCTGCTGGCAAAATGGAACCAGGGCATGGAGCTACTCAAGTCTGCTCAGCCTAAGGATAGGATAATCGGAGAAATGGGCCGAAGCTCCTCTATCCTCAGGGATATGCTCAACGAGAGTTTCGACAGTATTTTGGTTGATACCAAAGAGGTTTTTGAAGAAACGAGGGCTTACATCAAGCAGATCGCTCCGGAAAAGGAGCGTATCCTCAAACTGCATAGTGGGAAAAACAAGGTTTTTGAACAGCAAGGAATTGAAAAACAACTCAAGTCTTTGTTTGGAAGAACGGTTAGTTTACCCAGCGGTGGTTATCTGATTATCGAGCATACCGAGGCACTTCATGTAGTGGATGTCAATTCGGGGAACAAATCCAATGCCTCGACGGACCAGGAGATTACTGCCCTCAATGTAAACCTTGAGGCGGTTAAGGAGATCGCCAGACAGCTGAGGCTGAGAGACTTAGGTGGTATCATTGTTGTGGATTTCATTGACATGCGTAAAGTAGAGCATAAGCAGCAGGTCTATGAGCGAATGAAGCAGGAAATGGTTGACGACCGGTCTAAGTTTACTGTACTGCCATTGTCTAAATTTGGCATAATGCAAATTACCCGGCAGAGGGTGAGGCCGGAGATGAATATAGTCACCCTTGAGACTTGCCCAACTTGTAATGGGACTGGTAAAATCTCAGCGACCATTCTGGTGACCGACTCTATTGAAGCTACTTTAGATTATCTCATCACAAAACAAAACGAGCCTTCACTTACGTTGAACCTGCATCCATTTTTGTATGCCTACTACACCAAAGGCATTTTGTCAAAGCAATGGAAATGGTATCTGAAGTATAAGAGGTGGATTAAGATTGTAAAAGACAGCTCCTTGGGAATTACCGACTTCGTCTTTATGAACAAGAACGATGAGCAAATCCGAGTAGATCAGAATTAAAAAAAAGGGGGTTGAATGCCCCCTTTTTACTTTAAAACTTGATACCGATTTCTAAACCAATCTGGCTTGAATTAACCTGTATCGATTCTCTTATTTTACTATCACCTATAGTATTGATTAAGCCTCTGTTGTAGGTAAAACCACCAAATAATGAGGTATTGGTCCCCATTTGGTATTCTACCCCCGCTCCTACTAGTAATCCTACATTAAAACTCCGCAAATCTGCAGTCTGTCCTGGCAGAGCGTCTACCAGCTTTTGATCAATCAAAAGGTCAAGTGTGGAGCCCAATTGAAAATACAGTTTCAGATCATCGCTGATTTCATTCGTAAACAACTTAATCGAAACTGGTATTTGCACATATTGCGCATTTACTTTCGACTCAACTTTACCTGTGGGTGTTTGAGACTTGGTACTCATCACTCTTGTCGTGAACCAAACACCGCTTGAAAAGGCATAATTGTCACTAAAAAAAGCGTCAACTATAGGGCCTATAGAATACCTAAGCCCTGCATCACCTGCTGAAACACCACTAGGGTTATTACCATCTACTGAAACCGAAGTAATGCTGACATGAGGAGCAACCCTAAGGCCAATTTTAACCTGTGCTGAAACGGTGTTGAGCACCAAGAAGAATAGGAGTACTGAGAAAAACTTTTTCATAATTGGATACGGATTAAGGTAATTTTACCACGAAAGTACAAAAATGAGAACACCATTACTTTTATCAACGCTATTTGTCATCCTGATTTCTTGCGATCAGAAGTGTAAAACCTTGCCTGAGGCAGAGAACCTGAGAAAGGACATTGACGTTCAAAATTTCGATTCTGAGATACTAAAGCTTCAGGACAGCAGCGATGTAATTCAATGGCTGGATAAAGAAAAGCTATTTGCTGACAAGTTTTTGCAGCAATATGGATATGCTGACCAACAAGTTCTCTATAGACAGATGTTAGGCATTAAGGATGACCCCTATCTGGACTCTCTGAGGTTTCAGACCAACAAATTGTTTGAAAGTCAATCAGCTTGGGTAAATGACTTGGAGATGCTGTTTGCTTATACCAAGTATTACTTTCCGAATTTTTTCATTCCGAAAGTTGGAACAGTTATTACCGGGTTTAACACAGACCTGTTTTATGATGACTCCTTGTTGGTCATTAGTCTCGACTATTTCGCCACTCAAAATACCACCTACAAACCCGACATACCTCAATATATGATGGACCGATACTATCCTCAGAGTATTGCGGCAATTACCGGTTTGTTGATTTCAAGCGAGTATAACGAGATAAACGAACTGGATCAGAGCTTGTTGGCTGAAATGATTTACTATGGTAAGGCCTATTACTTTTTACAAAAAGTGCTTCCCTGTGTGGCAGATACTACCCTACTCGGTTATTCTACCGAAGAACTGGCCCAAATAGAGAGGATCAAAAGCACCGCCTGGAGTTATATACTTGAAAAGGAGCACCTTTTCAACTCAGAGCATCGAATTGTGAACAAGTATGTCGGGGAGCGACCTTATATCGCTGAAATCGGCCCTGAATGCCCAGGACGAATCGGAAGATGGTTTGGCCTGCAGATGGTAAAGAACTATGCAAAGAAACATCCAGAAATGAGCCTTTCACAGATCATGGCCATGCCTGATGCCAAGCAAATGTTTCAGGAGTCTAAGTATAAACCTTAGCCAGTTTTTCGATTAGAGGCCTGAGCTGTTTTTCGGGCTGATATTGTTTGGACAACTCAAGTGCATGCATACTTCTCTCTCTGCTAATCAGGCTTTCCCGGATCAACTTCAATTGACCTAGAAGTTTGTCATGGTTCTGAAAATCAAGATGAAATCCACAGGAATGGCTCTCCGCTTCTTTTAAAAACCATGAATTTTTCAAGTTGGATGCAATAGGTAGCCCTGCAGCCAAATAATCAAAGTACTTATTGGGAGAGTTAAAGTTGAATACTTCGCTTTGCTTAAAAAGCACAAGTCCTAGATGACAAGTATTCAATAAGGCTTTAATTTCTTCCCGATTCAAAAACCCATGATAGCTGAAGTGATGTTCATCTTCATTTTGACTAAACGTCTCTTGCCATTTTCCCTCCCCAGCGATATGCAAGTGCATATTTAAGTCCTCTTTTTTAATCAAATCCTTTAGCATCTCCAACTCATAGATCCCGGCTGAGTCTCCTAAAGCACCTGTGTATACCAGCTGAAGTTGTTTGTCATTGTCCTTTCGGCTTTGCCTATAAAAATCAGTATCAGAGAAATTTGAAATCAACAAAGGCTCCTCTGAAAGTCGGTAATGCTTTGAAAGGTATTCTTTGACTGGTTTTGCTAAACATATGACACTAAAGGCATCAGAATAGACAGAGCTCATGAAGTAGGAAATCATCCTGCCTACAACCCTAGGAACTATCCCCATCCAAACAGGTATTTCCGGCCATAAATCTCTGACCTCAAAACAGTAAGGAATGCCTCTTTTTTTAAAAAAGAATGAAAGCCAGGCTACAGTTAGAGGAGTAGAACTCAAATAGGCCAATTCAAACACCTTGGTTTTTAGCCATCGTCTGCAATACCAAACAAACTTAATCCAGCTAAACAATCTTTGAATGAACCCAAACGAATTGCTATAAGCCACCGGAAATAACACTACTCTAACCAATCCATCAGTCCGTTCTAGTATTTGTTTACCCTTATGGCTACCCAGTATGGTCACTTGATGACCGGCCTGGGCCAAAGCCTGGCTGATGTACCAAGAGCGAACAGGGCCCCCATCAGGGCCAAATCGATAGTATTGATGAATGTAAACGATATTCACAAGGGCTCAAAGGTACCGTTTCAAATAGCCGGCAAGAATAACCATCGCCCATTGGTGCAGAGTTTTTCTATAAATCCGATAAGGTCCGATTCCGGCTGATTTTTCGATGTCTTTAAAAAGAGCTTGATGTTGAGTTGCCCATTGACCATAACTTTCACCCAGGCAGCTTTCAAGAAAATCTCCTTTGGCAATTCCGAAACCAACTTTTCTTCCTAAGACTGGAATGTCAGGGTAAGCTTTTTTCCATGCTTCCTTTAATATTCCTTTTCGACCATTTGATAACTTTTGTTCAAGTGATAAAGGCATTAGAGCATTTACAAAAACTTCATCAAGAAAAGGTAGCCGTATTTCTTTCCCTTGAAGCATGGCTGCCTGGTCTGTCATCATCAGCACATCATGAGAAAGATAGTTTTTGAAATCGGTTTCAAGGGCATTGGCAAAAGCATTTAGCTCGGCAGGAACTGAGCTTCTGGCAAGTAAATCTCTGAAATCCCAGGTAGTGGAAGACAAATTACCGCCCTCTTTCCATAAACCTAACATTGTAGTTAATGGCTTTAGAGTCTCGGGGAGTTTTGATACCCAGTAGTAGTAAAGATGTCTTCGATAGCCTGCCGTTAACTCATCAGCCCCAGCGCCACTATAAACCACTTTGATGGTAGGATCCATCACTTTGCAAACAAGCCAGGTTAAAAAGAAACCACTATCACCAACAGGGTAATCAATTGAAGAAAGAAACCTTTCAAACGTGTCCGGAGTACTTTGATCTTTTACATGAATTTGGTGCAGGGGCACTTTAAGCTTCTTTGCTAAGTAACTGGCTTTTTCCCACTCATCATTATTTCCGGTGTTTACATGATACAAATGAGGAAGTACTGATTCGGTTTCTTCAAATGAACGAAGCAAGAGACCTGAGTCAATCCCACCGCTCAATAAAAGAGCCGATGGGGTATAACGTTGTTTCCTGATGGCATTGTTCAACAAGACATTTATCGAAAGATTTGTTGAACCTAGGTTTGGTTCTTGATTTGGCTCCTCCCATGATTGAACCGTTAATGGAGAGCGTAGTATTTCTCCCGTGCCAAGACTCAATACCTCTTTCCATAAGGTATGTGGTGAGGCTGTAAAATGAAACCTATAGTATTGCCTCAGTCCGACAGGTGAAATTTGTGGTTTTTGATCACGGTATTTTAATATAAAATCAACAGTGCTTGAAACGATAGCGCCACCTTGATAAGGAGAGTAATAAAGAGGCCTGCTGCTAAATCGGTCTTTGGCAGCAAACCAGGTATTGCTCTTTAAATCAAGCAGCAAGAGACTAAACAATCCCTCGAATTGCTGGAGCCCTTTGTATGAATGCTCCATGAGCCACTTAAAGGCCACCTCAGAATCAGTATCAAAAGAGCTAAGCCCAAGTTGATGACCAAGCGAATGATAATTGTAGATTTCTCCATTTAAAGCGAATAGGTAACGCCCATCTTCTGATCGCAGCGGTTGACGGGCTGAGAAAGAGCCGGTGATGGCCAATCTGTTAGCCAGGAAAAAATAGGAATCACCAATATTGCTACTACCCATCTCAAAAGCCTGATGGTCTGGTCCCCGATATCGGCTTTCAAGAGCAGCCTCAATTGCTTTTTTTTCATTAATTGAACCTTCCCGGGACCATATAAAGTGAAAACCGCACAAGGCTAAACTTTGGCTAAACTGTTATTATTCACCTCAAAGAACTTGCACCCTTGCTGCAGCCCGCAGTTGGCACATTGAGGGCGCCGAGCAAGGCAAACATATCTTCCGTGCAGAATGAGCCAATGATGAGCCAAAGGCACAAGCTCTTTTGGAATGTACCTCATCAGCTTTTTTTCAACTGCTAATGGGGTTCGATCTGCCGCAGCGGCAAGACCTATTCGCCTCGAAACCCTATAAACATGGGTGTCTACAGCCATCGTAGGCTGATTGTAGATGACACTGAGAATTACATTAGCTGTTTTACGACCAACTCCAGGCAACTGCTGCAATTCTTCAAGAGTTCCCGGAACCTCGCCTCCAAATTGAGTAAGTAGCATCTGGCTCATGCCGATCAGATGTTTGGTTTTATTGTTGGGATAAGAAATAGAACGAATAAATGGAAAAAGCAGATCAAAGTCAGCAGATGACATTGATTGTGCATCGGGAAAAGCTTTGAAAAGGGGAGGAGTAATGAGGTTGACTCGTTTATCGGTGCATTGGGCACTTAGGATCACTGCAACCAAAAGTTCAAACGGGTTGCTGTAATATAACTCCGTTTCAGCTTTAGGAAAATGGGTGGAGAAATACCCCAACACCCATTGGTATCTATCCTTGATCTTCATCTTGCCAGTTCAAACTTGCCAGCAATTTAAACACCAAGCTCGTCTTACTACCTACAGATTGGACGTTTTGCGTAATTCAATATGAAGTTAGTCGACTTTTCAGAAGGCTCTACAACTGCTCTTTTGAGAAGACCAAAGGCAGTAACACATTGAATGTAAAAGCCCATCAGCTCCTGATCAGAAGATAGTTGCTCTTCAAATTCGATTAACTCTGCAGGGGGCAGCTCCTTGGAAATATACAGAAGCACATCATTGGGAGTAAAAGTTTTTATCATAGGCTATTGTTTGTCTCTTTTCCATCATCTTCCTCAGGTTGATGAGGGCATAACGCATTCTGCCCAAGGCAGTATTGATGCTTACACCAGTTAGATCTGCGATTTCTTGAAAACTCAAGTCACCATAAATCCTAAGTATTAACACCTCACGTTGAGTTTCAGGCAATTGTTTTACGAAAGCTCTTACCTGCTTTTCTTTTTCAATAAATGAAAGGTGCTCATCTACCCCTTTTTCAGCAAACTGAAACTGGGAGAATGCTTCCTGACCATCTTCCATCCGTATGGTTGGATTGCGCTTTTGCTTACGAAAAGCATCGATCGCCAGGTTATGGGCTATTCTCATGATCCAGGGAGCAAATTTTCCTTCTTCATTGTATTTGCCGGATCTGATGGTATCCACACATTTGACAAATGTGTCTTGCATGAGGTCTTCAGCCATATACCTGTCTTTAACAATGAGGTAAATGGTACTAAAAACTTTGGATTTGTATCGTTGTAGTAAAACCTCAAAAGCTTCATCGTTACCTAGTTTATATTGTGAAACCAGCGTGGCATCACATAAAACTGCATTGATCATGTTGTCTGAATTTGGTAACGTAGAAGTCTATCCGATATTGTGTAGGGTGTTTGAGGTTCGTGTTTTAAATACGTTGAATGACAAAATTGTAAACTTTTTTTTTCACAGGCAATAGTCTGAGCCATTTAACCCTTTTAAAAAGCGACCAGATCAGGTTTTTGGTAATTTTGGGTATCCATGCATCATCCTACTACAGAATTGTCATTGCCTTCGATTGAAAAGGCTACACCTAAAGAGTTTATCATCATCAAAGGGGCTCGAGCAAACAATCTTAAAAACATTGATGTGCTCATTCCCCGAAATAAACTGATCGTAATTACTGGTTTATCAGGTTCAGGAAAATCATCTCTTGCATTCGACACCTTGTTTGCTGAAGGGCAACGCATGTATGTGGAGAGTTTAAACAGCTACGCCAGACAATTTTTAGGTAGAATGGATAAGCCGGATGTGGATTATATACGTGGAGTATCGCCGGCTATTGCCATTGAGCAACGAGTGAACACCCGCAATCCCAGGTCAACAGTTGGCACGAGTACAGAAATTTACGATTACCTCAAATTACTGTTCGCAAGAATAGGGCTTACTTATTCGCCTGTTAGCGGGGAAGTCGTCAGAAAAGACACAGTCGATAGTGTGATGGATCAACTTTCTGCGCTTGAATATCAGGGCAAAAAAGTAATGATCATGAGTCCTGTAAATACAAGTGACGGTAAAAAAGAGCTTCAGATACTTTTGCAGAAGGGATACACCCGAGTTCGTGTTGGTGCTGAACAACACCTGATAGAAGAACTAATGGATCGGGCTAAGAAGATCAATCATTTTGAAGTCATCATAGACCGACTTACCCTGAAATTGGAGGATGAAGACACACAGTTCAGGTTATCTGACTCTATTCAAACTGCTTTTTCAGAAGGCAATGGCAACTGTTTGATACAAATAGAGCAAGAGGAACCACTTCAGTTCAATGATCGATTTGAACGAGATGGAATTCGTTTTGAAATACCTTCAGCAAACCTTTTCACCTTTAACAATCCTTATGGTGCCTGTCGAACCTGTGAGGGGTTTGGACATGTCCTGGGCATAGACCCTGATTTAGTTATTCCGGATAAAAGCCTCTCCGTTTATGAAGGAGCCATAGCACCATGGCGAACTGAAAAAATGCAGGAATGGTCTCAGGAACTCATTAAAAACGGAATTCGTTTCGATTTCCCCATTCACAGACCCTTTTCAGACCTAACCGAAGAGCAAGTCAATTTGCTATGGGAGGGGAACCAGTATTTTTCTGGGCTGCATGATTTCTTCAAATACCTTGAAAGTAAATCACATCAGATACAATACAGGGTCATGTTGTCTAGATTCAGGGGAAGAACGGTGTGCCCTGATTGCAGAGGAACACGTCTCAGAAAAGATGCAGCCTATGTCAAAGTTCAGGGATACTCGATCTCAGATATGGTACTTATGCCGGTGGAGGAACTCCTGGCACTTTTTAGCCAACTTCAAATGAGTAAATCAGAGTTGGCGATCTCTGAGCGGGTGATACAAGAAATCAAAAGCAGATTGAGCTATCTCTGTGAGGTTGGGCTAGGTTACCTTACCCTAAACCGATTGACGGCAACGCTTTCCGGTGGGGAGTTTCAACGAATTAAGCTGTCAACAGCACTTGGAAGCGCTCTGGTTGGCTCAATGTATATCCTAGATGAACCTAGTATTGGCCTCCATCCAAGAGATACTCAACGACTGGTACAGGTATTGAAACAACTGAAAGCTCTGGGAAATACAGTGATTGTGGTAGAACATGAAGAAGAGGTGATGAGGGCGGCTGACATGATCATCGATATAGGTCCGGAAGCAGGTGTTGGCGGTGGAAAGCTCGTTTTTCAGGGAAGTTTAGATCAATTGAAAAAGGAAGGTTCAGGGTATACGGCAGATTACCTGAATGGTATAAGAAGCATTTCAATTCCTGAACATCGTCGCAAATGGAACTCCTCCATTACCATAAATGGTGCTCGAGAACATAATCTGAAAAACATCACTGTCGATTTCCCGCTTGGAGTATTCACCGTTGTGACGGGTGTAAGCGGTTCAGGGAAGTCAACGCTTATAAGAAATGTATTGTATCCGGCCTTGCAGAAAACACTGGGAGGCTATGCGGACCGCACCGGAAAGTATGACCAAATCACCGGAGACTACAAATTGGTTCACTCCGTTGAGTTTGTTGACCAAAGCCCTATTGGTAAATCATCTAGATCAAATCCGGTGACCTATGTGAAAGCTTATGATGGTATCCGGCAGCTTTTTGCGGATCAGCCCCTTTCAAAGAACAGACTTTACAAGCCTGCAATATTTTCATTTAATGTAGACGGCGGCCGTTGTGACAATTGCCATGGTGATGGAGAGATCAAGATTGAAATGCAGTTTATGGCTGACATCTACCTGCAATGTGAGGTATGCAAGGGCAAGCGTTTCAAAGAGGATGTTCTGGAAGTGAAATACAAAGACAAGAGCATAGATGAGATGCTTGCTTTGACAGTAGATGAGAGCATTACTTTTTTTGAGTCTGAGTCAAAAATCAGAGAAAAGTTATTGCCTCTACAACAGGTTGGACTTGGATATATTACTTTAGGTCAATCCAGTAATACATTAAGTGGAGGCGAGGCTCAGCGGGTTAAGCTAGCCTCTTTTCTGATTCAGGGAGCAGTTCAAAAAGAGCAACGACACTTTTTTATTTTTGATGAACCCACTACCGGCTTGCATTTTCATGACGTTAAAAAATTACTCCAGGCGATGCAAGCTCTTGTAAACCAGGGACATACTGTGCTTATCATTGAACACAATATGGAAGTGATCAAATCAGCGGACTGGATCATTGACCTGGGACCGGATAGTGGCACAAGAGGCGGAGAACTGTGCTTCAGTGGAACCCCTGAAAAATTTGTTGAGCTGTCAGAACAAAACTTTACAGCTTCTTTTCTCCGTCATAAGCTGATAAGCTAAGCAGACGCACTCCTACTTTACTCGAACACCAGCACGGGAAATCCGTGCTATGGTGAAACTACCAAGGGCTTTTACCTTTGAGTTTTTGTCAGCATTGGCAATAAGCGAACGGACATTAGCCGCAGGCTCTGCAAACAAACCGCTGTTGTTGATCTGAGTGTTCACTTCATTAAGAAAATTCCACATGCCTTCGTCAAAAGAAATTAGTTCTGCCGCTATGGTATCTCCCACTAGATAGGGTTTTCCTTGATTAATACTATTTCTGATTGGGAAGATAAACTCCAGACCGTCTGCTGAGCCAGGAGCAAAAGCCGCATCAGCAGGAATGGTAAGAGATCCGGGTCTTCTGTTTTCTATTCCGTTAAGGCTGTACCTCAACCAGCCAAAGTCACCTATTCCAATGCTATCTTGAACCTTTAAGTTGAGATAAATACCTGCATCGTTACCAAGTTCTCTTTCTCTGAATTCTTGAAAAAGTGTATCAATTACCCATCCCCTTACAAGTCTGGAGTCTGAGAAGAAACGCTCTGAATTGTACAGCACGTCAAGGGTGAAGATTTCACCTGTCTCACCGGTGAGGCTATCGACTATGTAGTGACCCTGAGGTTGGCCAGCCCGCTGTGTAAGGGCATAGGTTTTACCCGAAGAAGTCGTGATGTTTACAACCGCATTTGTGACAGGGATTGGTGCACTGTTATCAAAATAGGGTTGAGATAAGGTCAGAATAACTTTTTGTGGACCATCATTTACATTTAGCAAACCATCTACAACCAATTGTCTTTCTCCACTTTTAAGGTCAACATCAATAGGATCTTCACAAGAGGATAAGGCAATCAATAAAATCAAGAAAAGCCCGGAAATTTTAAACGAATTCATGTTCAGAATGTAAAGTTATAGGTAACAGAAGGAACGACAGCACCAAGTACAGCAAAGCGAATGGCCTGTGTAGCAGTTGATTGAATTACTCTTTGGTCAAAAGCAGGATTTGTACTTTCTACAGGCCTGTTTGGTGCTGGCTCTTGTTGGAAGTAGATGCCAAACGGATTTCTTCTGTTGTACACATTGTATACCGCAAAGGTCCAGCTACTTTTCCATTTTCTTTGGTCATTTCTCTTTCCTTCAAGTGTAGCTGCAAAGTCTAAGCGATGGTATGAGGGTATTCTTATGTTGTTTCTTTGATCTTGAAAATTGTGTGGAACTACAAACCCCTGAACTACAAACCGATTCGTTGGGAAAGTACCCGGTACTCCGGAGCCAAACACAAAGTTTGCTGAAAGACTCAGCCTTTTGCTTACTTCGTAGATACCAACTACAGCCAGATTGTGCAGTTTGTCAAACCTAGCGGGATACCAACTGTTTTGGTTTATGCCATTTACCTGCCGTTCTGTTCTTGCCAAAGTGTAAGAAATCCATCCATTTATTTTACCTCTCCTCTTTTTCACAAAAAACTCTGCACCATAGGCACGCCCTTTTCCAGTAAGTATTTCTGCCTCCAGTTCTCTGTTGAGGAGCAAGTCAGCACCATCAATGTAGTCAATCTGGTTCTGCATGTCTTTGTAATACACCTCTACTGAGGTTTCGTACATGTTGTTGTCACCGAAATTTCGAAAATAGCCTAACGCTACCTGATCGGCGATCTGTGGCTTAATGTTGTTTGTACTTGGAGTCCATACGTCAAGAGGAACAGAAGCCTGTGTGTTTGAAAGTAAATGCAAATATTGAGACATTCGGTTATAGCTAAACTTGATAGTTGAGACAGTATTCAACTCGTATTTCAAAGCAAATCTTGGTTCCAGATTGCCATATTTGGCTATGGCTTTTCTTGCAGAATATGTGGTTTCATTGAGAATAGGCCTTTTCTGTCCAGGTAAAGTATCGCCAAGTTGTAGAGCTGTGCCAGGTCCGAAATAAGAAAACTGAGAATAGCGTAAACCATATTGTAAACTAAGTCTTGAGTTAACTACCTGTTCATTGGCTATATAGAGGCCATTTTCCAATGCAAATTTCTTTGGAAGTGAGTTGATAATGTCTTGACCGTTACTTTTTACCGTTGTTCTGCCTGGAAGAAAATCATAGTAAAGAACCTGACCTCCAAACACTAAGGTATTTTTGCTGTTTAAAAAATAGGTGAACTCCGGCTTAATGCTATAATTGATAATATTTGAACGCCAATTGAAGCCATCTCTTGCTGTCTTGATATTAAGGGCATAATCATAGTTACTGTAGAATGCTGTTAGGTTAGAAAAAAGCTTAGGACCAAATACCTTGTTCCAGCGAAGTGTTGTCGTTGCATTTCCCCATTCAAATCCAAAGGCACTACCAAATCCAAAGCGATCCCTTCCAAAGTAGCCGGAGAGGTAAACAGTATTGTTTTCATTGATTCTATAGTTTACTTTAGCAGTGAGATCATAGAAATAGGCCTTGCTGTCTCTGGTGTTTGGGTTATTACTCACATAAGGCAAAAACAGATCAAAATAAGTTCTGCGACCCGCAACGATAAATGAAGCCTTGTCTTTGATGATTGGCCCCTCAATAGCTAACCTGCTTGAAAGCAAGCCAATACCACCATTTACTTCAAACTTTTTTGAGTTTCCCTCCTTCATCCTGATATCAAGTAATGAAGCAAGCCGGCCTCCGTATTGAGCCGGCACGCCTCCTTTAAGTAATTTCACATCTTTAACTGCATCTGGATTGAAAACCGAGAAAAATCCAAAAAGGTGAGAGGAATTGTAAACAGGAGCCTCATCTAATAATATGAGGTTATGGTCTATGCTACCCCCCCTCACATTAAAACCTGAAGCGCCTTCACCTACAGTGCTTACCCCGGGAAGCAATTGCACCGCCCTTACGACATCAACCTCGCCCAAAAGAGGCGGTATTTTTGTGATTGTTTTGATGTCGAGCTTGGCTACACTCATTTCCAAATTCTTCAAATTTGCATCTTCACGTTCTGCAGTGACGACCACATCTTGAAGCACATTCTCAACTTCAGCTAATTCAATGTTTCTGGTCAGATTTTGATTTAAATCCAGCTTTTCTGAAAGGCTGTTGTAGCCTATGTAACTGTAAATAACTTCATAATTTCCTTTCGGAAGGGTCACAGAGTAGAACCCATAAACATTGGTGCTTGAGCCGGTTTTAAGCTCATTGATGTAAACCGTAGCTCCAATTAAAGCTTCACCGTTTTTTTTATCCTTGATGTAACCGCTAAGTGTGACTTTTGATTGAGCAAAAACGTTGTTGGCCACAATAAAGCTGAGGCAAAAGACCAGAAAGTAGTTTTTCATGAAAATGTAATGGTATGATGTATTAACTAAAAACCTTGCACAAAGTTGTTAATGTCATTTCAAAGAGAATTGGCTGAAATCATTTGGTTGGATGATTGAGACTTTAAAAGGATTTAGAAATACATAAATGGAAAATCATCTTAAGCATAAAAAACATAAATTGCACACGCTGAATAAATTACCCGTAATGTGCTCATGAGGCAGAAAATAGTAGCCGGTAACTGGAAAATGAACAAGACCCTGGATCAGGCTCTGCAATTGGCAGCTGAGATCAAGCCAATGGTGATGGACGAGGTGGATTCTCGTGTTAACATCATTTTGGCTCCGCCAGCAATTTATTTGTCAAGGTTGAAAGATATGATTGGCTCTTTGCCACTTGCCGCACAAAATTGTAGTGCCTTTTTATCAGGAGCCTACACAGGTGATTTATCAGCTGAAATGCTCAAATCGGTTGGTGCTCAGTATGTGATCATTGGCCATAGTGAGCGGAGAGAAATTTTCAGAGAAACAGATCAAATCGTCCTAGATAAGATTCAACAAGCTTTAAAATCCGCACTGAAAGTGATTTTATGCTGCGGTGAGCCTCTATCCATCCGAGAACAAGGAACACATGTTGACTATGTGAAAAAACAGCTTGAGCAAAGTTTGTTCAAACTCGAGGCATCCAATTGGGAACATATCATCCTTGCTTATGAGCCTATTTGGGCAATAGGAACAGGTAAAACAGCAACGAGCCAGCAAGCACAGGAAATGCATGCCTCCATACGCTTGATGATCAGTGAAAACATGGGCTCTTCGCAATCAGAAGGCATTTCTATCCTATACGGAGGAAGCGTAAAACCTGATAATGCAGCAGAACTATTTGCTTGTTCAGATGTAGATGGTGGGCTCATTGGGGGTGCTTCACTTAATGCCAGAGACTTTATTGCCATAGCCAAATCATTCCAATGGTCGTGAAAAGATTGCTTTGCATCTTGGTTGTTTTACTTGCCTCAACGCTCTGCACGATGGCTCAGACGGGAGGTAAAAAGTATTGCAGCATACAAGGAGCCGTCTACTTTACGGAAAACAGAAATCTGGCGGAGTATTTTGTCTATGAAGTGGAGCAGGCAGATTTTGCAGATTTAATCGTATTCAAGGAGGATCAACGACTTTTTGCCGATGCTCCGGGTCTTTGGTTTATAGTTGAACACATTTCAATGGCCGATTACGTGGTTTTTAAGGAGAAAACCCGCCCAGCAGCAGATTTTGCCATTTCATATACGGATACCCGGTCTTTTGCAGGCTGTAGATAAATGAACGGAGAAACCTACATAGAGATCGTTTTCAAAATCGCTGATACCGAATACCGTGAAATGATTATGGCAGAATTGGCGCTCAATGGCTATGACCCAATCATTGAAACAGAGGAAGGCCTCATTTGCCACAGCCTGCCTGACATATTTAGCCCTGAGATCTTAGATGAGGTAAGTGAACACTACAGTGAGTATACTTCGGTTTCATGGGAGTCCCGTAACCAACCCACCAAAAACTGGAATGAGGAATGGGAGAAAAGCTACCAACCTGTTGAAGTGGAGAATTGCCGAATTCGGGCTGACTTCCATCCCTTTGACCCGTCCTTTGAGATTGATCTGGTGATCAACCCTGAAATGTCATTTGGGACAGGTCATCATGATACTACAGCCGGAATGATTCGGCTGATGCTGAAATACCCCTTTCATGATTCAACTGTAATTGACGCAGGCACTGGGTCAGGCGTGTTGGCAATACTGGCATCAAAGTTGGGTGCCACATCAATTGTAGCCTTTGATATTGAACCACATGTAGTGGAAAATGCTAATCAGAATGCCTCAAAAAACAATAGCAACATAAAACTCTATTGTGGCTCTGTGGCTGAGTTAAAACATCTTCCTGAGGCCGATTACTTTTTAGCAAACATCAACAGAAATGTGTTAATTGATGAGTTTCCTTACTATCACCAGTACACCAAACCAGGAGGCCTATTGTTTTTAAGTGGTTTTTACGATGCAGATTTGCCACTTATAGAAATTGCTTTGGAGAAAAATGGTTTTCGTAAAGTCAGAAGTGAAACCAGTGAACAGCAGTGGGTTACTCTTGTAGCTCAGAAAGTTGCATGAGGAAACTTCTGATCATATGGCTTTTTATCGTTTGGGGATCAGGTATAGCCTTATCTCAGGGCTTTCGAATGTCAAAAGATCCGGAAGCATTCATAGAGGACCTGTCTGCCGTGCTTGCCAAGCAGCCGGATAGTATCAACCAACGGCTTTCATCAGAACTTTCGAGCATCTACAGCAGCTTGAACGAAGATCAAAGAGCTCGTTTTTACCAATTAACCTGGAAGTTTTACAACAAAAAGTTCAGGATCAACCGACAGTTTTCAGATTTCTTTTTTACACTTTCTGGTGCCATAAATGAAAAGGGATTAAAGGGTGAGCAACTAGATGTTCTTCTGACGCTTACAGAAAGAAGTCTTGAAGAATTGACCGAGGCTGAATTCAATACTTTCCTTCGAACTCTTAAAGACTTTTTCAACTTCAATGCCTTGTATCAGGCTCCCTTTAACAGATTGATCACCTCTTCCAATGCCTTTGTTTTGGAATGGGCCGGCCCTCCTCCGGAAAAAGTGCCCGAAGTTGCTGTTGAGGAAGACCCTATGGACCAAAGGAGGGATGAGGTCATGGAGGAGTTTAACAAACCCGAGCCTTCAGATGATTGGGGAGGGAGTTTTGAAGAAGCACCGGCTGAAACACAAGAGAAAGCCAATGTGGAAGATGTTATTGCAAACGCAGCACCTCCTACGGCAGACATTCCACCTTTGAAAGGGCCTTTGATCAGGTTTACAGAGCCGATTGATCTGGAGTTTTATTCGGCTTTCGACTCTACAGTTTTGAAAGGAACTGAAGGAGCACTGATGCTTTCAAATTTTACATTTGTCGGCAAGGGAGGCAAGTTTGATTGGACCACTGTTGAGATACCCGAGGAAGAAGTTTATGCTGAATTAGCTGAATATTCGTTCAATACGATGAATGCCAGCCTGGATGCAGAAGGCGCCAAGCTTCATTATGACAAGTACCTTTATGAGCCTCTTGAAGGATCATTTAGCTTTCGCTCGATCAAGCGAAGGGTAAGGTCGGAAAAAAGCTATCCAAGATTTGTCTCCTACAACAACAATGTCGATATCAAAGACCTGGGCCCCGGAATAGAGTATAGAGGTGGTTTTTCACTCATAGGACAAAAGAGGTATAGCACTTCTATCAATCAGGATCTATCTTTTATCAGCGTTCAGTACAACAATGAGCTTAAGTTCAGAGCCAATTCTCCACGGTTTGAGCTACTGGATACCGCTCTGCTTTCAGATAAGACATCAATTGTCATATATACCGATAAAGATTCTGTTTACCATCCTGTAGTCAGACTTCATTACAGCAAGGAAATCCCAGACTTACGTCTTTATGCCAGCAAAGGGGCCTATAAAAAGCACCCTTACACTGATACTTACCACAAACTTTTCATCACAGCAGAGAAGCTCTACTACGATCTTACCCAAGACAGTCTTGAGTTTGCCACGTACCATGCAAGAGATGTGCTGCCAGTCATCATAGAGTCAAAGGATTATTTCAGGGAGTCAGAGTATGAAGTTTTCAGAAACAACAACAATTACAATATACTTAACCTAGTCGTTATCCAGGCTATTCGGAACCGCAGCGAGCAACTGTATATCGATGATTTAAAGGCATCTTTTAAAGTGAAACGGGAAACGGCTCTTCCCGCCATCATTGAATTGGCAGGTAAAGGATTTATAAAATTCAATCCATCTACCGGGCGTATTACAGTATTACAAAAAGCCTATCATTTTTATAAAGCTCATGCCGGAAAGACAGATTATGACAATATTCAGATTTCATCATTCACGTCTGAGGATGCGAATGTTCGCCTGAATATCCGAGACAATGCAATGGTGATCCGAGGGGTTCAGAACTTTACCATTAGTGATTCACTCAACGTGGCGATTACACCAAGAGATGGGATCGTGGATATTGCAGATAGAAGGAACATGAAGTTCCATGGCAAACTGGTTGCCGGAAACTATGTGTTTAGTGGTGAGAATTTCCGCTTCAGCTATGATAGCTTTCTGGTCGACATGGTTCAAATCGACTCCATTGACTTCATCATTCGTACTATAGACACCAGCAGTAACCGTGAAGTTGCCAAGAAGCTTTTGAACAACTTACAAAGAACATCAGGAGTACTCTTAATCAATGAAGTAAACAACAAGTCAGGTAAGAAGAAGATAGCCAGATACCCAACTTTTGATTTGGATCAACCGGCCTATGTGTTTTTTAATCAGCCAAATGTGCTCGGTGGAGTTTATGATGAGCGCATTTATTTTGAAGTACCTCCATTTGGCTTGGATAGTATGAATAGTGATGACCCCTCCACTATTTCCTTTAATGGCACAATGTATTCCGATGGGCTTTTTCCTGATTTCGAGTATGTCCTTAAGGTTATGCCTGATCTTTCACTCGGTTTTGTGCACGATTTGCCACAAGAGGGGTTTGAAATTTATAATGGGAAGGGTAAGCTATATAGTAATTTAAAATTGGACGGGAATGGCTTTACCTCAAACGGCCAGATCAATTACCTGGCATCTACTGCTACGTCTGACAAGTTTGTCTTCTATCAGGATTCCTTGACAACCATTGGTAAGTCATTTAAAGTAGAGGGAACTGAGATGGGAGGGCTCAGTTTTGCCGGGACAAACCTCGATAGCTACCAGATGTCATGGCTTATCGCTGAAGACAGCATGGTAGTAAGAAATATGAAGAACCCTTTCACATTGTACGAAGGCAAAAGTAGGTTTAGAGGTGAAATGGTCCTTTCAAGCCTGGGGATGAATGGGATTGGCCGATGGGAAGATAATAATGCGATCGTAAAAGGAAACAACATTCAGTTTAACGAAGAGCGCTTTAAGGCTGATGAAGCGGTTTTTCAGATTAAAAGTGAGGACCCCTATAAGCCAGCAGTGTTTGCTCACGATGTAAACGTAGACTACGAGCTTAACAACCGTCAGGCGACATTTATTCCAGTATATGAAGGAGAGGCAAACATTGACTTTCCTTACATGCAATACAAAACCTCAATTCCCAAAGGGGTATGGAATTTTGACGATAACACCGTTACCATGAGCATGGATGAGGGTGAGGACATAGATTACTCATTCTTTTATTCAACAAGACCTGATCAGGACTCGTTAGTCTTTAATGCCGTAAAGGGTGTCTACGACATTAAAACCAGTCAAATGACGGTTTATGGTATACCTCACATTCAGGTTGCTGATGCTAAGATTGTCCCAGAAAACGGCACCGTTGTTATAAAGGAAAACGCTGAAATGCAGCAGTTGCAAAATGCAGTTATCATCGTCGATACGTTGAATGAGTACCATACTCTGAACAAGGGAACTATAGATATTTTTTCCAGATACCGTTTTCAGGGTCGTGGAGATTACCGATATGCCAATGTGCTTAACGATACTTTTGACATCATTTTTGATGATTTTCAGTCAGAATTGCAAAAAGGCCAGAGCCGGAAAAGTAAATTCGGAAGCACTACTGCAACCGGAACAGTTCCGGATGAGGAGCCTATTGTTTTGGGCCCCAGAATTCTCTATAAAGGCAATGTGAAAATGTATGCCTTCAAACCGAAACTCGAGTTTGATGGCTTTGTTAAACTGGATATTAAAGCCACTGAAGAGGATGAAACCCAAACAGACTGGTTTGCATTTAAAAGTACTGGTGAAACTGAAGATATCGTTCTAAATACAGCCGGAATTAAAAGTCAGGATGGACAGCCTCTTGTTTCTGGACTTCACATCCAAAGCGGCTCATCTTTATTGTACAACACATTTGTTGCTGTACGCACCTCTCAAAACGACAAAGATGTAATAACGGCCGAAGGGGACTTAACTTACGATGTTGATCTTGGTGAATTCACCATCGGTCCGAAGGAGAAGCTGGAAGGGAAAAGCATGGTAGGAAACGTCTTGGTTTTTGAAGATAAAACGAAGCGTTTAAGATATGAAGGAGCATTCAATTTTATCCATGAAAGCCCAGATATCAAAGCATCAGCTGCCGGCTCCGGAGATGCCTCGCTTGATAGTGGTATTTACAGGTTCAATACCTTATTGACACTTGCATATCAGGCCCCGCCAAATGCATTTATGGTTATGGCCGATAAAGTCGAGGCAGCCATCAAGACCCAGTCAACAGAAGTTGCAGCAGAAGACCCTTCGGCTCTGTTGTTTAGACTTGCAGAGATCATAGGCCAGGAGCCTGCTAAACAATGGGATGTTTCAGGCAGAACAGGTTATGTGCCTCTATTACAAGCCTCATCCAAAATTTCAGGTGCGATTACATTGGCAGAGGTAAATCTGGAGTGGAATGAAGACAACCGGGCTTGGTTTAGTCAGGGGCAATTAGGGGTATCTAATATTTACAAAAAGGATATTAATGCCAAGATGGATGGCTATCTGGAGATTCGGAAGTTATTGGATGGCGAAGCCGTTTTTTTATACCTCCAGCCCACTCTTGACACCTGGTACTTTTTGTCTTATGACAGAAGGGTGCTGTCAATGGTGTCTTCTAAAAGAGATTTTAATGATTTGATCCTTGCAAGAACTAAAGGAAGCGAACCTGCACCGGATACCTATGGAGTAAGACTAGCAGAGCCTTCTGAAAAGCGGCAGTTTGTACGAGACTTCAAGATCAATTACCTCCGTGTAACTGAGGCCGAGATTGACAAACAAGAGCTTGAACAAGAGCAGGCCGAAATTGAAGCGGATGATGAAGGCCAACAAGATGTGCTAAGTGAGGAAGAGGAAACAGAAGAGACTGGATTGGATCCATTTGCTGATCAACCTACCAAGAAAGTGAAGAAGAAAGACGTAGAGATCGATCCTTTTACTGGTGAGGAAGTAGAAGAGGAAATCAAGGAGACTCAAGAGGAAAATCTGGTTTCTCCGGCTTTGAAAAAAGAGAAATCCGCTGAGAAAAAATTCGAGATTGATCCATTCACCGGAGAGAAGATCGAAGTCGAAGAAGAAAAACCAGTTGAAGAGAAGCCTGTAGAAGATGTCAAATCAAAGAAGTCAGACAAAGGAAAGAAGACCTCAACCCCTGAGGAATCGACAGGAGAGGAAGAAGAGATCGATCCCTTCACTGGCGAGCCTGTTCAAAAGAAAAAGCCATCAAAAAAGAAGGAAGTTGATCCCTTCACCGGAGAAGAAATTGAAGAACCTTCAGAAAAACCTGCTGAGGAATCAAAGCCATTAAAGAAAAAGAAGGATTCAAGTTCTAAGGAGCGTGAGTCAAAAGGAAAAACCGAATCCAAGCCTTCAGAGACTGGTCAGGAGGAACAGAAACGTAACGAAGAGGAAGTAGATCCTTTTACTGGTGAACCATTGGCACCAGCGGAAAAACCAAAACCCAAGAAAGAAGAACCCAAGCCCGAAGAGCCTAAGAAAGAGCCTGCAAAACCAAAAGTGGAAGATCAGGAAGTGGATCCTTTTACCGGTGAGCCTGTAGCCCCTGTTGCAAAACCTAAGAAAGAGGAGCCCAAGCCAAAGTCCGAAGAGCCCAAGAAAGAACCCGCCAAACCAAAAGTGGAAGATCAGGAAGTGGATCCTTTCACCGGTGAGCCTGTAGCCCCCATTGCAAAACCTAAGAAAGAGGAGCCCAAGCCCGAAGAGCCTAAGAAAGAGCCTGCCAAGCCAAAAGCGGAAGATCAGGAAGTGGATCCTTTCACCGGTGAGCCAGTAGCCCCTGTTGCAAAACCTAAGAAAGAGGAGCCCAAGCCCGAAGAGCCCAAGAAAGAACCTGCCAAACCAAAAGTGGAAGATCAGGAAGTGGATCCTTTCACCGGTGAGCCTGTAGCTCCAGCAGCTAAGCCTCTACCAAAGAAAGAAGAATCTAAGCCTTCAGCTATTCCAGATGTCAAAAAAGAAGAACCCAATAATAGCAACAGTAACAAGCCGGCTCAGAATCCTGTGGTTACAGAACCAGAGAGAGTGCAGCCTAAAAAGGAGGAGGCAAAACCTGCCATCCTAACAGAGCCAAAAAAGGAAGAGCCCAAGCCAATACCCCCACCTGAGCCCAAAAAAGAAGAGCCCAAACCTGTAGCCACTCCTAAAAAGGAGCCGGTTAAACCAGCCATAGAAGAAAAGGATATTGATCCATTTAGTTCTGAGCCGTCTGAACCCGCTGCCAAGCCAAAAGTTAGTGAACCCAAAACCAATGAATCCAAACCTGCGGCACTACCTGCAAAAGACAAACCTAAGCCAAAACCTGAGTCTGAAGAAGTAGATCCGTTTACAGGTGAGCCCATTTCGCCTGCTAAAAGCACAGACCCAAAGACAAAATCAGAGGAAGTAGATCCGTTTACCGGTGAGCCTATCAAAAAAGAGGAACCCAAGAAAGTAGAGCCTAAAAAAGAAGAGCCTAAGAAAGAGGAACCCAAGAAAGAAGAGAAGAAACCTAAAAAGCAGGAGATTGACCCTTTCACAGGAGAACCTATTGATGATGGCTATTAATTCAACTAAAAACCTACATGGACAACGATTTTCTTAACAATTCCTTAATATTGGAACTTCTTAAGTTAAACACATCTGTGTTCTACCCTTTTATGAAGAAGTAAATGGAAGATTATTTAATCATCATTTCCACTTTTTTGGCGGCCTATTTAATAGGTTCCACACCTACTGCCGTTTGGCTGGGTGAAGCCTATTTTGGAATAGATGTAAGAAATTATGGCTCAGGTAATGCCGGTGCTACCAACACCTTTAGAGTGTTGGGCAAAAAAGCCGGGATGATCGTGATGTTGGTTGATCTTTTGAAAGGCTGGGTAGCTTCTTCTTTAGCAGTGCTGCTTGTAGTAACAGAATCCATTTCTTTTGATGAGCTTTTGCTCTACAAACTTTTACTAGGCATTGCTGCTGTAGCTGGGCATATATTTCCGGTATTTGCACAGTTCAGAGGAGGCAAAGGTGTTGCTACTTTATTAGGCATGATCCTTTCCATACATATTGAAGCAGCTTTGATTTGTGTGGGCATTTTTATCCTGGTTTTTTCGCTTTCCAAGTACGTCTCATTAGGCTCGATGATTGCTGCTTTGGCCTTTCCGGTTTTATTACTGCTTCCAAAGTTCAATCCACATGAACCAGTTGTGGTCATCTTTGCTTTTGCATTGTTTGCTATTGTGGTGCTCACACATCAGAAAAATATCAAAAGACTGATCAAGGGAGAAGAGAGTAAGCTTTATCTGAGACGAAGGATTAAATCCTAAATAACTTTTCATTTGACACCGTATGGATTATCTTGCCTCTCAATCAATAGTTCAGGCCCTCGCTACACTTCATGAAAGCATATATTCTCGAAAATAAACACCGGTTTCTAGCTGAGTTGATGGAGCTCTTAAGAATTCCATCTGTTAGTGCTGACCCGAAGTACAAAGACAGTGTTCTGATGACCGCAGAATTTGTTAAAAAATCACTGGAGGAAGCTGGAGTTAAGCACACAGAGATTTGTCCGACCAAAGGTTATCCTATCGTTTATGGGGAGCACATCATTGACCCAAACAAGCCTACGGTGTTGGTTTATGGCCATTATGATGTTCAGCCACCTGATCCTTTGGATTTATGGACCTCCCCTCCCTTTGAGCCTGTGATCAAAGACGATAAAATCTATGCGAGAGGGGCCTGTGATGACAAAGGCCAAATGTTCATGCATATCAAGGCATTTGAGGCGATGATCAAGAAGGAGTTGCTCACTTGCAATGTCAAATTCATGATTGAGGGTGAGGAGGAAGTAGGCTCTGCTCATCTTGGAGAGTTCATCATCAACAATAAACAAAAGCTAAAGGCCGATATCATTCTGATCAGTGATACAGCGATGATAGCTAACGATGTTCCTTCCATCGACACAGGCCTTCGAGGCTTGAGCTATATCGAAGTTGAAGTAATTGGTCCTAATCGTGATCTTCACTCAGGAGTGTATGGAGGTGCAGTGGCAAACCCAATCAATGTGCTTTGTGAAATGATTGCCTCTCTAAAAGACAAAGACCGCAAAATCACTATTCCAGGTTTTTATGAGGATGTACAAGAGCTAAGTCTTGATGAGCGTGAGCTTCTAGCCGCAGCCCCCTTTGATCTTACAGAATACAAGAAGGACTTAGGAATAGTATCCGTTGACGGAGAGGCACATTTTACAACACCTGAGCGAGCTTCCATCAGACCTACTTTGGATGTCAATGGGATTTGGGGAGGCTATATTGGTGAAGGTGCCAAGACGGTTTTACCTTCAAAGGCATACGCCAAAATTTCCATGAGACTGGTTCCAAACCAGAAGTCTGAAAAGATAACTCGCTTATTCAAAGAGCATTTTGAAAAAATGGCTCCCAAATCAGTGGAGGTAAAAGTAAGGCCTCATCACGGTGGTGAACCTGTAGTAACACCTACAGATTCGATCGGCTACCAGGCAGCTTTTAATGCCATGAAGCAAGCTTTTGGCAAAGACCCTGTACCTACACGTGGTGGAGGAAGCATTCCTATTGTAGCCTTGTTTGAAAAAGAACTTGGGTTGAAAAGCATCCTCATGGGCTTTGGATTGGATACAGACGCTATTCATTCTCCCAATGAACACTTTGGAGTATTTAATTTTTTGAAAGGAATAGAAACCATCACCTATTTCTATCAGCATTATTACGAAATGTCCACAAAGGCTAAGGCCTAAGGTCTTATCTCTTTACCCTTTTACCATCATGAACTTATCACAATTTGTCAAAGGACTGCTAATCATTCCGTTTGTAGCTTCATTGGGCTACACTCAGGTGTTAAAGCCGGCAAGTTGGGAGTTAAGCTGGTCAGCTACGCCAAAGCAGCAAGGAGAAAAGGTTGAGCTATTTCTAAAGGCGACTATTGATAAAGATTGGTATCTGTATTCCAATGATTTTGATCCCAATCTGGGCCCGATGCTTACAGAGTTTAAGTTCGAGCCTTCAAGAAATTACCAAATCATTGGGAAAACCGTTCCCATAAAGCCCAAAAAGAAATTTGATGATGTTTGGGGAGGTGAATACACCTATTTTGTTGGCAAGGGCGAGTTTAGGCAAAAGCTGAAGGCGCTCAATGAAGGTTCGGTAAAAGTAAGTATCTCCTATCAGGTATGTACTGAAACGGACGGTAAGTGTATCCCATTTGATGAGGAATTTGAGATCGAAATACCTTCGTTGTTAGCTAGCACAGAGGTAAAATCTGAATCCAAAACAGAAATACCTGCGGATAATCAGGCAGAAGCGGATACCATTTCAGCTTCCCCGGCTATAGACACCATAGTTGTTACCTCAACGGAAGAGGTCGAGAAAAGTAGAAATCAAGTCATTCTTGAACCAGAGAAAGACCAATCCTCTTTGCTGGGTTTCTTTTTTCTGGCATTTGGAGCTGGCCTGATAGCCCTTTTGACGCCTTGTGTATTTCCGATGATACCTATGACGGTCACTTTCTTTACCAGGAGCAACACCAGCCGACTGGAAGGTATAAAGCAGGCCTTGTTTTATGGGTTTTCCATTATCGCCATTTACACAGTGATCGGTACCCTAGTGGCGAAAACTGTAGGACCTGAAGCTGCCAACTTTCTGAGCACTCATTGGCTGCCAAACTTGTTTTTCTTTTTGATCTTTCTGGTCTTTGCTTTTTCCTTTTTAGGAATGTTTGAAATCGTGCTTCCGGCCTGGCTGGTAAACAAGGCAGATCGTCAGTCGGACAAAGGTGGTCTGTATGGTGTTTTTTTCATGGCCTTTACTATTGTGCTGGTTTCTTTTTCCTGTACCGGGCCATTGGTAGGGAGCATTTTGGTGGAAAGTGCCAGGGGCGCAAACCTTAAGCCAATCATAGGAATGTTTGGTTTTTCACTAGCCTTTGCAATCCCCTTTTCACTGTTCGCTATTTTTCCGGGCTGGCTAAGTTCTTTGCCAAAGTCAGGCGGTTGGTTAAATACCGTTAAGGTTTTGTTGGGATTTTTGGAATTGGCTCTTGCACTAAAGTTTCTGAGCATAGCCGATCAGGTTTACCATTGGGGCATTTTGGATCGGGATGTATTCCTGGCCATCTGGATAGCCATTTTCGCTTTGATGGGGGTTTATTTACTTGGAGGAATTCGCCTTCCTCATGATAGCCCAACGGAGAAAATAAGTGTTTCTAGGCTTTTGTCGGCTGTTCTTACCTTCTCTTTTGTCATATATCTGATCCCGGGTTTATGGGGTGCCCCTTTAAAAGCCCTCACTGGCTACCTGCCACCACTTACCGGGCAAGACTTTAACCTCTCTATGCAGACCAAGGAGACAGGAGGTGCTTCAGCTAAAACAGTTCGGTATTCAGAACTTTTTAAGCTACCGCATCAACTAGAGGGCTATTTCGATTATAAAGAAGCTCTCCAGGCATCAAAAAATGAAAAGAAGCCATTGTTTATTGACTTCACTGGCCATGGTTGTGTGAATTGCAGGGAAATGGAAGCACGTGTTTGGTCACATCCGGCTGTTTTGCAGAGACTTAAGGAAGACTATGTCATTCTGGCTTTGTATGTCGATGACAAGACCACACTTCCTGAGTCAGAATGGTTGGTGTCTAAATACGATGGTAAAATGAAGAAAACCATAGGAAGCATCAATGCTGACCTTCAAATCACAAAGTTTAATAATAATGCTCAGCCGTATTATGTTCTATTGAATAGCAATGGAGACTTGCTGGTTCAGCCTAAAGCGTATGATCTTGAAGTGCAACGATTTATCGACTTCCTTGATGAGGGCAAGAGGAAATACTTAGCCTCATCTGGCGTGAATTAGATCCTCATATACGCCTTGTACACAGCGCTTGCAGTTAAGGGCATCCAATATCGCTTCCGGCTTAAAGATAGATTTTCCTAGAAGTGCTCTTACGCATTCCTGAACACCTTCAATGATGGAGGGATGCGGATGAATTAATTCTGCCAGTTCTTCAATTCCTTTATTCATCGAAATTAGTAATGCCACTGCCTGAATGGCACTGCTGGCATGTTCACCCAGTGCTCTCATTCCAAGAATTTTCATCTCGTTGTCATCGGTGACAAGAATTTTAAAAAAGCCCTGGGTATTTCTCATTGCAACTGCTCTTGCAATGCATGAATAGTCAAGCGAAACTACCTTATAGTTAAGTCCTGCCTTTTTTGCCTGTTGTTCGTTTAATCCCACACCTGCTGCTTCAGGATTGAGGAACATGATGGTAGAAATATTATCATACTCAAGCCTTTGAATGGTGTTGGTGACGATTTTTTCAACCGCATGCCTGCCTTCCAGTTCACCTACATTAACCAATGCGATATCTGCGGTAAGGTCTCCTACAGCATAAATGTTGGGTACGTTGGTTCGTGTATCATCATCTTCAATATGTCCGGCCTGATTAAGCTTTATTCCTATCTGATCGATACCTAAATTTTCGAGATTGGGAACACGGCCTACAGAAATAAGTGCCCGCTCCACCCGGTGATTTTCTACAAATCCATTTTTGTATTGAATGGTAAAATCAACTACACCGTCCTTAATTTCCATGGATCCAAGTCCGGCATTTTTAAACAAGGTAACACCACTTGCTTCCATGTTTTTTTCTATGATGCTGGACACATCAGCATCTTCAAAAGGCAGAATACGATCTTCACGGGCAATCATGTATACCTTGGTCCTTCCAAAATTGGAAAAGATAGTAGCGAACTCGCAGCCTATGACTCCGGCACCAACGATTAAAAGACTTTTTGGAAACTCAGTAAAGTTGTGGATACCATCGCTGGTGACTACTATCTTTTCGTCAATAGGCACATTCGGTAAGTAACGTGGCCTGCTGCCTGTGGCCAGAATCACATGGTCTACTTCTATAATCTCTGTGCTTTGGTCTGCTTTTGTAATTTCAACTTGATGAGCACTCAGTAGTCTTGCACTTCCGTTTTCAAGAGCAAACAGATCACTTGGGGTTGTTTTTTGTAACCAATACAGATGATTTTCAAGTATACTTTTCCTTTCAAATACAGCCTCTTTGACCTCATTCATCATATCTGAAAAGGAAAACCTGATCCCATCGCCGCCATACTTCTTACTTCTTTTTTGCAGGTTGGCGTACTCTCTTGCCAGCTCCCACATGGTTTTGGAACTAAGTGCCCCGTTATAAACTCCTGCCCCTCCTACTTTATCCCGCTCGATAAGGATGACTGATTTTTTAAAATCATGGGCCCTCATAGCAGCTGCATAGCCTGAAGGTCCCCCACCAATCACACATATATTAAATTTTCTCATGATCTAATGGTTCGATGGTTAAGAGTGAGTGGAAAAGTAAGTATTTATTGTCAAAAAAAAGCCCCTCAAGAGAGGGGCCATCGTATCAGAAACTATAGGTTCCGATGAGTGCCATCACAAAACGGCCTATTCTCGCTGTTTTTACAGGCACACCATGCAATATTCTTGGTCTCCTCGATGAGGGTTTTAATGGGTGTAAAGGCAGTGCCCTTATGAGAACCATCACAATAAGGTTGTTTTTTACTGAGCCCACAAGCACACCAGAAATAAGTGCCGGGAGCGACCTCAGCTACCATAGGGCTTTTTTGAACAATGACCGGTTTATCCATACGTTTAAAATTATTCTGTCAGAAGGGTTTGTAAGTCTTTTTCAATTCCTTTATCGCTAGGCCGCTTTGCGTCAAAGTCTGCGATATTGCCTTTTTTATCAATTAACACATACCTGGGGATGTAGGGGAAATCATATTTATCTCCCAAACCATCTTCATTCCCATTGAGTGAAATCAGGTTTATACCTTTAACATCCTTTGCATTGATGGCATTTTTCCATTTGTCTTCCCGGCTGTCGATCGAGACGTAAACGAAAGTAACTTCTTTAGCCAAGGCTGACTCCCTCAGTTTTTTTGAGGAAGGCATTTCTGCCAGACAAGGACCACACCAACTAGCCCAAAAATCGATATAAACTACTTTACCCTTCAGTTGTGAAAGGCTTACTTTACTGCCTTCAAGACTACGGAGTGTGAACTCGGGTGCAGGTTTTCTTTTACCTTTTTCGATGATTTTCTGGGCCAAAACCGACTGATAGCAGGCCAGAAACATAAACAACAAGACAAGTACTTTTCTCATAATGTATATTGAATTAAAATCCGATACTTTTCTTTTTCCAGCCATGCATTTCGAAGGATTGTGCTTGCTCCATTACCGAAAGTCGCAGCTTTTCTTTGTATTCATCAAGCCGTTTTGCCACTTCAAGATCTGTTGCTCCTATGATTTGTGCAGCTAAGATGCCTGCATTTTTTGCTCCATTTACAGCCACTGTTGCCACAGGAACACCTCCCGGCATCTGAACTATACTCAATAGGCTGTCCCATCCATCAATACTATTACTTGACTTCACAGGAACACCAATAACAGGTAATGAGGTTAATGAAGCCACCATCCCCGGTAAGTGAGCGGCACCACCGGCACCGGCAATGATTACTTTGTATCCCTTTTCTCTTGCAGACTGCGCAAATTCAACCATTCGAACAGGTGTACGATGCGCTGAAACGATTGTAACATCCGACATTAGTTGCAGCTCCTCTAATATCAATGCTGCTTCCTGCATGACCACCAGATCAGACTGACTCCCCATAATAATGGCTACTTGTGCTACCTTATCTGCCATGGATCAAGATACTACTTTTATTTTGTTTTTAACGGCTTTTGCTTTCTCCACCAATTCCGAATGGTCATCAGCTAAAATAGTCACATGGCCCATTTTTCTACCGGGTCTTGTTTCAGTTTTGCCATAGAGATGGACATACACACCTTCTAATTTTAGTAAGGAATCAATGCCTTCATAAAGTACCCGACCGAAATAACCATCAGCTCCAATAAGATTAACCATTGCAGCTTTTTTGATTTGTCTGGTAGAGCCTAGTGGCATATTGGTAATACTACGCAGTTGCTGCTCAAACTGAGAGGTGTAGCAGGCTTCAATGGAGTGATGACCACTGTTATGGGTTCTGGGTGCTATTTCGTTGATCAAAAGCTCTCCTGATGTACTGATAAACATTTCAACTGCCAATATCCCCACTATGCCTAAACTTTGTGCCAGTTTTATGGCCAGCTGCTCTGCTTGTTCAGCAAGCTCCTTTGAGATATCAGCAGGTGCCAAAAGGTAATCAACCAGGTGGTACCTGGGGTCGAAGACAAGCTCAACAACAGGATAGGTTATGCAATCACCCTGTTGGTTTCGGCTAACCAATACTGAAATCTCTTTTTCGATCTCAACAGCTTTCTCCAAAAGGCCAGGTGCGTCAAAAAGCAAATGAAAATCCTCCATCCCATTGATTTTCCGTACCCCTTTTCCATCATATCCCTCTTTGGCCAGTTTGGTAAAGGCCGGGAAAAACTCAAGATAGCGTTGAGCATCAGTAGGCTGATCGATCAGATGAAAAGGAGCAGTAGGGAAACCATGATCCCTGTAATACTGCTTTTGTAGTCTTTTATCCTGTATTAATTTGATGATATGAGGCTGTGGGAAAACCATCTTGCCTTGCTTTTCTAACTCTTGCAAGGCATCGGTGTTGACATTTTCAATTTCTATGGTGATCAAATCCTTATCTGCCCCAAAATTCATTACCTCATTGAAGTCAGTCAGCCGACCCTGTGTGAAGTGAGGGCTTATTTTACTACAGGGTGCCTCAGGGTCAGGATCCATGAAGAAAAGTTGAAGGTCGAGTTGTATCGCAGGCCGATACAACATCTTGCCAAGTTGTCCTCCTCCAAGAACTCCAATTTTCAGCCTTTGCTGGTTTGCTGACACTTTATTCAACGTTTTTATCTCGCATAGAGGCAAATTCGGAATAACGACGCTGGATGGCAACCCCAAACCCTATCATCACCACCAAAGTTCCAATCCAAAGTACATTGATCGCCGGCTTTTCCATGGCTTTCATGATGATATAATCTTTCTGTGTGTGTTGGCTGCTAAAGACAAACCTGCCCTCTGCTGGTATCACTTCCTCTAATGTGGCCTTGATACCAAGATTTTCATTTGTGGAGGGAAATCTTCCAATCATGCCTTCATCGATGATCATCAATGGCTCTAATAACTCTTCTTTACCAGTAGAAACGAGCTCCAGTAAGGCTTTAATGGCTACATCCTGCTGGCCTAATTGTACCCCTTCTACCTCTTTAACTCTGCTCACTCCATTAAAAATGACGATGTAATCATTGATGAAGAAAGTATCTCCAATACTTAATGTGTCCCAACTTTTCTCTTTCCATTCCTTTTGATCAGTAGGGTCAGGAATAGAAGAGACATGGGTATAAAGATCATGAGACAGCTTCCTCTTAATATCGGGTGAAGCGATTAAGCCCATGCTGGGGTTTACCTGAGCTCTGGGATACAAGTCAAAACTTTTACCATCATTTGTAGCATAGCTTACCTGGTAGTAGGTATTAACTGGGTCTATGGATAGAGTGTCTCCGGTAGTGAAGTATACCTTTTTATTATAAGTCAAATCAGAGCTGGCGATTACTCTGAAAGGGTCAGGCGTTTGTGAGACTTTTGACATCGGTATAAAGCCCGGGAAGCCTGCGGCTTCGATGGCTTTTCCTTTGTAGGTCACATCATAGTCTTTCATTTTCACAGGGGTGTTATACCAGAGCAATATATTTTCCCTGTTCATATCCTCGCTAAACTGACTATGATAGACCAGTCCGGATTGGTTCATGGAAATAACCGTTGAGTATCCGGAGGAAAACAAAATACCCACCAATACCAGCCCTATACCGATATGGGTAATTGAACCGCCCGATAGTTTTGGGCTTTTTCTGGCGATTTGGAATAGAATGAATCCGTTGGCAATAATGGTAAATAATGAAGCGGTAAGTAAGAGGATGTATTTGATGTCCCCCACTTTAGCCAGTACAATCACCGCCGCACTGATCACCATAGTGGCTACAAAAGGAGCAGATAGTGAATTCCAGAGCACCTTTTTGTCTATTTTTTGCCACCAGAAAAACTGACCTACACCGGAAAGAAGTGCTACGCCCAAGGCAAACCAAAGTTGAAACTTGTTGTTAAACGCAATCTGATCTGCAGGTGGGGCAATGTTTGAACTAACACCAAAAGCCTCCAGAAGACTGTTGTAAACCGGTATGGAAGTAACAGCAATCACCTGAAATCCGGAAAGACATAAAACCGTTGCTCCCATGAATATCCAAAACTCACGAGAGTAAGTTGACACTTCTTCATTAGTGGAGGGCAATGATCTCCATCTATAGATCAATAAAAAGAGAGCCCCTATGGTAAAAACAAGTAAATAAATGAGCAACTGACCGCTTAAACCAAGGTCTGTAAACGAATGTACAGAGGCATTTCCCAATATTCCGCTTCGTGTGAGAAAAGTGGAGTAGAGGATGAGTAGAAAAACTAAAATGCTCAATATGACAGCAGCCTTGAGTGCTGTTTCGCTTTTTCGGAACACAATCATGGTATGGATGGCAGCAATCAAAATCAGCCATGGGACATACACTGCATTTTCAACCGGGTCCCAATTCCAGTAACCACCAAAATTAAGCGTTTCATAAGCCCAATACCCGCCCATTAAGATACCTAACCCCAGCACAGCTGCAGAAAAGAGAGCCCAAGGCAAGGCCGGTCTGATCCATTCCCTGTATTTTTTCAGATATAAGCCTGAAATGACATAAGCGAAAGGAATAAGAGTTGTAGCAAAGCCTAAAAAGAGGGTGGGTGGATGAATGACCATCCAGTAATTTTGTAGCAAGGGATTTAGCCCGTTGCCATCCTGAGGAATGAAATTAGAATTTGAGGTAAAAACCGGAGCATTTGACATGGCTTCTCTCATCAATATGAAAGGAGAACTTCCAATTTTAAAACCCTCACCAATCACCACACCAAGAATCATGGAGGCTAAAAAGACTTGTACCAGCCCGAAGACTACCATGACCGGGGCTTCCCAGATTTTATTGGTGCGGATAAGGATAAGGCCTAATAACGCATTCCAAAACAACCACAAAAGAAATGATCCTTCTTGTCCTTCCCAGAAACAGGAGATCATATAGTGAGTAGGTAGACTCAGCGATGAGTGGCTCCAAGCATAGTGATACTCAAACAGATGATGATAAATAATGTAGAACAGACTAACAACAATCCCAAAGATGGAAATAGAATGCAGATAAAAGCTTGTTCTTGCAAATCGAAACCAGGCCTGCTGGTTTGCCTCATCTGCTTTAATGGCAAAGGCATATGACAACACCGCCACTAGGGCAGATACAAAAGACAGAATAACAAAAAAATGCCCGATCTGGCCGGGCAACAATTGTAAAGTTGAGTTCATTCCTTGTTTTTTCTAGGCCTTAAGCCTGAACCTCTTTTTCCTCGTACTTGGATGGGCATTTGAGCAGAATTTTTTCAGCTAAAAAAACCTCTCCTTTCATTTTACCAATAACAACAACTTGTTCGGAGCGTTCAAAATCTGGGGGCATTGGCTCATTATACACTACAGTCCTCACATTGTTTTGCTGATCCACCATCTGAAAGCTGAAGCTCAATTTATCCGATTGGTTGATTCCAACGATGGTTCCCTGATCGTTGCGGGTAAGTTGGCCTACTACGTGAACACTCTCATTTTCGCCTTGTGCTTGCATAGTGTTAGCCTCATTAAATGAAACATAAACAGAGGCATCTCCGGCAGTTGAAGCGATCACAAAGATGGCAACACCAACTACCAGAATGATGAATAGATGAAACTTCTTCATTTTTTCAATTCTTTTTGGTTTTCAGAACGTTGTTTTTCCAGCTTTTTAAGTCTTAAATCAATGAAAATCAAGTAGGTCAATATTCCTGCCGAGATCAGTAAAAAGACACCAACGACCACATAAATTTTTCCATCAGCCCTCAATTGGTCAGCCATTTCGACACTGTTTTGTCCAAATGATTTTCCTGCACTAAGAAAGCCTAAAAGAATGACAAACAGACCTGCAAGAAAGTTTCTCATGCTTCTACTTCTTCGTTGTTAAGCACATGCACTCTGTTCATCAAATCTACCAGCCACCAGCCAATCAATGTCCAGGCTATGACGGCAGGATAAAATACCAAGCGCATGCGGGCATCGAGATCATAGCTGTTGAAGCCAGGGTTTCCACCATTACCGGGATGCAACGAATCGGTAAGCCTTGGTAAAATAAAGATCAGAGGTATAAACAATGCAAAGGCCAGCACATTATATACTGCGCTGATTCGTGCCCGTAATTGCTCGTCAGCGAAAGACCCCCTTAAAATCATATATGCAAAATAGATAAGCAGGCCGATAGCTGCCGCATTTTGTTTGGGATCATTACTCCAATAGGCCCCCCAGGTATACTTAGCCCAAAGCATGCCGGTTACAATCCCAAGTATACCCAGAAGCAGGGCTACATGCACACTATTTTGTGCCTTGAGGTCATCTAAAGGGTTATATTTCAAAAGAGTACGAATCGAATAAACAGCTGACACGGTAAGCAGAATGATCATTCCAAACCACATGGGGACGTGAAAGTAAAGGTTTCTAATGCTTTCATTGAGAATGGGCAGTCGGGGAACTTCCAGTAAGAGACCTCCAACCACGGTATAAATCAATAATCCTGCACAGGCCCATTTCCACCAGGCGATCGAAGCTAATTCTTTCATTGACTATCTACGCCAAATGTAGCTAAACAGGGCCAAATTCAATGATAAGGCAATCAAATTTAAGCCCCAGAGAATAATTAATTCATCGAAAATCAAGCTGCTTTCAAAGCCTTGAGCCATGGTAAAACCACCTTTAATGACCATGCTCAATTGAGGGAGGAGCAAAGGCAATGACAATATTGACAAGAGCAAGCTGCTGTTTTCAGCTCTGGCTGCAATGCCTGCAATCATGGTCAGTGTGGCAGCAAAGCCAATAGACCCGCTAGCTACGATGACCAAAAAGCCTGCCCAGTTCATTTCAGGAGGGCTTGACAGCAACAATTGAAACAATAGCAAAGCGATACCTGATACAAACAGTAGTTGAATGCTTTGAACCAGCCATTTACTAAACACTAAAACCATCGGGTGAAAAAGAGGATAGCTGAAATAAAACATACCCCTTTCCTCAAAAGCAAATGTTTTGACCATGACGGACAATGAAGAAAACAACAGCACCATCCAGTAAAGGCTTACCCACACAGGTGGAGCAACTGAGATACGGCCAATTTTAAATGAGAAATAAATTAGGTAAGCAGTTGCGACAACAAAAAGCAAAGAAGCCGCTATGGTATTTTTATTTCTCCATTCTGACCGCCATTCCCTGCTCAGGCAAGTCAAAATATGACCCGCAGCAAAGGACATCAGTTAAGGGACTTTAAACAAAGTGCCAGATGTAGTGCGGCTTTCATAATTGAGCTGATTCCCGCTGATCGAGTAGTTCCAGGTTGTACCACTCAAAGCACTGAATACAAGGCTATCCGACCTTAGCAGGAAGCCTTCCTGAAAGAAACTAATGTTGCTTCGGCGGGTATCTACAGTGTAAGTTCCGAATACACTATCTGTCAGTATACTATCATTTCCCTGGCCTTTTCTGAGATATTTGATGCCGTATCGAAGATCTGATTTGAAGTGGTACAGATTATTCTCATCCGTCCAAACGCCTACCAGACTTGGATCAACTCCTTCTGAGTCATTATTGCATGCTATAGGCAATACCATAAACCCGAAAGTCATCAAAAGCAGGAACCTCTTTACTTTTTTCATGATCATCATAATATGATACCGATTGAGGGCGCAACGTAACCGGAGAGGAAGATTGTATTATCTCCATCGACGTTAGTTTGTACCCCTATGAAAAAATTAGCGACAATTCTTTTTGGAATAATCATCAACTGATAGCCCAGACCTGCACCTCCTCCAATAGGTTGAGGTTTTGTAATTCCTGACCTGTTTCTTAAATTATCTTGCTCCTTCACCCTGTTCCAAAGTGAATAAGGCCGGGTTGTACCATCAAAATAAACGATTTGTCCATAAGAAGCAAAGGCAGAAACATAGAGCCCTAGAGGGGCGAAACCATTTAAAAAATACCTTACCTGAAGCTCCACTCTGAATCCGTTGTCTAGATAGTCTGCAGGGTTCACTTTGAAATTACTTCTTTGGCCATCTGTTCTTCCAAGTTTAAAGATGGTAGAAAGAGCAATGCTAAATTGGCGACTTGCTGGATACTCGGCCTCAATTGAAAATGAATTCCAAAACAAAGCAGGCATCGCCTTTAGTGCAAAGCCTGAGCCATCGTAGCCTTTTCGGGTAGGTTTTTTCTTCTTCTTTGCGAAATTTAACGCATAGGAAGATAGCTTTTCAAATGACTGATCCTTGCTGCTAACCATACGTTCATCTCCCCAATCCGATGCAAAAGTGCTGCCGGTGAGTAGAAGTATAGTTAAGGTTGTAGCTAACGCTTTGAAAGCCATAAAGTGCAAATATATCAATATTAACAAGTAAAAACCTGTGACTTAGGGGGCAGATGATTTGACTATCTTTGTAGGTATGCATGCCTCAACCACAGACCTGCTCAATGAAATAGAGCAGTTTTCATTCCATCAGTCTTCGGATCTAGACGCTTTTAAAAACCTGTTTTTAGGCAAAAAGGGAAAGATTGCAGTCTTGTTTGAAAAGTTAAAAGACCTTCCGGTAGAAGAAAGAAAAGCTTTTGGAGCGGAAGTAAACAGGTTAAAAGACGTTGCACAGCAAAAATGGACTGTTTTTCAGCAGCAAACAGAGTTACTTTTAGATCAGGATGATCAGCAAAAGGATTTTGATTTTACACTCCCTGATGTACCCGGACGAAGCGGCTCCAGACATCCCATTTCGTTGGTGAAGACAGAGATCGTACAGGTTTTTGAACGTCTTGGATTTAACCTGGCATTAGGACCAGAAATCGAAGATGACTGGCATAACTTTACTGCCTTGAACTTTCCTGCCGATCATCCGGCAAGAGAGATGCAGGACACTTTTTTCATTTCCCGCTCACCTGATATTGCATTGCGAACCCATACCTCCTCCGTGCAAATACGAACCATGGAGCGATTAAAACCACCTATTCGATCAATCGCACCTGGCCGGGTCTTTAGAAATGAGGCCATATCAGCCAGGGCTCATTGCCTATTTCATCAGGTAGAAGGGTTTTATATTGACAGGGGAGTTTCTTTTAAGGATTTGAAAGACACCTTGTATCACTTTTGTAAAGAGCTCTTTTTTAAAGAAATCGAAATCAGATTCAGGCCTTCATTTTTCCCATTCACAGAGCCAAGTGCAGAAATGGACATAACCTGCCTGCTCTGCAAAGGGAAAGGATGTAACGTTTGCAAACAAAGCGGATGGGTAGAAATTGGGGGCGCAGGTATGATTCACCCTGAGGTGATGCGAAACTGTGGTATCGATCCCGATGAGTTTACCGGCTTCGCTTTTGGAATGGGCATAGAGCGTATCACCATGTTAAAATATCAGATCAAGGACTTGCGTTTGTTTACTGAAAACGATGTGCGCTTCTTAAATCAGTTTCAGGCAGTAACATGAGAGAAATTACTTCAGAGCATCGCATAGGAATTGCCGGGGCAGGCACCATGGGCCAAGGTATCGCCCATCTTGCCTTGGCAGCGGGTCATCCTACCTTGTTGTTTGACATTGATGTTGCCATGCTGGAGAAAGCCAGAGGAGCTATTCAGAAGACCATTTCTCAGTCAATTGAGAGAGGTCAGCTGCAAGGGAATTCAGAAGAATACATGAAGAGGCTGGAACTCGTTAATGAGGCTTACGGACTTAAGGCAGATGTGATTATTGAAGCTATTGTGGAGAAAACGGATATCAAACATGGGTTGTACCGAGTGTTGGAGTCTGAAAACACTGATCAAACCATTATTGCTTCCAATACTTCCTCGATACCCATTACCCAGCTTGCTACCGGTTTGAAACACCCTGAACGCTTTGTCGGTATGCATTTTTTTAATCCTGCCCATATCATGAAACTTGTTGAAGTGATTTCTGGTGTGGCAACCCTGCCCGAGGTGGCTCAAAAAATAGCTGGTTTGGCCGAATTATGGGGGAGGAGACCTGTTTTTGCTAACGACAGCCCGGGATTTATTGTTAACAGGGTGGCAAGACACTACTATGTGGAAAGCCTAAGACTTTTGGAAGAAGGTGCCGCAGATCATGAAACCATCGACCGGATACTGGAAGCTCAGGGTTTTAAGATGGGAGCTTTTAAGTTGATGGATTTGATTGGGGTCGACACCAATTTTTCAGTAACAAGTACCATGTACCAGCAGTTTTTTCAAGAAGCCAGGTTTAGGCCAAGTCGTTCTCAGCAATTGAAAGTACAGGCCGGACACCACGGGCGGAAATCAGGAAAGGGTTTTTATGACTATTCCAGTTAACAGATTCCCTTTGTTTTTATTCCTGCTGCTGTTTGCCTGCAGAGATACCCCACAGCAGGTGCTTCCTGATCTGGAGCCATTCGTTGATATTTCAATCGTTGTGACCAATATTCAGTATCAGGACTTACAAATTGATGGAGGCTACACTTACCTGGAGGGCGGCAGGAGAGGTATCTTAGTTTACAGGCAAAATGCAGGTACATACCTGGCATTTGATCGCATTTGCACTTTTCGACCGCTTGATACCTGTGAGCGGATAAGCGTACATGGCTCCCGACTTTTTTTAATTGACACCTGCTGCAGCTCGCAATTTGGTTTTGATGGTCGGCCTACTTCAGGTCCGGCATCCTTCCCCCTAAGACGCTTTAACACCCAGTTGAGCGGCAACCTCCTTAGAATTCGAAACTGATTACAACAGCTTTAGGATCAGGCTGTCCGTACTAATATTTTCCGCTTCTGCTTTAAAATTTCGCACTACCCTATGTCTGAGCACCGGTAAGGCGACAGCTTTTACATCTTCAATGTCAGGGGAGTACTTACCCGCTACCAGGGCATGACACTTGGCAGCTAAAATAAGGTTTTGAGAAGCCCTTGGTCCGGCACCCCACTCCAGGTAATCGTTGGCAAGCTGATTGGAAGAGGCTTCGAGTGGCCGTGTACGATGCACCAACTGAACTGCATATTCGACCACAGGATCAGCTACGGGCACTTTTCTCACCAGATTTTGATAGGCTAGTATTTCGGTGCTATGTAGCAAAGTTTGCGGGGAATAGAATTTTTCAGAAGTGGTTGCCTTTACAATATCAATCTCAGCATTTAGGCTGGGGTAGCTTAGCTGTATATTGAACATAAAACGATCCAGCTGTGCCTCGGGAAGCGGATATGTTCCTTCCTGTTCAATTGGGTTTTGCGTTGCCAACACGAAAAAAGGCCTTTCAAGGGGATAATGCACCCCGGCGATGGTCACACTGTACTCCTGCATGGCTTCCAGCAAGGCGGCCTGAGTTTTAGGAGGAGTACGATTGATTTCATCCGCCAGAATGATGTTGGCAAATACCGGTCCCCGGATAAATTTCAGGTTTCGATTGATATCCAATGTTTCAGAACCCAGAATATCGGAAGGCATGAGGTCCGGAGTAAACTGAATTCGGTTAAATTTTAAATCAAGCGTTTTGGCTATGGTCTGGATCAACAATGTCTTGGCAAGTCCTGGTACTCCAACAAGTAAGCTGTGACCTTGGGTAAATATGCTGATGAGCAAGAGTTTAACCACCTCATCTTGTCCGATCACCACACGATGAATTTCCTTTTCCAGGTTTTTGAAGGCCTGATTGAAGCTTTCAGCGGCTTCTACATCATTTTTAAACTCGGTCATGGTTGATCATTAAGTATTTGACAATCTTTGAGCTCTTCGCTTACGGAGATGAACACGTCTTTCTTGATCCTGTTGAACCATTTGTCAACAGTGTCTGCTTTTTTATCTGCCAAAGCGGCATTGTAGATTTTCACATAGTCATCCATCATATTGGCTTGATGAGGAGGCACTTTCAATTTGTAAAAGATCAATCTGGCAGCTTCTTTTTCATCTGCTGTCCTAAACGGAACAGGCATTGAAATATCACCGGGTTGCATGGTGTCAATGGCGAAAAAGATGCCTGACTCCAAAGCATCCAGTGCCAACCGGTTGATGTTGGACTCCCGGTCGAAGAAAAATCCACCGTTGGCAGACGTGATTTTGTCGTCAGAATATTTTCGGGCTGCTTTTTCAAATGCAATGCTGTCGGCCAGAATCAGGTTGCGAAGGCTGTCAAGAAATTGTATCGCTTCACCCACATCCAAATCACTTGAATTGGGTTTGATGAGGATATGTCTCGAGTTAAATTCGTTTCCCCTGCGGGCAATGAGCTGGATCAAGTGAAATCCAAATTGACTTTCCACTACTTCGGACATGTCACCCGGCTTAAGTTTCGTAGCAGCAGCTTCATATTCTGGGACAAGTTCACCCCTCTTTCTAAAATCTAGTTCGCCGCCGGCTTTTCTAGACCCCAGATCTTCCGAGTAAATTTTTGCCAACTCTTCAAAAGACTGGCCACTGAGAACCTTTTCTTTAATTTCCTCAAGCTTGCGTTTTGCTTCGGTTCGCTGAGACTTGCTTACAGGGGCATACTTTACAATTTGTGCTACTTCAACCTCAGCCGGGAAAAAAGGCAGGCTATCCTGTGGAATTTCGTTGAAAAACTTTCTGATTTCCGCAGGGGTAATTTTAACCTTTGCTGTAATATCATCCTGCATTTTTTTGGAAACAAGCTGCTCTTTGATCTGAGGTCTAAGCTCTGTTTTCAGATCCTGTACGGACTTGCCATAGGCTGCCTCTAGTTTTTTTGTGGAACCAAACTGTTGAATAAAATACTGCATTCTTTGCTCCAGATTGGCGTCAACCTGAGACTCCTCCACAACTATGGAGTCGATGTCCGCTTTGGCTAACATGAGTTTCTCAACCAGCATGCTTTCCAGCACTTTACATTTTGAATCAGCATCTTCCTGTTGAAAGGCTTCGGACTTAAACTGATAAAGCCTGAAGTCAAATTCTGATTTCAGGATGATCCTGTTATCCACTCTAGCGATGATCTCCTCCAGCAATAGACCTTCTCCCTGTGCCAGGCAAGTGGTGTTGCTGACCAGCATTAGAAGTGTCAGCACTAGAAATATTTTAATAGACCTCAAAACCATTTTTCTCTTTTGCGGACTTATAAATTCGTTCTTCCATTGCATTCAACACATCCAGTTTACGACGGTTGACGATGCTTTTGATAATTCGATCTCTTGCAAACTCCAATGGGGCAACATCCTGAGCCAGACGATACTCCAGCACCCGAATGAAATAGTGAAAGTCACTATCCTGGTTGCTCTCCAACCGATTGCTTTTTAACAACGCTGCTTTGTTAATAAGATTGCCAAAAGGGGTGTTGGCCACCATTTCTTCAAAATCGATCCATAGTGAGTCGTCCAAGCTGTAAGATGTGGCAAATTGGTTGCAGTACCTTAGTAAGTCTTCTTTATTCTTTGGCACCGGATTGTTCAACCATTGCGTGACTTTAGGCAATTTGGGCGAGTTGAGCGGCAGCTTTAAAAAATACCCTCTGACGATTGGGGTTTTCAATTCAAAGTCGGCTTTATGCTTTTTGTAGAACTCCTCTATCTCCTGGTCATCGACCTGCGTATTCAACTTGTTTTGAATTTCAAGCTTCTGCAACTCATATAGCATGAGATCATACTTATACTTCTGGAGTTTTAGCTGGATTTCAGTCTCTTCCGGTTTAAGGGTTGCCTCTGCCTCGTTGATAAGCAATTGTTGTTTTACCCAAGTACTTACAAAAAGTTTTACCTTTTGAACACTATCGGATGGGTTTTCAGCTGTTTGCAAAAGGCTGCTGATGTCGCTGGCATATAAATACTTTTCCCCAACTCTAGCTAGTGCTTTCTCTCCGGTAGGTGCAGATTCTATGGCTTCTGTCCCTGTTTTTTCAGAGCAACTGCTGAGCAAAGCTCCCGAAATCAAACATCCGGTAAGAAAGAATACGACAACAGGGCCCTTCAATTCTATTTTTTCACCAGTTTTTGAAACTCTAGCTCGCTAATCTTCACCGGATATTTCTTTCGCAATTCAGCGATCCAATCCTGATCCAGCTTGTTTTGATAGTCAGAGATGGCCTGCCCACGGGCTTCATCGAGTGTTTTTGAACGGGGAGGTTCTACCTCCAAAATTCGGATGTGGATATAACGGCCATTCTCCAAAAAGTTGTATTCCCCTTTTTCCATATTCACTTGTTTGAGCTGGGCCAAGTCTTTTTGCTGGTACTTACCTTCGGTTACTTTAAGAGCAAGAGGATCTGCCTGATTGGCTAATTGTTCAATGGCCTTTTTTGAGGTGCTGTATACTTTAAGGTTGGCTATAGGGCCGGGTTCTGCCTGACCTTTTTTCAACACAGGAGCCGTAGCCGTCATCCTATCAACAGGTATCCCATAAAATCTAAGCACATTGATCACTTCATTTGCCCGATCAAGCCCAAGGTTTCTGCCTTTGCTTGCTTTCTCTTTTTTTCCTGCAAATCCGGTTACCTCCAGTTGCAAAGCAGCATTCGAAACAAAGGCTCTGACATAGGTTCTAAGGCGTAGGCTGTCCTGAGAACTTAGGGCACTACTGTTAAGCGTAAAGCTTACATCTTGCACAGGTGGCTCTTTGCTTGGGTAGCGAGGTTCGTTTAGAAGCTGGATGGATTTTTTCATCACTTCCTCATTGGAGCTTTCCAGCATCACAACCTGGGCTCTGCTCTCCCATCGGTATTGACCGGATTGTTGCTCAAAGAAGGCTTTCAAACCTACTGTGTCTTTTTGTGCCTTATTCCAAACGTTTTCTTCCATCAACTGGAACAGCAATAAACCCTCACGGTATTCTTTCACCACCATTCTGTAGTCTTTGTGCTTATCAGCCAGGGAGCTTTCTTCATACGCCAGTACCTGCTCCTCAGCATAAGTCTGATAGAGTAGTCGCATATAGTGGCCTGGAGAAACATTTTGAGTGTAGCGTTTTTTGCCCTGAGTATAGGTCAGAAAATCAGTTCCAGGGATTGAGCGATTGCCGATAAGTAGCAGCTCATTTTTGATCATTTTATCCTGTGGGTTAAAGTTGAAATTTCCTTCGAATAGGCTGGAGTCAGCAAGGCTTACCAGGTAGTCAAGGGTTGCCTTATTTTCTTTAAATCCGTTTTCCCTTTTCAACCGCTCGATCAGCACGATTTTGCTTTGCTCCGACCTGGGATCCCGTGCAATTCTTGTTTTTAAGTTACTTTCTGCCTCCTGGAAGCTTTCATTTTTTATCTTTTCCAGCAGCCTGATGATGTGCCAGCCATAGGGGGAATAAATGGGTTTACTGATGTCTTCGGGTTTCTCAAGAGCAAAAGCTGCATCTTCAAAAGTAGGTACCCCTGTTCCTGAAGCAAATACACGAAGCTCTCCGCCACGTTCACGACTGTCAAGGTCTTCAGAAAACTGGGTACACATTTGATTCCAGCCTTCACCTTTGAGGAGGCGACTGTGTATTTCTTCAGCCTTGCGTAAAGCGGCCAATGAGTCTTCAGCCGGCATACCTGCTGTTGCACGAACTAAAATATGCGCTACTCTTACTTTGCCTCTTGAGGGTCTGCGTCCGTTCATCTTAAGTACATGATATCCAAACCGTGTGCGAATTGGACCAGAAAGATCTCCGGGTTTCATGGCATAGGCGGCTGACTCAAAAGGATAGATCATATCAAAGGCTGAGAAATACCCAAGATTTCCACCGTTGAATGATGCGGATTTGTCTTCTGAATATTCTTTAGCCAAATTCTCAAAGGACTCATTTTTAAGGGCAAGTTTGAGCACGTTCAAGCCCCTGTTGTAGGCCAATAAGGTGTCCTTGGGCTCTGCATCAGGTTGGCAAAGAATGAGGATGTGGCTAATGCTGACTTCCTCTTGTTGACGGGCGAAGGCTTCTTGTACGAGCGCATCGGTTACTTTTTTCTCTGTTAGGTAGGGCTGAGCCAATTGCTTACGATAACCTTCAAATTCGGCCCGGAAAGCCGCAGAGGTATCAAGTTTCATGGCTTCGGCTTCCTGTACTTTCAGCCTGAAGTTGATGTATAAATCCAGGTATTCTCTCAAACTGCTGTTGCTGAAGGCCTGCTCAGACTTTGCATTATTTTTTTCATAAACATAAAGAAAGTCATCAACCGTCGTTTTAGTTGAGCCTGTTTCAAACAAAACTGCCGGAGGAGCCTTCTCAGGCGTTTTGGCAACTTTAGGGGCACAAGAAACAACTATACCGGCAGATGTGATAATGGTTATCAGGTAGGCTAAGCGCTGTGTGTACATCATGGACGAACTTCAGAAAGATAATGGAGTAGAGAACAATAGACTTATTTTAAACGGCTGCAAGTTTAAAAAAAAATGGCCATGCTTTTTCGGTATGGCCTCAACTAGATTAGTGTAAAAATGTATTAGAAAGCTACCTTCTTGAATAAATGGCAGGAATTGAAGTCGGAATGGGTCTCGTAATGAATATGATCCATGATTTTTCTGACCAAAAGCATACCCAGACCGCCTTTTCGCTGCTCTCTTCTGATGTCTTCAATTTGGGGCGGCTCGTAGAGACTGTAATCAAAATACTTACCCTGATCTTTGATTTCAAAGGCCACTCCTTCTTTTTGAGGGATAATATTGACCTCCAGAGGTTGATTATTGTTTTTGTTGGAGTGAATGATCAGGTTTGCACACACCTCATCAACCGCAAGTATCATTAAGTCGCTCTCAGGTTCCTTCACACCAAGTTCCTGAAGTTTCTCCCCAACAAAAACCCTGATCTGCTTGAGATTTTCTTTTTTACAGGTGGTTTTGATGGAGTAATTGATCATCAGATAATCTGTGCAGCGGCATCTTTGGTGGGTACGATGGTGAGCAATTTGTCAATGCCCAGAATAGAAAAAACATGATGCACTTTGGCTGACATGCCGTATAAGACCATTTGAACTTGACGCTCTTTTAATCGGTCCATATAGGATACGAAAACACCAAGACCAGTTGATGAAATGTATTGAAGTGCCTCAAAATCAATAAAAATACGTTGAACAGGCATGGCTAAAACTTTTTCCAATTCTTCATCCAAATAAATGGCGGAGGATGCATCAAGATCTCCAGCAAGCTGCAATACGATGGTATTTCCTTCTTTGCTTTGATTGATTTGCATGGGCTTAAACGGATCGATAGCTCGAAAGTTACTTATTTGAATCTGAAAATAGCAATGGCATAGTCATCATCCCAATGGCCACCGGTGAATTGTTGAACTTCTTCCTGCAATAATCGACAGATTTCCTGTACAGAATAGGCCACATGTTTGACCAGAAAGGCCTCAATTCGCTCATATCCAAATTCCTCCAAGAGTGTATTGCGGGCCTCAACGATACCATCTGTAAAAATGAGCAGGAGATCATTGGTTTCAAATGGAATGGTGGGAGTTTCTATATGCTGATAAAATCCTGCTGATTTGATAATACCCAGCCCTAAGCCCTTGCTGTTTAGATAGCTGGACTCACCCGTTCTACTTTTGTAAAAAAGCGCCGGACAGTGGCCTGCCCGGGCAAAACAAAAGTTTTTTTCCTGAGCGGAGAGGTACACATAGAGCAAGGTGATGAAACTCCGCTCTTTGAGACAGTTTCCAATGGCCTGATTGGCCAAAGCAATAAAAGATGCGGGGTCAGGATGGGTAAGAATCAGTGATTGGAACACCCCTTTCATCTGAGCCATGTTGATAGCTGCTGAAGCCCCTTTTCCTGAAACATCGCCCATGACAAAGGCAAGGTTTTCACCGACCATTTGCAGGTCAAAATAGTCACCTCCAATTTCCAAGGCAGACTTATAGGCAGCGGCCACACTGCACAAATCGTTTTCAAGACTTGAAAGTGGAATAAGGCCCTTTTGCACCTCGCTTGCCATATCCATTTGTGCCTGAAGCCTTTCCTTCTCTTTTTCCTGATTTAGCAGGCGGGTATTGTGAATCGATTGAGCTCCGGAGATGGTAAATGATTTTACCAGATCGACCATTTCTTTTTCGAAGCCATCACTTACTTTTTTAAGCAGGATCAATTGGCCAATATCTGACCTTGAAGTTCTTAAAGGGATGACCAATGCCGAGAGAAAACCTTGTCTTACGTCTTGTTTGAGTATTTTTTTGAGGTTTATGTTTTGGAAGTACAGACTTTCCACATGCCCGGTGGTCGAAAAGAGACCATGTTTTATTCTTTGGAAATGATCTTCGTCAATTCCAGTGGCAAAATGATGGATTCCGGAGTCCTGATCACTGAATATATCCAGGCATGCAGCATCAGACGCCGTAGAACTTTGGCTTCCTTCCAACAGGGCTTGGGCCACTTCTTTTTCGGCACGACCCAGCTCAATCACCTCGTTGATTCGTTGAAAAAGCAACAGGTCTCCAAACTTCTGCTCAAATACAGAAGATGTCGGAAGGTTAAAAGTAACCACCAGCAAAGAAATGACTGAGTAGGAAATGAAAAAGACAAACAGGCTGAACACGACCAGATTTCCGGAAAGATCAATTGTTTTGAAAAATCGAGTTGAACTGAGAGTGCTTAACTCGCTGTACATAAATAGGGTACATGCCGCCGCAGTAAGGATAAGGAGCAGGCTTTGGCCTTTTTGAACCAGGTTGAGATAAGCAACCCATTTGAGATTAAAGCTTAGCAACAGACCAAGACTTGAAATGGCGCCAATTGCTAGGAGAAAGGTGTTGTCAAAAAAATGAAAGTCAAGCAGTTGGAAAAAAATGGCGAAAAGAATCATCCATTCGAACACGCTCCAGAACCTTGCAACAGACCTTGTTTTTTGATAGGAGATTAGCCGCTTCCAGGTAAAAAAACTGCTGAACAGGAACAGACAAACTGCAGCAAAAAAGATAAGATCAAGGACCAGATGGATGGCATCCATATTGCCTCCACGGTTATTCAAAAACAGAAAGGTTTTAATGATCAGGGCAAGCAACAAGACAAAGAGAGCATTTGAAAATACCTTTTGAATCTGCTCCAGAAAACTGAGGGAAGCAGAGCGGTGTTGTAGCTCCCTGAATAGTAAAAAACAGGATAGCTCAAACTGTACGAGCAAAAGGTTTTTCTCAAAGTTTCCCAGACCTATGCTCTGTTGGCTGAACAAACCTTCGAAACGGCTAAGATCAAATGCAATAAACAGAAGGGCTGAGAAAAAGCACCAGGCGATCAGCAATCGTTCCCTGAGCTGCTCAGATAAGACGGGCAATAAGCCACTTCGGATCACTTTTTCTACTTTCGACTGTAATTTGGTGCCTCTCGGGTCACTTGCACATCATGCGGGTGACTTTCAATCATACCCGCATTGGTGATTTTTACAAATCTTGCTTTTTTAAGCGACTCAATGTCAGCAGCCCCGCAGTAACCCATGCCTGCTTTTAAGCCACCGGTAAGCTGATAAAGTACTTCAGCTACTTTGCCTTTAAATGGAACCCTCCCGACAATTCCCTCCGGTACAAGTTTTTTAATATCATCTTCAGCATCCTGAAAATACCGGTCTTTAGAACCATCTTCCATGGCCTCAAGGCTGCCCATTCCTCTGTAAGATTTGAATTTACGACCTTCAAATAAAATGACTTCTCCGGGGCCCTCTTCTGTGCCTGCCAAAAGTGAACCGATCATCACCGAATCTGCCCCTGCTGCAAGCGCTTTCACTAAATCTCCACTGAAACGAATGCCTCCGTCCGCAATGATGGGGATCTCACGTTTTTGGAGAGCACGATAGGCTTCCATTACAGCACTAAGTTGAGGCATGCCCACGCCGGCAATGATCCTGGTGGTGCAAATACTACCCGGACCCACACCGACTTTAACTGCATCGGCACCGGCATCAGCCAAAGCCAATGCACCTTCATAAGAGGCCACATTACCAACGATTAATTCAAGTTGAGGAAAGCGTTTTTTTACCTCTTTGGTAGCTTCAATTACACCTTTTGAATGTCCGTGAGCCGTATCAACGCTCACCACATCCACACCGGCAGCTTTAAGTGCCTCGATTCGGGCATATAGATCAGGAGTGACCCCAACCGCTGCACCAACCCTTAACCTGCCAAATTCATCTTTGCAGGCCATCGGTCGGTTTTTCTTTTTGAGAATGTCCTTGTAGGTAACCAGTCCAACCAGCTTACGACTGGCATCAATGATGGGCAGTTTTTCGATCTTGTACTCTTGTAAAATCCCTTCAGCCTCCTCCAATGAGATTTTTTCCCTTGCAGTGATCAGATTTTCGCTGGTCATGATTTCGGCAACCGGACGCTTCATATTCTTTTCAAATCGTATGTCACGATTGGTGATGATTCCGGCCAAAATCCCATTTTTATCCACCACAGGTATACCACCCACTTTGAAATCACGCATGATTTTGATTGCATCGGCCAGGGTGCTGTTGACGTCCAGGGTTACAGGGTCCAGGATCATACCGCTTTCGCTGCGTTTCACCCTTCTTACCTGATCGGCCTGCCGCTCGATGCTCATGTTTTTATGAATGAATCCTATTCCACCCTCATGAGCCATTGATATGGCCAACTCATACTCTGTCACTGTATCCATAGCGGCAGATACCAGAGGAATATTCAGATAGATGTTGCGGGTGAGGCGAGTAGTTGTTTGGGTGTCTCGTGGAAGTACTTCCGAATAAGCAGGAAGCAGTAATACATCGTCGTAGGTTAATGCTTCAAAGAGAAACTTATCGGAGGAAAGATTCATGGCAAATAGGAGTTGTTATTTGCCGCACAAAATTAGCGTTTAAACCCACATTAGAAAACCTGGTTTTATATTGCATCTGGATTTCAAGAATTTGACACTAGGGCCTTCAATGGGCAGGATTTATTTGATTCTATCGCTTCTGAGCCTCCTGATGAGTTCAACCCTTCAGGCACAAACCGATTCGGTAAAAAAGGCCTCAAGCTCAACTCCCCTGCTGGGCTTAGAGTCTGGACTTTCGTTTATCATACCTCATTCTACTGCCATTGCTTCCATCAGTAGTTATTATCCTCTGCTATTTCAACTGTCTTACTCCAGACTTCACACCAGCCAAAAAGCCTGGGAAGCATGCTATTGCACTCCCAAAACCGGATTGATTGGAGGTTTTCACCATTACCGAAACAGACAATTGCTCGGGACAGGCAGCTCATTGATGGGCTTTGTTGAGCCCTATTTTGGCTTTCATCGTAAACTGTTTTGGGGCTTTCGGCTGGCTACCGGTCCTGTTTATTTATCGGCGGTTTACGACTCCATTTCCAACCCGGATAATTTGTTTTTCAGCTCAAGGCTCAGTTTGTTGATGCAAGTCGGGCTTTCTATGGGCTTACGCATCAGCCAACGCAGTTCTGTCACGGTAGGTGTGTTTTATAACCATATTTCCAATGGTGGTCTGAAGGAACCTAACAAAGGGATGAATTACCCGGCCATACAGGTAGGTTTGCAGCACATGTTAAACCCGGCACCAGAATTCCTCCAGTATGAAAGAAGAAGGTCCTGGAAAAATGAGAAGCCAATCACATGGGCATTGAGTTTACTTTACACGTCAAGGGCAACCGGAGATATTTATGAGAAAAGACTTCCTGTCTATGGCCTTGATGCAGCTGTTCACTGGAGGCATGGTTTTTTAGCAGAGATGAGGGGAGGAGTTGAATGGGTAGCCGATGAAAAACGAAGTGCCCAAGCGCAAAAAGAAGGATGGAGCCTTAGCCCTCATCATGCAGGTGTGCACGTCGGCGAGTACCTAATGGCAGGCAAGTTCAGTCTGGGATTAGCTATGGGAGTTTATGTCTGGCAGCGCAATCCATTTATTGACCCGGTTTATCAACGGTATCAGCTTGGATACCGGCCTTTTAAGTTCCTGCAATTATCTGTCAGTCTTAGGGCACATCGATCTGTGGCCGACTTTGCTGATCTTCGATGCTCCATATTGTTTTAGAGTACTCTGCTGTCTTCTTCAGCTTGCTGGCGGTATGGCTTACAGTGAAAAGGGTCATCTGGTGTTGGCCAATATCTATTTTGGCAGTACTGCTTACAGCTTGGGTCTATTTGAAAGCCGGTCTTTTTGCTGAAATGGCTCTTCAGGCTTACTATCTGGCTGCGGCCATTTGGGGATGGGTTCAATGGGCTTCATGGAAACAGTCCCTCAATCGAATACCTATACAGGCCGTTTCTGTAAAAAGATTACTTCCATTTATAGGTTTTTTTGCCTTGCTGGGCCTATTGTTAGGCTTTTTGTTTGACCGATATACTCTTCATGATACTCCCTATTTCGACAGCATGTTAGCGGCAGGAAGCTTGCTGGCAACAGCACTCATGGTAAAGCGTGTTATCCAGAATTGGTTGTTCTGGATCCTGATTGACAGTGCTTCCATATTGCTATACCTTCACAAAGAATTGTATGGATTTGCACTATTGTTCTTTATTTACACCCTCCTAGCATATAAAGGATGGCGGGACTGGAACATCATCATCAAAACAGAATCTTCCGAATTGGGGTCATAGGTCCGGAAAGTACAGGCAAGTCAAAGCTCACAGAAGCCTTAGCTCTACATTACCATACGTGCTGGGTACAGGAGTATGCAAGAGTGTATTTGGAAAAGAACGGACCCCGCTATACTCAGGAAGATCTGGAGCGGATTACATCAGGCCAACTAATGGCCGAGCAAAAAGCATTCGCTATGGCCAATCAATTGATGATTTGCGATACTACAGTGCTGGTCATAAAAATTTGGTCGCTTCATTCCTACGGGTCAATTGGGCCTAAGCTTGAAGAAGCCTTGAACCAATATTCCTTTGACTTTCATTTACTCACCAATACAGACATCCCTTGGGAGCATGATCCACTCAGAGAGCACCCTCATTTGAGAGATTTTTTCATGAGCTGGTATCGGAAAGAGGCACTGCTTTGCAAAGCTCCTTATGTTGAGATCAAAGGGGAAGACTTTAAAGGCCGGTTGGAGCAATCCATTGAGGCAATTGATACTTATCTCTTGAGTCAAGATAAACTTGCCAATTGACAGTACTGTATTTTTGTACTTTTGGTGTTGATGAAGGTTGATTTAAGTTTGGAAGGGGCAAGGGCTCTTGACTTGCAGTTTTCAGCTGCTACCCGAAGAGGCGACTATCTTATTCCCGGTCGGGAGGGGAAAGAGCTGATCTACTTTTGTGGCAACTCTCTTGGGCTTCAACCACTCAAGGCTCAGGAGTATGTGCTTCAAGAGCTGGCGGATTGGGCGGAGTTAGGAGTAGAGGGCCATTTTCATGGAAAGAGACCCTGGTTCGATTACCATAAACAGTTTGCAGCACCCATATCCAGATTGGTAGGGGCATTGCCTCAAGAGGTTGTCGTGATGAACAACCTCACCGTCAATCTGCACTTGCTGATGGTGACCTTTTACCGTCCCACTGGCCGTCAATACAAAATTATCATGGAAGCCGGTGCCTTTCCATCAGATCAGTATGCTGTAGAAACGCAAGTTAGACTTCAGGGCATGGAACCTGAAGAAGCCATCATCGAGCTGGAGCCCAGACCGGGTGAACATACCTTAAGAACAGAGGATATCCTTCAGAAAATAGAAGAACACGCTGAAGAAACAGCGTTGGTCCTGATGGGAGGAGTCAACTATTACACCGGGCAGTTTTTTGATCTGAAAGCCATCTCTTCCACTGCCCGTAAGTATGGAATTAAAGTTGGCTTTGACCTGGCTCATGCAGTTGGGAATGTAGTTTTAAGCCTCCATGAGTGGGACGTTGATTTTGCTTGCTGGTGTAGTTACAAATACCTGAATTCAGGGCCGGGTGGAAGTTCCGGAGTATTTATTCATGAAAGGAATGCCCAGAATACCAGTTTGCCAAGATTTGGGGGTTGGTGGGGCCATGATGAGCGGGAACGCTTTTTAATGAGAAAGGGTTTTAAACCCATGCCGACAGCTGAGGGATGGCAACTGTCAAACGCTCAAATTCTGCCCATGGCTGCACATCTTGCCGCTTTGGAACTGTTTGACCAGGTAGGGATGACGGCACTAAGGGAAAAGAGCCTTTCACTAACGGCATTTGCTCAAGCCTGCATCGATCAGATCAATCAGAGAAATAACCATCCTATTCAGATCATCACACCAACGAATACAGCAGAAAGAGGCTGTCAGCTTTCTCTGATTTTCAAAAAGGATGGGAAACGAATTTTTTCATCTCTACAGCAGGCAGGTATAGTGGCTGACTGGCGTGAGCCGGATGTGATCCGTATTGCACCGGTGCCTATGTACAACACGTTTGAAGAGGTCTGGAATTTTGCCCGTCATTTAGAGCGATCCTTATAGCATGCAATCCAATCACAATAATACCATTACCCTTCTTGGAGCAGGACTTGTCGGCTCATTACTTAGCATCTTCCTGGCCAGGCGGGGCTTTAAGGTTACGATATATGAGCGGAGACCCGATATGAGAAATGGAGGCGCAGGGGCTGGCCGATCCATTAACCTTGCACTTAGTGAACGTGGATGGAGAGGGCTCGAAAAAGCCGGCATCGCTGAAGAGGTAAAAAAAATTGCGATACCCATGTATGGGCGAATGATGCACGATACGCAGGGCAAATTGACTTACCAACCTTATGGAACAGCTGGCCAGGCCATTTATTCGGTGTCAAGGTCTGGACTAAACATGCTACTGATGGATCTGGCCGAAAAACATGGAGTTCAAATTCATTTTGACTCCAGATGTCAGGAAGTTGATCTGAATGCAAACACCCTTTCAGTGGAGATCAACGGCCAGGCCATCCAGGCCATTCAGGCAGAGAAAATTATTGGAACAGACGGCGCTTTTTCAGCCTTGAGATCGGCTTTTCAGAAGTCTGACCGATTTGATTATCAGCAATTTTATATTGCACATGGCTACAAGGAGTTAACAATTCCTCCGACTGTATCCGGCGATTTTGCCATGGAGGAAGTCAATGCCCTGCACATCTGGCCGAGAGGGCACTTTATGATGATTGCCTTGCCCAACCCGGACAAAACCTTCACTTGCACGTTGTTTTTCCCATTTGAAGGAGAGCCTTCCTTTTCAAGTCTGAAAAGTGATCAGCAAATCTTAGGCTTTTTTGATCAGTACTTTCCTGATGCCCTCCGCTTAATGCCGGACTTGCTTCATGAGTTTAAGCAGAACCCTAGCAGCTCACTGGTCACAGTGAAGTGCTTCCCATGGGCGAAAGGAAATGTCCTGCTGATGGGTGATGCAGCACATGCAATTGTGCCTTTTTACGGACAAGGGATGAATTGTGGATTTGAAGACTGCCGTGAGTTTGATGAACTGCTGGAAAAAGGGCTGCCGATGAATGAACTCTTTGAGATTTTTCAAAAGCAGCGAAAACCCAACGCTGATGCCATTGCGGAACTTGCCCTCAGGAACTTTATAGAAATGCGTGATTTGGTGGCTGATGAGCGTTTTTTACTTCGGAAAAAAATAGAAGCCCGAATGAATGAGTTGTTCGGGGAGGATTGGATCCCACTATATACGATGGTTACCTTCCGGGATGACATACCTTATTCTACCGCTTTGCGCAAAGGTCAGGAGCATGACCGACTTTTTGACCGGTACATGGACACTCTTGGCAATATAAAAAACGTGACCGAAAAAGATATTGACCAAATGGCCTGGCAGATCATGGCCGATGTGAAAACGCAGAATAGTCAGGTATGAGAAGGCTTGCCTTGATGCTTTTGATGAGTTTAAGTTTTTTTTCCGCTGCACAGGATAAGGAAGCAGCTGTTAAAAAGATTTATGATTACACACTCGATAGCGGCCGGGCCTATGCCGATTTGAGGGTGCTCTGCAAACAAATTGGAGGCAGACTATCCGGAAGCCCTGCCGCAGCTGCCGCAGTTGAGTTTACCCGGCAGAAAATGCTGGATTATGGCTTTGACAGTGTTTGGTTGCAAGAAGTAATGGTCCCCCGATGGCAAAGGGGTCAAGTTTGTAACGTACTGGTATCAAGCACCAAACTAGGCTCTATGTCTCTGAAGTCCTGCGCTTTGGGAGGATCAATTGGTACCGGACCCAGCGGGATTTCGGCTAAAGTAATCGAGGTTAAAAGTCTGGAGCAACTCAATGCCCTAGGGCAGGCAAAAATCAAAGGATCAATTGTGTTCTTCAACGGAGCCTTTGATCCCAAAGAAATCAGCACATTTTCAGCCTATGGCAAAGCAGTAGGGCAACGCTGGGGTGGAGCCATGGAAGCCGCTAAGTTTGGTGCGGTGGCCGTTTTGGTTCGTAGCATGTCCAGCGAAGTGGATGACCTTCCGCATACAGGATCAATGGGATATGACAGTGCCACTAAAAAAATTCCTGCAGCTTCTATCAGCACCCTTGCCGCAGAGCAACTTAGTAAAAACTTAGCCCTTGATCCTGCTTTGAATGTTTATCTGGAGATGGATTGCGGCTCAGCCGGAGAAGTGCTCTCTTACAATGTGGTAGGTGAACTCTTTGGCAGAAAGCCTGACGGACCGGTGATTGTAGTTGGCGGACATTTGGATAGCTGGGATTTAGGTGAAGGAGCACATGACGACGGAACAGGATGCATACAATCGATCGAGGCCATCAGAGTGTTGAAAGCCATAGGTTATAAGCCAAATCATCGTCTCAGGGCAGTCATGTTTATGAATGAGGAAAATGGCTTGAGGGGCGGCAAAAAGTATGCTGAGTTGGCCCAGATGAACAACGAAAAGCATCGGTTTGCTTTGGAAAGTGACAGGGGTGGATTTACCCCCAGAGGCTTTTCGTTTGATGTACGAAATGCTACAGAAATGGCCCAGTTCAATGGCATGAGACAATTTTTCAGCCCCTATGGAGCGGATTGGTTTACACTGGGTGGAGGAGGCTCTGATATAGCACCACTCAAAGCTAATGGAACCATTTGTCTCGGGTTTGTACCTGACTCCCAGCGGTATTTCAAATACCATCATGCCGCATCCGATACGTTTGAGGCTGTTGACTCCCGTGAGCTAAGCCTAGGTGCTGCGGCAATGGCAGCCATGATTTATCTCCTTGACCAACTCTAGCCATGGAAAAAATTTTCAATTACATCAACGGTAAGCTCATTGCGCCATCAGGGGGTCATTTTTTAGAAAACATGGAGCCAGCAACCGGTAAAGCCTATAGTCTGGTGCCTGACAGTGATGAGCTTGATGTTGCTCAGGCGGTAGAAGCAGCTCAGGCTGCCGCTCCTGCATGGGCTGCTATGACTGCGGAGAAGCGTTCTGCTCTATTGATGCAGGTAGCGGGGTTGATTGAGAAGAATCATGAAAAGCTTGCGCTAGCCGAGTCTAGAGACAATGGAAAACCTGTCAAGCTGGCTTCAGTAGTCGATATCCCCAGGGCCTCTCAAAATCTTCGTTTTTACGCCACAGCAGCTTTGCATGACTCTACCGCCAGTCATCAACAGGCTCAGGTATTGAATTACACCCGTCGAGAGCCGATAGGAGTAGCAGGTTGTATTTCTCCCTGGAACCTCCCTCTATACCTCTTTACCTGGAAAATTGCACCTGCCCTTGCATCCGGAAATGCAGTTGTCGCCAAACCATCGGAACTGACACCCATGACGGCCTTTTTGCTTTCAGAACTGTGCATAGAGGCCGGTTTGCCTGCTGGAGTGCTTAACATCGTGCATGGATTAGGCCCAAAAGTAGGCCAAGCCATTGTTGAGCATCCAAATGTGCCTGTGATATCCTTCACCGGTGGTACAAAAACCGGAGAGCATTTGGCTCGTACAGCAGCACCAATGTTTAAAAAGCTCTCCCTTGAACTGGGTGGTAAAAATCCCAACATCATTTTTGCAGACTGTGACCTTGAAAAGGCAGTTCACACCTCTTTACAATCTTCCTTTGCTAATCAGGGCCAAATTTGCCTTTGCGGGTCAAGGATATTTGTTGAACGCAGCATTTACGATGATTTTAAACGGAAGTTTTTAACCGGCCTGGCAAGCTGGAAAGTGGGTGACCCAATGGAAGATGGGGTAAAACTGGGGGCACTGGTCTCAAAACCACATTTGGAAAAAGTCTTAAGTTATGTCCAACTGGCAAAGGACGAAGGAGGCAGGGTTGTGTTTGGAGGAGAACGAGTAGCATTGGAAGGAAGATGTGCAGATGGGTATTTCATGCAACCGACCGTCATTGAAGGACTAGCTTATAATTGCCGAACGAATATGGAAGAAATCTTCGGACCGGTTGTGACACTTACTCCATTTTATACGGAAGAGGAAGTGTTACATATGGCGAATGCGACACGATATGGATTGGCAGCCACCATCTGGACGGAGAACTTAAGGAAAGCACACCGTGTAGCTCACGGGCTTAAGTCGGGCATTGTATGGATCAATTGCTGGCTTGTTCGTGATTTACGAACACCATTTGGTGGAGTAAAGCAATCAGGAGTGGGTCGAGAAGGGGGCTTCGAGGCTTTACATTTTTTTACCGAAGAGAAGAATGTCTGCATACAATTATAGGCCTGCTTTCCACATGGAAGTAAGGTTGAAATGTTCACCTGGTTCTATTTGGCTGTTGCTGATCTTATTGACTGCCTCACAAGCAAAGGCCGATACCGATGCTGATGCTGTAAGAATACTAAGACAAATGTTTCAGGCGACAAAGAAGGTAAAATCACTGAGCTACACGATGGTGAAGAGGGAGCGTATCAAAGGGCAGATTTTGACACAGCGTTCCAAAGTGAAGCTGGCGCTTGCACCTTTACGAACTTACCTCTACCAGGAGACGCCTAAAAAAGGCCTCGAGGTAATTTTTGCTGAAGGTCAACACAATGACAAATGCATCATCAACCCAAATGGTTTCCCCTGGATCAACATCTACTTGCCACCCATGCACCCCAGGGTTTTGCAAAATCAGCATCACAATCTTTTCAAATCAGGCTATGCCTATGTGGTTGGAATTCTGGAGCATTTGATGAGAAAGTATGATCAACAGCTGGCTGACATCATCCAAAGCAAACCGGATGTGTTGTGGCAAGGACGACCGGCCTATATGATCCATTTGGACAACCCCAATTTTGGCATTCACAAGCATGTCGTTAAGCAAGGAGAAACCGCCTGGGATGTTGCCCGGCAGCATATGATCGGCGAGTACATGGTGCTTGACCGCAACCCTGATGTAGGCTTCTACACCGATTTAAGCCCGGGTAAGACCTTGGTGATCCCAAATGATTATGCCCGCAAGATGGAGATCGTTATTTTAAAAGAGAATATGCTTCCGGCTCTTCTTCGAGTCTATGATGAGCATGGCCTTTTTGAAGAATACCAGTATCTTGACCTGATCCTTAACCCGGCTTTTAGCGAGAACGATTTTTCAAAATCCAATCCTAATTATGGCTTTAAAAAACTATAAGCCACTAAGTGCTTTTTTACTGATTCTTTTTGCGGGATTGTTTGTTTCAACAGCCTCAAGACCATCAGGGCCAAAAAACAAAGTAGAGTTGGGTAAACTCCTTTTTGAGGAAAAAATGTTGTCGCTCGATAGCAGTATTTCTTGTGCAAGTTGCCATCGGTCAGAGTTCGCTTTTGCCGATACTTCAGTACTAAGCCCGGGTGTAGGTGGCAAATTAGGTAACAGGAATACCCCATCAGCTATGAACATGCTCAGCCGTCCCTATTTCTTTTATGATGGAAGGGCAGCCACTCTGGCCGAACAAGCCCTCGCTCCTATCGCTAATCCTGTAGAGATGAACTTACCGGTTGATCAGGCACTGGCAAGGCTGAACAGCCACCCTCTTTACAAAGGCTATTTCAAGAAAATCTACAAGTCAGAAGCCACCTCAGCCAATTTGGGTGATGCTCTTAAGGCTTTTCAGGAAACGCTGGAAAGTGGAAGTACGCCCTTTGATCGATGGATGAAAGGAGACTCCACCGCCTTGAGCCCTGATGCGGTTGCAGGTAGACAGGTGTTTATGAACAAAGGCAAATGCTTTGATTGTCATTTCGGACCAGATTTCACCGGAGATGAGTTTAGGAATATAGGCCTGTACAATGGCAAAGAATGGAATGACACAGGCAGGTTTGCCATTACAAAGGACTCCTCAGATCTGGGTAAATTTAAAACACCGGGTTTAAGAAACATAGCCGTTACAGGCCCCTACATGCACAACGGTAGCTTTAAAACCTTGAAGGAAGTGATTGACTTCTACGATCAGCCGGATGCTTTTGTCCCTGATGCCCTGCAGATTGACTCCCTAATGAAAGAACCTTTGGTGCTTAGCTCCATTGAGAAACGGCAGATCCTTGCCTTTTTGGAGGCACTCACTGAAGACCGATACGCCAAAAAATAAACCTAAGATGAGCAACTCCCTTAAACCCATCACCCAGCTAGCAACGGAACTAGGCCTTCAGCCTGGCCAATGGGTCCCTTATGGATTTGACAAAGCCAAACTTCGTCTGGAGCTGATCAAGCCGGCAGCAGAGCGGAAAGGGAAGCTTATCGTGGTAACCGCTATAACGCCAAACAAGGCCGGAGTTGGTAAAACCACCACTTCTATTGCATTGGCTCAAGGTCTTCAGCATCTTGGAAAAAGAGCTATGCCGGCATTACGTGAACCCTCACTTGGGCCTTGTTTCGGAATGAAGGGTGGGGCAACCGGCGGGGGCAAGGCTCAGATTCATCCTTCAGATGATATCAATCTGCATTTTACCGGAGATTTTCATGCCATAACGACGGCTCACAACATGCTTTCAGCCCTGTTGGACAACTATCGGTATTTTAATCGATCGGGCGATCAGGCTTTGAAGTCAGTCGTTTGGAAAAGGGTGCTTGACATCAATGATCGTTCCCTACGGTACATCATCACCGGGTTAAACGGCTCAGCCAATGGTATCCCAACCGAGTCAGGCTTTGACATCACCCCTGCATCTGAGTTGATGGCTATTTTATGCCTTTCAGAGGACAGACCGGATCTTGAGAATCGGATTAACCGCATCGTTTTGGGAACAACCATGGCAGGTAAATCATTTACGGTGAAGGATCTGGGAGTTGCCCCTGCCCTTGTTGCGTTGCTGAAAGATGCTTTGCTCCCCAACCTGGTACAAACCACAGAAGGCGGTCCGGCCTTAATCCACGGCGGTCCTTTTGCCAATATCGCACATGGTTGTAACTCGGTGATTGCCACGAAAATGGCTCTTTCCCTCAGCGATTATGTGGTCACCGAGGCAGGGTTTGGGGCAGATCTGGGTGGTGAGAAGTTCATGAACATCAAATGCCGGATCGCCGGCCTTATGCCTGCCGCTACCGTAATTGTGGTAGGCTCTCAATCGCTTAAATTACATGGAGGAGTTCCCGAAGCGGAAATTCAAAAACCTCATGCCGAAGGATTGCAGGAAGGTCTGGCAAATCTTCAGCGACATATCGAGAACATGCAGGCATTCGGACAGCCTGTAGTGGTAGCTTTTAACAGATTTCTATTTGATAGTGCTTCTGAGATTGAACAAGTGAAGGCCTGGTGTGAGAAAATGGGAGCAACTTTCGCTCTAAATGATGGCTTTTCATCGGGAGGGGCAGGAGCCGCTGATCTGGCCCAAAAAGTTTTAGATGCCGTCGAGAAAAGCCCGGCCAAAGACATCAAGCACTCTTATTCGCTCTCAGATCCGTTGGAGATCAAGATTGAAAAGGTAGTGAAGCAGGTATATCGGGGGGCAGGCATTCAGCTAAGCAAAAAGGCAGAGGCAGCCTTAAGGAAGCTCAATACAGAAGGGCATCAAGGTCTGCCGGTTTGCATGGCCAAAACCCAATACTCCTTTAGTGATGACCCTGCTGCTACGGGAGTTTCGACAGGATTTACTTTGCATATTGAAGACCTGGTGCTCAATGCAGGTGCCGGATTTATCGTAGCCATAGCCGGTGAGATGATGCGCATGCCCGGCTTGCCCAAACTACCGCAGGCACTTTCCATACGGGTGGGTGAAGATGGACAGGTGGAGGGGTTGGGGTAGAAATCCGAAATTGTTGGAGCTTTAAAGTCTTAGAAAAGAGTTTTTTCCTTTGCTCTGCAGCTCATCTCATTTATTGGTTTTGTCAACCTTTCTTGACCTCTCAGTGACTTTACTATGTGGTGTTGGGTATTCTGAAAGCCTATTGTAAAGTCGAAGAAGTAAATAGAAAATCTTTAAAGGCAATATTCTAAGCAGTTTGGCATGCCAGGGATTGTGAAGAATGTAAAGGCATTAAGTTAGCTATTTCACTTTCTGATTGGTCTTATGCTAAAGAGTTGGGAAAATATATGGTTGACGAATGTTTTAAAATAAGTATATTTGTCGCTAAGAGACTAATCAGAATTAGAGATATGGATAACCTATTTGCAAATAGATTGATGACTGCCCGGAAAATGTCTGGACTGTCTCTACAAGAGTTATCAGAAAAGCTTGGGGAAGATACCGTATCCAAACAATCGCTTAGCAAGTATGAGTTGGGCAAAATGAAGCCTGATAGCTCAGTACTGATTTCCATTGCTAACGCCTTGGGTGTAAGTGTAGATTATTTTTATTCTGAACCTAAAGTAAAGATTGAATTTGAACATGTTGAATATCGCAAGTACAGCACTAAAGTATCAAAGGCAGAGAAGGATGCCATCGAAGAAAGAGCGAAGTCTGTTTTTGAGCGGTATTTTGAATTAGAAGATCTAATGGGATTTCAGGATAAGCCAGAGTATTTCAAGCATCATGAAGTTATCATAAATGCAAGTCAGTCAGAAGCAGCAGCTAAAAGTTTGAGAGAGAAGTGGAATTTGGGTTATGACCCGATTCCGGATGTAGTGGAGATGCTTGAAGACAAAGGGTATAAAGTGATTGACGTAGAAGCTCCTGAAGGCTTCGATGGCTTAAAGGCTATTGTTAATGGTCAGCCTGTCATCGCCCTAAACAAGAATAAAAGTGCCGATTCTGATATCGTCAGAAAGCGATTTACCGCTTTGCATGAGCTGGCTCATCACGCTTTGAAATTTCCTGATGAAATGAAAGAGAAGGAGATGGAGAATCTTTGTCATGCCTTTGCTTCAGCAGTGCTCTATCCGGAAGAAATGGCAAGGAGAGAGTTACACAAAGAGCGCTTCCATTTTTATGAAAGGGAGCTGATCCTATTGAAACAACGATGGGGAATATCGATCTCGGCCATTTTCAGCCGGGCAAGGCAACTAGGCATCATCAACGATCATGTATACCAAAGATTCAATATCGGTTTTAAGAAAAGGGAATACCATTTACCTGGCAATGAACCCGGAAAGTTTATGAGCAAGGAAGTACCAACTCGTTTAGAGAGACTGGTATTTATGGCTTTAGCCAAGGAGGTGTTGACCATCAATGAAGCGGCCTATTTTGCAGGTGTTTCATCATGGAAACTCCGGGAACAAATGAATCAATTGGTATGAAGCTGGTAGTCACGGATGTAAGCGTATTCTTTGATTTATATCAGATTCAGGCCTTGCCTGAGTTTTTTGCTCTGGATTGGGAAATTTATACTTCAGACATTGTGTACAACGAAATACTTCATGCCAGCCAAAAAACTGAATTTGAAGCATTTGCAAGAAGCAAACAGCTAAAAATTTTAATAACAAGCGAGGAGGAAGTAGAAGAAGTTTTGAATTTTAAGACAAGTCTGAAAATTCACTCCATTGCTGACAAAACAATTTTATGGAAAGCCTTAAAACTGAAAGCCACTTTGCTGACTTGCGATAGTAAATTACGCAAAGAAGCAGAAGGACAAGCTTTAGAAGTACGAGGAAGCATTTGGGTAATTGAGCAACTGGTGATAAATGAAATCATAAATGCTAGAAAAGGGATAAGTCTGCTGGAGCAGCTTAGGTTGAAGAATACCCGCTTACCTGCTGAGACAATCGATAAATTGATAAAGCAATGGGAAAAATAAAAACCGAAGCCATTGGAACAAGGCTTCGGTCGGACGAAAGAGCAATAAGGTTGGTCGCCAAAAAATCTTTCGCCCGCAAAAGTAGCAGCAATTCCTGCATGCACAATTGTTCCTTGGGCCAAACGAGTGAACGCCTCAGTTTTAAATGGTTCATTCAGGATAAATCTATATCGATATGGCAGTAAATAAGCCAAATGGCGACGGTGCCCGAAAGGGTGCTGTACGTGATCGAAGCCAGGTTTACAATCCAAAAACTGATCTGTGGGTAAAGCGTGATGCAGAAACCGGACAATTTATGGATGTAAAAACTACTGGTGGAAAATTCAAAGGGGTACGTAAAGAAGAGTAACGCTCCCTTTGAGAAAACCTTAACCCTCCGGGTAAGAGTGAGGGAATTGTTCAATTTTAAAAGCAATTTTATGAATAGAATTTCTACTCGTGAAAAAGCAACCGTTTGTGCCCGAAACACCTGTGTCACCGTATATGGTGAAGCAGCCCGTTTCATCAATGGCATTGCGGTGATTGCTGCAGTTGCAATTGCCCTGGCATTGTTGGCAAAAGCACTACGCTAGATTGTTGAAGATTGACCAGTCCTGTATGTGATGTATAGGGCTGGTTTTTTTATTTTATTAACTCCCCCCTAAACCCCCTCTGACTCAAACTACCATATAGATTCTCCAACTCCTGCAAGCTCTGATGGTATTGACTTTTGAGGGCTTCTGTTTTTTCTACGATTTGAGCAAATCGGGTTTGGAGTTCGATTGGAGGAGAAATAATTTGAAGTTTGTTTAGTATTTCAAGATTAATATTTGCTCTTGCGGCTTCTGGTGCATTCTTCAGTAGAATAGGTTTCCAGAATTGCATATTGAATTCAACAAAATAGCTATTTGTAAATTCAACTTTTGGAGTTATGCCTATTATACTATCAGTAGCATAAACTTCAATTTCCAAAATTGCAGTTGCTCCTATCGTTGCACCTACAATTGCAATAACAATTGTTCCCTTATTAAATTTCTTACTAACCTTTATTCCTTTTTCATTTAAAGTTTGAGTGTAAGAATTTAATCTGTTTCCACTCTTGCTTATATCTCCTGTTTGAATAAATGGATAATCCCCATTGAAATATGAAGGGTCATTTCTTGGTCTTGGAGAAAATCTGCCCCTTTCAAGTTTACTTATTTTATCTAACCTTTCAACCGGCCATTCTTTTGAATTAATTATTGGGTCACCAAACATCTCCAAAAACGTGCTTTTCAAAAATTCATCCAGCAGGCGGATGCTTTCTTTGCGTTGGGCTATAAGGTTTTCGGCTTTGCTGAGGATGTTGGCAATGTTGAGTTGGTCGTCAATTTCTAAATCAGGAATTTCAAGTTGCTCCAATGACTTCCTGTTTATGTGCATGATGGTTGCACCAGTAGCTTTCCGCTTTAGATATTCCGATTTGGTTTGCAGAAATCGATAAATGAAAAAAGGCGAAAACTGTTTTATGTTTTTGACTTTCAATTTTACCATAGTGCTTCCAATATAACCACTTCTGCCAAATCCCATTTGCCCAACAGAACCGTCCCAAACCAACATAATATCATCTTCTTTGGCTAAAACTCCATCAGCATCTAAAGTATAAAGCGGTTTGTTTTCATTTCGGAAATCGTTTGCTTGAAACACACGAATTGCACCCTCTTGTTTTTCTTCAAGCAAGTTGTATTTTCTGCCTTTCTCTATTTGAACTATGTCTTTTAGTAATGTCATTAAATCAAAGGCTTTAGTTCTTTTAAACCACTTTGAATATCGGCTTCAAGGGTTTCTAATTTTCCGAAAATCACATTCGGTTTTTCATAGCTTACTTCTTCATACACTTCTTCTTTGTAAGTGCTTAGGTTTAAATCGTAGTTGTTTTCTACAATTTCCTTTTTCGGCACCATAAAGAATTTCTGCTTTCGGTCGTTGTCTTTTTTGGCGTCTCTGGCTTTGTAGCGTTGCACAATGTCGGGCAAATCGCTTTCGGTAATTTTATTTCGCTTGTCGTCTAAGGTGTAACCATCGGCTTGCATATCGTAAAACCAAACGTGGTCGGTTTCTCCGCCTTTGGTAAAAAGCAGGATGGCTGTGCTTACGCCTGCATAGGGTTTAAATGCACCGCTTGGCACAGCAATCACCGCTTTCAGTTCGGCTTTATCTATAATCAATTTTCGAACTGCTTCAAATGCTTTTCCGCTGTTTTGTATCACGCCACTGGGCACAATTACGGCTGCTGTTCCGCCCATTTTCAGCATATTAAAAATACGTTCTACAAACAGCAGTTCGGTTTTGGTGGTGGGTAGTTTCAGTCCTTCGTTTATGTCGCCTTTGTCAATATTACCTGTAAATGGCGGGTTCGCCATGATGATGTCGAACTGGCTGTCTTCGTTGTAGGTTTTGCTCAGGGTGTCTTTGTAATCAATTTTGGGTTCGTCAATGCCGTGCATCATCATGTTCATCAAACCCAAACGCACCATCGTGGTGTCAATGTCATAACCCACAAAACTCTGGTCGAGTATGGTTTTTACTTTTTGCGTAAGCACGGCACTGATGGCGGCACGTTCAAAACCATCTTCGTCTTTGCTCAGTTTGGCAGGGTCTTTTTTACGCACCAAATCGGTGAGGATGTATTGATACGCCCCCAACAAAAAACCGCCTGTTCCACAAGCAGGATCGGCAATGCGATGTCCCAATTGCGGAGCCACCAATTCAGCCATGAGTTTAATAATGTGCCTAGGCGTTCTGAACTGTCCGTTTTTTCCTGCGGTGGCAATTTCACTCAACAGCATTTCATACACATCGCCTTGTATATCCTGAAAAGCATGACCGCCTTCGGTGGCATCTTTTTCAATTTCTTTGAAAATATCTTCTACAATGTTGATGGCAGAAACCAACAAGCTGGCTTTAGGCATAATGAACACCGCATTGGCCATGTGTCTGGTAAAAAGCCCTTCACCCGATGCTCCGTCTTGAATGGTTTTCAAAAACGGAAACACTTTCATTTGCACATGCATCAGCATTTCATCAGCGGGTTTGTGTTTGAAGACACTCCAACGCAATTCGTTTTTGTCAATGCTTTCGTTGCTGCCCGGAATTTGAAACTGGCCTGAAAAGCGGGAAACATATTTTTCGCCTGTCCATTCTGCATCCCGTTCACGCTTGGCTTCCAAATCGTCCAAACGCTTCATGAAAATGAGATAGGTAATTTGCTCAATAGCCGTTAAAGGGTTGGCAATGCCGCCTTCCCAAAAGTTCTGCCAGAGCTTGTCAATAAGTGATTTTAATTGTGTGTTGTGTTGTAACATCTATCTTACTATGTATTGAACTTGTGAATATTAAGTGACTTTAGAAATCTATCTATTTTAACAGCTTCTTCTTTTGAGCTTGTTTCGATTGTTCTATAATCCAAATCACTCCAATGGCTTAAAACATAAACCCTTTTATCTTCATTGTTTCTGGTTCCAGTTCCATATGGTTTTGGAAAGAAAGATTTCATCCTCTTTTGACAAGTTTTGCTCTCACCAAACTGAATAAATTCCTTTGTTTCCCTATTTCTTATTTGATATACACCTGAATCTTTTGGTCCTTCTACTGATTTGCAATTTTCAGGCGAAGGCATTGCTTTCCATTCAGTCCATCTTAATTCCTCCATCTTAATCATGCTGCTAATACTTGTTCGGTTAAACTTAAAATTTTGTCAATCTCTCTTTGGTTGAAAATTCCTCTTATTCCTTCGGGATGAAGCATGGTAAAAGGAGATTCAATCAGGTTTCGTTTGCTTACATCACCTTTTTCCAATACAAAGTTTTTGAGCAAGTCCAAAAATTGCAGTTGTCGGCTGGTGAGGTAACTATGTTTGGCAATAAAATCATCAAATGCTTTGGTAACAGTTTCTGCAAAAGTTTCTAATTGCTCAATTCCTAAAATGTGTTTGATGAATTGCACCAATGCCGCTTTGCGGTGATTGTATACCTTGCGAAGCAAATCAATGGTAATGTGCGGATGCTCGTTGTGTAATTCCTCTGCTAATTGTTCGGCTTCATTCGTTGTGATTTCATGACCTTGTTTTAGTTTTTGAAGTATGGGACTGCTTGAAACCAGTTCATTGATTTTCTTTTCTACCAGTTCACGGTATTTAGCTACACTCAACGCTTCGTGTTGCGGACCAAACTCTACAAATTCTTTTTCAGCAACAATGTCTTTAAAGTTGAATTTTGCAGGAGCTAACGGAATAACCGCTTCACGAAATTTCATCAATGGTGAAAGTTTCTGAATCAGTTCTTCAAACTTTTCTTCATTTATGGTTGACCAAAAATGATTGCTTTGTGCTTGTCGAATCAATTCTTGTTCTCTTGCCACAATATTGATGCTCAAAGGCAGTTCTCCAATTTCTTCAATGATGCTTTCTTTCAGTGTTTCAAACTTTTCGGTTTCACCTGCCAAATGAGCAAAGGACACTTCAACAATGTCTTTTTCAAATCGCATGGCTTTGAAATCAACATCCGAAACCGTTCGAAGCAATGGTTTTACCACTGCTTCTAAAAATTCCATTTTATCGGAAGTCAGGTTGTTCCAAAAGTTTTCATCTTCCAAGCGTTGCAATTCATATTTAGCTTCCATGATTACAACTGAATTTTTAGGAAGTGCTTCAACTTGTTTTCTGATTTTCAGAACTTCCTTATTTACAAGTTCTGAATTGCTCTGTGTTCTGGCTTCTTCAATTTTTTCTAAACGCACACCGAACAAACGAACAGGCAAAGGAATTTGCGCCTTTGGTTCTTTTCCCTTCGGGTTGATTTTGAAATACTCAAAATTGTCCCAACAATCAAGAATCAGGAAACTATCTTTTTGAGTGCACCAAGGTTTGATTTTTTCAGGTTCGAGTAAACGAGTTCCTCTGCCTATCATCTGCCAAAACTTGGTGTAGCTGTAAACAGGTTTTGCAAAAACTAAATTCACCAATTCACGAACATCAATTCCCGTGTCGAGCATGTCAACACTAATTGCAATGCGTGGCATATCATTGTGAACAAACTGGTCGAGCAAACCGCCTTTTCCGTAAACTCTTGGGTCTTCGCTCACCAACACTTTGGCTAGTTCGCCTTTGTATTCAGGATAAAGCGAATCAAAAATTTCTTCAATCCGCCTTGCATGGGGCTTGCTGATGCAAAAGAAAATCGTTTTCCCTGGCAAAACCCCATTCGTATCTTTGATACTTTCCTCCATAAATTCTCGGACAATCAAAGCATTTGTGCCTCTGTTGATTACTTTCTTTTCAATCTCCGTTCCTTCGTAATTGATTTCTTCAATTTCTTTTCCTTCCAACATGAGTTTCTGTTGGTCTTCCAAAGTAATTGTCCGCTTGTTTATTCCTTCGTCTTGAAATTTGGTTTTGATTTTCATGACCTGAAAATTGCTCAGGAATGGCGGAATGTGGTTTACTGCTTCATCATAAGAATAAGCAAAAGTCGGAACGCCATCTTCACATTCAAACAACTGAAATGTATTATGGTCAATTACGTCCGTTGGCGTGGCTGTTAAGCCAAGCGTAATCGTATTGAAATAATCAAGAATTTCCTGATAGGTATTGTAAATGCTTCGGTGGCTTTCGTCCACCACAATCAAGTCAAAGAAATGTGGACTTAAACTTTTTTCTTCATTGCGAATTACGTTCAACATGGTTGGATACGTTGAAACATAAATTCGTCTGTCGGTTGCAATTTCTTTTTCTCCTTGTTTAGGCCAGCGTGGTTCGTTGGGCAAATGCTCTTTGAATGCTTCCAGTGTTTGGTCACGCAATGCAATTCTGTCAACAAGGAATAGAACTCTCTCTGCCCAACCGGCTCTCATTAAGGCGTCCACCAATGCAATGCAAGTTCTTGTCTTGCCTGTTCCTGTCGCCATTACCAATAAGAATTTGCGTTTCCGTTTTTCAACGGATTCCATTACAGCACGAATAGAAGCTATTTGATAATTCCGTCCTGCAATTTTGGTATTGATAAGTTCCCCTGCTAATTGCTTTCTCGCTTTGCGGATGTAGGCATAGCGTTCAAGGTCGTCACGGGTCGGAAAACCATAGACTTTCTTTGGTGGATAGTTGTCTAAGTCCCAAAAATATATGTCGTGCCCGTTAGTATAGAAACAAAAAGGTAAGTCAACGCTTTGTGTTTGTTTAAGGTTGAAGCAATATTGTTTTGCTTGTTCTTTGCCAAGTGCGGCGTCTGCCGAAGTCTTTTTAGCTTCAACAACTGCAAGCGGTTTGCCATCCTTACCCAATAAAACATAGTCGCAGAATTGATGTCCTGCGTATGGTGTTGCTGGTTCTTCGACTACTGTCAAGTGAATATCAAATTCCTCAATTACATGAGTCCGGTCAGTTACATTCCAGCCCGCTTGTTTCAAGCGGTTGTCAATGATTTCCTTCCTTGTCAGTTTTTCGTTTTTCACTTTTATATTCTAAGATTGATAGTTGGTCAAAATACATAAAAATCTGTTTTGTGAGTTTATCATCCTTTCAAATTGCTATGAGAACAAATCTCTGGAATTAGCATGATAGATTACTTTTTTTCTTTTATATCTTTCTAGCAGTACTTTTTATAACTGTTTATACAGTCCCAATCAATATCCGTTAATCAGAACCACGGCTTTCTTTTTCAGTCAAAACCCACTTCCTTGTTTTGGATGGCCTTGTTTTCAGCAAATAATGATTGGCAATTTTTGATATGTAAGAAATATTATTTTGGCCATTACGTATATCTTTGTCATAAAGGTATAGCTATCATGGAACCGAATCCTTCTTGCCCGAGCTGTGGCCATCAAAATATCGCTAAAAGCGGCATTGTTAAAGAAAAGCAGCGATACAAATGCCGGACATGTGGCTACCACTTCACGGTGAATAAGCTCGGTAAGCGCATTGACGACTACTATGTGATCAAAGCATTGCAGCTTTTTGTGGAGGGCGTCAGCCTCAGGGAGATCGAACGTATCCTGGGCATCAGCCATACGTCCATCAGCAGCTGGGTGAAAAAATACAAGGTAAAAGCTCCGGTAAAAGCGTCTTATCACCCTACCTATAAAATACTATCGCACAATGAGTTGACCGATTTCGTGAGCCGTAAGGATCAGGTCACAGGGGCGGGGATGATCATTACAGAATTGGGCGATAAGTTTATGGTCATCCGTTGGGAGCGATTTAGGTAGAGTCGGGTAGCTATACCAAACGACCAAATAGCTATCCCATTTTTTCACCGTATTTGGCAATTGACTTGGTTTGAAGCGGATTTCGATCCTCATTTTTTCAACCAACTAAACAATTTGCCATGAAGAAAACTCTTTTCATTCCGCTGCTGCTGCTGGCACTATTGCCTGCCGTACAGCTACATGGCCAGGGAAATGACATGTATGGTAAGGGCATCCGTTTGAATGTAAACGACGATGGCACCAAGTACATTCGATTCATTACCTGGCATCAGGTCTGGGGTCGATATGTACAAAACAACCCGGGCACAATGGTTAATGGCCTTCCTGAACAGGAGACCTTTGACGTCGGAATTCGCCGATCACGCTTTTTGTGGTATACCCAGATTTCACAGCGTGCCCTCATTTTGATGCACATCGGGATTAACAACCAAACGTTCGCAACAGGGGGTGTACCCGGAGGTGGGGTGACGGGTAACAGTGCAGGGGCCGTTCCTGATGCCACTTCGGCAAAAAAACCTCAGGTGTTTATCCACGATGCCTGGACAGAGTACATGATTTTTAAAGACAAGCTGAATGTAGGTGCAGGTCTACACTACTGGGGCGGTATTTCCAGAATTACTTCCGCAAGCACTCTCAACTTCATGGCACTGGATGCACCCATCTTTAACTGGCCAACCATTGAGCTACAGGACCAGTTTGTGAGGGAGTTTGGCTACTATGCCAAAGGCAAGATTGGAAGGTTTGACTACCGGGTATCCATTAACAAGCCATTTGCAACACCTGTATCAAATACAGTGACTTTTCATACCCAAAACAATGCGCCAACGGGCACTACAGGGGTGAATACAGCTCAAAACTATAACAACAATTCCTGGGGTAGCAAAGGCTATATCGCTTATGAGTTCTTTGATAAAGAGTCAAACCTCCTGCCCTTTTTCGTAGGAACTCATTTGGGTTCAAAGAAAGTCTTTAACCTGGGCTTTGGCTGGCAGCACCACCCTGATGCCATGGCCACCCGGGACACAGTTGCCAGAACAGGCCTAAAAAGGCATGATATGGCCCTTTTTGGAGTTGACGCCTTCCTTGACTTACCCATAAATAAGGAGGCAGGAACAGCGCTGACAGTCTATACGGTGTATTACAACTACAACTTTGGGCCTAATTACATACGCACCATAGGTCTGATGAATGTAGGCACCAACGCCCCTGCCGGCATAGGCGCAGGCACTCCTCTGAGGCAGGGAGCAGGTAATAACCAATGGCATATTGGTACCGGAAGCATTGTCTACGGTGAAATTGGCTACCTGCTTCCCAAAAACCTTGCAACTGAGAAAGCAAGGATACAACCGTTTGCCTCCGGAATTTACAAGCAGTTTGAAGCCCTGGCAGATCCCTCTTTTCAATATGGAGTTGGCACCAATGTTTACTTGGATGGCCATCATTCAAAAATCACTCTGAAGTATCAAAGAAGGCCACTATATCGTGACCTGGACAATAATGCCGCCACCAAACTGCAGTTGGATGGACAGTTAGGCGAGTTCATCATACAAACCATGATTTACCTGTAATTTTTCATTTGAACCTTTAAACAAATACATGCCATGAGTAATAAAGAACGCATGACCGAGTATTGGAGAAAGAATGTACGAAACCTGTTCATTCTGCTTTCAGTGTGGTTTGCCAGCTCCTTTCTTTTTGGAATCCTGCTGGTGAATCAACTCAACGCCATTAAAATCGGAGGCTTTAAACTAGGCTTCTGGTTTGCCCAGCAAGGGTCCATTTACGTCTTCATCATCCTCATCTTCGTGTACGTCGCCTGGATGAACAAGCTGGATAAGGAATACGGAGTAGATGAATAAGTCAAACAGTTAATAACCAACTAAACAAACAATCAATGGATATTCTCACCTGGACCTACATCATCGTAGGTCTCTCCTTCGCTCTCTACATCGGCATCGCCCTTTGGGCCCGTGCCGGTTCCACCAAGGAATTTTACGTTGCCGGTGGTGGTGTTTCTCCTCTTGCCAATGGTATGGCGACAGCTGCGGACTGGATGTCTGCTGCTTCCTTTATCTCCATGGCAGGTCTCATTTCATTTACCGGCTATGACGGTTCGGTGTATCTGATGGGCTGGACAGGAGGATATGTGCTTTTGGCCCTGCTTTTGGCTCCTTACCTCCGGAAATTTGGAAAGTTTACCGTTCCTGATTTTGTGGGTGAGCGCTATTACTCACAGACAGCCCGACAAGTAGCGGTAATCTGCGCACTCTTCATCTCGTTTACCTATGTAGCAGGTCAAATGCGTGGAGTAGGTATTGTGTTTTCCCGCTTTTTGGAAGTCGACATTAACACCGGTGTTATCTTTGGAATGATCATCGTATTGTTTTATGCTGTTTTGGGAGGTATGAAAGGGATCACCTATACCCAAGTGGCTCAGTACTGTGTGTTGATCTTTGCCTACATGGTCCCTGCCATTTTCATTTCATTGCAACTCACCGGCAATCCCATCCCACAACTGGGAATGGGAGGAACTTTGGCTGACGGCACTCCGCTATTAGATAAGCTTGACGGTATTTTGCCTGAACTTGGTTTTGGAGCTTATACAGTAGGCACCAAGCCAATGATTGACATCTTTTGCATTACCGCTGCCTTGATGGTTGGTACTGCCGGCCTTCCGCACGTAATCGTAAGGTTCTTCACCGTACCGAAAGTGAAAGATGCACGTAAATCAGCCGGCTATGCCCTGGTGTTTATTGCCATATTGTATACCACCGCACCTGCATTGGCTGCTTTTGGAATCTACAACATGATCAACTCGGCGAGCAACAAGGAAATCGCTTCTTTGCCTGCCTGGGTAAATAACTGGAGCAAGACCGGTCTGATCAAGGTGGAAGATAAAAACGGTGATGGTAAAGTTCAATACGTGAAAGATCAAGCCGCAAACGAGCTTACCATCGATAAGGATATCATGGTGTTGGCCAATCCAGAAATTGCAGGCCTCCCCAATTGGGTGGTTGCACTGGTGGCAGCAGGTGGTTTGGCAGCTGCCTTAAGTACTGCCGCCGGGTTGCTTCTGGTAATTTCAACAGCCATTTCTCATGACCTGTTGAAGAAAGCCATTGCCCCTAACATCTCTGAGAAAAATGAGCTTATGGCAGCCCGATTGGCCGCAGTTGCAGCTGTTACCGTAGCCGGATATTTTGGAATTAACCCTCCGGGGTTTGTGGCACAGGTCGTTGCATTTGCTTTTGGTCTTGCCGCTGCATCCTTCTTCCCGGCCATCATCATGGGTATCTTTAGCAAACGAATGAACGGCCCGGGAGCAATCTCCGGAATGATTGTAGGTTTGTTATTTACCATTGGCTACATCGTTTACTTCAAGTTTATCGTAGACCCAGCTTACAATGTGGCTGAAAACTGGTTCCTTGGTATTTCACCAGAGGGAATAGGCACTATAGGCATGATCATCAATTTTGTAGTCTCTTATGTAGTCTCCTCACTTACTCCTCCACCACCCAAGTCGGTGCAGGACATGGTGGAAGACATCCGTATACCTGCCGGTGCAGGAGAGGCTTCTAGCCATTAATCAAAGTTTGCCGGGACAGATACGCTCTGTCCCGGTTTTTCATTTTGTAAAATTTAGTTTATGTCACGCTACACAGGATTATTTGCTCTTGCCTTGCTGCTGCTGATCAATTTTCCTTTGCTGAGCTTTTTTAATACATCGAAAAGCTGGGCGGGAATTCCTGTGTTGTATTTCTATTTGTTTGCTCTTTGGCTTGCACTTATTCTAGGTCTGGCATTGGCCACAAAACCAAATAAAAATAACACGAAAACATGAGCGCCTGGCTACTTGGTTTTATATCCTTAGCTTTCCTTGGGCTTTTGTTTTTCATCGCTTCAAGGGTAGAAAACCGAAGCCTTTTCCGTACTCGGATTGCCGACTCTCCTTATACCTATGCCCTTTCTCTCGGGGTTTACTGTACGGCCTGGACCTTTTATGGAAGTGTAGGCCGGGCTGCCACTGCCGGTCCTGATTTTCTGGCTATTTATATTGGACCCATGCTCACCATCCCGCTGTGGTGGTTGGTCATGCGGAAGATTATTCGCATTTCGAAACTGCAAAACATCTCTACACTAGCTGATTTCATATCATCCAGATACGGCAAAGACCCCTGGCTTGCAGGCTTCATCGCATTGTCATGCCTCATTGGCATTATTCCTTACATATCGCTACAGATCAAGGCCATCTCCGATAGTTTTTCAATTATCGCATTGCCTTCCATCCATTCGGTTTCAGGTTCATGGACATCAGGAATTCCATGGCCCAGTTTATTGTTTACCATCATCATAGGCGCATTTTCCATACGCTATGGCACCAGAACCTTGGAGTCGAATAAACCCCGTTCAGGCATGATGACAGCCATTGCGGTTGAAAGCGTGGTGAAGCTAGTCGCATTTATGGTGGTGGGCATTATTGTTCTTTGGGGATTACATAGTGGCCCGGGCTCACTGTTCAGTGAAGCTTCAGCAAAATTGCCTGATTATCAAAGACTAGTCACCTTCCCAGAGAAAGGATACATGGACTGGTTTTTCCTATGCCTCATCTCGGGTTTAGCCATCTTTTTGCTTCCAAGGCAGTTTCAGGTGACCGTCATTGAAAACAAGGCAGAAAGCCACTTGCGCACCGCCATGTGGGTGTTTCCTTTGTACCTTTTCCTCATCAACCTTTTTGTTGTTCCGGTGGCCATATCAGGAAGGCTACTGTTTGCAGACCAACCTGTTAATCCTGACACGTACCTGCTTTCACTCACCCAGCTTACGGGTTGGGATTGGCTAAGTCTCATTGCCTACCTGGGAGGTTTTTCAGCTGCCAGTGCCATGATGGTCATCAGTTCCATTGCGCTAAGCACCATGTTGAGCAACAATGTGATCATTCCGCTCATTTTGAGATTTGGTCGCTACACAGCCGACAAAGACACACGCTACACAGGATTGCTGATCAATAGCAGAAGGTTTTCGATCATGCTGATTTTGTTTTTGGCCTACCTCTATTTTTTATATTTCACTCAGGACACCCCTCTTGTTTCCATCGGCATCACCTCATTCATCGCTGTCAGTCAATTTGCTCCTGCGTTGTTTATAGGCCTGTATTGGAAGGGAGCTAATCGAGTAGGAGCCTATTTAGGCATAGCCGTAGGCCTCCTGATTTGGTTTTATAGCCTCATTTTACCTGTTCTTTTAGCAAAAGGACATTTTCTTTGGAGTGCTGAGGCATGGCATGCAGGTCAAAACATTGCTCCCTATTCGCTCATTGCAATCCCAGGCTTCAATCACATCTCAGTAGTCATTTTTTGGAGCCTGCTGTTAAACATCTTCTTTTTTGTGATCGGCTCTTTGATCTTTAAGCCCAGCCAAATGGAGCATTCGCAAGCCACGCTTTATGTCCATGCCTTTAGGTATTCCACCAGTTATGAAAACACCGTACAGTGGGGTGGAACAGCAGCTTTTCCGGATGTGAAATCGCTTTTGATACGTTTTTTGGGCAATAGACGAACCGAAGATGTGCTTGACCGATATGCCCGAAGAAACAACCTGGACTGGAAAGCAAGGCCTAACCTGGACTCCAGAGCCATAGCCTATGCCGAGCGACTTCTTGCGGAGACCATTGGCCCAGCCTCCGCCCGTATTATGGTTGCCTCAGTGGTGAAAGACGTAGAGATCGGAATCAAAGAAGTGGTTGACATTCTGAAAGAATCTCAGGAAGTGATAGAGCTTAATAAGGCACTCACGTTGAAATCAGAACAGTTAAGTAAAGCCAGCAATGAGCTCAAGGCAGCCAATGAACGACTTAAGCAGTACGGTGAGCTGAAAGACGAGTTTCTGTACACCGTCACACATGAGCTGCGTACCCCCATCACTTCCATCAGGGCGATGGCTGAACTGGTCTATGATCACCCGGAGATGGATGATTTGGAAAAAGAACGTTTCCTTTCTACCATCATACAGGAGTGCGAGCGACTTACCCGACTCATATCCAATGTACTTGACCTTGAAAAGTTTGAGTCAGGCAATATGGAGCTAAGCCTTGCCAAAGACGATGTAAAAACCATCATTGAAGAAAGCATCAATGCCTCCCGGCAATTGGCAGAAACCAAATCCGTCAAACTGCATTTTGATGTTCGCAGCGGACTTCCTGAGGTTTGGATCGATCGTGACCGGATCACTCAGGTGCTGATCAATTTGCTTTCAAACGCCATCAAATTCGTGAAGCCAAAAGAAGGGGAAGTCCGGGTAACTGCCTACAGACTAGACCAATACCTCACAGTAAATGTAAGTGACAATGGTCCCGGTATAAGCAAAGAAGAGCAACAAAGGCTGTTCGACAAATTTTACCAGGCCAAAAACCAAACACGCAAAAAGCCGGAAGGCAGCGGGTTGGGCCTCGCCATTTGTAAAAGCATTATCGAAATGCATCAGGGTCGCATTTGGGTAGAGTCAGAAGAGGGCCACGGAGCTCGATTTGTCTTTACCCTGCCTTTAAATGATGCGTATACCTTACCACAACCAAAACAGAGCGCTATATGAAAGTATTGATCGCAGACGATGAACCCAATATTCTCCTTTCGCTGGAGTTTTTGATGAGGAAAAACGGGTATGAAGTTTTTATTGCCCGAAACGGATCCGAGGCCCTAAGCATCCTCAAAGAACATGTTCCGGATCTCGTGTTGCTGGACATCATGATGCCTGATATTGATGGCTATGAGCTTTGTGAACAGATACGTTCCAGAGCTGAGTTCAAAATGACCAAAATCATTTTTATTTCTGCAAAAAGCAGAAAAATCGACATCGAAAAAGGCATTGAGACCGGAGCAGATCTCTATGTGACCAAACCCTTTTCAACCCGTGATCTCATCAAGAAAATTCAGGAATTGATGGGGGAGCAGACCTCAACTTTTTAAACAGTTAACACATTTTTTACACCAACTAAACAACGATTGCCATGAGAATTAAAACCTGGGAGGACTATGAAAAAGCCTATGCCCGCAGCGTAAACGACCCTGAAGGATTTTGGGGAGATATTGCCGGAGAGTTTGTCTGGCGAAAGAAATGGAACACCGCTCTTCAGTGGAATTTTGACGAGCCTAAGATTGAGTGGTTCAAAGGGGCCAAGCTCAATATCACTGAAAACTGTCTCGACAGACACTTAAGCACCAGAGGAAACAAATTGGCCTTAATATGGGAGCCCAATGAACCCAAAGAGAAATTTATACGATTGACCTACAGGGAATTACTTGAGAAGGTATGCCAGTTTGCCAATGTGTTGAAGAAGAATGGAGCTAAGAAAGGTGATCGCATCTGTATCTACATGCCGATGGTTCCTGAGTTGGAGATTGCCGTATTGGCTTGTGCTCGAATAGGAGCCGTTCACTCAGTTATTTTTGCAGGCTTTTCAGCCAATGCCATAGCAGATCGTGTGAATGATGCTCAGGCGAGCATGATTTTGACCTCTGACGGATTGTACAGGGGCAACAAAGAAATTCCTGTGAAGCGGGTCGTCGATGAAGCCCTTGAACACTGCACCAGTGTTAAAAAAGTAATTGTAGTTGAACGCACCCAATGGGCGGTTCACATGGAGCCCGGCAGAGATGTATGGTACCATGATGAAGTGGCCACAGTGGACAAAGTATGCCCCGCTGAAGAAATGGATGCTGAGGACATGCTGTTCATTCTGTACACTTCCGGTTCTACCGGTAAGCCAAAAGGAGTGGTTCATACCTGTGGTGGCTACATGGTCTACACCGCTTACACCTTTCAAAATGTGTTTCAGGTAGAAGAAAGTGATGTGTTCTGGTGTACGGCTGATGTAGGTTGGGTGACAGGCCATAGCTATATTGTGTATGGCCCACTATTATCAGGAGCTACTACAGTGATGTTTGAAGGGGTGCCTACCTACCCATCTCCCGGTCGTTTTTGGCAAGTCATAGATAAATATGGTGTCAACCAGTTTTATACCGCCCCTACTGCCATCCGTTCACTTATGGCCATGGGTGAGGACCATGTCCTTGCTTATAGTCTTGATAGCCTCAAATTACTGGGATCAGTAGGAGAGCCCATCAATGAAGAGGCCTGGCAATGGTATAACATCCACGTAGGGAAAGAACGTTGTCCAATCGTAGATACCTGGTGGCAGACTGAAACTGGAGGCATTATGATCTCTGCGCTTGGAAATACCGGACCCATAAAACCCGCCCATGCCGGATACCCCTTACCGGGAGTACAGCCTGTTTTGCTCGACAATGAAGGCAAAGAAATTGAAGGTAATGATGTAGAAGGCTACCTGTGCATCAAGTTTCCATGGCCTAGCATGATACGCACCACGTATGGAGACCATGAGCGCTGCCGGCAGACCTATTTTGCCAATTACAAAGGCTATTACTTTACAGGAGATGGTGCTCGTAGAGACAAAGACGGTATGTACCGTATCATTGGCAGGGTTGATGATGTGATCAATGTGTCTGGCCACCGATTTGGTACCGCCGAAATCGAAAACGCCATCAATGCCAACGACCATGTGGTCGAAAGTGCTGTCGTAGGCTATCCACATGACATCAAGGGTCAAGGCATTTATGCTTATGTGATCACCAAAGATCAGGGAGCTAAAGAAGATATCCTCAGAGCTGAAATTGTGGAGACCATTGTTGAGCAAATCGGTCGTATCGCTAAGCCGGATAAAATCCAGTTTGTGCCGGGCCTGCCCAAAACCCGTTCAGGAAAGATCATGAGGCGTATTTTGAGAAAAATAGCAGAAGGCGATACCTCCAATCTTGGCGACACCACTACCCTGCTCGATCCAGATGTAGTGGATGTAATTAAGAATGGTTACATCAAAGACTAAAGGTTCGGTTTACCCATGTCAAGGCTGCTTCTTTTGAGGCAGCCTTTTTGTTTTTTTAAGATTATTGGCTAAGTTTGGTTGTCCCTGAACCAAATTATTAGTAAGATGAAGCATCTTTACCCTATTCTAGCCTTACTTCTTGCTTCAATTAGCCTCCATGCTCAATCATGGTCGCTGGTAAGAGGCGATAAACACCCAGTTTTTGTTGGCCCTTCGGTTACGTATCCATCTGTCAATAATGCCTGGGGGAGCATCCCTGATCCAAGAGTGTATGATTTCTCCTATGACTCTGCCAAATTCATTTCGGGCACAGACTCGGTCTTTTATTTCAAAAAAGAAGTCGATCCATTCTTCAACACAGCCTTATGTGGATCTTTTTCATTAGGGTTCAACCTTTTTTCAACCGGGTGGATGGGAAATCGTGCTGTTCGTAGACCCGGAGGTGTTGAACTTTTCTTTAACCAGTTCTCTGATACCATCGTGATACAAACTGCCGCTGGCATAGGCACAGTATGGACGATGTATCGATATGCAAACGGTGACTACATCGAAGCCACAGTAGCTCAGATTATAGACCAAACTATTTTGAATACGGCTGATAGCCTTAAGATCATTAATCTTCAGGCAAAAACGGCAAGCGGTCAACTAATCACCACAAATCAATGGACAGGCCGACAGATCAGGTTAAGCCGAACCTTTGGTCCTGATTACATCTTTGGAGCATGGCGTTTCCCACAAGATACTGTATGTATGAAACTAATGGGTGAGCAGAATGCAAAGCTTGGGACTTATATTTTAACCGGAGAAGAAATATTTGATTTCGATATCGGTGATGAATTTCACTATAATGATCAAATGCACCCGATACCTTTTGGTTGGGGCTTTATCAATCAGACTAAGTTAAAAGTAATTTCTAAGTCTATCTTGCAAGACACATTAAGCTATGTGATAAGTCGAGAAGGCAAGAATTCAATTCCTAACCAAAACCCAGTTACTAACTTCTACTTGTATAGCGATACCATTATAATTAAGTACAATATCACTGATTTAAAAGCACTCTCAGAAGCAGATTTAAGGGTTGGAACAAACAAAACAATAACTCCGTTGCCATTAGTTAAATTTTTTAACGTCACTCCTACATTTTTTTCTACAAATCATTCTGGGTTTACCTTTTCCGGTGGACCAACCGGGACAATATCATTGACAGGAAGAATGCGAAAAACTGTATTAGGGTCAGTTTTGCGGGATACTTTATATCCTTCATGTGGTTACTTTATTATCGATTTTACAGGCGTGGGAGGTACTTATGGAAAAGGGCTGGGTCTGGTTTCTCAAACCTTTTATTTTATCATGAGTGTCTCAAATGATTTTAACATGGTTTACTACAAAAAAGGTACTGAAGTCTCCGGTGTTCCTTTGGTTTTAGGCATTGAAGGCCAGGTTGTTAAATCCATAAGACCAATTATTTTTTACCCCCAACCTGCCAGGAGTGGGCAACTCATTCAAAGCATCGGGATTGAACCGTCTGGACCTATTCGCCTGCTTTTATTCGATGCCAATGGCCGTCAGATCTGTTCTGTACCTTCGGAGGAAGGAAGCGAAACTTCCTGGAAGCTTCCTGAGCTTTCCTCCGGTATTTATTTCTATCTGTTGCAAAACCAAAATCAATCTCAAATCGCTAGAGGTAAATTGATGATTGGGCAGGACTGATGGTTCTGAAAACGAAATAGCGATTGCTGACCGATCAAAAGCATTGGAAGGTTTCCTATAAAAGAAGCATAGGCAAAACAAGCCCAAAGAGTACGATGGTGCCAAATGAATGATTTCATTAATGAAATAAGAGACTAAAAGTCCGGTTTAATCTTAACAGGGCTGCTTCATTTGAGGCAGCCTTTTTGTTTTTTTAAGATTATTGGCTAAGTTTGGTTGTCCCTGAACCAAATTATTAGTAAGATGAAGCATCTTTACCTTATTCTAGCCTTGTTTCTTGCTTCAATTAGCCTCCATGCTCAATCATGGTCAATTGTTAGAGGAGACAAACATCCAGTTTTCGTTGGGCCATCAGTTACTTACATAAATTCTTTTAATGGATGGGGTGGTATCCCTGATCCCAGAGTCTATGATTTATCCTTTGACTCAGCTTTTTTAGTTTCAGGAACAGACTCGGTTTTTTACTTTAGGAAGGAGGTAGATCCATTTCACAATACCACTCTCTGTGGGCTTGGTGGTATTAAAATAAATCTATTCTCAAGTGGTTGGATGGGAAACAAATTGATTCGTAAAGGCAGTGGTGAGGAACTGCTTTTTAATCAATCCGGTGATACGATAATTCTATTTCCAAGGGCAGGTACCGGGCAAACCTGGACAATATATCGCTATGCCAATGGCAATTACATTGAAGCTACAGTTTCCCAAATTCAGTCTCAAACCATTTTGGGAGTAACGGATAGCCTCAAAATCATCAATCTGCAAGCGAAAAACGCAACAGGCAATATCCTGACAAATAACCTTTGGACAGGAAGGCAAATCAAACTGAGCCGAAATTTTGGACCTGCTTATATTTTTGGTGCCTGGCGTTTTCCTGTAGACACAGTATCAGTTAATCTAGTTGGAGAGCAGAAAGGTGCTTTGGGCAATACTATTTTAACTGGGGAAGAGATTTTTGATTTTGATGTAGCAGATGAATTTCATTATCATGATCAAATGCACCCGATCCCTTTTGGCTGGGGATTTATTAGACAAACGAAGCTAAAAGTATTGTCTAAAAACATTCAGCAAGGGGTATTAACCTATGTAATGAGTAGAGAAGGCAGAAACTCAATTCCTCAACAAAATCCTGTTACTAATTATTATCTATATAGTGATACTGTTTCTGTAGCATATAATTTGAACAATCTTAATGCTTATTCATATGCAGATATGTACGCTGACACAGTAACGAGTTTCAATTATATCCCAAATGGATCAGGCGCATTTAATGGAAGAATTTACACAATGCAGAGTGGACCCTATACAGGTGGGGGCACATCAGGCTTATTCGGATTTAATGGGCGAAAGACTAAGATTGAAGTTGGCCCATTTTTGCAAATTCCTAGCTTGAGTCCTGCATGTGGAGTATTCTTAATTGATTTAACAGGTCCAAGTAAACTATTTGTGGAAGGAGTAGGTCTCGTATCGCACATCCAATATGGAACCTTAAATATCATTCATTCATTTAATTTGGTTTATTATAAAAAAGGGATTGAAACATTCGGTACACCAATAGTATTGGGAGAAACCAATATACACCAATTTATTAGGCCTATAGTCAACCTCTTCCCCCAACCTGCCAGGAGCGGGCAACTCATTCAAAGCATTGGAATTGAACAGTCTGGACCTATTCGCCTGCTTTTATTCGATGCCAATGGCCGTCAGATCTGTTCTTTACCTTCTGAGGAAGGAAGCGAAACTTCCTGGAAGCTTCCTGAGCTTTCCTCTGGAATTTACTTCTATCTCTTGCAAAACCAAAATCAATCTCAAATCGCTAGAGGCAAATTGATGATTGGTCAAGACTGATTGTTCTGAAAACGAAATAGCGATTGCTGACCGATCAAAAGCATTGCAGAGTTTCCCATAAAAGAAGCATAGGCAAAACAAGCCCAAAGTGTACTTTTGTGCCTGATGAATGAGTTCATTTTAGAAACCAAAGATTTGGGCAAATCTTATGGAAGCCAACCTGCCCTTCAGGCCCTGAGTTGGAAAGTTAGTCCCGGTACCGTTTGGGGTGTTGTGGGCCCAAATGGAAGTGGAAAGTCCACTCTTTTTAGTTTGTTACTCGGTTTAAAGTCACAGGATACCGGGCAGGCATGGGTAATGGGCAGCCCGGCAAAGGAGTTGGAGAAAGGAAAAGTAGGAGCCATAATGGATGAAGGCAGTTTTTACCATGATAGCTCTGCAAGGTACAATCTCAGGATTTCTGCCCTTATCAAGCAGGTTAATAAGGAAAGAGTAGAAGAACTGTTGACCAAGCTAGGCCTGGATCAAACAGGCGAAAAGGCCTTTTCAAAGTTTTCTTATGGCATGCGCAAGAGGCTGGAAGTAGCTGATGCCTTGCTCACAGATCCTGATTTATACATCATGGATGAGCCCATCAATGGCCTTGATCCAGAAGGAATACGCTTTGTGAGAGACCTTATAAGTCAGTTACATGCCAGAGGCAAAACAGTGTTGGTATCGGGGCATTACCTGGATGAATTGGAGAAAGTTTGCACCCACTACTTAGTCTTGAGCAAGGGGCGTGAGGTATTCCAAGGTTCAAAAGATGAAATGGAGGCAAAGCATGGTAAGCTGGAGAATCTATTCGGAGGAGGGCTGAAGTTATGAACAGGCAATTGTTACTTCTAAAGATTGAATGGTTCAAACTCAATCGGGTTAACACGCTCATTTGGTTTGGACTATTTGCGCTGCTTGTCAGCCTGCTTGCTTATTTGACGGGCATGAACACAGTCTTGATTACGGATCCGTTTGAAAAGCAAAAGGCCTTGTTTGAAAGCTTTCTGGCAGTTTCTTTTGGTTTATCAGATTTGTTTATGATCGTGATGGTCATTATACTTTCTACCCGGGAATACGCCCATAATGTAGGTCGCAAAAAGCTGATCAACGGTTATAGCAGAGAAGAGCTTTTTGAGTCTCATATCTTGTTTTTGATGCTCTTTAGCTTCATTGTGATCGCTTTGCTTTTGATCAGCTGGCTGGTATTCAGTGCTTTACTTCAGCAATGGCCGATAAACAAAGGCATGCTAACTCTAGCCTCAAGACTGCCTCTTCTTTGGCCTTATCTGTTCTCTCACGGGCTATATGCGCTCTTAATTGCGGTGCTTGTTCGCAAAACGGGCATTGCCATACTTCTTTACATCGCCTTGAGGATTGGAGAAAGCATACTTTACCTTGCTAATGACTTTTTCCGTCAGAAGTATGAATGGCCAATAGTGGCTGATGATGTTTTGCCGGCGACGTTTGCGAAACGAATGGTTTCAGAGACCACCTTGTTCACCGAATGGCAAGGCCTTTTGTCTTTTGTGCTGATCAATCTCGTTCTTTTTGCGGTCATTTACATGAGGGTTAAAAAATCTGATTTTTAGTGATATGAAGAGGATATTGATATTGATAATCAGTTTATTGGCATTTGGTTCAGGCTTGCTCTTTTTATCAGGCAGCCTAAGCAAGAGCGAAGAAGACAAAAGCTTAAGCAGCCTGAATGAGAAAAACCACCTCAAAGAAATTCAGGCGCTATTGCCCTATCAGCTACGGGATCAAAGCCTTGAAGGGAAGGCATTGGTTGTCAATCTTTGGGCAACCTGGTGCGGGCCTTGTCTGGAGGAAATTCCGGAGCTTAACCAGTTGGTGGCAGGCTCAAACCCCTCAAAAATTCAGTTTTTAGCCTATTCTTCAGAGCCGGAGTCAGAACTTGCTGTTTTACAAGCCAATATGCCGGATTTTAAGTTTGACTATGCGCTTGTTTTTGAGCACCTGCCTCTGGAAGACTACCTTATCAACCTGGATCAGAAGGCGAAAGGCCAATCGATCCCGGTTCATTTTCTCATCCTGCCGGATGGTAAACTTTCAAAAGTTTTGGTAGGCGCTTCCCCCGGTAACCTTAGTCAAATTAGTAAGTTTGTAAAGGAACATGGAGGCTTGTCCAACCAGGTAAAAATCGAGTTTTAAAACCCTAATGGCCGTTTAACGTACACAGGGCAATCCTTCTCGAACCAAAACCGACTATGAAAGACACCAAAAAAGAGCTGATAGAGCTCGGTGATAAGTATTTGAAAGAACGTGGCTTTAATGCCTTTAGCTACCATGACATGGCCCGACAAGTAGGGGTAAAAACAGCTGCCATTCACTACCACTTCCCTTTCAAAAAAGACCTTGCCATTGCCATTATCCAGTATAATATTTCGGAACTCGACTCTCTAAAACAAAAAGTCAAGGCCCTGTCTGAGTCCGATAAACTTAGAAGCCTGCTTGACCATTTTACAGATCTGCAAGATGATCATCTCGTATGTGTTCAAAGTGCTTTGCTCAATGACTGGAACACCCTTGAGCCTGATATCCAGAGAGAATTGAAAAGGTACAACAAAGACTTTCTCAATTTTTTACAAGAGATATTGCAATCAGGTCTCTCCAAAGGGGATTTCAAATTTAACGAACCTGTACGTACCCAGGCACTCCTCATTTTGACCAACCTGATGTCTGCTGTTCAGCTCTCGAGAATTCACGGCAAAGAAGATTTCTGGACCATAAGGAACGCAATACTGCGGAGTATCAGAGCTTGATGGCAGACGATTTTCGGAGGAGATTAACAACTCATCCGGCTTAACTGGCAGATGGTCGGAAAGAACCTGCCCGGCTGATTAGGCTTGTTCAATTTTGTACTCGACAATTCAAGCGACCCTACAAAACATGAAAACTAATCTTAAGAAAATCAGCATCGCATCTTTGCTTGCCTTATGCTGGGCAATATCTTCTCCCAATGCAGAGGCACAAAGTACCCAAAGCATCAGAGGGCAGGTTCTGGACGAAAGCTCAAAAGCTCCATTGCCCGGGGTGAATGTGACGGTTATTTCCGTTGACCCCATTATCGGAGCTTCTACAGATCTTCAAGGCAATTTCCGTATCACGGGAGTTCCAATCGGGCGGCATACCCTCAAGATCTCCTTTATTGGTTATGAAGACCGCATCATTCCGGATGTGATCATCACTGCCGGAAAAGAGGCTATATTAAATCAAAGCATTTCTGAGGCGGTCACTCAACTGAACGAAGTTGTGGTCTCGTATGATCGTACCAAAGACAAGAAAGAAACCAACAATGAAATGTCGCTGGTCAGCACCCGGTCATTCAACCTGGATGAAACAAAAAAATACGCTGGTGCCTTAGGTGATCCTGCCCGAATGGCCGGAAACTTCGCCGGTGTGGTGCCAGGAAATGACTCCAGAAATGATATCATTGTAAGGGGTAATTCTCCCTTGGGTGTACTATGGCAAATTGAAGGCCTGAATGCTCCTAATCCGAACCACTTCGGTACCTTAACAAGTACAGGTGGCCCGGTAAGCATCATCAATACCAACAACATCGACAAGTCAGACTTTAGCACAGGAGCTTTTGCGCCACAATATGGTAACGCAACAGCTGCCGCTTTTGATCTGAGACTTCGCAGGGGTAATGACAGCAAAAGAGAATACCTGGGACAAGTAGGCTTTAATGGCTTTGAAGGGGGAATAGAAGGGCCTTTTGTCAAGGGAAAGAAAGCCACTTATCTGGTTAACTACCGTTATTCTACTTTAGGAGTGTTTAAAACTCTGGGTTTTAGCATTGCAGGAAGTGCTGTACCACTTTATCAGGATTTGAACTATAAGTTATTCTTCCCGATAGGTAAGAACGGCGAGCTTTCCATTTTCGGTCTCAACGGAAACAGCAGTGTCGATTTTCTGGGCAAAGACGTTGACACCACAGCTGTCGACAACCTCAATGACCCCTATGCGAATACCAAAGTGAACTACTTCAATACCATCAATGGTCTGAGCTACAAACACAAACTTGGGGCAAACACCACCGCAAATCTGTCACTGGGTTATACAAGTACAGGTCAGGAGTTCAGGGGTGATTCCCTAAGCAAGGATCAGCGAGTAGAGTACAGAAATGGCTCTGCATCCTTTTACACCAAAGTGTTCAACTCCCATCTGAGTATCAACCATAAGATCAATGCCCGAAACAGCTTATCAGGGGGGATTTTTGCCGACCTCACCGATTACAGTCTGCAAAACCGTGATTTTGAGAACGCAGGCACCAAGGAAGTTATCTTTGTCAATTCCAAAGGCCAGATGCTGCTAAGTCAGGCGTATCTTCAGTGGAAGCACCGCTTTGGCCGAAAGGTACAAATGGTTACCGGGGTGCATGCACAGCATCTTGATTTTAACAATGACTTTTATGTGGAGCCCAGACTGGCCTTCCGATACGATGCAAGTCCGCTTACTTCATTCAACTTGGGCTATGGTCTGCATAGTCAGGCACAAAATGTTTACAATTACTTCATAGAGACACAAACTTCTGTAGGAAGACAGTTAACCAACAGAGATATGAGGTTTACCAAGAGCCATCATGTGGTGCTCACTGCCGATCGCAGAATTGGAGAAAACACCAGATTAAAAATGGAGCCCTACTATCAATACCTTTTTGATATACCGGTAGAGCAGAGAGCCTCCTCTTTCGCCATGATCAACAATGGGGCAGATTTTGCACCGGTTGACAATGACAGCCTGGTCAACAAAGGCACAGGAACTAATTTTGGAGTGGAGTTGACCCTTGAGAGGTACTTTAGCAAAGGTTTCTATTACCTGATTACCGGATCTGTATTTGAGTCAAAGTACAAGGGCAGCGATGGAGTCGAACGAAACACGGCCTTTAATACCCGCTATGTGCTTAATGTTTTGGCTGGCAAAGAGTTTAAAGTTGGCAGAAAGGGCAATGTTCTTGCAATCAATTTCAAAGTAGCCACGATCGGTGGCCGATACCTCACCCCAATTGACCTGCAAGCAAGTGGTCTTGCGGGAAGGGCAGTTTTTCTTGACAACCGGGCATTTACAGAGCGTCAAACCCCTTACTTCCGATCAGATCTGAAAATATCATACCGAAAAGAAATGAAATCAAGCACCCTTGAACTGGCTCTTGATCTGCAAAACGTAACCAATAACCAGAATGTCTTCAACCGTGACTACAATCCCGGCTTGAACAAGGTAGTTACCAATCTTCAGCAAGGGTTTTTCCCGGTACCAATGGTTCGGTACACTTTCTAATGATTACCTTTCTGCTGTCTGGAAGCCTTTTCTTCAGGCAGCAGAAAGGACAATTTGAACAAGTCTAATGGAATTCAGCAAAGGAGACGATTTATTTAAAGATAGAAAGCAACGACTTATCGGCATTCCGCTGGTAGCCTTGTTGCTTACTATCATTTTCATAGCGGATGAAGGCAGTACAGTTTCATTTCCTTTGGGTTTTCTGATAGGATTAATCTATACCGTCACGATCTGGGAGGCCAACAGGAAGATTTTTATCATCTGCAATGAATACTATCCAAGAGTAGAGCAGACCTTTCGACGTATCGTGGTACAGACCGTTGCTACGATTACAGTTACCACACTCATAGCTTCATTTATGCTATTAGTTGAAGTATATGTGCTACATACCTGTAGCTTCGATGGTGAGAGTTGGATAGAAAAGGTAAACCACTCTCTGATCCCAACCGGAATTATCACCATCATTTATGAGGCAAGGGCATACTTTATCAGGTGGCGCAATGCCATGCAGGAAACGGAGCAGCTCAAGAGAGAAAACTTGTCTATTCAGCTTCAGGGCTTAAAGAATCAAATCAGTCCGCATTTTTTGTTCAACAGCCTCAATACGCTTGCGACCATCATTCCTGAAGATCCGGTTCAGTCTGTTGAATTTGTTCAGAAGCTGTCAAACACCTATAGGTACCTGCTTGAGCAACGGGATAAAAACTTAGTGGACCTATCGACTGAGTTGGCGTTCATTGACTCTTACTTTTTCCTTCAAAAAATCAGGTTTGGAGACAATCTTCAGCTGGAAATAGAGGTAAGTGATCAGCACAAGTATCTCAAATTGCCTCCGCTCTCCATGCAATTGCTGCTGGAAAATGCCATCAAGCACAACATCATTTCAGACACTAAACCCCTTAAAATCAAAATTAAGTCACTCGATGACAAACAATTGATGGTGAGCAACAATTTGCAACCCCGACTGATGGTGGAACCTTCAACGGGAATAGGACTTAAAAACATACAAAGCAGGTACCAACACCTGGGAGTCAATGGACTTAAAATCAACAGAAATGATCAAGAGTTTACTGTAACCATTCCCTTACTTTCATGACACAAGTACTCATCATCGAAGATGAAAAGCCAGCAGCCAGGCGATTAAGTGCCCTGATTGAGAATAATTTGCCCGATGTAGTACTGCTGGGACCTATTGATAGTGTCGAAGGGGCTATAGATTGGCTGAAAACAAACCGACATCCTGATTTGATCTTCATGGATATTCAGCTTTCAGATGGCTTGAGTTTTATGATTTTTAATCAGGTGCAACTAAGCTGTCCGGTGATTTTTACCACCGCTTATGACGATTATGCTTTGCAGGCCTTTCGGGTGAGTGCCTTGGATTATTTGCTAAAGCCAGTGGAAGAGAAACTGTTGCGTGAGGCGATCGATCGATACCTTCACCAAAAGAAGGGTGTTCCTGATTACCGCAGTTTCTTACAAGAGTATTTGTCACATACACAAAAACATGGGATCAGCAGGCTACTGATCAAATCCGGCGAACAATGGTTCCCCATTGAGGAGCAGGATGTCGCCTATGCTCTTGCAGAGGATAAATATGTATGGATTGTAACAAGCAGTGGCTCAAAACATTTGACCGACGATAGCCTTGATCAATTGGAAAGCAGGTTTTCAGCCAGCGATTTTTTCAGGGTTAACCGGAAAATGTTGATCAACTACAAGAGCCTGCTTAAGATACACAGCTACTTTAACAGCCGCCTAAAACTTGAACTCAAACCCAGTCCGGGAGAGGAAGTGATCGTGAGTCGGGAACGAGTCTCAGGCTTTAAAGAATGGCTGAATAAATAAGCCACAGATCATCAACTCATTACAGTTTTCAGACAAGCTAACGTTTGTTTGTTTTTAAATTGAGCTCACTATATTGGGGCTGATTTATGTCTTTCTTTTGTTCACCTCTAACTTAAAGAGCAACAATGTTCGATTTTTTTGCTGTATCATCTGAGCAAAAGCCCAGGCAGAGCTATTGGAACTTTAGTGTGCTCGTGGGGGTGACAGGCATCAGCTATTTTGCCGGTAGCCAGCTTTTGTGGTTTATGCATCCGGAGCTGTTTGCAACCAATGTGGTACCTTATTTCATCCTTGGAGTTTGCTTGTTTTTGGCTATTGGGATATGGATAAGCGAAAAGATTAAAAAACTCACCAACACCTTCGTGATGTTGATTTTGCTGGTCTCCGCCAGTCATCTGATCATTTTAAACTACATCAACAAGCTCAACATCCCAACATTGCTGGTGCTCTGTCTGGTAATGGTCTACTCCAGCTTTTTCCTGACCAAGCTTAATGAAATGCTAGCCTACTTTGGCTACATCCTCATTGGTATGCTTGTGGTCGTTCTAAATGTAAAAGTGCCTCTTGTTTCGGCCACGCAAGCTTACTTATTGGTTTTGAGTATTGCAGCTGCTAACTTTTTGTTTTTAAAAGTTCGTTCCAACTATCTGGAGTATTTGAGAAGCCATAGTGCCATTCAAAACTCCATTTTTGATGATAGCTACGATGCCATCCTGTTGATTGATTTGCAAAAAGAGGAAATCATCGAGTGTAATTTAAAAGCACTCGTGATGCTCGGTGAGGAGGATAAATTAAAAGTGCTCGGAAAGAGTCTGATTGAGTTTATCGATCGGGATTTTTATGAAATCAATCTTGAGCAGATTTTCAGTGACGTAATCAACAAAGGGAGCTTCACCGGAGAGTTTCAGTTCAGCAATTTGAAAGGAGAGCAGTATTGGGGTGATTTTGGTTCCAAAATGATCAAGGCAGAGGATCGCTCCTGCATTTATCTTCGTATAGCCGACATCACCCGACAGAAGCGTGCCGAGCAACAAAGAGAAATTGAAGAGGTCAAGTACAGGACCTTGATGGAGGAAGCTCTTGATGGAATTTTCCTTGCCGATCTTAATGGTAATGTGCTTGATGCCAACCAACGCACTCTGGAGATGTTCGGCTATCCTCGATCAGAGTTTATCGGCCTGGACCTTAAAAAGATCATTGATCCTGATGATTTGAATAAAAAGCCTCTCTACCTAAGTGCATTGATTGAAAAGGGAGGGCTAAGCTTCGAGCGTATGTTCATTCGAAAGGACCACTCTAGGTTCATTGTGGAAATGAACGCCAAGATCATCGAAGGCAAGTTTATCTATGGGATCATCAGGGATATAACTGCCCGAAAGGAGCTTGAGCAGCTCATCCTGAACAGTGAGCGCAAGTTTCGTTCACTGATCAACAAAAGCTATGATATTGTAGCAGTACTTGACCGTAATTATGCCGTCAAATTCATTTCTGAAAGTGTGGAGCGTAATCTTGGCATTAACCCTTCACAAGTAGTGGGTCATTCCATATTTGAGTTTGTAAGTACCGAGTACCAGCAGGTTTTGAATGAAGCGGTTCAGCGTAAAGCCCGAATGGGTGGCGCTCAGGATCAAAACTTTATCAAAGAAATCAAGATCAGACACCTTAATGGAGAAGTCATCTATTTTGATGCTGCCATTTCCAACATGCTCTATGACGAGCTTGTCGAAGGGATTGTGGTCAACCTTCATAACATCACCCAACGCAGACATACCGAAGATGCCTTACGCAAGGTCAATTTTGAGCTTGACAATTTTGTTTACAAAGCATCTCACGATTTGAGGGCGCCATTGCTTTCCATTTTAGGCCTTCTTAACCTGAGCAAGATGGACAAAGAGGGAAATGCATCCCAGTACCTGGATTTAATTGAAAAAAGCGTACTCAAGCTGGATAAGTTCTTGCACGACCTCATACATTACTCCAGAAATGATCGACGAGAGTTGGAGCTCACCGAAATTAACTTCAATGAGATCGTCGACGAGGCGCAGAACAACATCCGCTTTATCAATCAAAACAGCAATTTCAATTTTCGTCTGCACCTGCTCAACGAGTTAAAGCAGCCTTTCTATTCTGATCAGATGCGGATGTCGATTATCCTGAATAACCTCATTTCAAATGCTTACAAATATGCAAACCCCAAGTCACAGCAGCCGGAGGTTTTCGTACGTATCAGGTCAAGCGAGCAGGGTATACAGATCACTGTTTCAGACAACGGAATAGGGATCAACGAGAAATATCTGGATAAAATTTTCAACATGTTTTTCAGGGCTAGCGACCAGTCAACAGGCTCAGGGCTCGGCCTTTATCTGGTGAAAAATGCTGTGGAAAAGCTAAATGGGCAGATAGAGGTACAAAGTGAACTCAACAGCGGTACAGAATTTAACATCTTCTTGCCCAAGATTTTACAGCATGAAAACTCCACCTCGTTTTCTTAAATTTTTCGAAGAGTGAAACAAGAAGTAAAATTATTCGTTACATTACGATATTAAGCAGTGTCATTGCTTAATTAGTTGATTGGTTAGGTTAAGTGTAACGGAAAGCCGGTTTGATTTTCATTCCGGCTTTTTTCTTGTGCACCCACTCATATTGATCTTCTGCCGCTTATTTCTTTTTTTGGCATCATTTCTGAGGCTTCCCACTTATGAAATTGATTTCGCTGCTTGTTTACTCTGCCCTTTTACAGGCAATTGTTGCAGCCCCTGTACTTTCACAGGCCGAAGTGATCAGTCATACCCGTTTGGCCTTAAAAGCAGGAAATTCAAAAGATCTATCAAGGTATTTTAATGACATGGTTGATGTCACTTTTGACGGTGAAAAGGGCAGCTACAGCAAAGTTCAGGCAGAGTTTGTGTTGAAGGATTTTTTTAGAAGAAACAGCCCGATCGATTTTGAATACATTCATCAAGGCTCATCAAAAGAAGGGTTGAAGTACGCTATAGGCCGGTATACTGCTCAGGAAAAGTCCTTCAGGGTCGTCGTGTACATCAAACAGGCCAAAGGAAACGGGTATTTGGTCGATTTGATCGATTTCAGTAAAGAGTAAGGTTTAAAGCCACAGCCTTTTTCTACTTTTGCGCTGTGAAGCCAGGCTACCTACACAAGAAGTACATCAGGCAATTCATTCGACAGGCGTTAGCTGAGGATGTTGGTGAGGGTGACCACTCAAGCATCGCTTCCATACCGAAAAAAGCGAGACAGAAAGCCAGACTCATAGTAAAATCTGAAGGAATACTTGCTGGAGTAGAGCTTGCACGACAGATTTTCAAACAAGTAGATCCACAGCTCAAGTTTGTGGTGCTACTGAAAGATGGCAGTCAGGTCAAATATGGAGATATAGCCTTTGAAGTTCATGGTCATGCAAGGTCAATACTGACCTCTGAGCGCCTGGTACTCAACTGTATGCAAAGGATGAGTGCCATTGCAACTTTGACCAGGCAGTTCGCCAGACAAATTGAAGGAACAGGAGCACAATTGCTAGATACCCGTAAGACTACACCCAATTTTAGAATTGCCGAAAAATGGGCTGTACTCATTGGTGGAGGAAGCAACCATCGATTTGGTCTGTATGACATGATCATTTTGAAGGACAATCACATCGACTTTGCAGGGGGCATCCCTCAGGCGGTACACCATACCCATAAGTATTTAAAGAAACTTGGCAAACGATTAAAAGTCGAAGTGGAAACACGCACGATCGATGAGGTGAAGCAAGTTTTGGAGCAGAACAAGGTGCATCGTATCATGCTGGATAACATGAGCCCGCAAATGATGAAAGAAGCACTAAAGCTGATTAATAAATCAATAGAAACAGAAGCTTCGGGAGGAGTCACCTTACAGAATGTGCGTGAAATTGCACTTACCGGAGTAGACTATATTTCTGTTGGTGCTCTCACCCACTCCGCAGGGAGCATGGACATGAGCCTGAAGGCATTTGAGTAAAGATTAGAAGCACATAAAATGATCATTAAAACAAAAAAGACCAAGCTCGAGAACAAGACCTACATCCGTCAGGCCTTGATCAATGTTAATCTTGAGCTATGGTGGGTATGGCTTATTCCTTTAGGGATAAGTGCGCTTACGTTCTTTTATACCACGGTTTGGTTTATCATCATAGCCGTAGTGCTTTCCTTGCTGTACCTGTTGTTCTGGCTGGCTCAGTTTATCGCAGTTACACAACTGGAACAGAATAAGGTGATGTTTGAAAAAATGACGTATGAGATCGACAGTCGTCAGATCATCATGAAGTTAAACACCAAGCAGGGAATGCCTATGAATTGGGACATGATCAAGAAAGTACGCACGGGAAAGGAAGCGTATACCCTTATCTTATCCAAAGCCCAGTTGATTTACCTCCCCAAAAAGGCATTCAACAGCGACAACGAAATCAAGTTTTTTGAAAGTATCCTGAAGCGCAAAAGCCTGATCAAATAAGCCTATTTGAATAGCTGATACACCAGCAGGCTGCTGAGATAAGCCAGTGAGGACATGTAGACCACCTGCGCTATTGGCCATACCCAACTCTTCATTTCACGGTAGACAACGGCTACCGTACTCATGCATTGCAAGGCAAACGCATAAAAAACCATAAGCGAAAAAGCCACTGCGACCGTGTATCGACTTTCTCCGGTTTCAGGATTTATTTCTGCCTGCATCCGTTCTTTCAGGCTTTGGGTATTCTCGTCATCTGCCCCAATGGAGTAAATGGTGCCCATAGTACCTACAAACACTTCCCTGGCAGCAAATGAGGTGATCAATGCAACTCCGATTTTCCAATCAAATCCAAGGGGAGCAATGGCCGGCTCGATAAACTTGCCAAAGGTGCCGGCATAAGAATGCTCCAGTTGATACGCATTGATCGCTTTGCCAAGTTCTTCTTCACTTGCGCCTTGCATCTCAGGAAGAGCGGCAACATAGCTTGAGGCCTTTTCCATATGCTCACCTGGGCCATAGCTGGCTAAAAACCACAAGACGATAGAAATCGCTACGATGATTTTACCTGCCTCAAAAACAAAGGTTTTCACTTTCTCTACAATGGAGATACCTACATTTTGCCAGCGTGGAACCCTGTAATCGGGTAGTTCCATTACAAAAACGCTTTTCCCTTTTTGCTTAAGTATTTTACTGAGCACCCAGGCGGATGCAACTGCCGCCAGAAATCCAAGGAGATATAAGCCCATCAACACGACACCTTGTAGATTGAAAAGCCCCAAAACACTCGTTGATGGTACGACTAATGCAATTAATATAGCATAGACCGGAATCCTTGCTGAGCAGCTCATCAATGGGGTGACAAAAATCGTTATTGCCCGGTCCAGCCAGTTGTCAATGGTGCGGGCTGACATGATAGCAGGCACAGCGCAGGCTACTCCGCTCATCAAAGGAACCACAGAGCGCCCGTTTAGCCCCACCTTACGCATGACTGCATCCATGATAAACATGACCCTTGCCATGTATCCGCTCTCCTCCAGCAGGCTTACAAACATAAACAGTAGTGCGATCTGAGGAATGAACATCACCACCCCTCCAATACCTGCAATCAATCCTTCCGTAACCAAATTGGTAAAAGGCCCGGGAGGCATCCAGGATTTTATCCAACCAATGGCATGCGACATACCCTGATCGATCAGATCCATTGGATAAGAGGCAAGGGAAAAAATAGCCTGGAAAGTGATGAAAAGCACCAGAAGGAAGATCAGGTAGCCCCAAACTTTATGGGTGATGATTGAGTCAATTTTATCGGTGAGGGTATTCTCTTTGTGAGGCGGATCAGAAATGAAAGAGCCTATCCGCTCGTTGATCACCTCATATCGATGCAAGGTTTCAAGCGCTTTGATCTCATCAAGGTCAAGTCCATGCTGCTTGATGAGGGTTCGGATTAATTGCTTATCCTCATTAGAAAGAAAAGGCAGGTGCTCAAACTGATGAATATATTGAACAGCCAGAAAGTCATTGTCGAGACGAAATCGAATACGAATGGCCGGAATAATCGATTCCAGAATCTTAGGCCTGCCAAATATCACTTTATTGGGATGAGGCTTGCTAAGGAGGCCTTCCTTTAGCGCAGGGATGCCCTTCCCGGTTCTGGCATTGATGCGGTACACCGGTACTCCCATCTCCGTTGCCAACAGTTCACTATCCACCTCAGGTATGTCGTGCCCCTGAAGTACAGGCATCTCATTGAGCACCGCAACCACAGGCATTCCCAGATCACTTACCTGCGTCAGTAAAAAAAGACCCCGTTTGAGATTGACTGTTTCTAAAACTAGAATGACCAGATCGGGGAAGTCTTCAGAAGATGGATTACTTAGCGATTGGAAAACAACCTGTTCATCAAGAGATTTTGGATAAAGGCTGTAAGTGCCCGGCAAATCGATGATTTCTGCGAAGGTGTCTTTCGTCAGTTTGCATTTACCGACCACCTTATCCACCGTGACCCCGGGGAAGTTCCCTACCTTTTGATTGAGTCCGGTAAGGTGGTTGAAAAGGCTGGTTTTGCCGGTGTTTGGATTGCCAATGAGCGCAATTCTTACAACCTTTTCCTTCAAAACGGTAGCTATTTGATGATGATGATAGCAGCTTCTGCTCTTCTCATCGAAAGGTGTGAACCACCAATACAAATACTAATGGGATCACCAAAAGGAGCCTCACTGTTCATTTTTACCTTCGATCCGGGCAGGCAACCCATTTCCAGCAGCTTCAACGAAAGCTTGGTGTCTTTAAATCCGGCAATTTCACCTGCTTCACCTATTTTCAAGTCTGCAACTGTTTTTGGATCAGGCATGCTTATTATTTAGAATGATTTTAAAAACAAACGTAGCACTTTTTTCAGTACGATATTTCAGCATCATTTTACTCTGCGTAAAAAACCCGTTTTACCCTTTCGTGAATATTGGTGAGCACTTCATAGGGAATGGTTTCCAATACCTGAGCGCATTCATGTACTGTGTGATTTTCATCAAACACAATCGCCTCATCACCAACGTCGACGGCTAGCCCAGTCACGTCAACCATCACCATATCCATACATACATTTCCAATCGTGGGGGCAGGCCCTTGTTTGAAAAACACTTTTCCGGCACCATTCCCAAGTTTTCTCGGAAACCCGTCTGCATACCCTATCGCCAGAGTGGCAATTTTTGTATGCCGAAGGGCTTTCCCCAAGCGGCCATATCCAATGGTTTCACCCACTCCGACCTGCTTGATCTGAAGTACATGGGTGATCAGTCGTCCGGCAGGTCTGAGCAAAGCCTGTTCAGTTTCATTACCCGAAATCCCATAGAGCCCTATTCCAAGCCTTACCATTTCATATTGGGCTTGTGGAAATCTCTTGATACCGGCTGTATTGAGCAAATGCCGCATCGGCATACGGCCGTATGCTTCAGCGAATAAATGGGAAAGTTTGTTGAAGGTTTCAATTTGTTGCAAGGTAAAGGCATCATGTTCAGGTGCCTCAGAGGCGGCTAAGTGGCTAAAAATACTGGCAACATCAACCCTCTTTGCTTTCAACTTTTCAGCAGCTGATTTAAGCTGAGCCTCTGTCTCAAAACCTAACCGATGCATACCGGTATCCAGTTTTAAATGGATCGCTGGACCTGTGGACTTGCGGTCTTCTGCAAATCTGCACCATTCATCGAGCATTTCTGTGCTGTAGATCTCCGGTTCCAAACGGTATTTGTACAGGGTCTCAAAGTGCAATGCAGAAGCACTGGTTACCATTATGGGCATCTTGATCCCATTTTCCCGAAGATCAACACCCTCATCGGGGTAAGCGACAGCGAGATAACTCAATTGCTGGTACTGCAGGAGCGAAGCGATTTCGGCACTGCCACTTCCATAAGCCAGTGCCTTTACCATGGCCATCAGTTTCACTCCGGGCTGCAACCAGGAGCGGTAATAATTAAGGTTATGTGTGATGGAGTCTAGGTTGATTTCCATACGGGTACCGTGTTGCCTTACCTGCAAGGCTTTTACGATTTGTTCAAATGAAAAACTCCTGGCCCCTTTTACAAGAATACATTCCCCTTGAAAATCAAATTGGTTGAGCGCTTTTAATAAGTCTTCCGTTTGGTTAAAAAAGAAAGAAGGTACTTTGAAAAGATGCTGGTAGGTATAAACCTGCTGCCCTACGCCAATAAAGCGATCTGGCTTAAAGTGGTTCACCTGCTCAGCCACTTTTTGGTAAAGTTCAGCAGCTGCCAGCCCCGTCTGCTCCATATCTGACAAAATCAAGGTGCTTTTTGGCTTTTGCTTGTGCTGAGCCATAAAATCCAGTGCGGCCGCAAGCCCGGTTGGGTCATTGTTGTAGGTGTCGTCAATAAGCTGACATTGATGTATGCCTTCTTTCAGCTCAAGTCTCATGCCCACATGAGGCAATTCAAGCAAATGCTTTTGCAAATCATCAGGATCTAAGCCCAACTCCAAAGCTGCCACCAGTGTGTGGAGGGTGTTTTCCAAGCTTGCAGGGTCTGATTCTCTGGTTTCAATGGTCACTTGCTTGTCACGGCCGGAAAGGTAAAGCCGTACTTTGCCCTGGGAACGAATGGTGTTAGGAATCTGATACGTGGCTGCGCCTTTGCGGCTCCAGCTTACCCGCTCAAAGGGGTATGGGCAAGCTTCGATCTCAGCGGCCAGCAAAGCTTGATCACGGCAATAAATGACTTTTTCAGCATGCTGAAAGAGTTTCAGCTTTTCTTGTATTTTTTGCTGACGGCTTTCAAAACCCTCATCATGAGCCGGCCCAATGTTCGTGAAAATACCCAGACCGGGTTGAATGACCTTCTGCAAATGTTCCATCTCTCCGGGCCGGGAAATGCCAGCTTCAAACACTGCCAGTTGGTAATACTCTGCTGAAGGCCATACCGAAAGAGGGACTCCAATCTGAGAGTTAAAGCTTTTCGGACTTTTCAGAGTTAGTGAGCGATGGCTCATGAGTTGAGCCAGGTATTCTTTCACTATGGTTTTGCCATTGCTACCGGTGATTCCGACTACCGGGCATCGCAGGGAAACTCTTTTGTACGCTGCAAGCATTTGTAAAGCTCTCACGCTGTTGGCTACCAGAAGCACGTTCGCATCCTCCGGAAGAGGTACAGCAGTCTCCAGTACGAACATGCGAAGGCCCTTTTCATACAATTCTCTGAGGTATTGATGTCCATCGTGCCGTTCTCCTTTGACGGCAAAAAACAGCGTCTCATGGCTGATAAGGGCTTTTCGGGAATCAAGAGCCAGATGCTGAACGGCATAGTCAGTTCCCAGGCTGATCAGTTGGCCTTTGCAAATGTTAACCAGATCGGAGAATCGGATGATCATGTCTGAAAATACGTTAAGGATCGGCGCAAAAGCAAATCAGACATGATGAACAAAACTCTTGTATCGGAAGAGTAGGACCATCCCGGAGAGCCAAATAAGTGACCCAAGTAGCACATAGCCCCAGATGACATGATTGGATTGGCTGAAAAAGGGTAGACTGAACAGCAAAATAAGGAGGGTTCTGGCCAATACATTTGCCGTGCTAAACACAGAATTGATTCTGCCTATCAGAGAGTTGGGTACCCTTCTGAACAGCCAGCTCAGCCTGAATATTCTTGCACCGGCATTGCCAAGCCCAATCAGGAAGGACCAGAAATAGAAGGAAATAGGGTCACTGGTCCATGCTGATAAAACAAAACCCAGGCCGGCAATCAATAGAAAAAGGATGACGGTTGCGGGTAATGCCAGACCACTGAAAAGCCGTCTTGCCACCAGGCCTGAACAAAGGGCTCCTGATGCATAAAACATTTCAGCCACTCCAAACACCCCTGCCCCAGCCAGAAGATGATTTTTAACATACATGGGCATTAGTGCATTTAGCTCAACCAACAGAGCCATGAAGACCACATAAGAAAGTAGTCCAAAAATCAGGATATCGTTGTGAAGCTTCAGGTAGGCAAATCCCGATTTAAGTCGGTTCAAAAGGCTGCCCAATTCTACAGCAGTGCTTTTGATGGGCACATATTTAAGCATTGCAATCAGCCCAAAAGCGATAAAGTAAGTGGCTGCATCCAGCAAAAAGATATGATAGATTTTCCAGGCAGGCATATGCCAGTTAATGCCGATGCCATTTAAGTCAAAACCTTCCAGCAGTAGAGCGGTAAGTCCTCCCGCAACAATTGTGGTACTCTGACCAACAATCTCAATCATCGAGGTCGCCTTGCTGTATTGCTCCGGCTCTGTGATTTCCTGAATGAAAGCATACATGTTTGGGTAATGCAGGTAATAACCCAGCATCGTGACCATAAACACCAGCAGCACCATTGGCAAAATCGCCTCACCAACGATAAAGCAATAGAGAGCTACAAAACCTACCAGAAGACCTTCGGTGAAGTTGGTTGCCAGAAACACTCTTTTTCTGGAATACCGGTCAACCAGCGTGCCTGCATATAAACCCCAAAAAAGAGAAAGAAATGTAAGCAGCGCATAAAACAGATTAAATGTTCCGGTGGCATCGTTTTTTGCAAAGTACCAGGGGATGGAAAGCATGCTCATCCCTTGTGCAAACCCGGAGATGGCATTGGCTGTAAAAAGCAGTCTTAGGGCTTGTTTGTTTTGCATGTAAATTGCCCTGAAATTAGCTCTATTGGAAGCGAAACCACAATCTGAAGACAAAAAAACAGAACGGAGTTGGCTTGATAAAGCAGCATCATGGTGTGCATATCAGGAACGTAGCCAACATGAGCTTCGTGGCAAACTAATGGAGTGGGCATGCCCGCCGAGCCTGGCAGAGGAGATCATCAGCCGCCTGATCGGCGAAGGTTTTGTAAATGAAGAGCGTTTTGCCAAAGCCTATGCCGGCGGCAAGTTTCGCATGAAGCAATGGGGGCGACTCAAGATCATACAAGGACTACGAGGTCATCAGATCACTCCCAGGAACATTCAAAGTGGCTTAGAAGAAATACCTGAGGAAGCTTATAAGGAAGCACTCCTCAAACAAGCCGACAAAAAATGGAGGTTGAGTACCGGTAACGCACTTCAGCGCAAAGGCTCGGTGATGCGTTACTTGCTCTCCAAAGGGTATGAACAAGAGCTTATTTATCAAGCCTTACATAGCCTGGGAAAAGATTAAAGGCTCATCATGTCTTTAAACCGGGCAGCCTGCCTGCGACTGATCTCCACTTTCTCACCACCCTTAAGGGTAACGATCAATCCACCGTTAAAGTAAGGTTCAATGGCTTCAACCCAATGTAGGTTGAGAATATGCTTTCGGCTCGCTCTGAAAAAAGCCTTTTCATCCAACCTCTCATCCAGTGCATTGAGGGAGCGATGGATCAAGGGCTTAAATCGGTCAAAATACACCCTTACGTAATTGCCCTCTGACTCAAACAAGCGGATGTCGGATAGCTTCACAAACCAGCAACGTTCTCCATCTTTGACAAATACACGATCCTCAGCGCTAAGTCGGGATTGCGGGGCCTCAGATTGCTGAGCATCCATAGCCGCTTTGTGCTCATGGATTTTTTTAATGCTCTCGGCCAGTCTTTCCTGATTGATGGGTTTTAGCAGGTAATCAATTGCACTTACCTCAAACGCCCGGATCGCATACTCATCGTAGGCAGTGGTAAAAATAACCATAGGCACTTTATCCAGAAGCTCCAGCATTTCAAAGCCTGATTTTCCAGGCATCTGTATGTCCAGAAAGATCAGATCCGGTTGGTATTGATCAATTTTCTGTAAAGCATCGTCCGCATTTTGAGCTTCATCTACTACTTCTATTTCAGTAAATGGCTGAAGCAAGTGGCGGAGTTCCTGCCTGGCCAGACGCTCGTCATCAATGATAAGTGCTTTCATTTGGTTGCTGTTAACTGTTAATAGGTATTCGGATTTCGGTGAGTACGTTGTGATCATTTAAGTTTCCAATTCTGAACGATGCCAGGTCATTGTAAAGCAGCCTGAGCCGCTCTCTGGTATTGGACAGTCCATATCCACTTTCACTTTTGGCATTTCCTTCTTCTATTTGTCCGCTGTTGCTTATCCGTATGATGAGTTGCCCATCCTGCACATCGCTTTCAATGCTGATTTCACCTCCTCGGGTAAGTTTAGAAATGCCATGTTTAATGCTGTTTTCCACTAAGGTCTGCACCATCATCGGGGGTACTTCATAGCGATGGGTATGTGGATGAAGATGATATGAGACTTTAAGCCGCTCCTCAAACCGAATGGATTCCAAAGCCAGATAGTCCTGCACCGTGCGCATTTCTTCTTCAAAGGAGATCAGTTTTTTCTTATCCATCGACAAGGTGTTTCGGAGTAGATTACTGAGCTGCGTGACTGCAAGCTTGGCCTTAAGGGGATTTTCATCAATCAATGCCCGCACACTGTTAAGAGCATTGAAAATAAAATGCGGATTGAGCTGAGACTTTAATCTGTTCAACTCAAACTCATTAACAGTGGCCTCCCATTTCAGGGTTTTGTTTCTGTTCTCTATATAGTGATACGAGAAATAAATGACTGACCAGAAAAAGCAAACAAAGGTGACATTAACGAGAGAAAGGTATAGATTAAATCCAGGAGAATAAGTCTCGGAAGAAACGGGCGTCTCCATGATAGCATCATAGCGCAATACGTAAAATGTGAGCACCGTAAGGATATGGGTGACCAAGGTGATCAGAATAGAGGACAGAATTACCCTGGGCAACAGTGGGCCAATACTGAGATCAACCCATCTCCAACGCTTGATCAGTTCCCGATAATAGTTGGTTGAAACGATCCCAAAAACCATGATCGATACCAGGTAAAGCAGCGTATTGGCATTTAAGGAACCAGCAGCCACCTGAAAAATGATATTGATTAGCGTGAGGCTGCTCCAGCCCACAAGCTGACAAGTCCAATATAAATGGTTACGGCTTAAGTCCATAGTCCTAGAAGTAGTAAAATTACAGAGCTTTTGTTTCAGGCGTCTGGCTTTTTGATTGATGGCAAATAAATGCGATCAGAGGGTGTACAAGGTGCTATGCTGTCAAATGCTTATTTTGCATCTATGAATTCACGACTAGTCTACCCCATTTTGTGCCTGACTGTGATCCTACTCAATGTACATCTGCCTGCCTTCAGTCAAAAGAGTAAAGTCTACACCCGGGCAGATACCCTAAGGGGTAGCTTGTCAACGGCACGTACCGCTTACGATGTCACCTATTACGATTTATACCTGAGCATTTTTCCAGAAAAACGCAGCATACAAGGCTACAACACCATCCATTTCAAGGCAAAACAGGCAGAGCGAAGGCTGCAGTTTGACCTTTTCAGCAATATGAAAATTGATAGTGTGGTTTTCAGAGGGGAACAGTTGGCTCCTCAAAGAGAGCATCATGCCTTTTTTGTGTACCTGCCCATCGAATTAGTACCTGAGCAGATGTACAGCTTATCCGTTTACTATCAGGGAGTGCCACAAATTGCTGCAAATCCCCCCTGGGATGGTGGTTTTGTGTGGAAAAAAGATGAAAAGCAACGCCCATTTATTGGAGTGGCCTGCGAAGGCACCGGCGCAAGCCTGTGGTGGCCATGCAAAGACCATCTTTCAGATGAACCCGACAGCATGCGCATCCAGACCGAAGTGCCCGCAGAACTATTCTCAAAGTCAAATGGCAGACTAGCTGACAGCATGCTTTTGGAAAATGGCCGTAAACTCTTTGATTGGCGTGTTTCGTACCCCATCAACAACTATAACGTAACCCTCAATATCGGCCACTATGCTTATTGGAAAGACAGCTACTCGTCAGAAGATGGGGATGAGCTGGGCTTGCATTACTATGTGCTTGATTATCAACTTGAAAAAGCCAAAAAACAGTTTGAGCAGGTGAAGCCTATGTTGAAGTGTTACGAGCAGTACTTTGGAAAATACCCGTTTTGGAACGATGGATTTTCCCTTGTAGAGACCCCGTACCTTGGCATGGAGCATCAGGGAGCGGTGGCATACGGTAATCAATACCTGAATGGGTACATGGGCTTTGACCGCTCAAGAACAGGCTGGGGAAACAAATGGGATTACATCATCATTCATGAGACAGGCCATGAGTACTGGGGCAATCTCGTAAGTGTCAAAGACCATGCAGAGCTATGGATACATGAATCATTTTGTACCTATACCGAAGGACTTTACGTGGAGTGCCTTTATGGGAAAGAGGCCGGCCAGGAATACCTGAATGGCTTGAAGCACAATATAGGAAACCGTTCAGCAATTGTAGGGCCATTAGGGCTCAACGCTTCCGGATCGGGAGATATGTACGACAAGGGAGCCATTATGCTCAATACTGTTCGTAATCTCATCGGTAAGGACAGTCTCTGGTTTCAAATGCTCAGAGGCCTCACCCGGGAGTTTGGCTACAAGACCACCGATACCCGAGAAGTGGTCGATTACATTCTGGAGAAAAGCCAAATGCCTGAACTGGAGGCTGTTTTCAATCAGTACCTCTATCAGGCAGCTGCTCCGGTGCTGGAATATGAGGAAAGTCGCAAAGGCAAAGAAATCAGCCTGCGCTACCGATGGGTGGTGCAAACCGAAGGATTTCAGATGCCCGTACCCCTTATCGATGCCGCTGGCCAACTGCTGCTCCTGCCATCTGCCACAGAATGGAAGGAAGTGAAAATCAAAGGCTCAAAGAAATATGAGCTGAGTTTTAAGGAGGATTTGTATTATTTTTTGAAGAAGAAGGTGGGTAATTGATGCGAATGCAGGCTCAAGAATTAATGATCAATTGGTTTGAGCTTGACAAAGGTATTAATAAACTGACCTTGCGTTTCTGTTTCAATTTCGGATAGTTTAAAAGTAATTGAAGACATGCTCAGTTTACTCCTTAACTACCTTGCGCAAATATGTTTGGTCGTTATAGGTGATTTTAACTAAATAAATGCCTTTGGCCAGGTTTCCGGTGAAGCACTTGGCTTCTTGAGTTTCGCTGATACCGGATAACTGCACTCTGCCCATAAGGTCTACAATTTCATAGCGAAATGGTAGTTCTGCTTTAATAGTTAATTCATAATTGAAGGGCACTGGGAATGCAGCGAAGTCGCTATTCCAATCACTATTTACTTCGGTAATTCCTGTTACTATACCTGTTGAGAAAATGCGAGCGATTCTGGGTCGGTGTATGCCATTATAAAAGGTAAACTGGCCGCCGATCAACACTGTACCATCAGGTTGAAGAGAAAGTGAATAAACCCAACTATTCGCACCTGTACCTATGTTAAAGCCTGTATCCAAGCTCCCATCCGCATTTAGCCGAGCGATCCGACTACGGCCTATGTTGTTGTATTGTGTAAAATTGCCTCCGATCAAAACCTTACCATCAGGTTGAAGAATAAGGCTTAAAAAATCACTATTCGCACCTGTTCCTGGGTTGAAGCTTGTATCCAGGCTGCCATTCGCATTGAGCCGTGCTACACCATTGCGACCTATATTGTCATATTGAGTAAAACTACCTGCAATCAAAATCTTGCCATTTGGTTGAATAACCACTTTCCAGATATATGCATTTGCTCCTGAGCCAGGATTGAAAGTAGTATCTATGCTTCCATCCGAATTAAGACGAACTATCCTTTTAAGACTTAATCCATTAAAGTTGATAAAATCTCCTGCAACAATCACTTTGCCATCGGGTTGAACAGCAATTGCTCTTACAAGATTACTAGCTCCTAAGCCTACATTGAATGTGGCATCAAGGCTGCCATCCGCATTTAGTCGAGCAATGTGATTCCGGGCAATACCGTTATAGCTGGTAAACCACCCTCCAATTAAAATTTTGCCATCATTTTGAAGCAACAATGGCTCTATCCAGCCGTTCGCTCCAGAGCCTGGGTTAAAAGTAGTATCTAAGCTACCGTGTGAATTGAGTCGGGCGATCATGTTTAAAGCTATACCATTGTATTCAGTAAACTTTCCTCCGATCAAGATCTTTCCATCGGGTTGAATGGCATGGGAATAAATCCACCAATTCGCCCCAGTACCAGGATTAAAGCTGGTATCTGTCCTTCCATCTGTGAGAATACGTGTTATTGAGTTACGATTTAAACCGCTATAGTTACTGAAAGATCCACTGACTATTATCTTACCATCAGACTGTGAAGAAATGGAGAAGATAGCAGCATTAGCCCCGGTAGTATGCGGGTTGAAGGAAAAATCAAGGCTGCCATCCGCATTCAGACGAGTTGTGTGATTGGAGGTTGATCCATTGTTTATATGGAACCATCCCGCAACAAGGACTTTTTCGTCGGGTTGAAGGACTGTCGATAAGACAGTAAAATTAATTCCATTACCAGAATTGAAGTTTGGGTCTAAACTGCCATCTGAGTTAAGCCTTGCAATAAAGTTACGGGCAGATCCATTGTAGTTGCTGAACGCTCCCCCAATTAGTACTTTTCCGTTACTTTGAAGCGCAATGGTATGTATACCTGGATTTGGAACCCCTGTTAATCCATTGCCAGTGTTTAAAGTTGTATCCAATGTTCCATTTGAATTCAGACGCACTAAATGCCTACGGATTACGCCATTAAAGCTAGTAAAATCTCCTCCTATCAACATCTTGCCATCAGATTGAAGGGCATATGAGCGGACTATGCTGTTTGCTCCCATTCCAGGGTTGAACGTGGTATCCAAACTGCCATTTGTGTTAATTCGAGCGATTCTATTTCTATTAAAGCCACTATAACTTATAAAATCACCTCCCATTAGTATTTTACCATTGGGTTGAACAGCTAAGAGCTGTACTTTGCCACTTGCCCCTGTTCCTGGATTGAAAGACGTATCCAAGCTTCCATCTGAATTAAGCCTAGCTATCCGGTTACGAGCTACTCCATTAAAACTGGTAAATTCTCCGCCGATCAACACCTTACCATCAGGTTGAGGCGCAAGACTAAAAATTGGGCTATTTGCACCTGTACCCGGGTTAAAACTATTGTCTATGCTACCGTCCTCATTCAGCCTGCAGATACGTGGGAGAAATTGTCCATTGAAAAATGTAAAATAACCTCCTATCAACACTTTGCCATCCGATTGAAGGGCTACAGCCAAGACCAAATTATTCGAACCTGTTCCTGGATTGAAGCTAGTGTCAAGGCTACCATCTATATTTATACGAGCGATGCCTATACGGTTCGAACCGTTATAAAATCCAAAAGCTCCAACAATAATTACTTTGCCATTGGGTTGTCTGGCAAGTGCATATACTAAATCACTTGCACCTTCTCCAGGGTGAGGATTTGCAGGATTGGTGAAAAAGCTATGCGGCTTTCCAAAATTAAAAGTCGTATCCAACTCCCCGGGCTGAGAAAACTGGGCTCGGCTAGAGAGGGATAGTAAAGTGCAAATGGCCAGAAGGGTGTAGGTTTTCATCATACCGATCGAGATGTTGAATTAAATTATAACAAATAAACTAAAGCAAATGCAGTTTAGCAAGAAATAAGGAAAGTTCAGCATTGTGAGAATACTCAGAAGACCAGAAAGCTACTTCTGAATGTACAAATAGAAACGCTTATTTTTTCTGTAGTACTTGCTACATAGTTTTTTACTCTTGGCTGGGCTAAGGCTGATGAAGAGTGACCCTGTTTATTCATTATCAACTCTGTGCATAAAAGCCTGGCCGAAGAGAGTGATTTTTGATCAGCAATTACTTAATGATTAAACCTAGTTGTTAGCCGATTGGCATTTAATAAAGGTCAAAGGCTCAAAGAAATATGAGCTGAGCTTTCGGGAGGATTTGTATTATTTTTTGAAGAGGAAAATACAGCCTCAATAGGCATTCTTCTTAATAAACCCAATCGCCTTCTGATTGAAGTAATCCGGCTGGTCTACATTGACCACATGGCCACTGTTGGGTACCACATCGAGGGTAGAACTGCGGTGGGTACGTACAATGCGTCGTACAGGCTCCAGAAACATGTGGTCTTCCTCACCCATCAGGTACAGGGTAGGTACGTTCAGGTCTTTTTCTTTGAAATAGCGTAGCAGTGGGTTCACCTCAGCGGTGAGCTTGTACCATCGTAGAAACTCTTTTTGGGCCAGCTTGCGGGCTTCATTCACAAAAAGCAACCTTGAGGCTTTGTGCCTTTTGCGGGGCATGATGATAAAGGCAAACATCTGATAAAGCCACATGTAGGGTAAAATCCGCTTGGTGGCATTTCCAAAATGCATGAGGAAATTACTGAAAAGGGTAAGCCTTGTGATGGCTCCACCCAGCACCATGCTTTTTAGTCGGACCGGCTGAAGCTCACCGATGGTACGAATGATGATACTCCCTAGCGAAATCCCGATAAAATGTGCTGATTTTATTTTCAAATGGTCCAGCACATCGAGGATCTCGTGGCTGATTTCCTGAAAGGTGTATTTTTTATATCGGTTGCGCTCATCCTTGGACTTGCCATGGCCTCTGAGGTCAATCAGCAACACATTAAAATGTTCTTTAAACTCCTTTACCTGCTTAAACCAGATGCTTGAGCTACCTCCTGCTCCATGGATGAAAACCACCCATTCGGAACTTGCAGGTTGAAGGTATGTCTTGTAATAAAGCATGGCTGATTTTCAAAGATAAACGAATTGGAGCAAAGCAATTGCTTAGCCGATAAACGTTAGATGATCGGATTATGTTCAGCCTGATTTACCTCAGCTCCTCTTCTTTGATGATCTGTGTCCAGCGAAGGGTATTGTTCAGATCAAATACTTTGATGGTCATTTGTCGGTTTTTTCTGGGCCCGCTGATTTCAATAAGACCATAGTTTTTATCGCTGACCAAGGTGCCTGGCACCTGCAGGGTATTGCCTTCATCTCGTGCGTTGTGTGTGCCAGAGGTGAGCGGGGAGCAGGTAAAGTCATACAATGGGTAGCTGCCTGCTCGCTCCAGCTTAGTCAGTTCGGTATGGTGACGGTCACCGCTGAGGAAAATAACACCTTTGATTTTACGCTTTTGAATTTCATTCAGCAGGTATTCTTTTTCCTCAGGAAAGCCAGCCAGGTTTTCGTCGCCATCCTTTGGAAAAAGCACCTGATTGCCAACGGCTACAAATTTGAATGGGGATGGTGAGCCTATCATGGCTTCCAGCATGCGGTCGATCTGGGCTTTGCCAAGCATTTGCTTGCCTTCCGGTCCGGCATTGTTTGGGCTTCTGAACCAGCGATCGTCCATTAGGTAAAAGTCACAGTCAGCATATTGAAAGAAACAAGTGATCCCACCTAAACCGGTGAGGTTGGTGGAAGGGTTTGCCCAGAAGAGGTTAAAGGCTTCCTGTGTCCACTCCTTACCGGGATAGGACCGGTCAGAATTGTTAGGACCATAGTCATGGTCATCCCAAATCGCATAGTGGTGGGTGCTACGAAGCAGCTTTTGGAGCTCCGGCAGTGAGCGAGTATGGGTGTTACGAGCCAAAATACCGGTTCTGCTGAACCAATCCACTTCACGCAGGTAGGTGTTATCGCCCAGCCAAAGCATAAAGTTGGGTCTGATCTTCGCTATGCTATCAAAAATGCGGTATTCAGATCCATAGGGAGTGCCCGGCCTGTCGTATTGGGTTTCACCGACATAGGCGCAGCTTCCTACGGCAAACTTTAGGGTAGGAGGATCAGTCCGCCATTGCCAAAGCGTTGGGGTATGAAACTCCAGTCGATCGTTGACAGGACTTTTCTTGCCGTCGATCAAAACCTCATATTGGTAGGTAGTGCCTGGTTCCACTTCGTCAGCAATCAGTTTTGCCGTAAAGGCAGTGTTTTTCTCACAAAAGACAAGAGCAGTGTTTTTTACTGACTTGGGATCAGTCATCGGCCAATACCTCAACTGCACCTTAGCAGGGCCGGTGGTTTGTAGCCATATGGCTACTTCCCGCATGTGGGTATAGCCGGGCATGGGGCCTGATCTGATAGAGGCTTTCTGGGCAAATGAACTACCAAGGCTAAGGCAAAGCAGTAGGAGTAGGGCTGACTTTTTCATTGTGACAAAGCTAATCAGCTAAGGTTAAGAGAATGTTATGCCTTGGGGATAAATCCATCTGCAATGGCAGCACTACTGAGGGCCAATGGAATACCTCCCCCGGGATGCACGCTGCCACCGACAAAATACAAGCCTTTTATCTTTCTTGAAAAATTGGCATGGCGAAGGAAAGCTGCGTATCGATTGTTGGAACTGTTCCCATAAAGCGAGCCCTGAACAGATGAGGTTTTGGATTCAATTCCTCTGGGGTCAAGCACAGATTCACATACGATGTGAGACTCTTCCTCAAGCCCCAAATGTTTACTCAGTTTATTGATGATGCCGGATCTGGCTTCCTTAATCAACTGGTCCCAGGCCTGACCGGTATTGGGTGGCACGTTGATCATCACAAACCAGTTTTCTCCCCCTTCCGGTGCGTCAGATGGATTTTCTTTACTGCTGATGTTGATGTAAACAGTGGGGTCTTTGTAAAGTGTTTTGTCTTTGAAGAGTGCCTTAAACTCCTCCTTGTAGTTTTCGCTAAAGAAAATATTATGCAAGGACAGCTCCGGGAATTGCTTTTTGATGCCCCAGTAAAAAATAAGGGCAGAACTTGACCTGTCCTGCTTCAGAAGCTTTTCCGGCGCTGCCTGATCCGGCATCAATCGGCGGTAAGTGCCCATGATGTCCATATTGCTCACGACCAAATCAGCCTCAATTCGTCTATTGCCGATGAGTACTCCATTGGCTCTTTTGTTTTCTACGATAATTCGACCCACAGAAGAGTTCAGAAAAAACTGAACGCCCAAATCTTTGCCCAATTGGGTGATGCTCTGACTAATGGAATGCATACCACCTTCGGGGAAAAAAGCCCCGATCCCATGCTCGAGATGAGGAATCACATTCATGAGGCCGGGAGTCTGGTAGGGATCAGAGCCATTGTAGGTGGCATAGCGATTGAACAGTTGAACCGTTTTCGGGTTTTTAAATGTCGACTCATTCACCTCGTTCATCGTTTTAAACAGGTTCAGGAAAGGGCTTGCTATAATTCCCCTCAGCGTCTGCCATCTCAAATGGCTTCCTACGGTATGCAGTGAACCACGGACAAATAAGGGCTCCGTGATTTGATAAGCCCAGGCGTTATGCCTGAAAAAACTGAGTATTTTTTCCTGTTCTTCCCCAAGGACTTCTGCCAGCTGAGCTGCCATTTCACTGATGGATGAAGGAGCCTGTAGCCTTGTGCCATCTTCATAGAAATAGTGGCAGAGTGTTTCCAGTTTTTTGTACCTGAAATACCCCTGTATAGGCTTTCCGGCCATAGCAAAGAGCTCCTCCACAAATTGAGGCATGGTGAATAAAGATGGTCCGGCATCAAATCGATAGCCTTCTTGATCAATGGCGCTTAACTTTCCACCGGTATAGGCGTTGGCTTCATGCACCTGCACTTCATAGCCTTTTACCGCCAGGCGTACGGCCATGGCGAGGCCTCCGATACCTGCACCGATCACGATTGCTTTTTTCCTACCTGCTGACATTGCTGCTAAAACCCAACGGAAGTTTAACTGTTTGAATTGAATCAGAGAAGCTCCTCTTTCAAAACAAAAAAGCCGGAGATGCATGCACACCCCGGCTCAAAGAATTTTGTAAAAACCTGCTTATTTAATTTTAAACGCCTTTTTTACCTTTTCTACATAGTCTAGCTTTTCCCAGGTGAAGGTTTCCACTTTGATTTTTTTCACTTTGCCTTCAGGGGAGCGAAACTCAAGGGTTTTGGCTTCAGGGGTACGACCCATGTGACCATACGCTGCGGTTTCTGAATAAATAGGGGTACGCAATTTCAATCGCTGCTCAATGGCATAGGGACGCATGTCAAAAAGCTTTTCAATCTCTTTGGCAATTTCTCCATCTGTCATTTTTACTTTGGCAGTACCATACGTGTTTACATAGATACCCATGGGTTTAGCCACACCGATGGCATACGACACCTGCACGAGCATTTCATCAGCTATACCGGCAGCCACCATGTTCTTAGCGATATGACGGGTTGCATATGCAGCTGAGCGGTCCACTTTTGATGGGTCTTTTCCTGAGAAAGCTCCACCCCCGTGAGCACCTTTGCCCCCATACGTGTCAACGATGATTTTGCGGCCTGTAAGTCCTGTATCGCCGTGTGGGCCACCGATTACGAATTTGCCTGTCGGGTTAATGTGGTAGGTGATCTTATCGGTGAAGAGTTTTTGTAATTGCTTAGGCAAGGTCTTTTTAACTCTTGGAATTAAAATGTTGACCATGTCCTCATGGATCTTTTTCGCCATTTTCTTTTCGTCAGCATCAAAGTCATCATGCTGTGTTGAGATCACGATCGCATCTATGCGTTGTGGCTTATTATCGTCGCTATATTCGATCGTTACCTGGCTTTTGGCATCAGGGCGCAGGTATTTGATCTGTTTGTTTTCTCTGCGTAAGGCAGCAAGTTCACGAAGCAGCAAATGTGCCAGATCAAGAGCCAGAGGCATATAATTCTCTGTTTCATTGGTCGCATAGCCAAACATCATTCCCTGGTCACCTGCACCCTGGTCTTCCGGGTTTTTTCTTTCTACACCTCTGTTGATGTCAGCACTTTGTTCGTGGATGGCCGAGAGTACTCCGCAGGAATTAGCCTCAAACATGTACTCGCTTTTGGTGTAGCCAATGCGCTTGATCACTTCACGGGCGATGGTTTGCACATCCAGGTAAGCAGATGATTTTACCTCGCCAGCCAAAATCACCTGACCTGTGGTCACCAGTGTTTCGCAAGCCACTTTTGAGTCAGGGTCAAAAGCTAGAAAATGGTCAATAAGTGCATCAGAAATTTGATCTGCTACTTTGTCTGGATGACCCTCAGATACGGACTCAGAGGTAAAGAGATAGGGCATAGGAAGTGAATTATGTTAGTCGTGGAACTGCTGTTACGGAAAAAATTCCGGCAAAAATAGCAGAACAGGGCGCAATTAAAAAGTATTGTATGATTGTGGCTGAACTACTTTTTCAATTTAGACTCGTAAATAGTCACCCAGTCAGCCACACTCATCTTTTCGGATAGGGAAGCGATGAGTGCTAGTGGAAAGGCATCAAGATTTTTAAAGCGGATACAGCTTTTGCCCATATCGAGCTTGGTTTTTACCTGGCTTTGATAGGCATCGGTGAACCATTTCATAAGCTTTTCATCACAATAGATGCCCATGTGATAAAGAGCGAAATTGTTCTTTTGAGCAGCGAGACCCATGAACGGCAAGGGCTTTTTGGGATCGCAGTGATAACCGGAGGGGTAAATACTAAAGGGAACGTGATATCCAATCATCCCGTAACTCATGCCTGATTCAAAGCCGGAAGGCAGGTGAGCTAACAAGGTCTCATGAACAGCCAGAATGACACTGCGGCGGTCCTCCGGTAGCTCAAGCAAATAGTCTGCTATGGAATCCGCTTTAGATGTCATGGATGAAGCATTTATTCGTGGTCTTTGCCGTGCTTACTGACCTTTTTATTGGGGAAAATGAAGGGAGAAAGAATTGCCAGGGCAAACAAGCCAAAGCAGATATAGAGCATGATCATAACAGATGGAATTTTATGTTTTGAATTCGATTTAGGCCATGGCTTCAGCTACCAGTCTTGCAGCATCTTTGAGCACCACAGCAGATTTTACTTTTAAGCCTGACTCGTTGATAATTTTTGCTCCTTCCTCAGCATTTGTTCCCTGGAGACGCACAATAATAGGCACCTGAATGTTACCAATGTTTTTATAGGCCTCCACAACCCCGTTGGCAACCCTGTCGCAACGAACGATGCCACCGAAGATGTTGATTAAAATGGCTTTGACATTGGGGTCTTTCAGGATAATTCTAAATCCGGCTTCAACCGTTTTTGCATTTGCACCTCCACCTACATCCAGAAAGTTAGCAGGTTCACCTCCGTTTAGTTTAATCATGTCCATGGTAGCCATAGCAAGTCCGGCACCATTTACCATACAGCCTACATTTCCATCAAGCTTTACATAGTTGAGGCTTGAGGCAGAGGCTTCCACTTCCAAAGGATCTTCTTCGCTGATATCCCTCATGGCACCCACTTCAGCATGACGGTAGAGGGCGTTGTCATCGATATTTACCTTTGCATCGACTGCAAGTATTTTATCATCCGAAGTCTTAAGAACCGGGTTGATTTCAAACATGGAGGCATCCGTATCCACATAGGCCTGATATAAGGCCGTAATGAACTTCACCATTTCTTTGAAGGCATTGCCACTTAGCCCAAGAGCGAAGGCAATTTTTCTGGATTGGAAGGGGATAAGGCCGGTAGCCGGATCGATCCACTCTTTGATGATTTTTTCAGGATGACTTTCTGCAACTTCTTCGATATCCATACCACCCTCTGTACTCGCCATGATCACATTGCAGGCCTTGGCTCTATCCAGCAGAATGGAGATATAATACTCCTTAGGCTCTGATGCACCCGGATAGTAAACATCCTGAGCAATCAATATTTTATTGACAATCTTACCTTCAGGACCTGTTTGATGAGTAACAAGAGTTCCCTTTAGGATGTCTTTTGCCTTTGGTGCCACGTCTTCAAGCTTTTTAGCCAATACGACACCGTTAGACCCTGTTTCCTTTACTTTTCCTTTTCCCCTACCTCCGGCATGTATTTGTGCTTTGATCACGTACCATGAAGTGCCGGTTTTGGCATTGAGTTCTTTGGCAGCAGCCTCTGCAGCTTCCGGCGTGTCAGCCACGATACCTTCCTGAATGCTTACGCCGTATTTGCGAAGTATTTCCTTTGCCTGATACTCATGAATATTCATAGGGAACTTGGGGTTGAATGTAGGCACGAAATAAACCATACTCTTGAATAAATCAAAGGCTTCTGCTCAGTTCCTCAGGGAGGATTTTCAAAGGAAAGCCATAGATTTGTCCTTACCATGCTACAGGCTAAAGGAATTTATAAGCGTTATCAACAAAGACAGGTTCTCAAAGGGGTGAGCATGGAGGTCTTTTGCGGAGAGATGCTGGCGATTGTAGGGGCTTCAGGAGCAGGCAAAAGCACTCTTCTTCAAATCATGGGCACTCTGGATCAGCCGGATGAAGGAGAAATCATTTTTCAAGGTGAAGTGATTCACCGCCTTGCCAAACAAAAGCTGGCTGCCTTCAGAAATAAGCGTCTTGGTTTTGTCTTTCAGCACCATAATTTGTTGCCTGAGTTTAGCGCAGAAGAAAACATTTGGATGCCGGCATTGATCAGTGGAGAAGCTATCGATCAGGTAAAAGCCCGGGCCAGAGACCTGATGGAAAGACTTGGTCTGGCGCAAATTGTCGGACAAAAACCTTCACAGTTATCCGGTGGTGAGCAGCAGAGGGTGGCCATTGCCAGAGCGTTGATCAATCAGCCTGACTTGTTGCTAGCCGATGAGCCTACCGGAAATTTGGATCAAAAAAATGCTTCAGCACTTCATGAACTGCTTTTGGAGCTAAGAAAAACCTATCAGCAAACGATCGTCGTGGTAACCCATAATCAGGAACTGGCAAGACTTGCTGATCGGAAAATGACCATGTCAGAAGGAGTGCTGATCGAGCATTAATCCCATGAACAGAATCGTCACGGGTTTACTGGTTCTTTTGATTGCAGCATTACTTTTTTCCGCTGCATGGTTGGCCCGTCCTGTGATCCTGAGGCTGGTTTTTGGCAAGGTCCAGGATAAACTGGAGAATAGCCTGGGCCTGGAGCTGAGTGCAGGAGATATAGAGGTGATGGGGTGGAAAACGATCCGTTTCGAAAATTTGGTAGCACAGGTCAAAGGAGAAGTACCGTTATTTCAGTCCGACACTTTGCTAGTGAAATTTGAACTGCTGCCTCTGCTGTCCGGAAGGTTGAAAGTGGAGCAACTGGAGATGGCACAAGTCAGCATTAAACTGGAATCGGACAGCTCACAATCCAATTTCATGGCCCTCTTCAGGAAAAGGAAAAAAGCTAAAGTGGACACTACAGAGCGGGGCAATCTGGATCTCGCCGTGAGCTTAAACCGTGTTCTTCAGGTCGTTTTTGATGCTCTGCCTGATAAACTTCAAATCCGAAATTCTTCGATGTCTTTGAGGTACAATGAGATAGAAGGCGGTATCAGCAGCGAATTGGTTCAGATACAGGAGGGTATGCTTGAGGCCACTTTTTTAGTGAAGGATGGAGTAGATAAGCAATTCGTACATTTGAAAGGGACGGTAGATGATGAGCTCAACAAGCTTGAAACCACTTGGTATAGCGATGAGGAGCCGGTACGAATTCCATTTTTAGAGGAGCTTGCCGGAGGCTCTTTTTCGTTTGACACATTGGTGGCAGACCTTTCTTATGCCAAGTTTGAGCAGAGCAAACTACAAACCGCCGGACTGGCCAGACTGGTGAATTTACACCTGGATCATCCCCGAATCAGTGAGCAGACGGTTGAAATCGGTAGAGCAGAGATTGACTACCTTTTTACGGCCGCAGGAAGAGTGCTTCGTCTCGATAGTGGCTCAAAAGTGCTTCTGAATGATTTGCCTTTTGATTTGGAAGTTGCTCTAAAAGTCTCATCCCAACCCAGGGTGAGTTTTTTTGTAGCAACGCCTTACACCGAGTCCGATTCCTTTTTCTCAGCCCTTCCTTCGGGGCTATTCCCTTCCGTTCAAGGAATGAACAGCACAGGCAAATTGAGCTATCGTCTGTACGCTGATCTTGATTTCAAACAATTGGATAGTCTTAAGTTCCAGTCAAGTTTATTGTCGAAGCAGTTTAGGATCAGCAAGTATGGCAAAGCGTATATCCCAAAACTTGCCGAGAGCTTTGAGTACACCACTCAGGATCCGCCCTACCGCACAGTTTGGGTAGGTCATGAAAATTCTGCATTTACGCCGATTGACCAGATCAGCCCCTACCTGAAAAATTGTATCCTGACCTCAGAAGATGCCTCCTTTTTTTACCACAGGGGCTTTAATGAAGAAGCATTCCGCAAGTCCATCATCACCAATATCAGAAAGAGGAAGTTTGCCAGGGGTGGAAGCACCATTACCATGCAATTGGTGAAGAACGTTTTTTTAAGCCGAAAGAAGACCATCGCCAGAAAGCTGGATGAAACATTGCTGGTCTGGCTGATCGAGCATAATCGCCTTATATCCAAAAATCGTCTGTTTGAAGTTTACCTCAACATCATTGAATGGGCCCCCGGAGTGTATGGTGTCGGTGAGGCTGCTCCTTATTATTTTTCAAAAACCCCTGCTGAACTATCGCTGAGCGAAAGCATTTACCTTTCTAGCATCATTCCCAAGCCTAAAGCATTCAGGTATTCGTTTGATGGAAGTGGAAACCTTAAGCCTTATCTGGCAGGGTACTATCGGCTACTCACCAATATCATGCTGAGACGAAACCTAATTGATAGCACCGACACCACAGGCCTTAGCCCCAATGTGATTCTTACAGGCCCCGCCCGATCCAAACTGGTGCTCACCGATACGCTTGCCAGCGACAGCCTCCTGATTGACGAGGAGGATGCCCCCGCCCTGATCCAGGAGCAGGAGCCTCAATTTCCATGAAGGGACTAAGTCCAAATGAACTACTTAAGAAGTATTGGGGCTATGATGCTTTCAGACCTCTACAGCTTGAAATCATAGAATCGGTTTTAAGTGGCAATGACACCCTGGCCTTACTACCCACTGGAGGAGGAAAATCTGTCTGTTTCCAAGTACCTGCATTGGCTTTAGAGGGCGTTTGCCTGGTGATCAGCCCGCTGATTGCATTGATGAAAGATCAGGTGGAGCAGCTTAAGAAGAAAGGGATCTCTGCTCAGGGATTGTATAGCGGAATGACCTACAAAGAGATACAAACGGTACTGGATCAGGTTGTGAATGCAGAAGTCAAATTTCTCTACCTGTCACCTGAACGGCTGCAAACACCCAGCTTCAAAGACCGCTTGCCTTATATGAAAGTAGGGCTTTTGGCCATCGATGAAGCGCATTGCATTTCACAGTGGGGCTTTGATTTCCGTCCACCCTACAGGCAAATACTTGAGCTAAGGGAATTTTTACCTGAAACACCCGTGATTGCCCTCACCGCCACCGCTACTCCGAGGGTTCGGCAGGATATTCTGGAGCAACTTGGTATGGCCAAGGCCGCCGTGTTTGTGAAAAGTTTCGCCCGAAGTAACCTGTCCTACTCGGTGCTGAAAGAGGAAAGGATGGAAGATCGGGTCATTGGCATGCTCAGAAAAATACCGGGTACAGCCATCATTTATGTCCGCTCAAGGGCAGAGACGCAGCGTTTGTCACTCTGGCTCCAAAGACAAGGGTTTTCCGCAGAGGCTTACCATGCCGGCCTCCATGGTGCAGAGCGGGATAAGCGACAAAGCCGATGGATACTAAACCAAACACGGGTGATGGTCGCAACCAATGCCTTTGGTATGGGCATTGATAAGCCGGATGTGCGGCTCGTTATTCATACCGGCTTGCCGGAAAGTCTGGAAGCGTACTACCAGGAGGCAGGAAGGGCAGGAAGAGATGAAAAAAAGGCATTTGCCGTACTCCTTTGGGATCAGGCACAGGCAGGAGTAATGGCTGAAAAAATTGAACGATCACACCCCTCAGAGCAAACCATCAGATCGGTGTACCAATGGCTCTCCTCCTATTTTCAGCTTGCAGCAGGCAGCGGCATGATGAACAGCTTTCCCTTTCATTTAGAGCAGTTTGCAAAGACATTCAAGATCAAATCATTTGAAGCATTCAGCTCCATTAAGAAACTGGAAGAACTGGGCTTTATTCAGCTCAACGAGGCATTTACCATGCGAAGCCGTCTGTTGTTTTTAGTGAATGCCGAAGAAACCTACCGCTACCAGGTGGCTCATCAGAAAGAAGGGCTCTTTATTAAGTTCATCCTCAGAATGTATGGAGGGGAAGCCTACAGCCAAGCAGTACAAATCGATGAGGACGACATGATGAGGCGCTATAAAGTGCCTAGGTCTAATATCATTCAAATGCTCAATAAGCTGGACTCAGATGGGATTATTGAGTATGTCCCTTCAAACGAGCAGCCTCTGATCACCTACCTCATTCCCAGGTATTTAGCGGATGAATTACCCATTGACAAAAACTACATGAGGGAGCGAAAACAAGATCAGATCAGCAAAGCGCAGGCGGTCATTGACTATGCATCAACCACCCATACCTGCAGAACCGTATTGCTGTTGAGGTATTTCGGAGAGGACAACGAAAGCCCATGTGGGGTTTGTGATGTTTGTATCCTTCGTAAGCGGGAAGAAAGCCAGCGTCAGAAAATCCGAGGTGTCATTCTTGATACCTTATCAAAAGAAGGTTTACCCGCAGCAGTATTGGTCTCTAAGTTTCCGTTGTCACAAAGGGAAAGCATCGAAGCAGAAGCCCGACACATGTTGGAAGAAGGTCGTTTGAAAATCGACCTTGCTGGTCGTTTGCTGCCGGTTAAGCCTTGAAAATAAAATGGACAGCCAGAATCAAAAAGGCAAAACCAGGCAAGTGATTGAGCGAAAACTGCTGGTTTTTAAAAAGCAGGAGGGAGAAGATCATGAACACCAGCAGGGTAATGACTTCCTGAAGTACCTTTAATTCAACCCGACTGAAAGGACCCTGTTGTCTGAAAAACCTATTCGATTGGTGGGTACTTCTTTCTTAGATTGATTTGATCACTTATTTGCCCTTAGCACACCTAAATGCTTTTTTTACGAACATCGTATATTTTATGGATACAGGATAAAGCTCTACATTTACAGAGCTTATTTTTTAGCATCTACATAATAGTACATCCCAACTGGCAAGAAAAACAGTCAACCTCATGACAACAAGTAAGCAATTGTTAAAAACCACGCTCGCTATCCTGATCACAATCGGAGTTAGCTTAGCCCACGCCCAAACCTTTGAATGGGCCAGGTCATTTGGTGGAAGTTCATATGATGAAGGGCGGTCCATCAAAGTTGATGCTTCAGGGAATCTCTACACTACTGGATACTTTGTAGGAACAGTAGATTTTGATCCGGGAGCAGGAACAGCTAACCTGACATCAGTAGCATCTGTTGATGTTTTCGTTCAAAAACTGGACGCTTCGGGTAATTTTCAATGGGCCAGGTCCTTTGGTAGTGGTGGCAGCTCTTTTGATATTGGATTTTCGATCAAGACAGATACTGCAGGAAATGTATACACCACAGGATACTTTGAAGGAACAGGAGATTTTGATCCAGGGGCAGGAACTGCTATTCTTTCTTCAGCAGGATCCGCAGATGTTTTTATTCAAAAACTAGGAGCTTCAGGTAACTTTCTATGGGCCAGATCCTTTGGTGGCCTCGCTTATGATGGAGGGGGGTCTTCCACAATAGATCCTTCAGGGAATGTCTATACCATAGGATACTTTGCAGGAACAGTAGATTTTGATCCTGGAGCAGGAACAGCTAACCTTAATTCAGTAGGGAGCAGGGATATTTTCGTTCAAAAACTGGACACTTACGGAAATTTTCTGTGGGCCAGGTCCTTTGGTGACAGTTCCGATGATTATGGAGTTTCGATATCGGTAGATCCTTCAGGGAATGTCTATACCACAGGAACATTTTTGGGAACAGTAGATTTCAATCCGGGAGCAGGAATAGCTAACCTCACTTCAGCTGGGAACATAGATGTTTTCGTTCAAAAACTGGACGCTTCCGGTAATTTTCTTTGGGCCAGGTCTTTTGGCAGCACTTCAAATAATTTTGTGTCTTCGATCTCGGTGGATGCTTTAGGGAATGTCTATACCTCTGGAATTTTTGTTGGAACAGTAGATTTTGATCCTGGAGCAGGAACAGCTAACCTCACATCAGCAGGAGGCGATGATATTTTCGTGCAAAAACTAGACGCTTCCGGTAATTTTCTTTGGGCCAGGCCCTTTGGTGGCAGCTTTAATGAAGATGTGAGCTCCATCACTATAGATGCTTCAGGGAGTATATATTCCACTGGGATATTTGAAGGAACCGTAGATTTTGATCCGGGTACAGGAACCGCTAGCCTTTCTTCAGCAGGGGATAGAGATGTTTTTGTTCAGAAATTAGACGCTTCCGGTAATTTTCTATGGGCAAGATCCTTTGGTGGCAGCTCTTCTGATGAAGGCTTTTCCATAACGGTAGATGCTTAAGGGAATGTATATACCACTGGAGCGTTTGTAGGGACAGCAGATTTCGATCCGGGAGCAGGAACAGCTAACCTTATTTCAGCAGGGTTCAATGATGTTTTCGTTCATAAAATGAGCCAGGGAGGTGTAACCGGATTGGTGGAAATAGCGAAAGGTGTTCAAGTAAAGGCCTTCCCCAACCCAAGCGAGGGCCTGTTACAACTTACCTTCGAACAACCCATGAATGACGTAGAAATTAGAGTCACTGATTTACAGGGGAAAACAGTGTTTACCAAAGAGCTTGATGCGGTAACCGATGAGCAAATCAACATTGCCGGCCCATCTGGAATTTACTTTTTGAGTGTAAAAACCCCTCAAGGGCAAACGGTGCTGAAGTTGGTAAAGGAATGAAAGGTTGATGACCTAAACCCAATCGCCCTCTTGCCAAACAAGGGCGATGCAGTATTTTGTCCGAAAGTGTTTAGAGCATAGTCACTGATCTTTTTAGGGCCACACTTTGGTTGGTGACGGAACATCAACTATTTGGGAAGCGGGAAACAAACCTGGTTTTGCTAGGGATACCCGTGTTAACTATACCTATACTTCACCTGCAAACGAATAAAGCCAATCCACAAAACGCTTGATTGTGCTCAAAATGTCTCTATATTTGTCCATACTTATGTCTTTGATAATGTCTAGCTAAATGTCTCAATAAATGTCTAAGGAGTTAAACAGAGAGTACCCACATTTGATGTTTCGCAGACATTGGGATTTGTCTGCAAAAGCGCTTATGCTTCTGGGTCAGTGTGAAGCGTATGTAAAGGCCATAAACAACACGCCAATTTTGCCCCATCACTACAGCCAATTGATGAATGTTGCATTGATGAAAGGGGCACAGGCAACAACTGCCATTGAAGGCAACACATTGTCAGATGAAGAGGTGCAAAAGATTATGGACAACCAGAAGCTGCCACCAAGTAAGGAGTATCAGGAGATAGAGGTTAAGAATATCCTCAACACCTTCAATGTTTTGCTAGATGAAATAATCAATACAGGGGTTGACCACTATATTTCCAGAGATTTGCTTTTGCGATTTCACACAATGGTCGGGCAAAATTTAGGAGAACATTTTGCCGCTATTCCTGGTCAATTGAGAAACTCCGATGTTATCGTAGGTCGTTACAGGTGTCCTGACCATAGAGATGTTCCAATCCTGCTTGACAGGCTTTGTCAATGGTTGAAAGAGGAGTTTAGGTTTGGTCAAGGGGAGCAATCGTTTTCAGAGGTAGTTGTGCAGGCTATCGTAACCCATGTTTACATTGAATGGATTCACCCGTTTGGAGATGGCAATGGCCGCACTGGCCGTCTTGTAGAATTCTATATTCTATTGAGAGGGGGCAACCCTGATATTGCCTCACATATTTTGTCAAACTACTACAATATGACCCGAACGGCATACTACCTGCAAATTGAAAAGGCAACTGAAAGCAGGAACTTGTCGAACTTTATTGAATATGCTCTGCTTGGCTTCAGAGACGGTCTTGCACAAACGCTTGATGTAATTCAGAAGAGCCAATTTCAAAATACCTGGCAGAAGCTGATTTATGACAAATTCGATGCTATTCGCCAGGGAAGTCGTGAAGAGGTTTTTAGAAGGCAAAGGACACTTGCTTTGGAGATTCCCTTTGAAAAAGAATTTACAATAGCCCAAGCGTCAAGTTTGTCTGTGCCTTTAGCAAAACTGTACTCTGGCTCTGGTGTCTCTGAAAAAACTATCCAAAGAGATGTTGAAAAGCTTATTGAATTAGAACTCGTCCGCAAGTCAAGTGCAGGCTACATAGCAAATACTGACATTTTAAGAAGTATGATTGCCAAGCGGAGGTCGCCAAATATTGGCGGCTAAGCGCAAAATTTGGAAAACCCTTCCCTATCCAATCACCCACGCTTGCAAGGAGAGCGATTTACAGTTTTTTGCAAAAAGTGGTGAGGGAGTAGTCGATGAACTTTTGAGGTCCTTTCTTCTGGTTGGTGACTGAACACCAGCCAGAGGATAAAGGCTTTCATAAGACTGGAATTTGGTGATCGTTTGACCAATTAAAGATTAATTTGTGTCAGCGATGGGGAGCATGCATCTGAATTACTTTTTGCTGAAGGGGCTGGCTGTTGAGCTGAGTGCTGAATTAGGGTCGGCTGTACTCACAGGAGCCTTTAGTCAGCAGAAGGAGGAGATGATTTTGGAATTTTACACAGCAAGTGGCAAGCAGTTTTATGTGCAAGCACATTTACAACCTTCATTCACCTGCCTGGCCTTTCCCAAAGTGTTTCACCGGGCAAGAAGAAACAGCATTGATCTTTTTCCTGAAATGATTGGGCAGCGGGTTGTCAAAGCCGAAGCTCCTATCCTCGATCGAGTGCTGGTGTTGTATCTGAGGGATGGATTGGAACTTGTTTTTAAACTTCATGGTAACAAAAGCAATCTTTTGTTGCTAAAAAATGGTGAAGTCATTCGACTGTTTCGAAATCAACTGAAGGCAGATCTTCGGTTCGAATGGCCGATGGCAACAGAAACATGCCAATGGCATTTGCCTGACTCCGAGCAGGATGTAAAAAGTAGCTATCCTTTTGCATCGGCTGCAATCCACCGGTTTCTCCAACAGAAAGGTTCAGGCTACCCTCCAGCTGCCGATCTATGGAAAGAGATGATTCAACATCTGGAGCAACCAAAGGCTTTTATTGACGAGAGGGGGCCATTGCCTGTATTTTCATTGTTCACTCTCGATCAGAATGACACTCTGTTTAAATCACTTAGTGAAGGGCTTAGCCATTTTTTCAGACGATACCAGTACAAAAAACAACTGGGGGCACTGAAAGGAGAATTGAACAGAGTTCTTCAAAAGCGAAAATCAGCCCTCATGGACCAAATTCAGCAGGCCAACAATCGGCTGAAGGAATTGGATCAAGAGCAACCCAAGTCACAATGGGCTGATTTGCTCATGGCCTATATGCATGAAGTAGAGCCCGGGCAAACGGAGATTACTGTGCAGGACTTTTACCGTAACCAATCTCTCACACTGAAGATCAAATCCGGCCTTAACCCTCAGCAGCAAGCAGAAAAGTGGTACAAATCGGCTCAAAACCGGCACCTCGAGATCAATAGCCTGCAAGGAAACATTGAAAACCGAAAAGTACTGTTGGCAAAAGTGGATGAACTATTGGAAAGTCTGGAAGCCGAAACTGACCTGAACCAGTTGCAGGAGTGGATACTAGCCTTCAAACCGGGCCCCGAAGTTGAAAGCTCTGATCATGTTGCCTTTCGTGAGGAAGAAGTGATGGGACATTTGATCTGGGTAGGCAAGAACGAGAACCAAAATGATTTGCTGCTTAAGATGGCGCACAAAGACGATCTATGGCTGCATGCCAGAGATGTGGCCGGTTCACACGTGCTTATTCGTCGCAGGCCGGGTCATCCCTTTCCCAAGCCGGTGATTGAGCGGGCGGCAGCACTGGCAGCCTGGTACAGCAAGCGTCGGACGGATAGCCTGTGCCCGGTGATGTACACTCCCCGCAAATATGTGCGAAAGATCAAAGGCGGAGCTCCCGGGCTGGTCCGTGTTGACCGTGAAGAGGTGTTGATGGTGAAGCCGGCCCCTTAGTCGTGATGGTACTTTTCCCCTTTCAAAATGGTGCAGGCACGGTACAATTGCTCCACAAAAAAGAGACGAACCATCTGATGTGAAAAGGTGAGGGGGGATAGGGAGATGGAAGAAATGGCAGCTTCCTTTACTTCGTTTGAAAAGCCAAAGGGCCCCCCAATCACAAAAACCATCCTTCCACTGCCTTGCATGCTCGTTTTTTCCAGCCAACGGGCAAAACCTGTGGAGTTGAAGGTGTTTCCTTTTTCATCCAGCAACACAAGCCTGTCATTGCGCTGCAACTGTTTGAGGATAAGCTTACCCTCTTCGATCTGACGTTGGCTTTCCAGGCTGGGCGGTTGCCTTAGGTCAGGCAGGGCTACAAACTCAAATTGGAGATAATGCTGCAATCTTTGCTGGTACTTTTTGATGCCTTCCAACAGATAAGTTTCATCTGTTTTTCCGATGGCGAGCAGCAATACCCGCATGGCCTCAGGAGCTGAGGATGTTGATCATCCTGATGAAATCCTGGTTGATGGGTTTTACCTGGTGAATGGTATCGTAAAAGGGAGTATACACCAGTTTTTCATTCATCACACCGGCCATCACATTGCTTTTTCCACTCAAAAGACCCTCCACAGCACCTAACCCCAATCGGCTGGCGAGGATACGGTCATAAGCGGTTGGAGCTCCCCCCCTTTGTATGTGGCCGAGTGTGGTCACACGAATGTCCATCATCGGAAGCTCATTTTTGATTTTACCGGCGATCTCAGTCGCATTGCCTTCTTCATCGCCTTCAGCCACAATCACAATCGAAGAGCTCTTGGATCGGTTCCAACCTTGCTTAAGAGTATCGATCACATCATGGATAGTGGTTCGTGTTTCAGGCACCATCACCATCTCTGCACCACCGCCAATGGCCGAAGCGATGGCGATATACCCGCTGTCACGGCCCATCACTTCGATGAAGAAAATGCGGTCATGAGAGGCTGCGGTATCCCGTATTTTATCGATGGCTTCCAAAGCGGTGTTAACGGCGGTATCGTAGCCAATGGTATGGTCCGTTCCATACAAGTCATTGTCGATGGTGCCAGGGCACCCGACTGTAGGTATTTTATATTCATCATAAAAAATCATGGCTCCGGTGAAGGTACCGTTCCCTCCGATCGCCACCAGCCCTTCAATACCATGCTTCAGCAATTGCCCATGGGCTTTTCGCCTGCCTTCGGCGGTCATGAACTCTTTGCTTCGGGCTGATTTGAGCAAGGTGCCACCCCGCTGAATGCTGTTGCTGACGCTATGGGAGTTGAGGAGTTGGATATCGCCATTGATCATACCGTCGTAGCCACGGTAAATTCCGTAAACCTCAAGTCCAAAATAAATACCTGATCGAACTACGGCCCTTACGCAGGCGTTCATGCCCGGCGCATCGCCACCTGAGGTGAAAACTGCTATTTTTTTCATTTTTTAATGTTCAAGCGCTCAGCCGCTTTAGATCTTTTTTAAACCTTGCGAAGATAGAAAAGGCGAATGGTTTCGCACCAATAGCCTCTAAAAGTAGTTTGGCCGGATCAAACACCCAAGCTATCTGCCTTGTTAATGTTCTGTTAACTTTGTCCAACCATGCCAAGCGCTACTTTTTCAGCCATACGTCAGGTCTACAGCACTACGGTCTCGGTTCTAACCGGGCTCAGGCTTACGCTCAGGCATTTATCCAAAGGTAGCCGTAAGCGAAAGGTGACGGATATCCGCAAGGCTGACTATTTCGAAGAAAGCACGGGTGCCATGACGGTAGAGTACCCTTATGAGTCAATTCCGGTACCGGACCATGGCAGATATCGGCTGCATAATGAGATCGAAGACTGCATCGTCTGCGACAAATGCGCCAAAATTTGTCCGGTGGATTGTATTGACATAGAGCCCATTAAATCGGATGTTGAGATACGTAAAACATCGGATGGCTCTCCGGTACGTCTCTATGCTGCCCGGTTTGACATTGATATGGCCAAATGCTGTTTCTGCGGCCTTTGTACCACTGTTTGCCCGACCGAATGCCTTACCATGACCCCCAGTTTCGATTTCTCAGAGCTTGATGTGAGGCAGATGGTATATGAATACAGTGATCTTGATGAAGCAAAAATAGCAACCCTAAAAGCCAAAGAGGCAGAAAGAGAGGCTTTGCGACAAAGTGCCAGACAGGTTCCAACGCAGGCTCCCACGCCGGGCAATGAACCAGCCAAGCCGGCTTTCAAACCTGTTTTTAAACCCAAGCCCCCGGGCAACAGTACGTTTTGAGCCTTCTTTCAGATATTCTGTTTTATTTTTTTTCGGCATCCGTGCTTCTTTTTGCTTTGGGTGTATTGTTGCTGAGATCTCTGCTGCATGCGGCCTTTTCATTGATGGGTTCTTTGCTTTCAGTTGCCGGGCTATTTGTATGGATGGGTGCTCCTTTTCTTGCAATCTCACAAGTGTTGGTGTATGTAGGGGGTATTTTGATTTTGATCATTTTTGGAGTGTTTCTCACTCAGAGGGAGACTCAGGAGGGACCTTTTGCAGGATATAGATCACTTTTTCTGGTCTTGTTTTTCATTATACTCGCTTGTTTCGGCTGGTTTTATTTGCTCAGCCATTTGAGTGTGCAAACTTCCTTTCAAGGAGTAGAAACCCGACAGATTGGGATGCAATTAATGACGTATGCGGCTGTGCCTTTGCAAATTGCCGGCTTGTTGCTTTTGCTGGTGATGGTAGGGGCTACTCATATTGGCCAATGGTTTCAACGAAAGGATGATTGAGCCTGTACATATCGCCTATGTAAGCGGCCCTTTGTTTCTTATCGGGCTGGCTGTTGTGCTTAGCCGCAGGAGCGCTATCATGATGCTAATGGGGATTGAACTGATGCTGAATGCTGCCAACCTCAACCTTGTGGCGTTTTCCAATCAAAATCCGGAGGTATCGGGACAAATTTTTGCACTGTTTGTCATGGTGGTGGCTGCTGCCGAGGTTGCCGTGGGTCTGGCCATATTGCTGGCAGTTTACAAAGGATATAAGTCCACTGACCCTGAAAAACTTAACCGATTGAAAGGCTAATGATTGCAGTGATGGACCTCACTTTTCTGATGTTGATCTGCACATTGGCCTTGCCCTTGATCTCCTTTTTGTGGCTTTGCCTTCCCGTAACGGCCACCCGTAAACCTTACTTGCATGTTGCAGGCATTCTGAATGGGCTTGCCGGGTTTAGTTCGCTGGTTTATTTCCTGAGCTCAGGGAGCAGGCTTTACCGCTATGCAAGCTGGGAATGGATCAAAGTGAAAGCATGGAATCTTCAGTTTGGCCTGGTTCATTATCCCGAAACGGCCTTTTTGGTCTTTACAGTCTCTTTGTTAAGCTTGTTTGTATGGATTTACTCTTTGGCCTACCTGGGTGTAAAGGAAGATCGGCATAGGTATTTCAGGCATCTCAGCCTGTTTATCTTTGGTATGCAATGGCTTTTGGTAGCACCGGGGCTGGGTCAGTTTTTTATGGGTTGGGAACTGATAGGCATTGCTTCCTACCTGCTCATTGGTTTTTATCGTGAAACACTGGACGAGGCAAGTGCAGCCAGCAGTGCATTCATGCATAACCGTGTAGGAGATCTGGGCTTGTTGACTGCCGTCTCGATCCTATTGCTTGCCGGTGGCACAGCAGATTTTACCGCCCTTTCGGACTTAGCAAGCGAGGGGATGTATGCTGAAAGTCTATTGGTCATCGCTGGATTTGGGTTTGTCATCGCCTCTCTGGCGAAATCAGCACAGTTTCCACTGCATGCCTGGCTACCGGCAGCTATGGCAGGCCCAACACCTATTTCCGCACTGATCCATGCCGCCACATTGGTGGTCTCCGGCATCGTTTTGCTATTGCGCATCAAACCTTTGCTTTTGCCCATTCACCTTGATCTTCTTTATGGCATAGCAGGCCTAACCGCTTTGATGGCAGCCGTCATGGCACTGTTTCAAACAGATCTAAAAAAGCTGTTGGCCTGGAGCACGATTTCTCAGCTTGGTTGGATGATCATGGCATTGAGTAAAGGGGGCGAATACGCCAGTCTTCAGCACTTGTATGCACATGCTTATTTTAAATCGGGGTTGTTTTTGCTGGCGGGCATTTTCATTTTGTTTGCTCAGCATGCCGAGCTCAACGAGCCGGGCAGCATCAGAGGCCTTAAGCCCTGGCTCTTAAACCACAAAGTGCTCCGATGGTCAGGTATTGTGCTTTTATGTGCCCTTTCGGGCTTCCCATTGACAGCAGCTTTTTTGTCCAAGGAACAAATCTTAATGGGTTTTGCTGCCTCCCATCAGACTTGGAGTGATCCCTTGTATTGGATTTCATTCCTGGTTCCCCTATTGACTGCAGCGTATGCGGCAAGGCTTTATTTTACGGTTTTTCACACCGGCTCAGAGGAACTACTTTTGGGTAAAACATGGAAAGCAACTGCTTCTCTTTGGATGATCCCTTTTCTTTTGGCTTTGTTTAGTTTATTCCCTTTGCTCTCACTCAACCCTTTTGAAGGAACAAAAAATTGGGGTCCTGTTTTAGGATTTGGCTTTTACCAGGCAGGTAATCCCATCCCTGCATCGACCCAATGGCTTTTGATCAGTTTAGCCTTGACGTTATCGGGGTGGATAGTAGGTTTTTTATTGTTCAGGTTTAACCTGCAATTACCCTTTTTGAACAGAAGATATTGGACAGAGCACCTGCAAGCGGGTCTTATTCGACCGGTTTTTGCGGCAGGCAGAGGATTCTCTTTTGCAGACCGAAGGATTTTAGATGCAGGCATTGAGACATTGTCTCGCTCCGTAGTGGTGCTGGCTCATGTATTTAAGCTTGTCGACCGACACCTTATTGACGGTGGACTTCGACTGTTCAACAAGGCACTCTATCATGCAGGCCCCTGGGGAGCAACCACTTCCGAGGGGAAACTTCAGGGATATTTGGCAAGAACAGCCTTGGTTCTGATGGTTTTAGTAGGTTTGGTGATGATGTATCTGGATTGATCAAATGGAGAAAATAGTACTCAATGCCTTTATCTTTCTTCCGCTTGTTTTAGCCCTGGGCTTGATCCCCGTCTCGGCAGAGCGAAAAAATGTGTTCAGAGCAGCGGTGGTATTGCTTTGCCTCATTCAGTTTTTTCTAAGCACCTGGCTATGGCTAATGGTAGGATGGTCAGAAGTGAAATATTCAGGTGGATTTGAATCCATTCTCCTCTTTCAAACGCATTTGCCCTGGATTGAACTGAGTCTTGGTCATCAGTCTGCCATCCAGATAAACTATCATATCGGAGCTGATGCATCTGCCATGCTGTTGGTTTGGATGTCCTCTTTGGTGTTTTTTGTTGCAGCCCTTTCTTCCTGGAAGCTGAATGAGAAAGTCAAGTCTTATTTCCTGCTATTCCTGGTCTTGAACGCCTCCGTAATGGGCTGTTTTCTGTCATTAGATCTCTTTCTTTTTTTCCTCTTTTTCGAATTCATGCTGCTGCCGATGTATTTCCTGATCGGAATTTGGGGAGGGCCAAGGAGGCATTATGCCAGTATTAAATTTTTCCTTTACACCCTTTTTGGCTCTTTGCTTGTCCTTGGAGTGCTCGTATTACTTTTGCTGTCATCGACACTGGCGCAACCGGAGTATACAGGTGGTGTTGTGGTACATAGCCTTGATCTGCGTGTACTTATGCAAAAGGGGAACTACCTTAAGGATGCAGTGGTGATGAGTGATCAGGTACTTTTCGCCGGCTTAAGCGTACGTGAAGTCGCATTTTGGCTCCTGAGCATTGGTTTGCTGATTAAACTGCCTGCTGTTCCATTTCATACCTGGTTACCTGATGCACATGTTGAGGCCGCTACTCCAGTCTCTGTTCTATTGGCAGGCGTACTTCTCAAAGTGGGGGCTTTTGGTTTAATGAGGCTTTCTTTTGGCTTGTTTCCGGATGTTGCTATGGCCAATGCCCACATCCTGGCAGCCTTGGGAGCAGTGGCCATTTTATACACGGCATGGGTTGCCTTGGCACAAAATGACCTGAAGGCCATGATTGCCTATGCCTCGGTTTCACATATGGGTTTTGTATTACTTGGCTTGTCGACAGGGAGTTCAGTGGGTTTCTCCGGAGCGGTGTTTCAAATGCTAAGCCATGGTCTTTTGAGTGCAGGTCTGTTTTTAATCGCCGGTGTTGTCAAGGAGCAAGCCGGAACAAGAGAAATATCAGGGTTGGGGGGCTTGTTTCATCGCTCTCCGGGCTTTACAGCCTTGGCTGTCTTATTGTTTTTTGCCTCATTAGGTCTACCCGGGTTTTCCGCATTTGTAGCCGAATTTTTAGTGCTCACAGGAGCCTTTTCAGCGGCTACCGGGCCCTTGCCGATTTTTGGTCTATGGGTTCCGGTGCTGGCTTTAGCGGGCTTGCTGGTAGGTGCCGGATATTTCATCTGGGCCTTACAAAGACTGTTTTTTGGACCCTACTTCAATGTGGTGACCGAAGAGATTACCAGGTTTAAAGCACCCGGATTGCAGGATAAGCTGATTTTTTTCCCTTTGGTATTTTTTTCATTGTTGGCTGGTTTGTTTCCATCATTGTGGCTTGATCCTCTTCAGGCCGGATCAGACTGGTTTTTTGCTTTGATGAATTCAGCATCCATGCCATCACTGACCCCATGAATGCTGATCGGCTGATCCAATCCTTGCTTACCGACTTGCCTGCCTTACTGCCGGAGGCTGCTATCGTCTTTCTTTTTTTGATTTCGCTAATTCAGGCTTTATTCTTCAAAAGCAAGGCCACAACCGTGACATGGGGCAAGATCTATGCCCTGGCTTTACTGTTTATAGCCATACTCATCGCATACCAGTGCAACTGTCGTTTTGGAAGTTATTTCTGGGAAGGCTGGCAAGTTGATCAGGCAAGTATTCAGTTTGCTGTGTTGATTGTAGTAACCACTGGATTAGTTTGGTTTTTTGCCCCTAAGGAAGATAGTATTGGCACTTATTTCCCGTTGATCCTGATCGGATTTGTTATGGGAGCATTGTTTCTGGCCTATGCTTCTCACTTGCTTACGGCCTATCTCGCACTGGAGCTACTTTCTTTATCTTCCTACCTTATTTTACTACACCCGGCAGGGCTGAAGATTCCTGTGGAGGAACGGTCTGAAGCTGCACTTAAATTCTTCATCCAGGGAGCTACAAGCAGTGCGATGATGCTGTTTGGCTTTTCCATTATGTTTGCCTTTAGTGGTAGCCTGCATTATTCTTCGCTTTTGCAGGTCATCATGCAATCCTCAAACCCATTACTTCTGACAGGTTTTTTACTTAGCCTGGCAGGCTTTGTTTTTAAGTTAAGCATGTGGCCTTTGCATTGGTGGGCTCCAGATGTGTATCAATCCGGCAACACCACCGTAATCCTCCTTTTTTCAACAGTTTCCAAGATTGCAGGAATAGCAGCTGCCTACCGATACCTTCATTCAGGCCCAATGGAAGGATGGGTACAGGTCTGGCTGGCATTGTTTGCGGTTGTCGTGATGACATTAGGGAACTTCGGAGCTTTCAGGGCATTGAACTTCAGGAGAATGATGGCTTTCTCCTCGGTTTCTCAAAGTGGTTTTTTGTGGCTGGCTTTGATTTTAGCGACTACTGGGGACAGTCTTAAAATCCTTGTTTTTTACCTCATTTCAGTGGTATTGGGTAAATGGCTGGCCTGGGCAGTTTATCAGCGGCTAGGACCTGCCCTTGGTGCAGAAATGACCACCTGGAGTTTCCAGAGGAGTTCGGGGCTTTTTGATGGTCTGATGCTGCTGGTGGCCTTTATGAGTCTTACCGGACTGCCATTGACTATGGGCTTTTTTGCGAAGTTCTTTCTGTTCACGGAGTTGTTTGAGTATTTAAACGGGCCTCAGGCAGGGCTTTGGTGGTGGGTTTTAGCAGGTTCAGTGCTCAATACCTTACCCGCTTTGTTTTACTATCTGAGACCTTTTTACTTTGGGTTTATTAAAAATGAGTGCTCCCAAAGTCAGCTTTCCGATAGTCCATGGACGGTGAAATCACTTTGGCTGGTTTTAGCCCTGGCTATACTGCTATTCTTCTTTTTTCCGGGTGTATGGTTTTGAGCATTCAGGTCTTTTTTCTGCTTAAGGATAAACGTACCTTTGTTTTAAGATGAGCGACTCCATCAAGCATGAATGCGGCATCGCCTTTTTGCGACTGCGCAAGCCCTTACAATACTACATTGACAAATACAGGACCCCGCTTTATGGGATTAACAGGCTGTATTTGCTCATGGAGAAGCAGCATAACAGAGGACAGGATGGTGCCGGAGTTGCCAATATTAAGATCAAAGTAAAACCAGGCAAGAGGTATATCAGCAGGTACAGGTCGGTGGAGCAACAGCCTCTGCAAGACATTTTTGCCAAAATCAATAAGAAGTTCAAGAAAGCCTATAAGCAAAACAAAGAGCAATACTTCGATGCCGAGTGGCTACAGGAAAACTGTGCTTTTTCAGGAGAAGTATTTCTTGGGCATCTACGTTATGGGACATTTGGTGAAAATGCCATTGAAAACTGCCACCCTTTTCTGCGGCAGAATAACTGGAGATCACGGAACCTTGTTCTTGCCGGAAACTTCAACATGACCAATGTGGATGAGCAGTTCAACAAACTGGTTGAGCTTGGGCAGCATCCCAAAGAGAAAATCGATACAGTGACGGTACTTGAGAAAATAGGTCACTTTTTAGATGAAGAAAATCAGCGACTGTTCAATGAGTTCAAAGAACAGTTTAGCAATCAGGAAATGTCGGAGATCATCGCCGATCGAATGGATTTGGCCCGTGTGCTACACCGTTCGGCCAGAGATTTTGATGGTGGCTATACCATGGTGGGCATGACAGGGAATGGAGCAGGCTTTGTTGCCAGAGACCCTAATGGAATTAGACCCGCCTATTTTTATGTCAATGACGAAGTAATCGTCGCTGCTTCGGAGAAGTCGGCCATTAAAACAGCCTTCAATGCAGAGTACGATGCCATTCAGGAGCTAAGTCCCGGCTGTGCACTCATCATAGGCAGAGATGGTGATTATGGAGTTAAAGAATTTACCCCTCCCGGTGAAAAGAAATCCTGCTCTTTTGAACGCATTTATTTTTCAAGAGGGTCCGACCCGGAGATTTATCGTGAGCGCAAAATGCTGGGATATAAGCTTACTCCTCATGTGTTGGATGCGATAAATTATGATCTAGAGCATACCGTGTTCAGTTACATACCTAACACGGCAGAAACAGCTTTTCTGGGACTAATTCAAGGCCTAGAGGAGCATTTGGTTTCCCTTCGTCACAGATTGATCGAAGAAAATAAAGTAAAAGGCGAGGGGCTCAAGAAGGCATTATCCTTTCGGCCAAGAGTTGAGAAACTGGTGATCAAAGACGCTAAGTTGAGAACATTCATTACGGATGACCGACATCGTGATGATATGGTGGCACATGTTTATGATACAACTTACGAGGTGATTCAAAAGCGGGAAGACACACTGGTGATCATCGATGACAGCATTGTACGAGGTACTACATTGGAAAAGAGCATACTTACGATGCTGGATAGGTTAGAGCCAAAGAAGATTGTCATTGTTTCTTCGGCACCACAGATCAGGTATCCGGATTGCTACGGTATCGACATGTCAAGGCTTAAGGATTTCATCGCATTCAGGGCAATGCTCAATTTGCTGAGGCAGAATGGCGGAGAAAATGAGCTTGAAGACGTGTATACCCGATGTGTAGCAGGATTGGCAACAGGAGAAGCACGGGAGAAAAACTACGTGAAGCAGTTGTATGAGCATTTCACCGATGAGCAGATTTCAGAAGAAATCGCCCGAATGATCAAACCCCCAAGCATCAAAGCCGAGGTTTCTGTTGTGTATCAATCAGTAGAAAGCCTACATGATGCTTGCCCCCGGCATAGCGGAGACTGGTATTTTACCGGTGATTACCCTACACCAGGTGGCTATGCTGTGGTAAACAAGGCTTTCGTCAATTTCATGGAAGGTAAAACGGTAAGGGCCTACTGATCAAAAGGTTTTCTCCCAATCACCTGAATGGTATTTCCTTTTTTTCTGACCGGAAATAGTTGATCAATCATCACCAGAGCCTTGCAAAATGGCAGGCTCAGAAGTTGGGTAACTTTTCCTCCTTTTTTAGCCAGGTAGGCAATTTCCCAGGCCAATCTTGCCCAAAAGCCATCTGCATATGCACTGTAAACCGGTTCAAAACCTTCAGATTTAAATCTTTTTTCCAGGTCATCTAGTTCATAAACCTGACCTATATGCTCTTCCTTAAGCCAGTCTTCATGCTCCGAAAACCAGGATGAAGGCATAATAGTCAATTGGTGTTTTGAAGGCATTTTTACCAGCAGGTAGCCTCCCGGCTTTAGTCGCTCGTAGGCTGCCGCAAAGGGCATTTCTTCTTCGAGTATATGTTCAAACACATCAACCGAGTAGATAAAGTCGAATTTTCTCATTGGTGGCACTTGCTCAAGGCGACCCAAAAAGGTTGAGAGGTTGTTAAGCCCCATATGTTTTATCACCCTGTTGAGTCGGGCCACTGTATGCAGTCTGATATCAAGAGCAGTAACATGCGCCTGAGGAACCCCCTCGGCGATCATCGTAGCAAATTCTCCTCTACCACAGCCCAGATCAAGTATTTGCTTCATTTCTCCCAGCTCGATTTGGTTTAAGATTTTGATCAAAACTTTTGAGCGGGCCCAATTTCCAATATTGGTATAGCCAAATAACCCATACACCCACTGGCTAAGCAGGGGGAAACGTGCCATGCTGATGGAAGAGAAAGTTTGAGATCTGCCAAATTCTAACCTGATACTGGTGCTGTTCATCTTTACATTGAGTTTTCCATTCCTATTCAATTCTGCTTCCAATCCTGAAAACGAGCTTTTTTGTGGTAATTACAGGGGTAGTTATTCCCATTACTGGACATTCCTCCACAAAGAGGAATGAAAATTTTATATTTTGATCTCTTATCTTTGATGTAAAAGAGCTTCTGTTTTTCTTGTTGGTGAGTTGGATTACCTAACGTATAGGCAGAAGATCTGGTGAATTAAAAATCAGCACTTCATTAAAGATGGAATTAGTAAATCAAGGATACCAAATTCAAGGTTTGTCTGTATTGGCTTTGGCTGAGCAATTTGGAACCCCACTTTATGTCTACGATTCCTCCGTCATACAAAGGCAGTATGAGCGGATGCAAAAGGCATTTTCATCGACCCGTGTTAAGATCAACTATGCCTGCAAGGCTTTGAGCAACCCGGCAGTGCTACAATTTTTTAGAAAGCTAGGGGCTGGACTTGATACAGTTTCCATTCAGGAAGTCAGGTTGGGTCTCATGTCAGGTTTCCTGGCTGAGGAGATTGTCTACACACCCAATTGCGTTTCATTTGAAGAGGTCATCGAGGCGGTGGAGTTGGGAGTGCATGTAAACATTGACAACCTCTCCATATTAGAGCAGTTTGGGCATGCCTATGGGTCCAGGGTGCCGGTTTGCATTCGGCTAAATCCACATATCATGGCCGGAGGAAACTCCAAAATCAGTGTTGGACATATTGACTCTAAGTTTGGCATTTCCATTTACCAAATGCCTCATTTGTTGAGAATCGTTGAGGCACATTCGATTCATGTGGAGGGCCTTCACATGCATACCGGATCGGATATACTCGATACAGATGTTTTTTTGCAGGGAGCTGAAATACTTTTTGAAGCTGCGGTATCTTTCCCTCATTTGCAGTTTCTCGACTTTGGCAGCGGGTTCAAAGTGCCTTATAAGCCGGGAGATATTGAGACAGATTTACACGAATTAGGCAGTAAGCTTTCGGATCGTTTTAATGCCTTTTGCCAAAGTTACGGCAAGCCTCTGACCCTCATGTTTGAGCCTGGAAAGTACCTGGTAAGTGAAGCCGGCATTTTTCTAGCTCGAGTAAATGTTTTGAAACAGACCACTGCCGCATTGTTTGCCGGGGTAGAGACAGGGCTCAATCACCTGATCAGGCCGATGTTTTATGATGCGTATCACCATATAGTAAACGTGTCCAGGCCTGAAGCACAACCCAGAATCTACACCGTAGTAGGCTACATCTGCGAAACGGATACCTTTGGCTGGAACCGCAAAATTTCTGAGATCGCTGAAGGAGACCTGCTGGCGTTCTACAATGCCGGGGCTTATTGTTATACCATGGCAAGCAATTACAACGCAAGGCTTCGCCCACCGGAAGTGCTGGTCATAGATGGCCAGGCTCATTTAATCAGAGAACGGGAATCTTTCGAAGACTTAATCAAAGGGGTGAAATGGCTCCAGATGTAGCCGTTTTGTACCAATTCTTGTCTAAGCATTAAAATGCATTGTCTGGAATTGTATTCTAAAGTATATTCAGCCTGATGAAAAGCGCTGGACTTCATCTTCTTACAGGGCTCATATTTGGACTTCTGTTATTGGCCTCACCCGCACGATCAACTCATATCGTCGGAGGAGAGTTGGAGCGTACTCAAATCAGCGGGTTTACTTATCGGGTATCCCTTATTCTTTATTTCGATCTGATCAATGGAAATCCCGGAGCAAATGATCCCTCGGTGACGGTTGGAGTTTTCTCAAAAAGCAGTAATTCCATTGTTAATTATTTGGTGCTACCTTTCGATTCAGAGAGTCAGGTGCCTTACACCAACCCGCTTTGTGCAATTCCTTCCATTGCAACCAAGCGGATTTTATATTCTGCTATAGTAAGCTTCCCTCCTGGGGTTTACTTTCAACAGGCAGGTTATTATATCGCCTGGGACCGGTGTTGTAGAAATGGAGCAATTAGCAATATCATTGCACCTGGTGCTACAGGACAGCTTTTTTACATGGAGTTCCCAGCCTCCACCAATCTTTTGACGGATGTATTTAACTCCTCACCTTCTTTGTTTCCTCCGGTGAGGGACTATGCCTGTGTTAATCAGTTATTTGAGTACAGTATAGCTGGCAATGATCCCGATGGCGACTCACTGGTATATAGTTTAGTTTCTCCTCTTGCTGGCTTCAGCACTGTAAGTAATCCTGCGCCTATTGTCCAACCCGGCCCTTATCCTTTTATCATTTTTCAGCCCGGGTTAGGGGTGAACAATATGATTCCCGGCAATCCCAGTTTTCAGGTAAACAGTGCTGGCATTATCAGGGTTAGGCCTAGCCAAATTGGACTGTATGTTTTCGCAGTACGTTGTGAAGAATTTAGAGCCGGACAAAAAATAGGAGAAGTACGACGTGAGTTCCAGATTTTTGTGATCGCATGCGGTTTGAACACCCATCCCTCTATTGCTTATGATGATTTTGCACAGGCCAACGCTGTTGCAGACACCCTCTCGATCACAGACAGCAGCCGTTGCTTCTCTGTGAATGTCACTGACATTGATCCAAATACTTTGCTTTCCTTAAGAGGGCTTCTAACGGGTTCCCCAGGCCTACAACTGAGTATTCCTGTAAACAATGTACTTGTAAATACAGGAGCACAGATCGATACTTTAGAACTTGATGTTTGTCTTGCCGGATGTATTCCCTCTTTCGATACTCTGAATCTATCCTTGATCCTGGAAGATCAGGGTTGCCCCTTTACCTTAAAAGATACAGCCAGATTTGTGTTGATCACAAATGCGATTACCAACCAAAAACCAACCTTACTGCCTGACGTGCCAGAGGGGAAAGTTAGCTTGCTGAACAATGCCTTTTTTACACTTAATGTGGCAGTCAGTGATCCTGAACAGGATTCAGTGAGCATACGCTTGTTTTCACCTGACATTGACATTTCACAAACCGGGATATTAATATTTCCCGATAGGGAGAAAACTCCTTATGTAGCCTCCATGTTTTTTCGTACCGGGTGTCAGTTTTTTTCACTTGACAGCATGAGGCTGATGCTGATTTTCGAAGAGCAGACTTGCCTGGAAAGTCTGGATACACTTTTTTATACGTTTCATTTTGAATATGAGAATAAAGCACCAGACATCGGTAGGATAGGTGCAGCTGATGAGGATAGCATTGTATTTGCCGAGATAGACCAACCTCTGGAAGAGCTGGTATACCTCACAGATGCTGATTTTGATCCTATCCAACTTAACTGGCAAAGGATTCAGGGTCAGGTACCTTCCAACTTTAAGATCGAGCAATTGGTACGGCTTGATAGTCTGTACGCCAGAATTACCTGGACACCCCGCTGTACTGATGTTTCGAGTGTCCCTTTTGCATTTCAATTTGTCGGTCAAGAGTTCAGTTGTGAAAACCTGAAGAATCAAAAACGATTGTACTTTCAGCCAATTGATATACCGGAGCGTGAGGAGCAACCTAATTTTATTTCACCTAATCAAGACGGTAAAAACGACCGTTTTTCAATTGACTACCTGCCGGATCAATGCCAATTTGAAGAAATCTCCATTTTCAACCGCTGGGGCAGATTGGTCTTTCATTCCACTGATGATACCTTCCAATGGAATGGTGGCGGTGAACCGGATGGAACTTATTATTACTTTGCACGCTATGAAAACAAAACCATCAAGGGCTTTGTGATGATGATCCGATAGAGACGTCTAAAGAGTAGCGAATTCGTTCCTGTGCAAACCCTGAGCTTTTATCTTTTTTTACCTCTGCTTTATGGTCTTTCCATGTTGCCCTTAAGGATACTTTATGGGGTTTCGGATGGGCTGTATGTCATTATTTACTACTTAGTAGGTTATCGCAAAAACGTTGTACGTCAGAACCTTGCAAATTCCTTTCCGGAGAAATCTGAGCAGGAGCGATTGGAGATTGAAAGAAAGTTCTTCAGGTATTTTTGCGATGTTTTGGTGGAGACAGTGAAGCTCCTCACGATCAGCAAAGAGGAGACCATGAAGCGATGTTTTATGAAGGATAACTCCGTGTTTGAACAGGCAGCCGCTCAGGGAAAAAGTGTGGTCTTGGTTCTTGGACACTATGGGAACTGGGAATTGGCAGCCTTGGGGATGAGTTTGGCATGGCGATACCCGATCACCATCATCTATCAGGAGTTGTCCAATCCGAAGTTTGAGAAGCTCATACAGGCTACCCGTTCAAAATTTGGGGCCATTCTTGTCACAAAATCTAAAGTTTACAGGCAAGTAATTGAATACAAAGGCATTACAGCATATACTTTTGTCGCAGATCAAACACCTCTGCCCAAAGTAGCCTACTGGACCGACTTTCTTCATCAGGACACACCCGTTTTTCAAGGGCCGGAAAAAATTGCCAGGAAACTTAATGCACCTGTGGTTTATGCCATTATGAAACCTATCAGAAGAGGGTATTACGAAATGTTTGCCGAGCTGATGGAAGCTCAGCCTGAAACGGCAACAGAAGGCTCAATTACGGAGGGGTTCACCCGAAAGCTGGAGGCTGATATTAAAGAAAGACCTGAATTCTGGCTTTGGACCCACCGTCGTTGGAAGCAGAAGAGGCTACCTGAACAGCAAGTTCAAGCTCAAAGCTAATTTCCCCCTATTCATTATCTTGCCCCATGATCCCTAATCAATGAGACAATTACCTGCCATCGTTGCCCTTGTTTTACTGTTTGCATCACTTACTCAGGCACAGACCAAACCCGCTGCTGTTGAAACTGAAATACTCAAAGCGATGCGTTGGAGGAGTATAGGCCCTTGGAGAGCCGGTCGTTCTCTGGCTGTCACGGGTCATCCCACAAATCCGGAGCTCTATTATTTTGGCGCTGTTGGAGGGGGAGTATGGAAGACCGAAAATGGCGGAATAGACTGGCAGGTCATTTCGGATAGTGTATTTACCAGCTCAAGCGTAGGTGCCATAAGTCTTGCTCCTTCTGATCCTAACACGATTTATGTAGGAATGGGAGAGTCAGAAATCAGAGGCAATATTTCCTATGGAGATGGCATGTACAAAAGTCTGGATGGGGGAAGTTCATGGGCAAAAATCGGTTTGGAGAAAACCTGGGCGATTTCGCATATCGTCATTCATCCTCAGGATCCTCTTCAGGTTTGGGTTTCGGCCTTGGGTAGCCCATTTGCCCCGGGGCCTGACAGGGGGATTTATAAGACCATCGATGGTGGAAAAACCTGGCGTAAAACACTTTTCATAAATGACAGTACCGGAGGAATTGACATTCGGATGGACCCAACGAACCCACGTGTTCTTTACGCCTCTACCTGGCAATGTTTCCGAAATGCTTATACCATGAGCAGCGGTGGCAAAGGGAGCGGACTTTATAAATCTGAAGATGGTGGTGAGACCTGGAAATCATTGTCAAAGAATCCCGGAATGCCACAGGGCATGCTTGGTAAAATAGGAGTGGCTCCAGCAGCAGATGGTAAGACAGTTTATGCCCTGGTCGAAAGCAAGCAAACCGGATTGTACAAAAGCAGCGATGCCGGCAAAACGTGGCGTAGAATTAATGAAGATAAAAACTTGACTCAGCGTCCCTGGTATTACATGCATATTTATGCAGACCCTCAAAAAGCAGAGGTTGTTTATGTGCTAAACGTTCAGTTTTTCAGATCTGTTGATGGAGGAAATAGCTTCAGGCAAATACCCATCGGCCACAGCGACACGCATGATCTATGGATTAACCCAAAAGACCCAAAGCGCCTTATTTTGGCAAGTGATGGAGGTGCAGAAGTGAGCATAAATGGTGGGCAGCATTGGACAGAGATCGATATGCCTACTGCCCAATTTTATCATGTTTCGGTTGATAATGCTTTCCCATACAATATTTATGGAGCCCAGCAGGACAACTCTGCAGTTTGCATCCCCAGCCGAAGCCCCTCTTATTCGATCAACGGCAGTCACTGGTACGCAATACCCAGCGGAGAGTCAGGCTATGTAGCAGCTCATCCAACGAAGCCGGGAATAGTATTTGGAGGCAATTACATGGGATCCATTACACGCTACGACCACCATTTAAAAACATCGCAGCAAGTAATGGTTTATCCTGAAAATCATATTGGCTCAGGTGCAGAGAATATGAAGTATCGGTTCAACTGGACTTTCCCTATTGTTTTTTCACATCATGAGTCAGGCTGCATGTACGTCACTTCTCAAATGGTTCACAAATCCTGTGATGAAGGGATGAGCTGGCAAACCTTAAGCCCCGATTTAACGAGCAATGACAAGAGCAAACAAAAACCATCGGGTGGTATGCTTACAGGTGATAACACAGGTGCCGAGACTCATTGCACGATATTCAGCTTTGCCGAAAGCCCGGTTAAAAAAGGCGTCTTATGGACTGGTTCCGATGATGGACTTGTACATCTCAGTACGGACGAGGGAAATACCTGGCAAAAAATCAATATTCCTGAACTTCCACCGGCTGCGCTGATTTCCATCATCGAGGCATCGCCTTTTGATGCAGGAACAGCATTCATTGCAGCCACAAGATACAAGTGGGGTGACAACAAGCCTTACCTCTTCCGCACACAAGATTTTGGAAAAACCTGGAAAAGCATCACGAAAGGCATTCCTGAAACAGATTATACCAGGGTAGTCAGAGAAGATCCTAATGAAAAGGGATTACTCTATGCCGGCACTGAGAATGGAATATATTTTTCAACGAACAATGGAGAAGCCTGGGAGGCTCTGAACAACATAGGATATAAGCCGGAAGACCGTCTTCCAAAAACTCCTATACACGATATCGCCTTGCAGAAAAGAGAAAAAGCCCTGGTAGTTGCTACACATGGGCGGTCGTTTTGGGTCATCGATGATCTGAGCCCTCTGCACCAGCGCAAGCAACTTCAAAATCAAAAGGCAGTAGTGCTAAACCCCAAGCCTGCTTACCGAACTCCCGGCTACCGTTTTGTTTCAAGCACCATGCAGGCAGGACAAAACCATGCCTCTGGAGTAGCCTTTCACTATTTGTTGCCTGCAAAGCCAGCCAAAGAATTAAAGCTTTACTTGCTCACAGCCTCAGGAGACAGTATTATAAGCTACTCAAGCACTAAAAATAGGAGGGGAGAACCCATCAAGGTTTCAGCTGATTTTTATGAGGAGAAAGAAATCAGCCGTCCGGGACTGCTGATGTCGGAGCAGGGGATGAATACATTTGAATGGGATATGCGCTATCCGGATGCAGAGGCAGTTGATGGAGGGAGCATGATGTGGGGTGGAAGCATTACAGGCCCCTTGGCAATACCCGGCATCTACAAGGCAAATTTGTATGAAGATAGCCTCTTGACGGCATCCACTTCGTTTGAGATCAAACAAGACCCAAGACTACTGATCAAAGCAGGAGATCTTGAAGCTCAGCTGGCATTTCATTTAAAAGTCAATAAAAAGCTCTCCGAAACCCACCAGGCCATCAACCGATTAAGAAAAATCCGTAAGCAGATGAATGACTTTATGGGGGCACTGTTGGATACTGCCAAAGCTGCTCCGCTAAAGAGTTTCAGTAAACCCATCCTGGATACATTGGGGGCGATTGAGGAGGAATTGATTCAAACCAAGGCAAAAGCTTTCCAGGATCTTCTCAATTATCCTGTAAAACTCAACAACAAACTGGCTTCAATCGCTTCGATGGCCTCATCTGCCGACACCAGGCCACCCGCACAATGCGAGCTGGCTTATACAGATATTGCTGGTCGTATCGATTTGCAATTGGCAAAACTTAAAAAGTTGGAGCAGGAGAGTGTTCCAGCTTTCAACTCAAAAGCAGCAGAGATCAATAAACCGGCAGTGGAGGTTAGGTAGGTTATCTCTTCCTGAATACAGCAGTTACTGTATGGCCATATGGCATAGTATCAGCATTAACCACCCGCAAGAGAAGTTTTGAAATAAGGAAAGAGGGTAGCTTGATCAACTTTGAGATAAAAGTGAGATCAACTCTTTTAATGGGGAGGCCAAGTAATTTCCGGATAGCTATGTGTGAAGTGGCATAGAAATACTGGAAATAATGAATTGGCTCACTTGGTTGATGCTTAACTGCTACCAGTTCTAGTTGAAACAGGTCAGCCATATGTTGGAAAACTTCATCTTTCCACCTGCTGATATGGTGGGGAGGCAAATTCAATGTATCGTTTACGGAGTAGCTTAAGAAGCTGTTTTCTGAAGGGACGCTTATAAGCATTAGCCCATTTTCTTTCAGGGCAGCAAGTGAAGACTTAACAAAGTTGTGTATATCTTCCACATGTTCAAGTACTTGAAAACTGCAAACGACATCATAGCTGTTCTTGTTTTCAAGTGCGTGTTGTTCAATGCTTTCGTTAACGAGTTTAATCCCTTGTTTTTCTGCAATTAGGATGGCCTCGGTGCTGAATTCTAATCCTGTATAATCTGCTTTGGATAGTTTTTTGGCAAAGGCTCCTTTTCCACTTCCTATTTCCAGGACCTTCGCTCCTTCAAAAATGAACTGCTGGGAGTAATGGTATTCCTCCTTTTCATCCACATAATACCATTCTTCTTGTTGAAGACGATTGTAAAACTTTTCATCACCTGATGTGGCAGGTGAATAGTATTGCAGTTGACAGTTACTGCAGCTTACCAGATCAATACTACTGGTTGAAAAAAGATAGCCCACATCAAATTTCAGAGATTTGTGGTAAAGCTTTTTTAAATCTTCTACTGAAATCGTTTCAAGTCTTGATCCATCCTGAGAATGACATAAGGGGCAACTGTACTTCATAGATCGCAAAGTTAATGGAGTTTGGGTTTTTTGTAAGTAACTCATTCATGAATTTTAATATTTCTATATTTGCTAAAATTCTAGTATATGTACAAATATTATTTATACTTTACCTTCATCTGTATATTTCAACATTATTACACAGTTAAAGCTCAGATACCTGAGTACAAGGGAGTTGTTAGTTCAAATTGTTCGTTATTGACAAAGACATTTGAGTTTGACATTATTGAGAATTCAAGAAGCCAGTCAATAGTTCAATTACCAAATAACTCATCAAATTTTATTTTAGAGAGGCAAGTCAACGGAAATACTATACCTGCTTTTGTAACTTTGGATAGTGTTGGGAACATCATTAGTGCCAGACAACTTAATAGCAGTACTTCCATCATCTTGAAAACACATAGGCGATTAGCTAATAATGGATTTATTGCAATAGGAATTATAAATAATTCTGGTCTAAATGAGGCAATTATTGTTCGACTTGATAGTAATTTTAATGTAGTATGGTCTTCAAAATTGCAAGGTAATTTAAATGTTAATGGGCAGCACATCATTCAAACCAATGATGGTGGATTTGCATTTGCTTGCTTTCTTTCCTTTTCAAGCAATGGTTCAGGCCCGAACAATGCTGTACTATGCAGATTGAGTTCTTCAGGAACCTTGTTGTGGCAAAGGCAATATCAACTTCAAGCAGGAAGTTTTACTTATGACTTGAAACAAGATACTGATGGAGGTTTCTTGGTCAACGGATTTACCGGAGGGCCTATTTATGACGGCTTCTTCTTTAAGACTGATTCAACTGGCCTGAATATTATCTGGAGTTACAGACATGGAGGACCTAACAATGACACAAACATTTCGACTCATAGAGTAAGTAGTAATGAATATATAGCTTTTGGATACAACAGAGGCTTTAGCTCTTTTCTGGGAGTAAATATGTTCGCAATAAGATTTAATAGTAGCAATGGACAAGTCATTTGGTCCCGACAATTCGGAACCTCCGGGGATGATATAACAACAGAATGTATAAGACTTCAGGACGGAAATTTTCTAATGACTGCAGTAACTAATGTTGATAAATTCCCAAACTATCAGAATATTTATATTAAGATTAGCCCAAGCGGAAATCTTATCTGGTCATCAAAAAATTCAAGTAATGCCTCACTTGTAAGTGAACTAGAGAAAGTTGCAGAAATGCAGGATAATACTTTTAGAGCGACAGCCACTGATTACGGAACAGGCTCAAACAGAGCCAAGATTTTTGCTTTTAACTGTTTGGGTCAGAATAGCTGTTCGGTATTATCTTACCCTGTCTCAGTTTCAACAGCACCACTACCGGTTAACATACAAGCAATTTCTGTTCTAGCTTCTCCTTTACAGTATGTATTTTTATCAAATTCGACGATCGTCTCCAGCCCAATAAACAAAGTCAACTGCCCCCCACCAGCACCTTGTTCTGATTCAATTCGAATTATTAATAATGATACTTCAATATGTGAATTCAATAATATTTTGCTTACTGGGACAATGCTTCCTGGGGCGTCACACAGTTGGTTAATTGGAAATAATATTTTTAGTGGTAGTTCATTAAATTATTTTGCAAATAGTCCAGGAAGCTTTTTTATAAAATATCGTGCCTCAATCGGAACATGTGTTTATGAAGACAGTATAAATATCCAAGTCCTCCCAAGACCTGCAGCTCCTTTTTTACAGTCCGCCATTATCTGTTCACTTGACAGTATTTTGATTGGTACACCTGCATTACCTGGATTAACGTATGAATGGAGTCCTCAGATCAACTTGTCTAATCCTTTTTTAAGTCAAACCTATTTCAAGCCACCTTCATTGAACCCTTTATCGTATCCCATATCATATTTACTAAACGTTACGAATACAAATACTGGATGTCAGAATACTGCATTTCAGAATATCTTTTTTCAGACGATTATTCAGCCTACCACAAGTATTAAATCTGTCTCAACTGATTTCCTATTAGATCAGGATATTGTTCTTTTGTTTTCAAGAACCGGAATTAACCAGGACTCCATTTATGTCACAAGAGACTCAACGGGCTCTTCATCGCCCCTTTACTTAGGCTTGATTGATAATTCAACGAATGAATTCAGAGACCTCAATTTGAATACATCTAATCAGATTTACCGTTACTATGTGAATGAAAAATTAAATTGTATAACCACAAGGAGAACCCCATTTCATCAGACCATTCTGCTTCGATATGATACAGTACCCTCTTCTGGTTTATTTCAATTGAAGTGGAATAAGTATGTGAATTGGCCAGTCGGAGTACTTAGGTATGAAGTGTTTATCAGGAGACCAGGGGAAACAGGATTTTCATTGCTGCTCCAAACAATAGACACTAGTATCATAATTCCAGAGTTTAAGCAGAATACAACATTTGGTTATCGAGTTAGGGCCATCAGAGCGGATCAACAGGCATCCTCTTGGTCGAATATTTTAGAAATTAGAAAGGAAGCCTCCCTCTTCATCCCTAACATGGTTACCATGAATGGTGATGGTTTTAATGACCTGTTCAAGATTGAAAACCTTTCTTTATACGCTCAGAACCAGCTTCAAATTCTTAACCGATGGGGAAGGGTGGTTTTCAAATCTGATAACTATCAAAATAACTGGCCACCTTCAGATGTGGTAGCAGGGGCATATTATTATGTTCTTGACTTGAGTGGCCCTGATGAGAGCTACAAAGGCTGGATTGAGGTATTAAAATAAACTTGCCTCCGGCTCAGCTCTCTCCCATAGTTTAGGAGAGTTACCTGGGTATTTCTTTCCACTGAGAGGCGACACAGGGTAAGCCTCCAAATCTTCATCAGCGATTCCAACTGGCATATACCCCTGCTCAAATAACCATTTGCCTTCTTCCTCTTTTGCCAAAATGAGTGGTTGTCTGGGACCAGCTTCATTGCTAGTGTTATGAATGGTCTCCATCAATGGCTGCGCTGCCTGTGTCACTATTGAAAAACCCTGATAGACACTGCCATTCAGGCTGGATCGCCAGGTTTCATATACCCCTGCCAAGGTCATTACCTGGTCTCCTTTCAATTTGATCAGATAGGCTTGCTTTCGTTTGCCCAATTGTTGATGTTCGAAAAAAGCATCCACCGGAACGAGGCATCTCCGATGTTTGTAAGCCTCACGAAAGGCAGGTTTTTCTCCTAATGTCTCCCAACGAGCATTAAGGGTTTGTTGCTTTATCTTTTCTGCTGCCAGCTGGTCCTTTACCCAGAAAGGAACCAGACCCCAGGCCATAAACGTAAATTCTTTTGGAAAATCGGAACTGATCACCGGTACCTCCGGATGTCCAAATCCATTGGAATGATACATGGGTTGTATCAGCTCAGGCTGGTCAAATTTGGCTCCGTAGCGCTTTTCGTAGACTTTCTGTCTTTTGGTGAGAAAGGCAATGTTGTAGCACATGCCAGAGTTGACACTAGGGTTACTTCTTCGCCTTTTCCAATGTGAGTGTCCTTTTCATGCCGTGAGACTCACCTTCAATCGTTATTTTTTCAGCAGTGATCGATGAAATGGTGTAGTGCTCACCCTCACCCTCTTCTCCGTCGTAAGTGACGGAGAAACCACTGCCCTCAGGATTGATTTTAAAGATACCGGCATGACTGTCACCAACCATGTTTTCTTCAAACTTACCGGCTTCACCGAAACGCATGTAGGAGCCCTCCAGCATTTCTTTGTCTAATTCGTTACCCGCAAGATTAAGTTGTGAAATACTCCACTCTCCCTGAAGTACTTTGTCTGCTTTTGGAGTGCCACCACAGGACACCAAAAACATGGCAATCATCAATGCCAAAACTGAGGAATTTTTAAAGAAGGTCATGTTTGAAATAAAGAAGTAGTAGTGTCTGTTAAAAAGATGCCAATCTAATGAATAATCACCGATGTTCAAATCTCTTTCAAGGTTGAATGAGTTGTTTCAAAGCTATTTCCATGCTGTTTTTTGCCAAATGCACTTTTTTAGTGCTCAGTGCCAGTGTCTTCTCCAGGGCCTTTCTGATGGTGGCCGACGTATCTTGAAAAATGGCTTCATCCGTTATCTCTGCGTTAGCCTGCATAAGGTAGGCAAACACCCTTGCCATTCCGCAATTGGCGACAAAATCAGGAATGACGGCCACATGTTCATCGGCATATCCTGCGATTGGCCCAAAGAATATCTCTGAATCAGCAAAAGGCACATTTGCCCCGCAAGAAATGACTTCAAGTCCATTTTTGACCATCTGATCTACTTGTGACTGGGTGACTAGCCTTGAAGCGGCAGCAGGAATAAAGATTTCAGCTCCCGAGCTCCAAACCATTTCGTTGATCTGTTCAAAGCTCAAGAGGGTAGTGGCCTGTAATTTGTTTTCTACCCGGTCAAGGAATAGCCTTTTCACCATTTCAGGGCTTAAGCCATTTGGATCAATCAGGCCCCCCGCACGATCGATGATTCCACTAATTCGTACTCCTTTTTGAGCTAGAAAATAGGCGGCGGCAGCTCCAACATTTCCCCAGCCCTGAATAATGGCCTTTTTACCATGCATTTCACCCCCCCAAAGTTCATAGTAATGCCTGACTGCCTCCGCTACTCCATAGCCGGTGATCATGTCAGCTACCGTATATTTACGGCGTACGTCCGGTGAAAACCTGCTGTCTTCCAGCACCTTGCTGACTCCCTGTCTCAACTGCCCTATCACTTTGATTTTTTGAGGTTCAGTTGGGTTGAAATGACCGTTGACTACACCTTCCTGAGGGTGCCAAAGTCCGTACATTTCAGTGATGGGAATTACTTCATGTATTTCATCAACATTGAGGTCACCCCCTGTACCATAATAGTTTTTGAGCAGAGGAAAAACCGCTTTGTACCACCTGCGAAGCACACCTGCTTTTCTGGGGTCTGCCGGATCGAAGTTGATTCCTGATTTGGCTCCGCCAATCGAAGGTCCAGAAACGGTAAACTTCACCTCCATGGTTTTGGCCAAGGACTCTACTTCCCTTTTATCAAGACCTTTTCTCATGCGGGTGCCTCCGCCCGCAGCGCCACCCCTCAGGCTGTTAATGACCACCCATCCCTTTGCATCCGTTTCTGAGTCAGACCATTCAAATACAATTTCCGGAGCAGTTTCTTCGAATTTCTTGAGCAAATCAAACATAAAAAAATAGGGAATTAGCGGAGGCAAAATTACACTTTCAACGCACCATACAAGGCCCCTCCCACACTTTCGTGAAGGGCTCCAGTCACCGATGGCAGGGCATTCGTGGCCCCCATGAGTCTTCTCAACCCCAGAAAGCCAAAGATTAAAGCCTCTTTATACCTGATTACTTCAATGGAGGGCACAACCAAATGACATAAATCACTCGTTTTGGCACGTAACACATCTACCAGAAAGCTGTTTTCAGCTCCCCCTCCGGTAAGCAACAGTCTGGGTTTAAGCAATTGTTCTGATTCCAAATGCACCTGTAGCTCACCCCTGAGTTTTAGCGCAAGCACATGGACAAAAGTGCAAAGTCGGTCTTCAAGCAAATAGTTGGGGTCAAGCAAAACAGGCTCTAAGAATTGCTCAAACAGCTCCCTGCTCAGTGAAACCGGTGGAATTTTAAGATAGGCTTGTTCTAAAGCTGTTGTAAAGTCTTTGGAAACTCTGCCTTTTCTGGCCATCTGTCCATCATCATCATAGCTTCTTCCTTTTTGCGAGGCCAGCAGGTTAAGGCCCATATTGGCAAATCCAAAATCTTTTGCCTTCACTTTCCCATCTGCTTGTCGATAGGTCAGGTTTGCAATTCCACCCAGATTGACCAGAAAAGCATAGTCACTAAACAAATAAGTCTCTCCAACCGGAACCAAAGGGGCTCCCTGACCTCCAAGAGCAACATCGACAGAGCGAAAGTCACAAACAACTGGAAGGCCTGTCTGCGCATGCACATCAGCCCCATGGCCAATTTGAAAACTGTAGCCTTTTTCAGGTCGGTGGAAAAGCGTATGGCCATGAGAGGAGATCAAAAGAATTTCTCTCCCATTCAAAAAATTTGAGGCAAGCAATCCCAGGTACTTACCATAGTCATGATCCAGTTGAATCAGCTCTTCCGGACGAAGGGAATCTGCCTTTTTGAACCTGTCCAGCCACTCTTTTTCATAAGGTACCGTCCTGGCTTCCAATACTTCATATTTCCAGGCCTTTTGATAAGTAAATTGGGTCAACGCCAGATCGACCCCATCCATTGAGGTGCCTGACATCATGCCCAAAACGAGGTACTGACGTGGTTCCATGTGCTTAGCAAACCTAGCATATTTACCTAAATCACGGGCATTTTTTACCTTGCAAGATGCAATCGGCAGTTCTCCTCATCGACATTGGCAATACCAGAATCAAAGCAGCCATTGCTAACGACAAGAACAACATTGAACTTCTCCAGTCAACGGAACTTTTTCAAGCTTGTGAAGCCTTTCTGAAAAAGAATCCCGGAGCCAGGTTGGCCTATGTGCGTACCGGGAAGATGCCTTCAGAGTGGAATAGATTGCTTAAAGATCATCGGGCAGTTGAACTGAACACCACAATCGACTTGCCGGTCAAGTGTGCCTATAAAACTCCTGCTACTCTTGGTGCAGACCGCCTGGCAGGAGCCTGCGCTGCAGTAACAGCTTTTCCGGGGAGCCCGGTACTGTATATTGGCCTGGGTACCGCACTTACGATGGATTTTGTTGATTCCTCAGGCAACTACCTGGGCGGATCAATATCACCCGGCTTACTCATGAGATTTAAGGCCTTGGCTCAGTTTACAGAAAACCTGCCTGAGTTGTCCCTTACCGTTGTGCCAACAGAATTATTGGGCGATACAACCGAGTCGAGCATACGATCAGGAGTTTTTTTTGGACTCTTAGCTGAAATATCTGATCGTATTCATCGTTTTTCCGCTATGCACCCTGACCTAAAAATTGTATTGACAGGAGGAGACATCGGACTGTTTGAATCTAAGCTAAATAGCCCCATCTTTGCCCGGCCAAATTGGGTATTTGAAGGCTTGTTTGCCGTGTTGAAGTATCATGAACATTCTTAAAAGAGGTAAATTTCTCTATACCTTTTGTATTTCTTTTTTTGCTGCCCTGCTGCAACTAAGCTTTGCACAGTCCGTGCCGCCAGCACCGCTCAGCCGGTTTGGTTTGGGTGACGAAGGCCGTGCAGGTACTGTTCGCAACCTTGCGATGGGAGGAACAGGTATTGCGACAAACGAAACCAACTTGATTTCAATTTTGAATCCGGCCTCTTTGGGTGGTTCCCGGCTTACCTTGGTGGATGGTTCAATACGATATCAGGCCAGATCAGTATCGATTGGAGAAGCCTCTCAGTTTAACCGTTCAGGCAACATAGGCTATTTATTTGCCTCCATACCTGTAAGCCCTACCTGGAATACCATACTGGGTTTTAACAGCGGAGGTGAAGTAAGCTATGAGTACTTCGATCGAATACCGATAGTCGGTACCCCCAACTTCACCATTCGGGAGATTTCAGGAGAGGGCAACCTGAACAATCTCAATCTCATTAATGGAATTAAGATCAACAAGAAGCTCAAAATAGGGCTGGAAGCCAAATATACCTTTGGCTCACTTTTTTATGTTGATACCTATCGTGCGGACATCCCAGGCAATGGTTTGTTAAAAACCAGTATTGTGATGAGAAACCGATACAATCTGCTTACTCTTCGCACAGGGGCATTGTACTCAATACCTCTCACGGGTGTGGTTCCAAGGGTGCTTAACATAGGTCTGACCGTAGATGGTGGCGCAAGCCTTCAAACCAAACAATTCAAAGTATCAGAACAAGTTTCGGTACGAGACAATTTTTTTGCTAACCTCAATGACACCATTTCGTTCAGAGAAGGTGCACAGGTCCAGCTGGCTCCAAGAATCGGTCTTGGACTAAGTTATCAGAAAGAAGGAAGCTATATCCTGAGCATGGATGTTTTTCATCAACAGTGGAGCAGGTACCGCAATGATCTTAGACCCGAAACCTTCAAAAACTCGGTAGGAATTGCTTTAGGTGCTTCATGGGTTCCATCCATCAGTGGTAACTTGTTCAAAAGAACCGCTTACAGGATAGGATTTCACGCAGAGCAAAGGCCTATTGTAATTGACAATCAGAGAGTTAATGATCTTGGTATAAGTTTTGGCTTTTCTTTACCGGTTGACAAAACATCTAAATTGAACGTATCAGCAATTTTTGGACGAAGAGGAGCAAATTCTACAATCCCAATTTTCGAGGAATACATCCAGATAAACCTGGGATACTCTATAACCGATCGATGGTTTGTGAGATTTAGAGAAGATTAAACCAACATCAGCAACCGTTTTACATCAATATAATTATGAAATCATTCATTTTAACACTTGTTTTTCTGGCTTTCGGATATGCCGGTTTTGCCCAAGAGCCCAACTGGCCTGAAGATAAAGCCAAGGCTTCAGAGAAGTACACTCTTTTTGTTGATGCTGTAAAGGCCAAAAATTACAGTGATGCTACTGTTGAAGCCTTTCGCTGGCTGTACAAAGAGGCCCCAAATCTGCATAAATCGCTGTATCAGAACGGTACGAAAATTTATGAATTCCTTGAGGCCAACGAAAAGGATACTAAGAGAAAAGTGGAGTTGCAGGATACCATATTGCAACTTTATGATAATCGTATCAAGTACTTCAATGAAGAGGCTGCCGTGTTGAATTTTAAAGGATTAAAAGCGTACCCATTCCTGGTGAACCGTTCAAAAAATACAGATGAACTATTCACTTTGTATGACAAGATTTTCTCAATGAACGGCAAGACGACCTTTTTAGCCAACACAACATTCTTTATGGATGTACTTTGTAAAAGAAAGGCTGAAGGAAAAATCAATGATGAGCAAATCATAGAGGAATATGAGAAGATCATTGAAGTGCTTGAAGAAAACATCGCCAATGGCAAGAATACTGCCGCAGCAGAGCAAACCAAAACGGCTGTTGAAGACAAGTTGTCAAGCTGTGTAAAAGTTGACTGCGATTTTGTAGAGAAAAACCTGGGCCCAAAATTCAAAGCAAATCCCACAGACCTCAAACTGGCTAAGAAAATCTTTGCACTGATGATCTCAGGCAAGTGTACCTCAAGCCCTCTTTTTCTTGAAGCCAATGAAGCCATCATAAAAGTTGAGCCTAGCTATGGAGGTTATAAAATTCAGGGAGTGCTGTACAAGGCTGCCAAAGACTGGTCCAAGGTGATCGAATACTTCGAAAAGGCAGCTGAAATGGCTCCCGGAGAAAAAGAAAAGGCTGCAGCTTACATGGAAATTGCAGCTGCGCATTATCGTAGAGGAGTAAATGAGTCAGCAAGAGCTTCAGCCAGAAAGGCGATCGCTACCTCATCCACTGTTGCCTCTGAGGGATATGAGTTGATTGGTGACCTATACTTTACCAGTGGAGGAGAGTGCAAGGGAGAGAACCCTGTACTTTCCAGAGCCATCTACCTTGCGGCGTATGAAATGTATGAAAAGTCAGGTGTAAGGGCAAAGATGAACCAGGCAGAAGCTCAATTCCCATCAGCTGAGGAGATTTTTACCCATAACTACAGTGAAGGCCAGACCATCAGCACCGGATGTTGGATTGGTGAAACTGTGAAAATCAAAAAACGCAAATAATGAAGTTCAAAGGCCGTGTAAATGGCTTTTGTCCATTTCCTTTCAGTTCACCGGCTCAATTTGTGGCCGGTGAATTTTTTTTATTGCTGGGTATCCTGGTTCTATCAGCCTGCAGCAACAAAAAAGTTGAGTTGGCTCCTATGCCTGAATACAAAGGCCCACTCATCACCCTTCGGGAGCTTTCAACCATATACAGCGACTCTGCCCAGCTCAAAATCAAACTGACTGCACCCTTGCAGGAAGAATACGAAAACGGAAACCGCAGCTTCCCAAATGGCATCAACATAGTCTTTTACAACGAAGACACGATACCCGGTTCTACCTTGGTGGCCAGAAAAGGCTACTATGAAAAAGCCACCCAGCGTTACACCGTGACAGGCAACGTAGTGGTAGAGAACAAAATCGAGGGTAAAAAATTGTCAACGGAAGAATTGAATTGGGATCCTCAGAAACAAATCGTGTTTACTGATAAATTTGTGGTGATTGAAACCCCAACTGAAATACTTAAAGGTGAAGGGCTTGAGGCCAATCAAAACTTTACCAAATACAAAATATTAAAACCTACTGGCGTATTCAGTATCAATGATTGATGCAAAACTCACTGATATAGTCCTTTTTTCAATTGCGGTAGCGTTTACTGTCATTGGCTTTCATCAGGTGTTTGTCAATGGCTTGATGGAGTCATATTGGATTTTTATGATTTCATTTACCTGTCTGATCATTTACAACCTGCGAAAGACTTATAAAAGGAATAATGCAAGTGAGGTCAACGATGGTCCTCAGTTCAAACAAGCCACTAAACCAAAGACAAAGAAGAAAAAATGAATCCTGAAGCGATTTATGGTATTTTGATTTCGCTTATTTTCTCAGCCTTTTTTTCAGGTATTGAGATCGCATTTATTTCTAGTAATAAGTTGCACATTGAGTTGCTTAAGCAGCAAGGAAAATATAGCGCCAGGCTGATTTCCAATTTTTATGCTAATCCCTCCATGTTTATAGGAACCTGCCTCATTGGGAATACCCTGAGCCTGGTGGTATTTGGTATTTATATGGCAGAAGTACTTGATCCTTTGATCACAGCTAACTTGCCTTTTTTGCAAGGGAATGAAGCAGCCTTGCTTCTCGTACAAACTGTAGCCTCAACAGTCATTGTCCTGATTACGGCCGAGTTCCTTCCCAAAAGTTTGTTTATGATCAATCCGGAATCACTTTTGCTTAGACTAGCAATGCCGTTCCGTATCATTCACTTGGTACTGGCCCCATTTTCATATACCATAATCGGAGCTGCTAAATGGTTCCTTAAAAAAGTGCTGCGAGCCGAAATCCAGGAAGACAAAACGGTTTTCGGGCTAACTGATCTGAGCCATTACATTCGTACTACCATGAGGCATGAAGATGAGGCCGAAGACCCGTCCGTTGACTCGGCCATATTTCATAATGCCTTGCAGTTTAAGTCTCTCAAAGTGAGAGATTGCATGATTCCACGAGCTGACATAGAAGCAGTAGAGATCAACGAAGGACTTGACTACCTAAAAGATAGGTTCATCGGTAGTGGGCACTCCAAGATTTTAGTTTTCAGAGATAACATTGACAATATTCTGGGTTATTGCCATGCCAATACTTTTTTCAAAAGACCCAGAAATCTGGAAAGTATCATTACACCCATCACCGTAGTGCCTGAAACACTTCCGGCAAATGAATTGCTCATCAAATTTACCAGTTCATCAAAAAGCATTGCTCTGGTTGTTGATGAATATGGAGGTACCTCCGGACTAGTGACTATCGAGGATGTCATGGAAGAAATCTTTGGTGAGATCAGAGACGAGTTCGATAAAGAAGAATACACTGAAGTTGTACTGGGGGATGGTAAATATCAGTTCAGTGCAAGATTGGAGATCGATTACCTCAATGAAAAATACCACCTGGATATTCCAATGGGTGACTACGAAACATTGGGCGGCTTTATCCTCTCACAATATGAAGATTTACCCCAGAGTGGGGATGTAATTGACCTGCACCCCTTTTTGTTTGAGATTTTAAAAATGGACGAAGCCAGAATTGATACTGTAGAACTTCTGGTAAGAGAAGAGGAATAGTAGTTCAATGCTTTGCTTTGCATTGGTATTCACCTATTTTTGCGTCCTAAATTTTGAAGCGAGTGCTTTTTATCCAATAAAATGGCGTTAATCAATAAGATCAGAGAGAAGACAGGAGTAGCGGTAGGGATCATTGCCCTTGGCCTGGGATTGTTTGTCGTTGGTGGTGACCTGCTGGCACCCAATTCCGTCCTTCTTGGAGGCTCCAAACAGGAAGTCGGAGAAATTAATGGCCAAAGCATTGGCCTTCAGGAATACAACCTGAAGATTGAAGAGATGAAGGTGCAATATGCCCTTCAAAACCAGAAAGCAGCAGGTGATGCAGAAATGGATCAGTTGCGTGAGCAAGCCTGGAACATGATGATCTTTGAAACAGCGTATCAGGCGGAGTTTGATGCCCTAGGACTTAAAGTAAGTGACGATGAGCTGTATGACATGGTACAAGGTGAAAACGTACACCCTGCCCTTGTTCAAGCATTCACCAACCCTAATACAGGACAGTTTGACAAATCACAAATCATTGGATTTCTGAAAAACATTGACCGTGTAGAGGCTTCTCAAAAACAGCTCTGGCTAAATTTTGAGAAAAATCTGGGCCCTGACAGGCTTCGTACCAAGTACAACAACCTGATCAAGCTTACGACCTACGTTACCACCGAAGAAGCAAAGCGCAATTATGCCTCTCAAAATGCCAAAGCTACTGTAAGCTACTTGTATGTACCGTACTTTTCCCTTCCTGACTCTGCTTATGAGCCCACTGAGTCGGAATTGAGCAGTTATCTGGCCGAAAATAAAAACTCTTACTCAGCGCAAGGTGTGGCAAGGCTTAAAATGGCACCCTTTCCGATTATTCCTACGGAAGCCGACAGTGCCGCAATTCGTGCAGAGTTGGAAGATCTTAAAGCCAGTTTTCAAACTTCAGAAAACGATACTGCCTTTATTCGCTCAAATTCAGATGTGCCGGGAGTACCCAGAATTGTAAATCCGGGAGAGCTACCTCCGGCAGTTCAAGCCCTGGCTGGTGAAATAGTAGAAACTACCGTTGTTGGCCCGGTGCTGGATGGCAGCAGCTACAAACTGTTTAAACTAAAAAGAACACAAGGCGACACCAACGTCTACGCCCGAGCATCGCATATTCTGTTCAGATGGACCACTGAGAGCGATGCAGACAAGAAAACAGCAAAGGATCAGGCGAACAAAATCCTGAACGAAATCAAAACTGGCGCATCCTTTGAAGAGATGGCCAGAATTCACGGAACCGATGGCACCTCGACACAGGGCGGGGACTTAGGTTGGTTTGGCAAAGGACGAATGGTTGCCCCTTTTGAGAAAGCCATTTTCGCTGCAAATTCAAAAGGCTTACTACCTAATATCGTTGAAACCCAGTTTGGTTACCACCTCATCAAGGTAACGGAAGTGCCTACCAGCCTCTCATTCCAGATGTCAACTGTTGAACTAAACGTTACGGCTAGCGACGATACCCGCAATGAGATTTTCAGAAAGGCAGATTACTTTGCGAGCAGCCTGACTAGTGCTGATGATATGGAGATTAAGGCAAAGGAAAATGGGCTTGTGATGCAGGAAGCTAAAACCATCCGCAAAGGAGACAAGTATATCAACAGTTTTACGGGAGCCAGAGAAGTCGTTCGCTGGGCATTTAATGAAGCCAAGGTTGGTGAGGTGTCGGATGTGAAAGAAGTGGACAACAATTTCCTGGTTGCCATTCTGGATTTGAAAGCCCTTGGTGAAGACCCAACTGTAGATGAATTTGGAGAGGACATTAAAGTTAAAGTACGCAATCAGAAGAAAGCTGAATTTATCATTAAGAAACTCGACGGACTTAAATCTCAGAGCCTTGAAGAAATGGCCAAAGAGTTTGGCACCGAAGCAACTGTTTACAGCATGCCTGACCTTACCATCGCAGGCAACTCCCTCAATGGGGCAGGTTTTGAACCCAAAGCAATCGGGATGGCATTTGGTCTTAAAGACAAGGAAATCTCAAGACCGATCAAAGGAGATAACGGTGTTGTGGTGATTTCCACCCAAAGCATAGCTACCGCCCCTGAAATGGCCGACTACAGCTATAACAAAAACCAGCTTCAGCAAAGCCAATCCGGCAGAACGGATTACTTCCTGGCGGAAAGTGTTAAGGAACTGAAAAAAGTAAAAGACGAGCGATACAAGTTCTTCTAATCAGAAATCTAAGCTTATCTAAAAGGCCACCCCAGAGGTGGCCTTTTGCTTTTTATGCATTATATTAGATGCCTTTGGTAATGCCTGCCTTATGAATGAAAAGATCAGACTTTCTGAAGCCTACCTCAAGGCTTTTCAGGGATTAAATCCAGAGCAGCGAGAAGCGGTGGAGACCACGCAGGGTCCGGTAGCCGTGTTTGCCGGGCCAGGCACAGGCAAGACTCAAATCATCGCCACCAGGATTGCCTATCTGTTGGCTTCTCCACATACCCAGGCTTCTCCCCATCATATCCTTTGCCTCACCTTCACCGATGCAGGTGCGGTTGCCATGCGGGAGCGTCTGCTCAGTCTGATAGGTGCTGAGGCACATAAAGTACATATCCATACCTTTCATAGCTTTTGTAACCAGGTCATTAGCCGAAGTCCTGAGTATTTTGGCTTCAGAGAACTAAAGCCTCTTTCAGAAATAGAGCGTATTGAACTGTTTCAAGACCTCATCAAGGGGATTAAACCGGGCACACCATTGTACTCAACGGCTCAGGACAAGTCCTATTTGCTGCATGGATTGGGTTCCTTTTTCAATCTCATCAAGCAGGAAAACCTAAGCCCTTCAGTAATCAAGGAAGAATCACTGGCAGAAATTGAGTTCAACAAAAGCAGTGAGGATTTTTACTACAAGCGGAATGGTCCCGGGTACAAAAAGGGTGATTTCAACGAGAAAAAGTTTAAGGATGCAGAGCGAAGGCTTTTAAAAACTGCTCAGGCTACTGACCTTTTTGAACAATACAATCTACTGATGGCTGAGCGTCAACGTTTTGACTTTCAGGACATGATCAGTTGGGTAATCAGAGCTTTTCAAGAGCATGAGCCACTCTTGCTGCGCTACAAAGAACAATACCTTTACATGCTTGTCGACGAGTACCAGGACAGCAATGGCTCCCAATTGGAGTTGCTCCGCCTGCTTTCGGAAGATCCTGACGAACAGCCCAATCTTTTTGTGGTGGGTGACGGAGATCAGGCGATTTACCGTTTTCAAGGTGCAGAGGCTGACAATTTGTTAAACTTTGAGCGTCAGTATCAGAAGCACTTGAGGAAAATCGTTCTGAAAGAGAACTACCGTTCCATTCCAGCAGTGCTTAAGGCGTCACACCAACTAATCGTTCGGCAGAATCCCTCCAGAGTAATGGCCCTCAAGGCCGCTAATCCTGAGCTTGCAGCTTCAAACCGATTGATTGAGGAGATCGTCTGTAACAACCCTATCCATGAATGGCAGTACATTCTGGATCAGGTGCAAAAGAAAATAAGCGAAGGTGTTCCTTATTCGCAGTTGGCAATCATTTATCGGAACCATAAACAAGCCGATCAGCTGATTCATCAACTTAAGCATTTGAATATCCCATTTGAAACGGCCAGGCCGATGAACATCCTTGAGTTGCCCATGATCAAACAACTCATACATCTTATGCGCTATGCGGCAGAGGAAATGAGAGGGACAGGATATGGGGATTACCTGCTTTTCGAAATAATGCATTTCGACTGTTTTGACATACACCCGGCTGATGCTGCACGATTTAGCAGGATTTGCGACCGTGGCTTCGACGATGACCGTGGAACACCCTGGAGGGAGATGCTTTCCAGCCCTGAGCGAATGCTGCAAGCCGGATTAGGTAGTCTGGGGGCTTTCAAAAAGCTTAACCACATGCTCAATGCCATGATGAAAAGTCTGGCAAACGACACCTTGCAGGAGTATTTTGCTGTTGTGTTAAAAGAAAGCGGCATGCTAAGCCAGGTGATGAACCACCCGGATCGGAGCTGGTTCATGGAAGTCATCAATACATTTTTTGATTTTATAAAGGAAGAGACAGCCAGAAAACCAGAAACCAGCCTCAATGGTCTGCTTTTTCTTTTGGACCAAATGCTGATCAATAACGTATCGCTCATCGCTCATCAGATTTACCATGCTGAAGATGGCCTGCAACTGCTCACGGCACATAGCGCAAAAGGGCTGGAGTTTGATCATGTTTATCTCATGGGAGCCCAGAAAAACATGTGGGAAGAAAAACGCTCTCCCGGTAGGTTCATTACCCTTCCACTTGTACTGCAAGCCCTTCGTGATGATATGCAGGAAGAGGAGGAACGAAGGTTGTTTTATGTAGCGATGACAAGAGCACGCAGAAGCCTCAGCATCAGCTATTCCAGACAAGACATGAAGGGAAAAGAGCTGGAAGCAAGCCGCTTTGTTGCCGAGTCCAATGACCCGGAAGGATTTCTCAAGGAAAACGTTATTTCCATGGCTGATTCATCATTGGATCAGTTTAATCTCAATGCTCTTAGCCCTGTCCCTTTGTCTAACAAACCCTGGCTCGACCATACCTTGATCAACGCCGCTCTCAAAGGGTACAGGATGAGCGTCACTCACCTCAATAAGTACTTGCGATGTCCGGTTTCATTTTATTTTGAAAACATCCTGAGGGTGCCTGCGGCCAGAAGCGCAGTGATGGGGTACGGCAGTGCCATTCACTATGCCCTGGAAATGTATTATGCAGACAGACTTAAAACAGACCGATTTCCCGAAGAGGAACAATTGATCCGTTATTTTGATAAAAGCATGCGGTTTTATCGTTCTCATTTTACCGATCATAGTTTTGAAAGCTACCGTGAGCGGGGTCACTTTGCCCTTCAAAAGTTTAGAGAATTGCATGTACTTAACTCAAACACTGTTGTGATTCTGGAATACAAATCCAACCATTTGGCTATTGATGGTGTTCCTGTGAGTGGACGGCTCGATAAGCTGGAGTTTGACGGCAATGATGTGACTGTGGTGGATTACAAAACCGGAAGGCTTAGTGAAGAAAAGTTTCTTCCTCCCGGAGAAAAGCAAGCTGATGGAGGAGACTACTGGAGGCAAATGATCTTTTACAAATTGCTTCTCGAAGCAGACCGAAGCAAAGCCTGGAAAATGAGAACCGGGCGATTTGATTTTGTTGAGCCTTATAAAGATGGGAAGTTAAACTCCAGAGAAGTCCCGCTTTTGCCGGAGTATGAGCAACAGGTAAAGCAGCAAATACAGACGGTATATCAGGGAATTATTGCCCATGAATTCAGTCAGGGCTGCGAGGAGGAAGATTGCCCCTGGTGCAGTTTTGTTGCCAGCAGATACCAGAACTTGCCCGAGTGGCATACAGAGGATGAAATTGATGTCAATTGAGCAACATCGTCCTGTTTTTTTTGTTTCCAATATGTAAACTAGTTCAGATGAAGCCATTTTCGTTTATCTTTTTGATCGCTGCTTTCTTTACCTCATGTGAATTCACAGACGGAAATATCGACGGCAAAACCGTAAAAGAGGAGCTACGACATCGAAGAATTCAACGACTTACCGAGGGAGAAATACTAGAGAAAGCCATGCAGATGGGTGATGAAATAACGAGCAACGCCCAGAAAACCCTGGTCACTCAACTTTCTGCTGCATTGGCAAAAGGGGGAACAGAATATGCCATTCCATTTTGTAAGCTGAGTGCACTTAACATCCTGGACAGCCTAGGGAAGCCATATCAGGCCACTATCAGAAGGGTAAGCCACAAAGCAAGAAATCCGATTGACAAACCAGATACCGTTGAAGCGGTTTATCTTGATGGCTACTTGTACAATCTTGAGCAGAAGCTGCCTCTTGAGCCCAATGTGCAAGTGTTAAGGAGTACTCAAGAGGTTCTTTACACAGCTCCGATTATGCTGTCTGCCCCCTTATGTTTGCAATGCCATGGAAATCCTGAAACAGAAATCAATACTGCCACATTAGCATTACTTAAAACCAACTACCCTCAAGATCAGGCAATCGGCTTTAAACTAAATGAGTTCAGGGGCATGTGGAGCATTACAATGAGTCGCAAAGAGCTTGTGATGTCGTTGCAGAAAAAGAAGTAAGCCTAAGTTGGCCTTTTGTGAACACTCGATGGCTTGTTGCACTTGTCTTGATGGTGGCTTTTGCTAGGGTTAAAGCTCAGCAAGTGGAGATCAATGGCTTTTTGAGAGATAGTCTTACCTCAGAACCTCTCATTGGTGCTACGATCCTGGCGAAAGGTGATCTTCAGGCTTCAGCTGCTGCAAATCTATCAGGCTATTTTACCATTCGAATTCCCAAAGGGCAATACGAGCTGTTCATTTCAAGTCTTGGGTATAAATCCATTGCTCTAAGTCTTCACATTAGCAGCGACACCATTTTAAATCTATGGTTTAGTCCCGATGCCATCAACCTCAGAGAAGTAACAGTCACGGCAGAGTCAGCCGTTGATCGGATCAAGAATACCGAAATAGGAACAGTGAGACTCAGTATGTCAGAAATCAAGAGCCTGCCTGTTTTATTTGGTGAAGTGGATATTCTAAAAACCCTGCAACTTCTTCCTGGTGTGCAATCTGCAGGCGAAGGAAATACAGGCCTTTACATCAGGGGAGGTGGTGCAGATCAGAATCTTGTGCTGCTGGACGATGCTCAGGTGTTTAACACCGGGCATTTGTTTGGTTTCGTTTCCGTTTTCAATCCTGATGCCATTCAGGGGGCACAACTCATCAAAGGGGGTATGCCCGCCAGCTATGGAGGCAGGCTAAGTGCTGTCATTGATGTCAACACCAAAGAAGGCAACTACCGCAACTGGACAACTGAAGGCGGGCTTGGACTGCTTACCAGCCGGCTTACCGTACAAGGCCCCATTCAAAAAGACAAATCCTCCATATTGTTTTCAGCACGTAGGAGTTACCTCGATCTCATTACCAAACCCTTTCTAGAAAACAATGGTGTCAGAGGCTTTCCATATTATTTCTATGACTTTAACCTCAAGACCACTTACCGATTTGGTGATCGGGATCAAATCAGTCTAAGTGCCTACACAGGCAGGGACGTATTAGCGCTTAACCTCCTGCAAGGCCGCATTAAAGCCAATCTTGACTGGGGCAACAGGGCATTGAGCTTACGGTGGACACGTGCACATAGTCGTAGGCTGTTCAGCACGTATGCCCTTATTCACAACCGTTTTGGCTTTTCAGCCCTTACTAATTTTGACAATATTGAAGCCAATGTAAACTCAGATATCAGTGATTATTCCTTCAAAGCCGATTGGGAATTTGTCCACAGCCCTCTGTTAAAATTCAAAGCTGGGGTTCAGTATATTTTTAGAAGTTTTACGCCAAGACGTTCTGATGCCCGAATTCCGGACTCAGAGGTAAGTTTTAGCAATCCGCTCAACATTAGCCGCCGTCTGGCCCATGATATCGCACCTTATCTTCAGGCCGAGTGGGCTATCGGAGACCGATTGCGGGTCAACACCGGCATACGACTGGCTAGCTTCACTCAGGTAGGACCTTACGATTATGTCCAAATTGAAAACGGCCTCATTGTCGATACCCTTTCCTACCGATCCTTCCAAACCATAACAAGTTTTACCGGTTGGGAGCCCAGACTTTCTGCCAGCTATTCACTTTCAGAGCATAGTTCCTTTAAGTTCGGCTACAATCGTAACCATCAGTTTGTGCATCTGGTATCGCTTTCCAGCAACTCATTGCCATTTGACATCTGGGTGCCATCCAGTGTACTTGTTCAGCCTCAGAGTGGAGACTCCTGGTCGATGGCCTATGTGCAGTTGTTTTCACAAAACAGATTTGAGTTTATTGTGGAGCCTTTTTACCGAACCATGAAGCAGCAGGTGGAGTACCGAGAAGACTATGTTCCCCAGATCAACGGAGAGTTGGAGCGGGAGTTTGTGTTTGGTAAAGGGCGAGCCTATGGTTTAGAGCTTCTCATTCGTAGACGTCAGGGTAAGTTTCAAGGTTGGGTTGGATACACCCTTTCACGTACAGAGCGACAATTTGATCTGGTCAACAAAGGCCAGTGGTTTCTTTCTCGTTTTGACAGGTTGCATGACCTCTCCATCGTCGCCAATTATAGTCCAGACAAGCGTTGGGATTTGGGATTGGTGTTCGTCTTTGGCAGTGGGCAGCCCATTACCGTTCCCGAGCGCAGGTATTTCATTGAAGGCCAGGTTGTCAATCAGTATGGCCCACGAAACAACTTCCGGATGGAGTCCTACCATCGTATGGACCTCTCCGCTACCTATCATTTCAAACCCAGAAAAAGGCTGCGCTCTAGCCTTACCATGTCTGTTTACAATGTTTATAGCCGTAAGAATCCACTTCTTTATTTCATTGAGCCTTCAGGTAGCCTGTCAGATGGTTCACTTGGGCTTCAGGCAAAGAAGCTCTACCTATTCCCTATTTTACCTTCTGTCACATGGAATTTCCAGTTTTAAGGAGTTTTACTAGGGCGGCAGCCGGGCTGTTCAGGGCTACGCTCACGCTTCGGCCCTTTCGGGCCAGGCCCTTACCATCCCTGCCGCATGGGCTGCGACACACGATGTACGTACTTATCCTTACGGGCCTTACAACCAATTGCACCACTGACATCAGCATTCCCCTTCCCGAAGGAGAGCCCGCTGTTGTTGTCGAGGGATATATAGAACCAGGCCTTCCCCCTTTGGTGTTTTTGAGTACCTCTGTTCCTTATTTTGGTGATTTGAGCCCTGCCGCTTTTGCAGCCACCCAGATCAGAGGTGCTGTGGTGACCGTCTCAGAGGGGTCTACCACCGTTACGTTACAAGAGGTATCCATCCGCAGCATACCTGTTGAACTTCGTTCTTTTCTAGGCTCAGCATTCGGGCTTGACTACAATACCTTGATTGATAGCCTTGGTCTGCATTTGTATTTTTATACCAGCTCACAAATGCTTGGGCAAATCGGCCGAAGCTACCGGCTCAGTGTACAAGCCCCGGGTGTCAGCATTTCTGCGCTTACCACTTTGCCGGAGTTAAACCCTGTTGACTCGGTCATTATTAACCCCTATCCCAAATCCGGGCAGTATGACACCTTATATTCATTGAGTGTTAGGTATTCCGACCCACCTGGTCGCCGCAATTTCATTCGATACTTTACCCAGAGAAATCAAGAGCCCTTTTATCCAGGTTATTTTAGCTCGGTACTTGATGACCGCAGCTTATTCAATGTTGATGGGCAATCTTTTACCTTCCCTATTGAACGAGGTTGGGATCCAGTCACTGATATTGACGAAGACTTATACATTTATTTTGTGGCGGGTGATACCGTCACCCTTCGCTGGTGCGCTATTGATGAGGCACATCATGGCTTCTGGAGTTCTTTGGAATTTGATCAGGCAAGTGTAGGCAACCCATTTGCCAGCCCGGTCATCATTCGGTCGAATATTCAGGGAGGCTTAGGAATTTGGGGTGGCTACTCTGCCAGCTATCGTACAGTGGTGATCCCACCCAGGTAACAACTAGTTTATTAGTTCTTGATGGACCTTTAACACCTGCGGTATCAATGCCTGCAGCCCATCGTTATGGATCACATGACTTGCTAAGGCTATTTTTTTCTCCTCAGGCCATTGACGATCGATGATGGCCCTAATTTCAGTTTCCTTTCGTAGTGGATCTCTGGCTTTCACCCGTTCAATCCTAAGTTCCAATGGGGAAGTCACCACTAAAACAGCATCCAGGCCCCGATCCGCACCGGCCTCAAACAGCAGGGCAGCTTCACGAAGCACATAAGGAGCATTGGGTTGTTTCGTTTTCCAGAACTGATAGTCTCGGGCTACTGCAGGGTGCACAAGGTTGTTTAACTTGTGTAGCTCTTCCGGTTTCCCAAAAACCCTGGCAGCAAGCAAAGTCCGCTGTAGTTTCCCATCAACAAACAGATCCTCTCCAAAGAGGCTTTTTACTTCTTGTTGAAGTGTTTCATCAGTTTCATAAAGCCGTTTAGCCTTTTGATCAGCGTCGTACACGGGGATACCCAGCAGTGAAAACAGGCGGCATACCGTGCTTTTTCCTGTGCCAATTCCTCCGGTGATTCCAACCTGTTTCACAAAGTATCAAGGTGCTGTAGGTTGTACCTCAGGATCAGTTTTGACGGCATCCAGCGAAAGGATGACATATCGACTGCTAAGCTCACAATGCATTTTTTTTAAAGAAGGCAGATTGAATTTCTCCGTATAGCCTTCCGTGAGCCGATCCACAGCAGGTTGTAGCTGCATCACCTCCGACATAGTATCGATAACCGAAGCAGGTCCGCTGACCATTACAGTTGCTGGTAAAAAACTCAACTGGCTGTTTGCGTCCAAACCTTCAAGTATGCTGCTGTCGGCTAATGCAAATTGTATGGTTTTGCTGGATTTGAGTTCAAGAGGCACCTCTATTGCTTCATCGGTAAGCCCGTTTACATTCAACTCACTCAGCTCCTCTTTCAGGCTGAACAGATAGCGCTGAAGATTAATGATGGGCAACTCTGCCAGAGGGTTGATTTTTATTTCAATGGGCTCATGGTCCTCCCACATACAGCGAGCAATCTGCCAACCGGTACCGGTCACACTTACCTGAAAACTCTCTGGGAGCTTGCCTGTAAGTACTTGCCGCTGCGTATCATACTTAATCAAAATCGGATAGCGTATCCGGGTTTGAAACGTATTGCCCAGGTCATTGAAAACCCAAAAAACAAGTGCTACAAAGAGCGAAAGCGCATATACTCCCCAGTTCTGCTGCCTCAGCCTCAGTCGTCTTAAGGCATTGAAGGTTTTACCGGGTCGGGATGCCAATGCAGCTTAATTACTTGGTTTTGCCTTGCAACCTCATGGTTGACTCAAGTGAGATCGCACTCTTCTCGATGGTCAATTGTATGCCTTTGTCTACTTCAAGCACGATGGTTTCATCGTTTACCTGAAAGACTTTGCCATGCATACCTCCGATGGTCACCACAGTGTCCCCTCTTTTGATACCTTCTTTAAATTGTTTTTGCTCTTTGCTTCTTTTCTGTTGAGGGCGGATCATGAAAAAATAAAATACAACAACGATAAGACCCAACATCACAAGTTGTTGAATGAGGGCGGCTGAGGAGGCTTGTAGTAAAATCATGTGTCTGAAAAGGGTTGTTTTTAAGTTAATTAGGCTTGGTCTCGTTTGCCGGCGGATTTACAGTTCCACGGATTTCGAGATTGGTGGTATTGGGCTGTGTGTTAGCGATGATGGTGACGGTTTTGGTTTGGAGACCTCCTTTGCCTTTGGAGTCAAACTCAACCTTTATTTCACCTTTGCCTCCGGGAGGGATGGGCTCTTTAGGCCAGTCGGGCACGGTACATCCGCAGCTTGCACTGGCATTTTGAATGACCAAAGGCACCTCACCACTGTTGGTAAAGCGAAACACATGGTTTACTTTGTCGCCGGCTGTGATGGTTCCGAAATCATGCATGGTTTCTTCGAAATCAAACGATGGGACTTTGGCATTTGGGTCTATGCCTTCAGAATTGTTTGCCGTCGCAGGATTGGCAATTAACTCACGGGCAGACATTTTTTCTTCTTTTTCTTTTTCGCTGCAGGCGCCGGCCGTCAATACGACTATAGCACCTATCAAAAAGGATTTCAGATTCATTTGGAATTAGCTTTTTAGTCTGGGGGATGAAAACTTAAGATTTTTTTCGGGTGATTTCTCCAATCAGGCTTTCCACATCATCAAGCAATTGCTCGGCTTTGAGTTTGGTATCATTGATGATTCGTTTGCCTTCGGTTTTGGCTGCAGTTTCAGGTTGGTTCTTTTCCTGATCGAGCAGCTCATTGACCAAATTTTTAAGCTGGTCTCTGTTCTTTTTCAATTGAAAGCTCAATTTGTCACGGGTGTTTTTGCCGCTGTCAGGGGCAAAGAGTACCCCAAGTAAGGCCCCTGTGGCAGCTCCTGCCATAAAAGCCCAGAAATTGCCTTTTGCGCTCATGGTTTTGTCGTTATCATTTGTTGTCAATCAATCCTCTTCCGCTTTTTCTGATTTTTCCGGAAGACTTTAATTCGATGGTCATTACATCCAGCATTCCATTGATAAACTGTTTACTTTTTGGAGTGCTGTATTGTTTAGACAGGTCAATATACTCATTTATGGTCACTTTGACCGGAATCGAAGGGAAGATCATCATTTCGGTAAGAGCCAATTTGAGGATAGCCTCATCTGTTGTCGTGATCCTGTCCAGCTTCCAGTTGGTCAATTTGGATTGAAGCAGTTCATCCAACTCATGATGTTTCTCCATCGTTTGGCCGCATAATTCAAGGAAAAACTCAAGGTCTGCCTCCCAATCCGGGGAGAGTTCCGGCATTTCAAGATCTTTACCACCTTTCCACTCTTTCAATGCCAGGCCAGCAAGAGAGCGCACGATCGACTGATCAAACTCCCAGTAAAGGTCAATCTCTTCAGCGGCTTGTTGAAACGCATCGCTTTTGATCATCACTTCTTTAAGTATTCGAATGATCTCGTCAGCGTGGTGTTCAAGGGATTGCTCATCGCTCAGACAATAAGACTTAAACTGCTCATCTTTGCTGAGTTTTTCTCTCCATACCCGAGCCGGAAGTGAGCTGTTTTCGGTAAACGTTTTTTTCGTTCTAAGCCTTTTCTGTTGAAATGACTTTGACGAAGCGAATGCCTCAAAAAACGGATTGGAAAAAAAGTGGTCAAGCAGGAAATCTGAACTTCTTTTTCTCTCGGGTCCATTTAACTCATCCTCAGCCTCTCTTTTGATTGAGTCGATGGATTGCATGCAGAAAAATACCATATCTGATACGGTATCAAACTCCTTTTTTGCAAAGCTGAGCAGACTTTCTTTATCCTTTCGTAAATGAGTTCGGTATTGCAAGATGGTGTCCCAGGTTTTTTGTCTTACATCCTTCGGCACATGAACATCCGCAGGGGCTTGCTCGAGCTTGTACCACTCTTCAAAAAGCAACCTGGAAAGTTCACGTTTTCCTTTCAGTTCCTGAGTATCTTCAGGCTGCATGGAGTTCAGATCAGGCAAAAAGGCCGCAAAGGCTGACTCAGCAGCTAAGGCATGCCTTGCCTGCTCACCGATCAGGTAAGCGTACATAAATTGAACTGCCTTAGAGCGTAATATTCGCCTGTTGAACATAATAAAAATAAGAACGTGTGCCTTTACTCAGGCCAATGAAAGGGGAGGTCTAGTAACTGATTTTTACTTTTCCTATGTCTTCTATTCGCTTTAGCGCCATGTGAATGGCCGCCTGCTGAGTTGTAATTTTTTGGTCTTCGGCTACTTTGTGTATCTGAAGTGTCACATCGTAAATGGTTTGCGCCTTGGCATAGGCTTTTTCACGGTTGTATCCGATCAACTCCTGATACACATTGATTAATCCCCCGGCATTGATCAGGAAATCGGGAGCGTATGAAATTCCTTTGGTGATAAGTGCCTGTCCATGCTTCACTTCGTCTTTAAGCTGGTTATTGGCAGCCCCGGCCACTATGCTGCACTTCAGGCGACCGATGGTATTATCGTTGAGGGTGGCTCCAAGGGCACAGGGTGCATATACATCCATGTCAATATCATAGATTTCTTCAGCTCCTACCACTGTGGCACCGGTTTTAGATGCCACGGCTTTGAGCCTGTCTTCATAAATATCGGAGATATATACTTTACAATTTTCTTTGATCAGGAGATCCACCAGGAAAGTTCCTACATGACCCATTCCTTGTACAGCCACTTTTTTACCGGAAAGGTCATCGTTACCGAACACCTTTTTTGCCGTAGCTTTCATGCCCATATAAGTAGAGTAAGCTGTAACGGGTGATGGATCACCACCACCTCCCATAAGCTCAGGAAGTCCAGTTACATGTTTAGTTTCCATGTGGATATACTCCATGTCACGGGTACTCATGTTCACATCTTCTGCTGTGATGTATTTGCCCCCCAGACTATTTACAAACTTGCCAAAGCGTCGTAAGAAAGCTTCGTTTTTCAACTTGTTTACATCCCCGATGATGACCGCTTTTCCTCCCCCCAGATTTAGGCCGGAAATTGCAGCTTTGAAGGTCATTCCCCTCGACAATCTCAAGACATCATTAAGGGCTTCAGCTTCAGAAGTATAGGCCCACATTCTGGTGCCACCCAAAGCAGGACCCAGCACAGTGTTGTGGATGCCGATAATCGCTTTCAGACCAGTAGCTTCATCGAAACAATAGACCACTTGTTCATGTTGCAATTCTTGAATTTGATTAAAAACCGTTAAGGCTTCCTTAGTTGCTACCTGGGACTCTACCATATGAAATGAAAGGGGTATTTGTTATACATTTGGCCTCTTGCGTACAAAAAGCCCCGCAAAGGTATTCTGTTTTTTTTATTTTCTCAGTTCGAAGATACAGCCTCTATCTCTCTTGAAAGCACTCAGCACTCTCCATCCTTATTTTTACCAATACCGTTGGTATTTGGTTGGGGGAACTATCTTCATCATCATTTCTACTTTTTTTTCCATCCTGCCGGCCTATTATGTGCGGGAAGCCTTTGACCTGATTGCAGGAACTCTAAGCCAACTCAAATCAAGCCCTGAAGGGAAAGAGAAACGATTAATAGAAGAGCAGTTCCATCAATCCGTTTTGGTGTATGGCTTGCTAATTCTAGGCATGGCCTTATTAAGAGGGCTCTTCATGTTTTTCATGAGGCAAACCATTATTGTAATGTCAAGGCATATTGAGTTTGACCAAAAGAACGAGATGTACAGGCATTATCAGTCCCTTCCATTGAGTTTTTACAGGAGAAACAATACCGGGGACCTGATGGCCAGGATATCAGAAGATGTGGGACGAGTGCGTATGTATACCGGTCCTGCCATCATGTACGGTATCAACCTGTTGGTCACCTTTATCATGCTGATTTCTTATATGTTCAGCATCAATGTAAGCCTTACTTTATGGGTACTGATGCCGCTACCTATTCTATCACTGAGTATCTATTTTGTAAATAACACCATTAACAGAAGATCAGAGGCCATTCAGGAGAGCGTTTCGAACCTCTCTACTTTTGTACAGGAGGCCTTTAGCGGGGTGAGAGTAGCCAAGGCATTTTCAAGAGAGGAGCATGCCAACCAACGGTTTACGGAGGAAAACAATGAGTTTTGGAAACGAAGCATGAGGCTCAATCGGGTGGAGTCTTTGTTTTTTCCTTTGATTATGGCCCTCATCGGGCTTAGCACCTTGTTTGCAGTCACTATCGGCGGGATGGAAGTTGCTGCGGGCCGGATCAGCAATGGGGTGATAGCAGAATTTATCATCTATGTGAACTTGCTCACCTGGCCTGTTACTTCCCTCGGTTGGACCATTAGCATCATTCAAAGGGCTGAGGCCTCCCAAAAGAGAATCAACGAATTCCTAAATGAGCACAACCCTTTACATACTTCCTCCGGCCTTAGGTCAACCATTTCAGGGCATATCCTTTTTAAAGGAGTAAGTTACACATACCCAGAGACAGGCACTCATGCTGTGGCAGACCTGAGTTTTGAAGTGCCTGAAGGTGAAACACTGGCTATTGTTGGCACCACAGGGGCAGGCAAAAGCACCATCGCCAATCTGCTCTGCCGGATGATGGATCCGGATAATGGGCAGATCCTTCTGGATGGCCAACCGTTGAGTGCCTACGACGTTACGTACCTACGCTCACATATTGGTTATGTGCCACAAGATGTTTTCCTCTTTTCTGACACCATCAGGCAAAACATCTTGTTTGGTGCCGATCAGGAAAGTGACGAAGCAATGCAGCAGGCTGCAAAAAGGGCTGATTTGGCTGAAAATGTAAATAGGTTTCCAAAAGGATTTGAAACCATGCTGGGAGAGAGGGGTATTACCTTGTCAGGTGGACAAAAACAAAGGGTATCTATTGCCAGAGCCTTGGTTAGAGACCCGGAAGTGTTGATTTTGGACGACTGCCTCTCCGCAGTTGATACCCGTACGGAAAATGAAATTCTGAACAACCTGCGCTCAGTAACCCACAACCGAACGACGATTATCATTTCTCATCGGTTAAGCTCTGTCAAGCTGGCCCATAAAATCATTGTACTACATGAAGGTCGTTTGATGGAACAAGGCACCCATGATGAGTTGTATGAAAAGGGTGGGATCTATCGTGAGCTATATGAAAAACAGCTGGAGAAGGAAGAAGAAGTTTAAGATTGAGGCATCAGAAGCAACAGTACCACATAAAGAGCCAATGTGCTTAGCCCTAAAAAGATGCCTAAAACAAAGACAACTCGCACGATGGTAACATCCCAGCCAAAATATTCTGCAATACCTCCACACACTCCGGCAAGCATTTTTTGATTAAAAGAACGGGTCAGTTTCTTTTCCATAGGTTTCAGCGTTTAGTTAATTACTCCTCAATATACGGACAAAGTACAAGTACTTGTTTATCGCTGGGGTATAGCTCCAGACTTTCATCTGCAAGTTTTTTCTTTTTCTGAGCGGCCAACTCCTCCAAAGCAGGGTAGATTTTCACTGGTGCAAGCATGAAATGAGCCTCCAGGCTGGCTTTTAGCCCTGACTTTTTTGGAAATACATGCCATTGGTACCCTTTGGGGAGAGGATGAAGGCTATCTGAAAAGGCAACACCAATAAATGCTTTGATCATTCCTTTGGAAGCATTTGGATCGTTCATAAAGTGAGAGGCCAAAGTGCCCGGGAGTTCAGCTCTTTCCACTTTCGCATAGCAACTATCGAATAAAGCACTCATGGAAGGATCTTTTACATGGCCTTCATAATAGACTCCTGCCAAATAAAACGGTCCTTCCTCAGCCTCACTTAAGACAGGATCATTAAAACCACCAAGACGGTAATACCAAAGCAATAGGGTGAGCAGCAATGCCGCTGCCAGAGAAATGACAATGATCCAGGCTTTTTTCATGACAAAACAAAGGTAGCTGGTCTTAAGGATTGATTCATGAGCAAATCAGGCTATGTCATCAGATAAGGATCAATAAATCATGGCCTGCTGTGTACTTTTGTTCACTCATGGTAAAAACAAAGTCAGCGTATTTCTGCCAAAGCTGTGGATACAACTCCCCCAAATGGCTGGGTCGCTGTCCGGCTTGTAACTCCTGGAATACCTTTGTCGAGGAGTTAATTCAAAAAGAAGAGTCAAAGCCGGGTAGTTGGAAGCCAGCAGGTAGCAGCATCGTTGCCTCTAAGCCCCGCAGGCTTACTGAAATCAGTGTTGGTGCGCCACTGACAAGAATCACGACTGGGAATCTGGAATTTGACCGGGTACTTGGAGGAGGTATCGTTCCAGGAAGTCTGGTTTTGATCGGAGGTGAGCCCGGTATAGGCAAATCCACCTTGCTTTTGCAGATAGCTGTGAAGCTAAATCAACTCAAAGTACTTTATGTCTCAGGTGAGGAGAGTGAAGAACAAATCCTCATGAGAGCGAAGCGACTGGGCTCATTATCAGAAGAATGCTACCTGTTCGCTGAAACCAATACTCAGAACCTATTCAAACAAATCGAGCTGCTTCAGCCAGACCTCTTGATCATTGACTCTATTCAAACCCTTCAATCAGCATTTATTGAGTCCGCAGCTGGCAGTATTTCGCAGGTAAGAGAATGCACTGCTGAGCTGATGAAATTTGCAAAAGAGAGCAATACACCCGTATTTCTCATTGGACACATTACCAAAGAGGGTACCCTTGCGGGGCCGAAAGTACTGGAGCATATGGTTGATACTGTATTGCAATTTGAGGGTGACCGTCATCTGAATTACAGAATATTACGAACCATAAAAAACCGGTTTGGGTCGACCTCTGAGCTAGGGATTTATGAAATGCAGGGCTCAGGACTAAGAGAAGTAAGTAATCCTTCCGAAATATTGCTCAGCCACCGACAGGATAAGCTAAGCGGGGTAGCTATAGCATCGGCCATAGAGGGTAACAGACCTTTTTTGGTTGAACTTCAGGCACTTGTCAGTCCGGCTACCTATGGAACTCCTCAGCGTTCAGTCACCGGTTATGATCTGAAAAGATTGCAAATGTTGCTGGCAGTTCTGGAGAAAAGAGGAGGAAAACGAATGGGTTTGCATGATGTTTATCTCAATGTGACCGGAGGAATTCGACTGGAGGACCCAGCCATCGATCTGGCTGTTTGCATGGCCATTCTATCTTCATTTGAGGACCAGAGCCTGCCCGATGGAGTTTGTTTCAGCGCAGAAATAGGTCTTGGCGGTGAGGTGCGTCCTGTAGCTAAAATTGAGAACAGAGTGGCTGAGGCAGAGAAACTGGGCTTTGAACAGATTTATATCAGCAGTTACAGCCTGAAAAGTCTGGAGCCACGAAAAACCAAGATCAAAGTGGTACCTGTAGACCGGCTAGATGAAGTATACCAGGCCTTGCTTTGAACCTTCGAATTACTTTTGAGTACCTTGTAGAATGAATAATCGCTAGCTTAAATCAAATGAATAAAGTTCCGGCGTATAGCTGGTATGCCATATACACCAATGCCCGTGCTGAGAAGAAGGTCGAAGATCAACTGAAAAGACAGGGCATTGAATGCTACCTTCCCCTTCAAAAAAGACTTAAACAATGGAGTGACCGGAAGAAATGGGTCGAAGAGCCACTGTTTCGTTCCTATCTGTTTGTTTTTGTTTCCGAGTTAGAATACATGAAAGTACTTCAGACCTATGGAGTTGTAAGGTTTATCACTTTTGAACGAAAAGCAGTTGCTATTCCACCGGAGCAGATCACTCTTGTAAGACGTTTGTTGCTTGAGGAAATAGATATGGAAGTGGTCGAGCAGGATTTTGAACCAGGCGATCTTGTGGAAGTGAATGCTGGCCCTATGATGGGAATGAAAGGAGAATTGGTTTCACTTCATGGAGAATTCAGGGTAAGGGTGCGTTTTGAGTTACTGGCTCAGTCTATTTTGGTGAATATACCTTCCGGTTGGCTAAAAACTATCCGCAAAGCAGATCCAACAGAAAAAGAATCTCCGGGTTCCAGGCTTTGGCAGGCAATGTAGGGCAAATTAAAGCTTCATTGTGGTTTTGACAATAAGCTTTAAAAAATGGTATCTTGCGGCCTCAGTTTGATTAACCGAAGACCAAAACAACTCCATCAAATTCCATTCGTTTTGTTTAAGCAAGTGCCTGCTTCCTCCAAAGCCCTCCTTTATTTATTGCTTTTGTTTGCCGCTTCCTGTGTTCAAAACAGGAAGGTGGTATTGTTGCAAAAGAATGACTTGCATACCAAAGATATAGTGTTGGATTCAGTCATTCGCAAATACCCTGCTCAGACTTTTGATTATAAGATACAGCCCAACGACCTCCTGTACATTGACATTAAAAGCCTGACTAATCAGGAGATTGATGTGTTCAATAAGATAACAGCCGGCAATGCAGCTATGCAAAACCCTATGATGATGGCACAAGGGCCCGGATCGCTCATTTTTGGATACCTGGTGGATGATGCGGGATTTGTGGATGTAATCCTAGAAGGGAAAGTGAAGCTTGGGGGTAAAACTATTTTCGAAGCCGAACAACACCTTTCTGGAATAGTAAAAAAGTATAACGACGACCCTTTGGTAAAAATCAGGCTGCTGAACAATAGGTTTACCGTTTTAGGTGAGGTGAACAAAGAGGGCACCATTCAAATTTCAAATAATAGGATCAGCTTGATGGAGGCCATCGGGCTTTCAGGCGGCTTTGGTGAACTGGCAGACCGGTCAAAAGTGAAACTCATCAGGCAAGATGCCAATGGCACATCTGTGCAATACCTTAATTTTTTGGACGAGAACCTTATGAATTCACCCTACTTTTATGTGAATCAGAACGATGTGCTTGTAGTGCCCCCATTGAAACAAAGGCCATTCAGGAGGTACTTCGGGCAAAACTATAGCCTGTTCGTAACCACCATCTCCACCACTGTCTTGATTATCACATTGCTTTTTAGATAACATGGGACAGGCTTACCCCAACACCAAAGAACTGTTTATCCCACAGGAAGAGTCCAGAGGGGATAGTCTTGGTATTTTTAAGAGGCTTTTATATAAGTCGCTAAAAAATTGGTATTGGTTTATCATCACATTGGCCCTAGCACTCGGGTTCGCATATACGGTAAACCGCTATGCCGATCGTATCTACCCGGTTAATGGCAGGGTTTACTTCAAAACCAGTAAAGACGCTGCAGAGGACCCTTCAGCTATGCTTTTTGGCCAGAGGTATGCGCTTTGGTATTTTAACACCCTTGTTGATCAACAAATGATGATCAAGGCCTACCCTATCGTAAGAGAAACCATACTTGACCTGGGATTTCACTATTCGTTTATCAAGGAAGGCAGAATTCGGGCCACCGAAGAGTACAAACCCAGACCGGCACTGCTTGCCTATGACACCCTGGCCTTTTTCCCCGAAGGCAAATCATATGTTTTCGAGGTTCTTGATAACGATCAATATAAAATCAACTCAACCAATGAAACAGGCAAGGCCTTGCCAAATGGGGTGCATGCCTTTGGTGAAGAGATTACTCTCGATAAATTCAAATGCAGGTTTTTGAAACCTAGCGGAGAGCAGCCAAAAACAGGCAGCAAGTACATCCTGAAATTCAATTCCGTTAACGCAGTTACAGAGCTTTATAGAAGTAAAATAGCTACAGAACTTTCTGACAAACAAGGCCGGTCAAACATCATCAGCTTATCAACTACGGGTACTGACCCACAGAAGGAAATCGATTTTCTGTCTTCATTGGTTAATCGATTCATCCAACAAAACCTCAACGAGAAGCGACAGGTTGCTAACCAAACCATCTATTTTATCGATGAGCAACTAACCTTAATTTCAGACACCCTGAATCAAATAGAAGGCAAGCTCCAGTCGTTCAAGTCGGGAAACAACATTATGGGTGAGCTGAGTGTGAGAGGAGAAAGAATACTTGAAGAGCTCAACGGCCTGCAATCGCAAGAGGCCGAAGTTGAATTGCAACTCAAGTATTTTGAACAAATCTCGTCTTACATTACCGGCACCAAAGACAATTACGAAGACCTGCTTATCCCCTCCACCTTTGGTGTAGAAGACCCTGTGCTCAACCGATTGATCGTTGACCTCATCAGTATGCAAAGGGAACGCCTCACTTTTAACAAGGAGAAACAAGAAAACAACCCCATCATCCGCCAAAAGCTGAAAGAGTTTAGTTCCCTCAAAACGGAGATCATCGAAAACCTCAAAAGCCAGCGCAATGCCGCCCGGCTGAAGCGTAGAGAGTTGCAGGAGCGTGCCAATGGGCTTGAGAGCAACCTTCGCCTCATCCCCTCTACTGAGCGACAGCTAATCAGTATCACCCGACAGTACGGGCTTAGGGAGAAACTTTACTTGCTTTTACTGGAAAAGCGGACAGAAGCTGCTATCAAACGTGCAGCTACCTCTGCAGACATGGAGTTTTTCGAGCCGCCTCGGCAAACCGGCGGAGCTATTGCCCCAAATACCAAACAGAACTACACCATCGCATTTATCCTGGGTCTGCTGCTGCCCTTTTCCATCATATTTGTTAGAGATCTTCTCAACCAGACCATCATTTTCCGGGAAGACCTCAGTGCCATTACCGATATCCCCTTTCTGGGGGCAGTGGGGCATGATAACAGCGGCGAGAATCTGTCCGTATACAAAAACCCCAAATCTGCCGTCACCGAAAGTTTCCGTTCGATACGCTCCAACATACAGTTTTTCACGCCTGATAAGGAGAAGAAGATGATCATGGTGACCAGCTCGCTCAGTGGAGAGGGCAAGACCTTTTGCTCTATCAATATCGGTACTGTATATGCCATCTCAGGCAAGAAGACCCTGGTGATCGGAGCCGATATGCGTAAGCCCAAGATTTATGCGGATTTTGGCCTCACCAACAAAGTAGGTCTGAGCAGCTACCTGGCAGGTGCAGCCAGCATCGATGAAGTCATACAGCCTACCATGATCGACCAACTCGATGTGCTCTCCGCTGGGCCCATACCTCCAAATCCATCGGAGTTGATGATTTCCAAAAGGATGAACGACCTATTGGAGATTTTAAGGGAACGATACGATGTGATTGTGGTCGATACCCCACCCATAGGATTGGTGACGGATGCTTTACAGTTGATGGAAAAAGCCGATCACACCATCTATGTGGTTAGGCAAAACTATACCCCCAAAGGGACGATCAGGCATGCACAGGAGATGTATGAAAGCGGCAAGTTGAAAAACCTCAGTATGGTGTTTAACGACATACAGGTGCAGAAATATGGGTATTCTTATGGATACGGTTATGGCTATGGATACGGCTATGGCTATGGATACGGCTATGGCGGGGGTTACTATGCAGAGGACAAAGGGATAAAACCAAAGACAGGATTTTTCCGTTTCGGGAAGAGGGCGTAAGAAAATCCAATAAAACGAATGTGGATAAGCCTGATTTTCTGTAATTTTGAAGCCGCCTAAACCAATCGGTATGAAGAAATTAGTATTTATTTTTCTTTTGCTCAGTGTTAGCTATGTTCAAGCCCAGACATATTACTTTGTTGGTAATGCTGTAAATGGAGACGATAACATTAGTGATTTAGCTAATTGGAACGATGCTACTGATGGCTCAGGAAACAATCCACCTGATTTCATTACAACGAATCAAATATTTAGAGTGCTAGCTGGAGAGTCGGCGGTTACTACTGCTCCATTTCAAATTTCAGGGGTAGGAAGTAAATTGTACATAGAGAACACCGGATCTGTAACAATAAATGCCGGACATGCTCCAGCTTTTACTCTGGACATGGAGAATGGAGCGGAGTTCATTACAAATGTTTCTTATCCCCTTATCGCCTTCGGAACTGTTAATGTTGGCTCGAATTTTACACTCAATGCTGGTGTATTAAACCAAAATTTAACCTATGGTAATTTAATTCTACAAGGCTCAAGTCAAACTACAACGGTAAGTACAGCCAATGGGGGTGTACTAAATGTAGGTGGCAATTTAATTATTCAAGGTACAAGAACTTTTAATGGTATTGCAGGTGGAGTAGCTGGGACTAGAACAGTAAATATTGGGGGAGATGTGATCGTGCGTGGTTCAGGGATATTTCAAGGTAACAATGCCACTATTGCTTCGGCTTCTTCAACTATTAATATATCAGGCTCATTGAATGTTGAGTCTGGTAATGCCAGATTGCAAGGAGCAACTTCCGTCGGAGCAACAAGAATTAATGTAGGTCTTGATTTTAATCTTTCAGGGGGGACATTTATTGGAACTGCCAACTCAGCAAGTAATGTAATTAGTATTTCAGGGGCGTTTATCCAGTCCGGCACTTCTATTTTCAGAGGATGCGATGGGGGTTCTGCTACAGGGAATCCTGTTTTTAGAATTGGCACTTACATAGACCTTCAAGGAACTGGCTATACATTTTCAGGAAGGGCAAGTGCTCCCGGTACCCCAAGATTTGTGCTATTTGGCTTAGGCTTGAAATCTATTGATGCAGATAATGGATTCAATGATGCCAACATACGTTGGACATTTGAAGATGGGCAATACACCATCAACAACAACCTTGTTTTTGCAGATTCAGTATCTATTATCAATTCTCTGCTTAATCTAGGTTCTACTATTCAGTCCTTGCAAGGCCACCTCTTTTTAACTGGGTTAGGATTAATCAACATGAATTTTGATGGAAGGCTAGATCTCACGGGTTCTGTTTCAAGAAATATTACTGGGGTGTTATCTACTAGGAACATAAGATTAAATAAAACCGGTGGAACCTCAATTACATTGAGTAGTGCTAGTTCTGATAGCGTTGTACTTTCTGGTGAGTTACGAATTCTATCTGGAACGTTTAACACCAATGGAAGACTTAACATTATTTCAAACGGTAGAATCATTGATAGTGCTTCCACGGTTACTCCTGAAGGCTCAGTTGTTGGCAATGTTCGAATTTTCAGACAGGGAAACAGTGTAGCAGGTACACCAGTTAGATGGAATCACGTTTCTTCTCCGGTGCGATCAGCTGATGCTCCATTTTCAGTTTTGCAGTATGGAGGATTTATAGGAAGAATGTATGTTGAAACTAATACTTCGACAAACATCAATACAGGATGGACAAATGTCACTGCAGGAAATTTAACAGTAGCACGAGGTTATGCTACAGCTCGACCTGGAATGATTACCTTTTTCGGGTTGGTAAATAATGGTAATCAATCTATTTCAGTTACGAATACTTCATCTGGACTATCTGCCTCAGACGGATGGAACCTAATCGGTAACCCTTATCCTTCTTCAATAAGTAGTTCATCATTTATTGCAGGAAATGTTGGAAAGTTTCAGGCAAACACAGTTTATGTCTGGAGTACAAGTTTACTTGATTACGAAGAGCGTAGTAATCTTGATCCTGATTTTACAATTCCTAGTGGTCAGGGGTTTTTCATTCAGGCCAATTCTGCAACAACAATCAATTTTGATAACTCCATGAGATTGGCAAACAACTCAGCTTTGCTAAAGATTTCAAATACTCCTGTCAAGAGGCTTTATCTTTCCTTAATGAATGCAGATAGCGTGGCTGACAGGACTTTTATTGCAGTGCACCCATTGGCAACTGATATGGTAGACATTGATTACGATGCAGTTAAGTTATGGGGTAATGCAAATGTCCAGCTCGCTTCAATGATTGGAAATAATGACTATATGGCTATACAGGCAGTCGCACCTGTTAGTTCTTCTAAAATTGTCCCTTTGATGTACAACGCTGTTACTCCGGGTCAGCATCGGTTTATTTCACCTGATATGACCGATTTTGACAGCATTGATATTGTGTTGGAAGATACACAGCTCAATCTGATGCATAATTTCAAAACAAGCGGTGATTATGTGTTTAGTCAGCAAGCAACCGTATATGGTTCCACGAGATTCAGGTTGCATTTTCTTCCAACCCTAGTAGCAGGCATGGCATCAACGACAACTAGTACACCAGAGCCTTACCTTTTCACACTTCGGCCTAAAGTACTCCTTTTGGATATGGCAGGAGTTGAACGTAGAGGAGCAGTTATCAAAGTGCTAGATTTGCAAGGGCGTGAGCACAAAGTAGTAGAAGTAACCAACGAGGAAACTAAAATTGAGCTGCCATTGCAGCAACTATCGTCAGGTGCTTATATTGTCACTTTACAGGACGCTACAGGGGTTTACACCTTTAAAACCATACTTGAATAATGAACAACTTGAACCTGAAAGGCTTATTTTTTGCCTTGGGTCTGATCCTCGCTAGTATGACGGTTTCATTTAGCCAGCCAGGAGGTCCTGGAGGAGGAGGTGATACTGATCCTGACCCCATTCCCATTGATGGTGGAATCAGCCTGCTGATCGGTGCTGGTGCTGCTCTAGGGGCAAAAAAGACCTATGACCTCCGAAAAAAACGTTCCTAAATTTAATACAGATTTAACAAAGATTTCACACGGCGCTCTTGCGCCGTTTATTTTTTATACTCATTTTTGAGTAATTTATTTACTCACTGGGGCTGAGGCGGCGGAGCTCTAAAAAGCCGAAGGCTTTTTAGAGGTTTATGAAGGTTTATTGGTGCCTTGCTTTTAGAGGTTTAGCTAATACAGGTTTATGAGGGTTTATGTAGGTTTAGCTAATCGGGTTTTACAATAAATAAAGTAATTGAAGATTTATTCCTTTGAAAATTTAGTGGTATAGAAAGAAGCAAGGGTATTAAAAGTTGAAATATATAAGCTTTCGTATTTATTCCCGGATTTTGAAAAGTTTGGACTTACTAATCAAATAAGAAGATCAGCCGTTTCAAATACTGCCAATATCGCCGAAGGCTCAGGAAGAACAACTATAAATGATCAGAACAATTTTTATAGAATAGCTTTTAGTAGTTGTTTAGAAACTTTAGATAACCTAATCACTGCCTTAGATTTAGAAGGCATAGAAAAAAGTAAATATATTGAGCTTAGAACACAAATGGATAAAGTTACTTTTCTTTTATAAAGACTAAAGAGTGGGAATCTCAAATGGTATGTTTAGTCGGGACTGTTTTTTGTCACTCTTTCTTTTGCAAGTCGAAGCATTATTTACGGCTCTCTATGCATCAAACCCTCATAAACCTTCATAGACCTTCATAAACCATTTTTAACTTCCATAGCCCTTAGTATTGCTAGACTCCCTCATCACCTCCAAGACCCGTATAAAACTGCTGCTGAAGTTTTTTTCTAACCCGAAGAATTCAGCCTATCTACGCAGTCTGGCTACGGAATTTGGCGAAAGTACCAACTCCATCCGGCTTGAGCTTAACCGCTTGTCAGAGGGGGGCCTGTTGAATGTCGAGGATAGTGGAAATAAAGTAAGGTATAAAGCCAATGAAGCGCATCCGCTGTTTCCGGAAGTAAGTAGTTTGGTGAAAAAGTATTTGGGCATAGATCAACTAATAGAAGGGATTATTCAAAAGGTAGGTCCCTTGAAGAGAGCCTACGTACTTGGAGATTATGCCATAGGTCAAGACAAAGGATTGATTGAACTTCTTCTCGTTGGTTCACCTAATAAAGAATATGTTGCCACCCTCATTGATAAAGTTGAGGTGTTGATCAAACGTAGAGTCAAAGTAATGATCATCTCATTTGAGCAGTACGAAGGGCTTTATGAAAGTTTGAATTTGAAAGACTGTCTGTTGATTTGGGAGGAGAGACCTTAATGAAAGTCTCAATTAAAGTGCAGTATGACTAAGGTGTTAGTTACCGGTGCGGCAGGCTTTATTGGGATGCATACAGCCCAGCTGCTAACAGCTGAAGGTTACGAAGTGATTGGGTTAGACAATATCAATACGTACTACGAAATCGACCTAAAATATGCCAGATTAAAGAATTTGGGGATATCCAAAGAGCACATTCTTTACAACAAGGAGGTTCAGGGTGTATCTGGCTTTAAGTTTATTGAAATGAACCTTGAAGACGCAGGAAATCTGATCGCACTTTTTGCCAGGCATCAATTTGATGCCATAGTTCATTTGGCTGCGCAGGCTGGTGTCAGATACTCCATTACAAATCCAAAAGACTATATTAATTCAAACATCAATGGGTTTTTTAATGTACTAGAAGCTTGCAGGACTTTCCCTGTTAAACATTTGATGTTTGCTTCAAGCAGTTCAGTTTATGGTAACAGTGCTGAAGCACCCTTTAAGGAAAATCAGATGACCGATTCTCCTATTTCATTATATGCAGCTACAAAAAAGGCCAATGAGCTTTTTGCTTATACCTATTCACACCTCTATTCAATTGCGTGCACAGGTTTGCGATTTTTTACAGTATATGGTCCATGGGGCAGACCTGATATGGCTTATTTTATGTTTACAAAAGCCATTTTGGAGAATAAACCTATTAAGGTGTATGCGAATGGCCTTCTAAAAAGGGACTTTACATATGTTGAGTCTTTAGTAAAAGGGCTTCAGAAATTGCTCGAAAAAAAGCTTAATGATCCCTCAGGTACTATGCCATTCCAGATACTTAATATTGGAAATTCCGAGCCAGTAGTAGTAATGGATATGATCCATAAGTTGGAGGGTATTTTAGAAAAAAAAGCCATTATTGAGTATTTGCCCCCTCAACCCGGCGATGTCGACTCAACTTTTGCTGATATAACTCAATTACAGAGAACGATAGACTTTGATCCACACTTTGCCCTTGATGAAGGCCTAAGAAGCTTTGCAAATTGGTACAAATCCTTTTATGCCAAATAGAGTGCTTTAATGGGCCTAGGACAAAAGGTCGCATCCGGCGCACTACTTTTGTTGATAAGGAAAATAGGAGGACAGCTCATCAATTTGGTCGTGATGGCTTTCCTGGCTCGCCTTCTCAATAAGGAAGATTTTGGAATTCTGGCCATAAGCAGTGTCTTACTTAGTCTAATTAATAGTTTTACTACCTCCGGTATAGCTGAATATGTCGTTTTTTACAAAGGTGATGATCAACAACAAAGGGTTAATGCTGCATTTTGGCTTAACCTATGGCTTTCCCTTGCAGTTGCCATTGCTATAATAGCGTTAGGGCCCTTTTGGGCAGAATGGTACGGAAGCGAAAAAATTTACCCATTACTTTTGATTCTTTTAATTCATTTTTTCTTTGACATGAGCACAACTGTGCCTCGTGCTTTGCTTAGAAAAGAACTGGCTTTTCGATCGATTGTAGCCATTAGTGGTGTTGCTATGTCTGTTGCAGCTATTGGTAAAGTTTTAGCAGCCTTTGCTGGTTTTGGGGTTTATAGCCTTGCAATTCCACAGGCTATAGCTTCTCCATTTCTAGCTTATGTTTTTTTTTGGAAAACAGGGTGGAGACCTTCATTTAATAGTTTCGGGCTTAGTTACTATAAACCTATTTTTAATTATACCCGGCACCTGATAGGTGGTAGATTTCTAAGCAAAATGGTAAATGAAGGAGATAATCTTATTGTAGGTAAGTGGATTGGGTTAGAAGGATTAGGTGTATATGCTTTAGCTTTTCAGCTTGCTAATTTGGTAAGCGGCAATGTAGTAACTACAGTAGGGGAAGCACTCATGCCGGCATTCAGTAAAATGAGAAATGAGCAAAAGCGAATGAAGGAGGCTTACTTGAAGATGGTCCGTAACCTTGGGTACATCAGTTTTCCACTTCATACCCTGTTAATTCTTTTTGCTGAACCCATTGTTACAATCTTTTATGGAGAACGATGGCTTCCTGCAGTTTTACCTTTACAATTAATGTCCATTTTTGCACTTGCCAGATCAATTAGTAGCCCAACAAGTACTTTGTTTAATGCTATGGGGAAACCTCACATCAGTTTCTGGTTTTTGGTAGCCTTTAGTCCTATGTTTTTAGTATCCATCTATTTAGGCTCTTTTTATGGAGTAGTTGGAGTAGCTGTTGCTACAACTTGTATGAGGTTGGTTAGCTCATTTTCGATGATGGCAATGGCCCAAAGGCTAATTAACAGTAGTATGATGATGGTTTTTAAAGAACTTGTTCCTCATATCTTGATGTTTTTTGGCTTTGCACTTTCCCTGTTATTCTATACGATGTGGTTTGGACCAATTCCAGTTTATATGATACTAGGTGTACCGGTTGTTTTATTTATTTATCTCATTTTGTTAAGGTCTATTTTCTATTCTCATTTATGCCTGTTTTTGATTGATATACAACAACTTATTCCTAACCCGGCAATTGTTCATTGGCTTTATCGAGGTCTATGGATCAAAAGAGCTTGAATTATACCGATCAGACCTATTGGGAAGGATACTACCAGGCCTCAAGTGAGGATGCCAAAGTCATACATACTGTAGTAGGAAAGTATGACCAGTTTTGGGATTTGGCTTATTCATCCGCAGCGTTTCCTCCTAAAACTTTTTTGGAAATTGGTGCTTTCCCAGGCAGATATCTAGCCTATCTGGCATCTAAATATAAACTGAAGGCAACTGGTCTTGATTTTAATAGTGATACAGATAAGTTTTTCAGAACCGTACAGACGCTCACTGTTAAAGATGCAGAGTATGTACAAGAAGACTTTTTCAATTATTTGCCTAACACAAAATTTGATTGGGTCTTCTCTAATGGATTTATTGAGCATTTCGAGAATTATCAACAGGTACTAGACCAGCATGCCAATTGGTGCTCACCCGGAGGAGTCATTGTTGTTTTTATTCCTAACAAAAGATATTTACGAGAGTGGTATGGAAACTTACTTGACCATGCCAATCAAAAAGCCCATAACCTGAAATGCATGAATTTGGAAACATTTCAGCAGTTTGCAAGCAGGCATGCACTTAAAGTTATTCGACTTCAATACATGGGCGGCTTTGGCTATAAGGTTCATGCTCCTTTAAAACTTTGGCAAAAACCTGTCTATGTCGTTGTCAGAAAATTATCAATTTGGTTACAACCTTGGTTGCTTAGGCATCCCTCAAAATGGTGGAGTGGGAGCATAGTGGCTATTTTACAGAAGCCTTTGGATGGCAAATAAACGGGTACTTTTTATTGGCCTAAATAAGTCAGCCCCTCCTTTTATTGAACAAAGGATTGCATTGCTTAGTCGCTTGGGACTTAAGCTCACTGTACTTTACAATGGAAGATTATCGAATACCGACTCTACTTCTATTGAATACATTTCCAAGAAACCTTTAAGCTTGATGTCAACTTTGCCCATTTGGCTATTTCGATTTCTTAAGCTTGTTCCATGGCTATGGAGTTGGAAGAAAAAGCATGGCTATGGATTGAAACAATGGATAAAAGAATTGAATGGTATCATCTCCATATTACAGGCCCAGGACATAGCGGTAATCCATGCCCAATGGTTTTTAAAAGTATCTACGCTTGATTTACTTGAAAAAGCATTTCCTACAGTTCCATTAATGGTAAGCGCCCGAGGAAGTCAGGTTTCTGTTTATCCATTAACAATCACTGGCTGGCCGGAAGTACTCAAGGCTAATTTCTCAAAAGCTGGAATGATACATTGTGTTTCTGAAGATATCAAGAAACATTGCCTCCAATTAGGAGCATCTGAAAGTAAGCTATGGGTGAACTATAATGGCATTCGGACAGATTTTTTTAGACCTGTGTCCCCTGAACTTAGGCCTGCTGATGATACTCTTAAGTTGATTTCGGTAGGCGCAATTATCTGGAGGAAAGGGTATATATACCAGCTTCTGTTACTTAAAGAATTGAATAAAAAAGGGATAAAAGCGAATCTGACCATAATAGGGGATGGCCCTGATATACAAGGGCTTAAATATACAGCTCAGGCGCTGGGTTTGTCTGATCAGATTAGCTGGTTAGGTAAACAATCATTAAGCAAAGTACTTGACGCATTACATCTTGCTGATATCTACGTCTCTACCAGCATAGCGGAAGGTCTTCCCAATAGCGTAGCGGAGGCAGCGGCCTGCGGGCTACCAATAATCGCATTCGAATGTGAAGGCTTGAAGGAATTACTACCAGTAGACCAGCATCCTTACATAGTTCCGTTCTCTGACATTGCGGCACTTGCTCAGGCTTGTGAAGCACTTATTTCGCTTGAGAAAAGAGCATTTCTTTCAAAAGTGATAAGCGAACATATCAAAAGTCACTTCAATGCAGAAGTACATGCTTCGAAGATGATTGAGCGCTATCAACAACTACAATATGCTTAATCAAAGGATTCTGATTGCGGGTAATGAAATAGGTGGCCAAATGCAACTGTTAGCAGAGACCTTTCGCAAACGCTGGCATCAGGCAACTTCCGCTGCCTTCAATGACGATTTTCGTGGATATCAGAACGATATCATGATGTATCGAAAAGGATTCAAAGGTGCTTTAGATCGCTTCTTCTTTTTTTGTTGGGCATTATCTCATTACAAAGTCTTTCACTTTTTCTGGGGTGTTTCCCTTTTGAGTTGGTGGCGTTTCCATCTATTGGATCTGCCTATCTTAAAATTGTTCAAAAAGAAAATTGTGGTTCATTTCCGTGGTCTTGATGTGGTAGATATTGCCTATTTTGACTATTTACGAGAAAAGAATCGTGGGCTTGCTGTTCAAGAAGTACCTATGAGCAGGGCTGATCAGCAAAGGCGATTGAAGAAATGGATAAAGTATGCCGATTTGGTACTCGTCTCTGAGCCTGATTTGTTTGAAGTGGTACCGCAGGCATTACTCTCTCCTCAGGTCATTGATCTCAATTATTGGAAAACAGAGGCAACCCCATTGTCTCAGCAAGACGGAGTTATCCGAATTGTTCATGCACCAAGCAGCCGCAGGAAAAAAGGAACTGATTTTATAGAGGCAGCCATACAAACCTTGAAAGAAAGGGGTCATAATGTGGAACTCGTTCTGGCTGAAAAACTGCCGCACCATCGTATCCTTGAACACTACTCTACCAGTGATATTGGAATTGACCAGGTATTGTATGGCTGGCATGGCAAAGTATCTGTAGAATTGATGGCCTTGGGCAAGCCGGTGGTGTGTAATATCAATCCCAAATGGAAAACAGCAAGGCCTGACCTGCCCATCATACATGGTGACCCGCATAATCTGGTGGAAGTGCTTGAAAAGCTGATTTTAAACCCGGAGCTCAGAAAGCAAATAGGTGAGCAGTCTCAAGCTTATGTAAAGCAGTATCATGATGTAGAGCGAATTGTAGATGAATTGCTTGGTTGGTATGGCATAGAAGAGAAAAGTAAAGTGATCGAAGTACAACAAGCCAACGCTAAAACCTGGTAACAAACAATGGAAACTAACCCTTGTCTCATTTGTAAAAGCTCCAACCTGTCTGATTTTGAAGATGGCACCCGCCACCTCAATCTGATCGCTCCGCTTGCCGTTCAGAAATGTCTGAGTTGTGGCTTCTTGTTTATGAATCCCAGACCGGATGAGCAGGAAAGGGCCGCTTTTTTTGCAGGAAGAGTACCGGAGACCCTTATGCCTTACTCTCATGTAAAAGCCAATTACGGGGCTGTTACTTCCGGGAGAAAAGCTTTTTTTGTAAAGCGTGTTTCAGAGTTGACTCAAATGTCTGGCAAACCCCCGGCAACTTTGAGTTTGCTTGATATCGGAGCCTCAAGTGGATACATGGTGGAAGCCGCACTTGAGGCAGGCATACAGGCACAGGGTGTGGAGCCCGGTGTAGATGGTGTAAACGAAGCAGCGCTTAGAGGTATTAGGCTTATTCAAGCTACAGCAGAGCGTTTACCTTTTGAGGAAAACACCTTCGATATTGTTCACTCTCACCATGTATTCGAGCATGTGGCAGATCCCTTGCTTTCAGCTCAGGAGGCATATCGGGTATTGAAGCCCGGTGGCATTTTTTTGGTGGAAGTGCCCAATCAGTTCCGGAATATCCGGTTTTTCAGAGACCAGCTTTTTGGTCGTGTGACAGTACGGGAACGAAACGTTCGATCCATCCATCATCTATCATTTTTTGGCTTGGACAGCATGGCTAGACTGTTAAAGAGTACAGGCTTCAAGCAGATTCAAATCCAATCAGCCTATACATTGACCCCAAAAGGTCTTAGGGCTATACCCGGTTTTCTCACCATGGCCATAGGAAAATTATATCTGGGTGGCGAACGTGTAATTGCAGTATCAACAAAAAGTAGCCAGTAGAATGAGTCTTTTAAATAAGAAAAATCTAGTGAGGCTAAAGAGATTAGTTTTCACTTTTGGTGGGCTTATAAGCAGATTCAATCTGATAATGTTTGATTTCAAATTGGTAGTAGATTATAATTTAAGAAACACTAAGCCCGATAGAGATTACAGCGCAATTTTAAAATTCTCAAAGAATAAGGAGTGTATATTAGACGTTGGTGCAAATCATGGCTTAATTTCAATCTTAATTGCGATCCAAAATCCTAGAGCCAAAATTTATGCATTTGAAGCTTCAGAAGAAGCAGTATTGGAAATTACCAAGAATGCTGGATACAATAATTTATTGGATCGAGTAAAAATAATAAATGCTGTCGTCGCAAATCAGTCAGGACTAGTCTTCCCTTTTTATTGGGAAGGGAGTTCAGGTGGGGCATCTTTAAGTAAAGGTAGGATGAATCATAACACTGAGATTAATAAGGTTAGTTTAAGTTTGGATGATTATGTCCGAAATCAAGAGATCAAGCCAGATTTCATTAAAATGGATATTGAGGGGGCTGAATCCTTAGCAATTATGGGTTTGATCAATACGATAAAAGAATTCAGACCATTGATTTTTTTAGAATTACATGAGTTTGCAGGTAAAAAGTTGTTCGAGAACGCCGGATTGATAAATGAAAGAATTAAAGACACTAATTATTCAATGATATATTTAAGAAACGGATTGAAAATTAATGATAGTGAAATCTTAAAAGAAAGAGGAAGAGCGCATGTCTTATTAATTCCAGATGAAGATGCTGAAAAATACTCAGTAGAAGATTTAACAATTTCTGGTTTATAACCAATTAATGAAGGTAGTTATCCTCGCCACAGGAACTCTTGAAGCCGGAGGCTTAGAGCGCTTTGTAAGCACCATCGCCTTGCAGGCCAAAGCCAAAGGCTTGTTTGAGCCTGTTGTATTGTGTTTACATGCAAGGAGGGGTATTTTTCTTTCTGCACTGGATGCAGCAGGTATCAAGGTGCTTGAGGCACCTGCCCGTTGGCAAAGAAACTTAAAATCCTGGTGGGCCTTAATGTTGTTGGTACGAAGTATAAAAGCTGATATATGGCATACACAGGTCAATTTCTCCTTACTGCAACAGTGGATTTTGGCATGGGCATGCGCCGGATTAAATTTTATGGTCACCGAGCGGAATTGTTATCCCTTGAAAGGAATCGCATTGTGGCGCAGAAGGGTACAGTTTTATTTGCTAAAGGCGTTTGGAGTACACTATAGTGGCAATTCGATTGAGGTTAGCAGGCATTTGAGTGTTTTGATGCGTTACCCTTTGGCTAAAATCCCGGTAATTCCCAACGGTATTGTACTTCCTGAGTTAGATCCAAATCAGCGAACGCTGCAAAGAGCAAAACTTGGTATTGACTCGGATCGATTTCTAATAGGCTATGTAGCACGCTTTGCAGCCAACAAGGGCCAATCGTTAATGCTTAAGGTTTTTAAGTTGCTAAACCAAGAGTATGCAAATAGAATTACCTTGATTTATATCGGTGACGGCCCCTTCAGGGAGGCAGTAAGTCAACAGGTGCTTTCGGAGGGTCTTTCTGAACAGATTAAGTTTCTGGGTATTGTAAACCCCATAGCAGACTACTACCCACTTTTTGATTGTACTGCTTTGCTTAGTGATTATGAGGGCATGCCAAATGTCGTGATTGAGGCTATGTCATTTGCTCTACCGGTTGTAGCAAATCCGGTCGGTAATGTGGAAGAGTTATTTAGTAGCGGAGGGGGCATAGTGAACAAAGATGTTAAGCCTGAAAAGATTGCGGAACACTTTATACATTTAATTGAAAATCCAGCTTTTGCCAATTCTACAGGTCAAGAAGCAAGGAATTTTATACACAGGGAGTTTTCCATCGAACATACCTTGGCTCTTCTTACCAAGCACTATGCATCCTAAGGAAAGCCTAACGAGCATCAGTCCTTATTTTCAAAATATTGAAAAAGTGCCCACCTGGCCCTTATTGGTGTTGATGGTTTCCTTATTTTATTGTTTACCACTGGGCCGCTTCTCAATTGGGGGTTTTGACAGTGATTTCAGGGTATACGATTACATATTTCCGCTTGTCTATGGCTACTACCTAAGTATGCCACAGGTTTATCGGCATTTTAAGCGGTTGTTAAATTCTAAGATATTGTTTACTAATGCTTTATGGATACTTGTCATTCTTGTTTTTGTTTCTATATTCATTTCGGTTTCTTATAGTGGCTTCGAATTTTTTCTTCCAAGGATGATACGCTTTTATCGTCTTTTGGCCTATTTCACTTTGCCCATGCTGGTAATTGCAGTATTAAGCACTGAACGACAGGTTTGGAGGGCATATAGGGTATTTTTTTGGACAACGGCATTTGTTGCGCTCATCGCTTTTGCCCAGGGTTTAGAATTGATTCCGTCTTTATGGCCTGAGTACTGGCTTAACATGTATAGTGAAAGTGATGCACCGGTCGCTACGCTATCTCCTCATCATAAGCATATTGGGGTGATCATGTTGGTCGGCATTTTTATGGGTCTGGCCTATTTAAGTCTAGAGCAGAATATGATTTGGAAAGTAATCATTGGTTTGATTATTTCCATTATGGTGGTAGTACCGATTTTTGGTGGCACACGCACTTTCGCCCTTGGGCTGGCAGGGGCATTGCTGGCCTATCTATTTATTCAAAGAGGGAAAGCCATTGTCGTGCTGTCACTTTCCGCTCTTGGAGTGCTTGTTTATTTTCAGTTTGGGGGTGAAAAAATAAAAGAGCGGATAGAAGAAAAGTATGAAGAACGGGTTTCTTCCAGAATAGAGAAACTTGGCTATGCAGGGGTCTATCAGGAACGAACGGTGATTTATGAAGATATCATCGGAACATTAAGCAATAAGCCTTACCTGCTTATCACAGGCACAGGTTTTCAGAACATATTCAAATTTATTGGAGCTAACGGCGCCCACAATAATTATCTTCATGTATTGATGGAGCTAGGATTAGTTGGATTCATCTTTTTCATTACTTTTTTGAGTAAAGTTTGGCAGAATCTTTATTCAATGATACATGCAACTAATCGGAGGATACAGATTGTTTCCAGCTTTATGTGGGTTACGTTCTGTGGTGTATTGTTTACCATGTTTGTCGGAGAAACCTTCTGGGCGCAGGCAGCTATGTTCACCTTGGCTGGTCAATTGTCGTTTGTATTTGGATTATCAGTTGCACCATTGTACTGGATCAATCAGGCAAAAACACGAGTAAAGCTTATTAAATGAGTAACTCTAAAGTCTCATTTTTCGCAACCGAAGAAATTAGTAACGTAGATTTACTCAATAAAAAAATTGCTCAACTTGATAATGAGACATTGGTGTTAATTGCGCCTATTGTACTACATGAGAGGTTAGCTAAAGGAATTGAAGAGGCGCTTACTAAGTTTGATATTTGTCATGCAGGTTTAGTAGAAGAGGGTATTAAAGGCTGGGCTATACTTCAGCAGTTTGTTTTTAACTGGAATTTTTTAATCCCATCAGCAGCTTCAAATTCCTTTAGTTGGCTTTCAGGGCAACAGGTGATTGCATTTAGAAAATCACTTTGGGATGCTGAAAGAGGATTTGATGAAACGCTTTCCCTTCGATCAACCTTTTCAGAGTTTACCTTTCGATGTATGAGGGCCGGAGCGATGGTTTGCTATCAGGCTCTCTGGGGCAAGTTGTTGAAAGAAGCTGACCTTCATCTTACGCTACCTCCAACAAACAGGGATCTTGTCCTATTTAGTCAGCGACATCTAGGGGCCTTCACTGCAAAGTCAATTGGCTTTTATTTAGGACTTCCATTTTTAAGGATTAAGCCATATAATCATGAGATATTAAAGAATCACCCTGTCATTTTAAAGAAAAGTAATGACCTAAAAGCAGATTGTCCACCGTACTCTGCAATCATCCCTACTATTCATCGTTATGACTATATAGGTAGAAGCATTGACAGCTTGCTTAAGTCGGAATATCCTCCTTTTGAAATTATAGTTGTGGATCAGACAAAATCAGAAGAACGAAGGGAGGAAGTATATAGGCCATATTTGGAAAGAGAGCAGATAAAAGTATTTTACTTAGATAGTCCAGGTCAGTGTGTTTCTAGAAATCTGGCAATACAGGAGTCAAAGACTGACTGGCTGTTGTTTTTTGAAGATGATACTGAAGCATGGCCCGGCATGATGGCGGCACATTGGTCTTTGTTAAGTACAACGATTGCTGATGTGAGTACAGGGGTTTCGCTTGCACCCTGGAAAGATGAAAGCTATATACCCATTCGTAATCGCCAATGGTCAATTGCAGATGTTCTTGCGACGGGAAATGCATTTATGCGTAAAGAGACAGCACTTTCTGTGAATGGATTAAACCTCGCATTTGACAGAGGTTCAGGTGCTGACGATGACTTTGGTCGACGTTTGTTTCTAGCTGGAAAATTAATTGTCTTTAATCATAAGGCTATTCAAACACACCACAAAGCTCCTCAAGGTGGAATGCGAGTTCATGGAGCTTGGTGGAGATATTCTTCATCTATAACAGCTGCTTTTCCACCACCTACTCAGCAATATATGATACAAACGTATTACCCTTCTGAGTATCATAACTTGCAAAATCTGATGTTTTACCTGGGTGCTTTTAAAAAAGTAGGGGTTTTAAGAGGATTGTTAGGTCTGTTATTGATGCCGATTAAATGGCAAAAATCTATGAAGGGATATAAATCGATACTGGCTCGACTTGGGTAAGTTACTTTTTCTAACATCTGAATTCCCACCAGGTCCAGGCGGTATTGGACGTCATTCATCTGATCTGGCAAATTATTTTCAAAGCAATAACTGGAAAGTGGTTGTGTACTCAGCAGATCGTCCTGAATATGGTGACAATGGCTCATACCCTTTTGTTGTATTACGCTATTCGACTAATGCAATGCCCATAGTTAAGCTATGTAAAGCCCTCTCTATACTCTGGAATTATCGTCAGGTTGACACAGTTTTCTTTTCAGGCATGGCGATGTTATTTTTGATACTACCTGTTGCAATGGTTACTAGAGCTAAGAAGGTGATTATTTTACATGGCCATGAGCCAAGAATGTTACATTCTTGGCGGAAATCTCTTTTTATGTACTGCTGCAATAGGGCTGATTATATTGTCGGCGTTTCAAACTTTGCTATATCTACACTAAAAGAGTCAAGTTTTAATTCGAGGCTGAAAGTTATCCCCAATGGGATTGATATTAGTCATCGATACTTGACTAAAAATCAATGCTCTCTACCGATTAAATTGATTACGGTTGGATCTGTAAGTCTTCGAAAAGGACAGCATAATGTAATTGCTGCAATGAGCGCTTTATCGAAGGAATTTCCCGGTTTAGAATACCATATAATTGGCCAGAGAAATGAAAATATTATTGAGCAAATAAAAAGGACCACTGACAGTTCAATAATGAAGAGTGTGTTTTTTCATGGAGTACTTTCTGATAGTGAGAAGGAAAATTGGTTAAACTCACCTTCCATTTTTGTTATGCTAAGTGAAAATCAGCCAGATGGTGATGTTGAAGGATTTGGGATTGCAGTTTTGGAAGCCAACCTTAGAGGTATGCCTGCCATAGGATCAGCTGGAACAGGTCTGGAGCAATCTGTCCATCATGGTACTTCAGGATTGCTTATTGATCCTAAAGATCATCATGCACTGGTTTCAGCTATTCGAGAGATAGTAAGCCGTTATGGAGAGTTTTCAGAAGGGGCAGTTGTTTGGGCACTGCAACATGATGTGAAAAAAATGGGGGAGTCTTATGAAATGTTGCTGAAGGCATGAGTTACGAACCTAAATCATTTTTTGAGCAACCCGCTCAGTATTTACATAAGAACTTTGGAATTAGACTTAGGAAACAAATCATTGATCGCCTTTTGGGAGAAAAACCAAGAAATCAGATTATTCTCGATATTGGCTGCGGAGATGGTAGTTTATCTGTCGATTGGCTTTCAGAAAATGAAGTTTATTTCTGTGACTTTTCAAAACCTATGCTGGATCTTGTTGAAAGTCGATTGCAACCAACAGAAAGGCCGAAGGCTCATTTTTTACACACTTCATTAGAGGAGTTAAAAGTGAATAAAAAGCCTAATGTGATCTTATGCATTGGTGTTCTAGCCCATGTACCCTCCATTCAAAAAGCAATTTCAACTATAGCTGACCTTTCAGGCAGAGAGACTAAATTGGTTTTGCAAATGACGGATGATCATCATCCACTAAATAGATTGTATCATTTAGGTGGTGGTAGAAAACAAAGGGTAAATAAGATTGATGAGAGTCAGCTTTTGAAATCATTGAATGAGGTAGGATTTGGCTTGATAGTTAAAGAGCGATTTCAGTTGTTGTTTCCTGGAATGGGTAGATTACCTGACAATTGGCTTTTTGCCTTTCAATCCTTTGTTCAAATGATTGGGCTCGGGAGACTAATGGGTCAGGATATAATGATGGTGTTTAAGAAAAAATGAAGCCAAAACTTCTGATTTGTTCTGATACGCCTGTTTACAGCTCTGGGGGAGCATATCAAATATTTGAACCCACTTATAAAGAGGTTAGTCTTTTTAAAGAGGATTTTTCTTCCATCTCATGGATCACTTATAGGAGGCCGGGTCAAAGTGCTGCTACAGTTGAAATAACTCGATCTACTTTTTGGAACTGGATCTTGCTCCCAAATTGGAGAGGAGGTTCTTCAAAAGTAAATAAGCTTAGGGTGTTGCTTAGTTTACCCGTTCAAGCCATTATCATATTAAGAGAGATATTCAAGGCTCAAGTGGTTCATTTAAGGGCTCCTTCAGTGCCAGCATTAATTGTTATTTTCTTATTAAAATGGTTTAGGTTTTCTAAGAAACATTTTTGGATTAAGTATGCTGGTAACTGGGGAGAGAAGAATGCAGCCTGGGCCTTTGACTGGCAGAAGAAAACACTTCTGCAATTGGATCGAGTAAATGTTAAGATAACGATAAATGGTCAATGGCCAGGCCTACACAAAGGGTTTGTTTCAATGGAAAATCCTTGTTTCACCGAACGTGACTATTTATCTCAAAGTGTAAATAACAAGATTAAACATTCTTTAAGCGAACCGCTGCATTGGTGCTTTGTTGGGCATCTTGAAGCGTTTAAAGGACCTTTGCTATTGATTGAAGCCCTTCAAGATCCAGCGTTGGTCAAAAGTGTAGGCTCATTAACACTTGTCGGAGATGGGCCCCTATTTCTTTCACTATCGGCATTGGTCAAAACTCTTCCTTTCCCACTAATATTACCAGGATACCTTCCAAGGCACGAGATATTTGAGAAAGTGTTAAAAACCTCACATGTTTTGGTACTACCAAGTAGTTCTGAAGGATTTCCAAAAGTAATTGCAGAAGGTATGTTATACAGATGTATACCAGTTGTTACTAGGGTTTCAGCTTTGGAGCAGTATATTCATCATGGTGAAAATGGATTTTTATTCTCTACTTTAAATAAAGATGAAATCATAAGAGTATTAAAGTTGGTGACAGAGTTGAAGGACAAAATTGATACTGTTGCGGACAAAGCTTATGAGACAGCTTCTTTATTTACCTATGAACGTTTTCATGGCCGAATTATTCAAGAAGTACTCTAAACTGATCCATTGAAAATTTTAATGCTTGCAGATGGAAAATCTGCCAATACACAATTATGGAAACGACAACTTGAACATTTTGGGCATGCAGAAGTGCTGGTTTGGTCATTTTTGCCAATAGCAAAATGGCTTTGGCTTGTGTACATGATTAAGGAATTTTTTGAAGTAAAGAGACTTATCAGAGTGTTCCAGCCAGATGTACTAATTGCCTATAGAACTACCTCGTATGGTTTTTTAGGATCTCTTACTGGTTTTCATCCATTTGTGGTAGCTGCACAAGGTGAGGAGGACGTTTGGCCCCCGGGTCATTGGAGTAATTTTATAGTAAGACGTTTAGCAAAAAGAGCGGCTATAACCGCTGATTTGATACATGTTTGGTCAGAGAACATGCTTCCTTCGATACTAAAACATGGCGTTTCTAAGTCTAAAGTATTGATCAGGCATAGAGGTATAGATTTTAACAGATTTATATTTAAAGTACCTTTTATAAATGAGAATCAGTTGATCTTTGTCACTACACGTTCACTTAATAAAGAATATAATCATATAATTATTTTTAACGGAATTCTTCAAGCCGCAATGAGAAATAAGCATATACATTTTATATGGCACATACTAGGTGACGGACCTCTTAGATTGCATCTGGAAAAAAGAGCTTTAGAAGTCCCTGATAATTTCAAGGTGATATTACACGGTGCAGTAAGTTACGAAACGGTTATTCTGACGTTGTCTGAGTCTGATGTCTACATTTCTTTACCAGAAACTGAGGGTTTTTCTTCATCTTTATTAGAAGCAATGGCAAGTGGTTGTATACCAATGGTAAGCAAACTACCGGCTAACCATCTTTTGATAAATCAATTAGATAATGGATTCTTGCTAGACTTTGATGAAAAATCAATTGCTGACGCATGTTCTAATGTTTGGGAAAATAGGGAGTATTGGAAGAGTAAAGTATTAGTAAACAGAGATAAGGCAATTGAGCTAGCTGAGGTTCAGTCTTCTGTGAGTCTGTTTATAAAACAATATAACGAATTGATTGATGTGCGGAATTAGCGGAGTCCTTCAATTACAAAGCAAGCAACCAATTGAGGAGCAGAAATTAAATGCAATGCTCCAGGTCTTGCGTCATCGTGGGCCTGATGGTGAAGGTATATTTATAGATAGTTATATTGGATTAGGCCACCGCAGATTGTCAATTCTTGACTTATCGGAAAATGGAAAGCAGCCTTTTTCTAGTTATGATAATCGTCTAACAATTACGTACAATGGGGAAATTTTCAACTTCAAAGAGTTAAGAGCAGATTTAGAGAAAAGGGGATATAAATTCCGATCAGGTACAGATACAGAAGTGCTACTATACATGTATGATTATTATGGTGAGGATGCCTTAGATCAGTTAAATGGAATGTTCGCCTTTGCTATATGGGATAAGCAAAATCAGAAGTTATTCATAGCTAGAGATCGAGTAGGCATTAAGCCTTTTTACTATTCAATTTACAATGGCACTCTTTATTTTGCTTCTGAGCCTAAGGCGATTTTTGCTGCAGGGATTCCAGCTGACTTAAATGACTCCTCATTTACAGAGTTGCTGCTTTTCAGATACGTAGCCGGTGAGCAAACAGTTTTCAAGCATGTTAAGCGACTTTTACCAGGCCATAGCATGACTATTGAAAATGGTCAAATTTCAAATAGAAGGTGGTGGAATTTATCTGATAAAATACTTACAAATCGTGAAAAATTGCCTAAAAATCCGTTTGAATGGTTTAGTGAAACATTCTCTTCTGCTGTTCAGTACCGTACTATTAGTGATGTTCCTGTTGGATTGATGCTAAGTGGTGGATTGGATTCGAGTAGTATAGCAGCATCACTTCAAGATAATGGGCATAAAGAACTTGCTGCATTTACGGTTATTTTCGAAGATCCCATGTATAATGAAGGTCCTTTGGCTAAGGCTATAGCCGAAAAATTTGGTTTTGATTATCATGGGATAGCACTTGAGGGGACCGATCTTTTCAATATGCTTGAAGAAGCAGCTTGGCTGTATGATGAACCATTAGTTCATCAAAATGATGCACAAATGTTGGCACTTTCAAAATATGCAAAAAAGCACGTTACCGTTCTGCTTTCAGGTGAAGGCGCAGATGAGCTTATGGGAGGCTATTTCCGGTATAAAGCGCTTATGTATCCTTTTATCCTAAATACTCTTCATCATCTTTCCCCAATCTTACAGAAGCTACCAGGCAGTGGTATAGTGAATCGATTTGATAAGTTGAGCCGCTACTTAAAGGAAATAAGTCCTGAAAGTTTGGTATTGTTTAATGTTTCAACGCTTTATCCTTATGATTTGAATCAATTGGGTGTTAAAATTGATCTGGAGCAATTCGAATATAGAATTAGTATATTGAAAGAGGCTCAAAGTTTGTACCCTAAGGAATTGTCTCGGCAAGCAATGTACCTAGATCTATTCACACACATGAGTTCAGTTTTGGATCGGAATGATAGAATGACCATGGGCGCTTCTATAGAATGTAGAGTGCCATTTTTGGATTATCGCTTTTTAGAAATGATACCTGCTCTTCCTTCAGACTGTTTGTTGAAAGGTAAGAAAGGAAAATGGTTATTGTTTAATTCAGTTTCAAAACGACTTCCTGATTCGGTAAGAAATTTTAGGAAACTAGGATTTAGTGTTCCATGGAGTAATTATATGAACAATAACTCTAGATTTATGAGCTATCTTGAAAATTTTGAGAATGATGATATCTTTGGTCTACCCGTTTTTAATAAAATGAATCCAGCTTTAGTAAAAAGCTTATATAAAAAGGGTTATCCTGTTGGTGAAACGTTGATAAGGAATTTCTTTATGATGAGTATTTGGAATAAAGCCTACTTGTCAAAAGTTCAAAAAAACTAGTAACAAACCAATGAGCTTATGGCAGAAAAAAGTTTATCCAATTTTGCCTGTAATTGCACAGAATCTTGCAATTAGTGCTTATGGTTTACAGTGGCATCATCGTCGTTTTGGTGGAATTTTTAATGATGAACTTAAGAAATTCAAAGACAGAGAGTTTTATTCGGAATTACAATGGAAGGCCTATCAAACGATAGAATTAAGGAAACTACTCCTCCATTCTTTTAAGAATGTTAAATTCTATCATGAGAAATATGCAAAGGAAGGATTTAAAGAATCAGACTTCAGGAAGTTTGAGATTGAAGATCTGAGAAAATTGCCATATTTGGAAAAGGAGGAATTGCGCAATTTTGGGACATCGGACCTTTTATCAGTAAGTAGGGAGAAGAATGGACAGTTTTTTTCGAGCAGCGGTAGCACAGGCACTCCAACAAGAATACTTTTTTCCAATAATTTTCATAGAAGATGGAGTGCTGCTTTTGAAGCTAGAATTAGACATTGGGCAGGTGTTGATCGACACGATCCTAGAGGGATGATTGGTGGTCGAAGAGTAGTGCCAACAGGAAATGCTTCTCCTCCTTTCTATCGATATAATTGTGCTGAAAGACAAGTGTACTTTTCTGCATATCATATTTCAGAAACGAATGTTGGAAACTATCTTATGGCTATCTCAAAATACAAATTAGAGTATATGACTGGGTATGCAATGAGTAACTTTTTCTTAGCAAAAATGATAAACGATCAATCATTATGTCCCCCTCAATTAAAAGCAGTGATAACTTCAAGTGAGAAATTGACCAATAATATGAGGGAGACAATCAGTAAAGTATATGGCTGTAAAGTATTTGATAGTTATAGTGGAGTTGAAGCATGTGGCCTTATCTCTGAGTCTGAAAAAGGGGAAATGTTAATAAGCCCAGATGTAGGAATAGTTGAAGTAATAAATAGTGTTGGTGAGTATGTCCCACCGGGTGGGACAGGAGAAGTAGTTTCAACGGGCTTACTGAACTATGACCAGCCTTTGATCCGATATCGAATTGGTGATGAGATAACACTTTCAGAGTCTCAAACAACCAAATGTGGAAGGAATATGTCTATTGTGAAGGAGATAAACGGTAGAGTGGAGGATAAAGTCATAGGACCTGATGGAAGACAAATGGTTCGCTTTCATGGAATTTATGTTGATATTTTGGGTCTAGTTGCCGCACAATTGGTTCAACTAGATAGAAATACTTTTCATATCAATCTTGTAGTGGATTCTTTGTATAATATAACTAGTGAGTCTATTATATCTAGTCGTTTAAGGAGTCAACTTGGTGAAGTTAAAGTTGAATATCATTACTTACAGGAAATTCCAAAGAATAAGAATGGAAAATTTAAAGCTGTAGTATCTAAGTTGGGGGAGGAAAAATGATGAAACTCCTCACCATCATCGGCGCACGCCCCCAATTCATCAAAGCAGCAGCAGTATCCCGTGCAATAGCTAACGTGGGTTCGATTAAAGAAATCATTGTGCATACAGGTCAGCATTTCGACAAAAACATGTCCGATATTTTTTTCGAGGAAATGCACATACCCCGGCCACAGTATCACCTTGATATCAATAGCCTTTCTCATGGAGCCATGACAGGCAGAATGATGGAGGCAATTGAACAAATCATTTTAGATGAAAAGCCGGATTACACTTTGGTTTACGGCGATACTAATTCTACCCTTGCTGGAGCCTTGGCAGCTAAGAAAGTTCATCGAAAAGTGGTTCATGTCGAGGCTGGTTTGCGAAGCTTTAACATGGATATGCCGGAAGAAATTAACCGGATACTAACGGATCGAATTAGTGATGTTTTATTCTGCCCTACAGATTTAGCTATTCAAAATCTCAAAAATGAGGGTTTTGACAATTTCAATTGTTTGGTGGTTCAGAATGGGGATGTCATGGAAGATGCAGCACTTTACTATGCTCAGCTTTCTGAGTCAAAATCCGATATTTTAGAGAGTTGTGGGCTTTCTGGAGGTGATTTTATCCTTTGCACGATCCACCGGGCAGAAAATACTGATCACCCTGAACGCCTTTCACAATTGGTTTCGGCGATCAATCAGTTACATAAGAAGATTCCTGTAGTGCTACCTTTACATCCACGAACACACAAACTGATTTCAGCTCAAGGCCTGACCATAAATGCTAAAGTAATAGAGCCTGTTGGGTATTTTGATATGCTTCAACTCATTAGGCATTCATCATTGGTTTTAACGGATAGCGGAGGATTGCAAAAGGAGGCCTTCATTTTCAATAAGTTTTGCATTACCTTAAGAGAGCAGACGGAATGGAGGGAATTGGTTGATCATGACTACAACATACTCACTGGTACCAATGCTGATGCAATCTATAAAGCAGTTGAATATTTTTTAAGAAAGAGTTTTGTAAAAAATCATGATTTTTATGGCAGCGGGAAAGCCTCTGACATAATAGTTAATACTCTTTTAAGAGAAGGATGAATATCTTAATACTCACTCAATATTTCCCACCCGAGACAGGAGCCCCTCAGAATCGTCTTTATGATCTTGCCTTAAAGCTCAGGAACAAGGGCGCAAGAGTAAGCATTTTAACTGCTTTTCCTAATTACCCTCAGTATGAAATATTTTCCGGGTTTAAGGGCAAAGTATTCAGTAGAGAAGAAATGAGCGGATTAATGGTCTATCGCTCATGGATATTTGTTTCAAAAAGCAAGTCGATCCTTTTTCGATTATTAAATTACTTCTCTTTTACTTTCTCCTCTCTGTTTCTCGCTATTAGTAAAGTTGAGAAGCAAGATATAATCATTTGTGAGTCACCTCCATTATTTCTTGGGTTTACTGCTGTTTTATTGAAGCACTTCAAAAAATCGAAGCTGGTTTTTAATGTTTCGGATCTTTGGCCTGAGAGTGCTGTTAAGATGGGTATTGTTCAAAATCGATTTCTTATAAAACTTAGTGAAGGACTGGAGAATTGGATTTATCGTAACTCAGACTTTATTACAGGTCAAACACAAGGCATAGTAAGTAATATACATCAACGATTTCCAGACAAACCTATTTTATGGTTGCCGAATGGTGTGGATGTAAATGAATTGCAATCACGCCTTACTGGCGCTGATTGGCGTTCCGAAAATGGTTTTAAAGAAGATGATTTGCTCTTTTACTTTGGAGGCCTATTGGGCTATGCTCAAGGTTTGGATTGTGTTATTCAAGCGGCAACATTTGTTAAAGATTTACCTCAAGTGAAGTTTATCCTTATAGGAGAAGGGCCGGAAAAAGAAAGGCTTATCAAACTGAAAGATAGTTTAGGTGCAAATAATGTTTTTTTCTTTAATGGTGTCCCAAAAGGTCAGATTGCTGACGTGATTAAGTCTATTGATGTTGGCATCATTCCATTGAAAAAGCTGGATTTATTTCTGGGAGCGATACCTTCAAAAATTTTCGAAATACTTTGTCTGAAGAAACCCATCTTGCTTGGCATTGATGGGGAAGCAAAGGAGTTGTTCATAAGTACAGCTGAAGCAGGCCTTGCATTTGAGCCCGAGAGAGCAGATTCCTTGGCAAACCAAGTAAGGTATGTTCAGGCTCACCGAGAGCAAATACCAAAATGGGGATTAAATGGATATTCCTATGTAACTGCAAATTTTAATAGAGTTACCATTGCTGATTCATTTTACTCATTTATCAAATAGTGGTTTTAATAATTGAATGAAGTTCGTCGCACAAACCACTTCTGAATCAGAACTACTTGCGCTTGCGAAATGCCACCGTGCTGCATTTCCTAACTCATTGGCATCGGCATTAGGCCGTAGCTATTGCGCTCAAATGCTCTCCTGGTACCTTTCATCAAACAAAACTTTCCTTTTTCATATTGAGGATGACTCAGGTAAGTGCGCTGGCTATTGTGGAGGAATGATTAGCGACGGAACCTTAGGCACAGGATCAGCGAGTGGAATGGCTCAATATAGTTTTTACCCTGCATTATGGGCCTTCATTACTCACCCCTGGGTGATCTTTCATGCTGAAGTACGCAATAAATGGCCATTACTAAGGAAAAATTTGGCCATGAGACTAGGCCTTCGAAAAAAAGTTCATTTTAACCAGGAACAGAAAAAGCAATTGGCAAAAGATCCACAAGCTGGTCTGGTTGTAATTGGTGTAGATCCTGCCTACCAAGGAAAAGGTTGTGGATCAATATTGCTTAAAGAATTTGAGCGACGTTCCTTAGAGGATTACGGCATGAAAAAGCTACAGCTTACTGTAAGAACAGATAACACACAAGCAATTCTGGCCTATGAGAGAAACGGATGGCTTAAAACAAGTTCTGATTTAGTATCAACAACTATGGAAAAGAGTTTAACTAAATGAAAATCCCATTTTCACCCCCCTATCACGATGAGGCTGTCGAGGCAGAAGTACTTGATAGCCTTAGGAGTGGATGGATTACCACTGGCCCCAAGGTTAGATCATTAGAGCAGGAAACTGCTAAAATCTCTGAGCTTACCCATGCACTTTGCTGTAATTCAGCAACAAGTGCAATGATGCTGGTCTTGCATTGGTTTGGGGTAAGCCGGGGGGACGAAGTAATCGTGCCGGCATATACCTATTGTGCTACAGCTTTGGCTTGTTTGCATTTGGGAGCCACTCCGGTTATGGTTGATTGTGGAACTGACTTTAATCTTGACATCAGCAAGGTTGAAGATGCCATAACAGAGAAAACTAAAGTGATCATACCTGTAGATATCGCAGGTTGGCCTTGTGACTATGATTTATTGCTGCAGCTTCTGAATTCAAAAAAAGTAAGAGAAATTTTCGTCGCCAAAAACGAGGTTCAAAAAGCACTCGGCAGACCACTCATTTTGTCTGATGCGGCTCACTCTCTGGGTGCTAAATTGAATGGAAAACCAGCAGCAAAATTTGCGGATTTTACCGTCTACTCTTTTCATGCAGTAAAAAATGTGACTACTGCAGAGGGTGGAGCAATCGTAATCAATTGGCCAATTACGTCTGATCACGAACAGATATACAAAACATTCAAACTATGGTCTCTGAACGGCCAAACTAAAGATGCTTTCAGTAAATCTCAAGCTGGAGGATGGAAATATGATATCGTATACCCAGGCTTTAAAATGAATATGCCTGATATACTTGCAGCCATTGGCTTGGCGCAAATTCGAATATATTCGGATGTTTTGTTGAAAAAGAGGAAAGCTATAGCTGAATACTATAACTCATACTTTAAAGCTTACAATTGGGCAATAGTCCCTCCTTTCAATAATGAAAGAAAAGAAACTGCAGCTCATTTATATTTATTGAGAATTGATAATTGCACCGAGAATCAGCGTGACCAGATTATAGATGAGTTAGCTAATTTGAATGTGGCTGTTAATGTGCATTTTATTCCCATGCCTATGCTAACGGTATTTAAAGAGAGGGGATATGATATAAGTAAATTTCCAAAAGCTTATGAGCAATATTCTAATGAAATCTCCTTGCCACTTTATCCTCAGCTTACCCTCGATCAGCAAGATTATATTCTTAATTCTGTAAAGAAATCGGTTGAAAAAATATTGTCTTGAGCATGAAGCGAATGCTTGATTTGTTTGCCAGTTTTATAGGCATAGTCTTTTTACTACCCATTTTCCTTTTATTATCATTAGTTATTATCTTTTTTAATGGGTGGCCTGTTTTTTATTTACAGGATAGGGTTGGAGTTAACGGTCGTGCTTTTAAACTATTTAAGTTTCGAACGATGAGGCCTCAATCTGATGCAAAAGGTTTGTTAACAGTAGGAAGCAATGACTCAAGAATAACCGGGATTGGTAGAATCTTGAGAAAGTACAAGCTCGATGAATTACCCCAGTTGTGGAATGTTCTTAAAGGTGAAATGAGCTTGGTGGGTCCTAGGCCTGAGGTAAGCCGCTATGTGGAGCTTTACAATATTGATCAAAGACGTGTATTATCCGTTAAGCCAGGAATTACCGACAAGGCATCCCTCCTTTTTTTTAACGAAAATGAGCTGTTGTCTCAAACTGATCATCCGGAGCAATACTATATTGACCATGTGATGCCTGAAAAGTTAAGAATCAACCTGGAGTACATCGATAACCAGTCTTTTCTGCTGGATTTACAAATTATTTTCATGACAATACTTAGGATTTTTAAGAAAAGATGATCCTCAACTAAATGACATAAGGTGTTTCAAAGATTTCTGGATGTGATACTTTCAACAGTAGTGCTACTTTTATCCTTACCTTTTTTGTTATTGGTTTTCGTTTTTGGAGTTCGTTTATTTCTTTCCCATAGATTGGGAGTTTTTCAGAGACCCTTCACCCTTTATAAACTTAAAACCATGCGGGATCCATTACCCCATGAAGACCCATATTTGAGCGAAAGCAAAAGGATTACTCCTTTGGGTAGATGGTTAAGGTATTTCTCATTAGATGAATGGCCGCAGTGGTGGAATATACTCAAAGGGGATATGACCATCATTGGGCCAAGGCCCTTACCGGTGGATTTTCTTGAACATATTTCTCAACAGTACCACCTTCGTTTTCAGGTGAAGCCTGGCCTAACGGGTTGGGCACAGGTAAACGGGCGCAATGCATTGTCATTTGAACGCAAACTTGAGTTGGATTGCTGGTATGTGGCTAACCGATCATTGCTTTTGGACCTTGAAGTCTTACTCAGAACTCCTTTGGCGATGTTCAACAATCAAATTAATCCTGAAAGAGCACCTGGTCCATGGAGGCAGAAAAAGGTATAGCCAAAATTCCACTTTCCCGTCAGGAGCTTGGTGCTGAGGTTTTATCTCAATTGCCAGAGATGCTTGAGACAAATTATGAAGAACTATCTCTTCAGTTTGCATCCATTTTTAGCAATGCTTTTGATTTACCTCATGCTTTGCCGGTTAATTCCGGCACTTCAGCCATTCATATCGCCCTTCGTTTAGCAAATGTACAGGCAGGCGATCTCGTCCTTTGCTCCGACTTAACCTATGTGGCTTCTGCATTTCCGATAAGTTATTGCGGTGCGAAACCTGTCTTTATTGATGTTGATCGTGAGAGCTGGAATATGTCCCCAGACTCCTTGGAGCTTGCCATATTGTTGGCGATGCAAGGAAGACTACTCGGCATAGAAGCCAAAAAACCTAAGGCGATCGTGGTGGTCCATTTATTTGGGATGCCTGCAAGAATGCCTGAAATCATGAAGATTGCCAACAAGTACCAAATCCCCGTGATTGAAGATGCAGCTGAGGCATTGGGCGCCAGGATCGGTGACCAATTTTGTGGCAGTTTTGGGGATTTTGCCTGTTTTTCTTTCAACAACAACAAGATCGTTACTACCCTTGGAGGAGGGCTTTTGGTAACAAAAACGAAAGATCAACTCGAGCAGGCAGATTATTTATCAAGCCAGGCCAGATCCAGAGGAGAGGGCTACACCCATTTTCAATTGGGATATAACTATCGAATGAACTTGGCAGGAGCAGCGCTGGGTTGCCTTACACTTCCCCTTTGGCAGTCTGAAATTCAAAAAAGAAAAAACGTAAACGGGTTTTATCAGGATCAACTTCATTCCTTTATGTTTCAGGAACAACCTGAACCTGAATTTCACCCAAATCATTGGCTAAGCGCTATTCTGTTTAAAAACAAAGAAACCAAGCATAAAGCGTTGGATATCTTGCAGCAACATGAAATTGAGTCCCGGTCGGTTTGGAAACCCATGCACCTACAACCTTATTTCAAAGGATCACCATTTATAGGCTCGGGTGTCTCAGAAGAGATTTTTGAAAAAGGTTTATGTCTGCCCAGCAGTGGTTCGTTATCTCAACAAAGTCTGCAGAAGATAGTAGACCTCGTCCTAACCTCATAAAATTATCGCAAGCCTAAATTGAAAGCATTCTCCCTCATCGGCGCTGCCGGCTATATCGCACCACGCCACATGAAAGCCATCAAAGACACAGGAAACCAACTCCTTGCTGCCTATGACCCATATGATGGGGTCGGTATCATGGACTCTCATTTTCCTGAGGCCTCTTTTTTTACCGAGTTTGAACGATTTGACCGGCATTTGGAAAAACTAAGGAGAACCGGCCAGAAGATTGACTATGTGTCCATTTGCTCACCTAACTACCTTCATGATGCTCATATACGATTTGGGCTACGAGTAGGGGCAGATGTCATTTGCGAAAAACCATTGGTGCTTAACCCATGGAACGTTGATGCCCTTCAAGAAATGGAGCAAGAAACAGGAAAAAAGGTCTACACCATTCTTCAACTTAGACTGCATCCTGCTATCATGGCCCTGAAAGAGGAGATGGACAACAGTGATGTTCAGCATCCCAAAGAAGTTACACTGACCTACCTCACCTCAAGGGGCAACTGGTACTACACCTCCTGGAAAGGAGATTTATCGAAGAGTGGAGGCATTGCAACGAATATCGGAGTGCATTTTTTTGATATGCTGGCATGGATCTTTGGCCCCTTGAAAACCAATGAAGTGCACCTGCATACCCATGACAGGGCAGCCGGGCACCTTGAGTTTGAGAAAGCGAATGTACGCTGGTTTTTAAGCATTAATGAAGACACCCTGCCTGATGAGGCGAAAAAAGCCGGTAAACGAACTTTTCGATCCCTTCAGGTGGATGGAAGAGAAATAGAATTTTCTGACGGGTTTACAGACCTACATACCGATAGCTATCGTCAGATCATTGAAGGCAAAGGCTTCGGATTGGAGGCTGCACGCCCGGCAATCGAAACGGTTCATGCCATCAGAAGTATGCCGATAAGCCGAAACCCGGATCGTGAACACCCAATGGCTTCACTCCCATTAAGCAGACATCCCTTTGACCGTTAAGGAATTATTACAAAATTGAATTCCTTGATTAAACGAATTGCAGTAGTTGGGGCAGGTGGTTTGGGTCGTGAAATTCGTTTGCTCATTCTGGAATTGATTTCCGCAGGAGCTCCCTGGGAGTTCATTGGCTTTTTTGATGATCAGCTATCAGTTGGATCAGAAGTAAACGGATCACCGGTGCTCGGAAGGGTTGAATTACTAAATGAAGAAAAGAAACCCCTTTCTGTTGCCATCGCCATAGGCGACCCGCAAACCCGATTGGCTGTTTATCAACGAATTAAAAACCCTTTATTGGATTTCCCGGTGCTAATACACCCTTCAACCTACCTTGGTGAGAAAGGCAGAGTAAGCCTTGGGGAAGGCTCCTTGGTAGCTGCTGCAGCGGTTTTTACCACCGATATCTCCATTGGTCGATTTGTACTGATCAACAACGGGGTATTGCTTGGGCATGATACCGTAGTGGGTGATTTTACCAGTGTAATGCCCGGGGCAAGGCTTAGTGGTCATGTAAAACTTTCTGAGGGTTCTTTTATCGGAACAGGGGCCAGCCTGATCAACGGAGCAAGCGTTGGCCGCTTTAGCACAATCGGGGCAGGAGCTGCCGTTATCGATGCTATCCCAGATTTTTGTACTGCGGTTGGGGTTCCGGCTAAAGTCATTAAGAAGCAAGCAGAGTGAAAGCATTTCGACCTGCTATTCTTTTTTTAGTAAAGTTCTTCCTGATCTTCTTCCTTGGAACAGGTGCCTATGGATGGTATGTGAAACAAAGCCAGCCCCATGTGGATGGAATGACACGCTTTGTCACCTATCAGTTGGTTTATCTGCTGGAATTGAAAGAGCCGGGTATTCAAATCAAAGAGCGCTTGAATACATTTCAAAAACAAATGACTTTGTCAGAGCCCTGGCAGGGGGTAGGAGCGGCTCTTAGTCTTTACACAGCGGGTAGGGAGCCAATAGTGAGTGTATTTGAGGGTTGTAACGGACTGGCAATCATGATTTTATACCTGGCATTTTTAGTTGCATTTGGTGGCCCCTTAAAACCTATGATCGCTTTTATTTTTGGAGGGCTGGCATTTATCCATCTGGTAAATCTGCTTCGGATTTTTGGACTATCCATTATTGCCCTTGATATACCTGAATGGCTGTTTTTTACCCATAAGTACCTGTTCACAGCCGTTATCTACCTGGCGATCCTGGGCATCTGGTACGTCTGGGTGAGTCGCTTTGCTTTCTCAAAACATGCTAAAGCCGACTCCTAGAACATACTTTTCAGGCTTTAGTATTTCCCGTTTGTTGATGTTAACGATTGGAATGAGTGGACTAGCAGGGGTTTACCTGGTCCAGGATGTGCCTTTCGCAAGTCTATCTTTGGGGATACCTTCTGATGATTTTACTGCCTTTGTAATCAATAAGAGTTTAAGGTTTTTACTCAATGATGGCTTTACCCTTCTGATCATCTTTGCCCTCTTTCATGAAAAGTCTTATATGATTTTTGCGCTTTATGTGCAGCTTTTCGGGATGATGGTTTTACTTCCAGGGTACTTGCTGATCAAGTATCACTTTGGTGACACCTACCGAAGCCTCGACTCTCACCTTCATCGGGTGATCATGAACCCGGTATTGCTGATGCTCCTTATTCCTGCATTTTATCTACAGAAACAACATGGCCCAAACTGATCCCCAAACCACCTTTTATGCTCATCCTACCGCAGTAATTGATGAGGGGTGCCAAATTGGGCAAGGAACAAAAATCTGGCACTTCAGTCATATCATGCCCGGATGCACCATAGGTGAAAACTGCAATCTGGGTCAAAATGTAGTTGTTTCGCCTCAGGTAACTCTTGGAAACGGAGTTAGGGTACAGAACAATGTCTCTATCTACACAGGTGTCAATTGTGAAGATGATGTGTTTTTAGGTCCTTCAATGGTGTTTACCAATGTTGTTAACCCAAGAAGTGCTATCTCCAGGAAAGACGAATACAAATCAACACTTGTGAAAAAAGGTGCCACAATCGGAGCTAATGCTACAATTGTATGTGGGTATACCATCGGAAGTTACGCTTTCATTGGTGCCGGTGCTGTCGTGACCCGAGATGTACCTGATTATGCACTCGTGGTTGGAAATCCCGCACGTCAAACCGGTTGGATGAGTGAATATGGCCAGCGCCTTAAGTTCAATGAAGAAGGCATGGCCTGTTGCCCGGAAAGTAAGGAATGGTACAGGCTAACACAGGGAAAAGTAAGTAAAACGCAAAATCCAGAGATAAAGCCACTATGAAACCCATACAAATGGTTGATCTGGTAAGTCAGTATGAGCGCATCAAGCCAGAAATAGATGCAGCTTTGTTCAAGGCGATTTATGGCTCACAATACATCAATGGGCCTGAGGTAAAGAGTTTTCAGCAGAATCTTGCCAATTATCTGGGAGTGAAACGTGTTATCGCTTGTGCTAATGGAACCGATGCCTTACAGATTGCGCTGATGGCCTTGGAATTACCCTCTGACTCTGAAGTTATTGTACCTGCATTTAATTATGTCGCCACTGTCGAGGTGATTGCACTTTTAGGCTTTAAGCCGGTATTTGTGGATGTCGACCCTGATACTTTCTCACTTTTACCTGAGCAGGTTTTAAAGGCCATTACCCCGAAGACTAGGGTAATCATGCCTGTGCACCTCTTCGGACAATGTGCCCCGATGAGCGAAATCATGAGTATTGCTTCCCGGCACAAGCTCTGGGTCGTAGAAGATACGGCGCAGGCAATTGGCTCAACCTATCAAATAGAACCTTTCAAAGATCAAAAAGCAGGTACGATCGGGCATATTGGCACCACTTCTTTTTTCCCAAGTAAAAACCTGGGATGTATGGGTGACGGCGGAGCTATTTATACTAATGATGAGGAATTAGCCGACCGCATGGCCATGATAGCAGGGCATGGTCAGAAGCAAAAATACCAGTACGAGCGGGTGGGTGTCAACTCACGGTTAGATACCTTACAAGCGGCCCTTCTGGATGTCAAACTGCGATATTTGGATGGCTACATTGCTGCCCGCCGCAAAGCCTCTGCCTATTATCGGGAACAATTATCTTCACTAGATCGGTTTAAACTGCCTTACGAACATCCCCGAAGCACACATGTGTATCATCAGTTTACGATAACCCTGCTTCAAGGGGAGCGTGCCCCTCTTCTACAAAAGCTTCAGGAAGAGGGAATTCCAACGATGATTTATTACCCTTCACCCCTTCACTTGCAGAAAGCCTATGCTTATTTGGGCTATAAAAAGGGTGATTTTCCGGTTTCGGAACAGCTTAGTGAAACGGTATTCTCCTTACCAATGCATACCGAGCTAGGTGAGGATCAATTGCAGTTTATCTGTGAAAAAATGAAGGAGCTTACGTAGAAGATCTTACAGCCAAATTAAGAGCCCGAAAGGGCTTTTTTTATTTCCGAACTAAGGCAACTAAATCACCTTCGATTTCCCAGTTTCGGGCTAACTTCAGCATGGCTGTTGCTTCCATTTCACTAATATAGCCTTTTTTATCGGTTGCTTTCCAGACTTCGTTGAGGTAAGCTAATTTTATAGTCTTCTCGTACTTACCTACTGTATCCTGGAGAAAGTCCTTTGCCCTTTCAAAAGCCGTATAATAATCAGAAGTGATAAAATGATTTGCCCAGCTAAGTTCCTCTGATGCATTCATTTGTTGAGCAATCTCATCAAGCTGTCTTTGCTCATCCTCATCAAGGCCATGGTAGTGAAAAATGACAGACATGAGCAGTAGAAAAGCTTTCTTTTGCTCACTTGAAAGGGATTGATCAAATTTCATGACCTAGGAGGGCTTGGTGTCTCAAATATATTAGGATTTATGCGAATTTGACAAGGGGAATAATATTGGTCTGCTGGGGCTGACGTCAAGGTTGATGGACATGATTTGTATTTGGAGGAAATAAAGTCCATCAGGCAGCTCAGGAGGGAAATAACAAAGTTCTGTAATGGAACGGAAAGGCTTTTTGGGACTAGGCCAACCAAAAAATGATTTATGAGCGGCCAGTTTTCCCCCATCTATTTCCGGATCGATGGAAGGTAAGTCAGTAAGCAAGTGCAAAATTCCCAGATTACCAAGTTGATCTGTGAGTTCAGCATCGATATATGGAGGGTTGGTTCCTGAGTAGTTTTTTGTTTTCTTTTCTTCTTGATTGGGCAGTGTCCTTACAGCGATAGCATCAATGGGATCAAAGTAGCTCAGCCCCGGGATTTTACGAATGACAAGATCTTTTCCTGTTTGTTCTGGCTCAACACTCACCAGCCTGCAAAGGGCATGGATTGAGCTAAAAAACTTGTCCATGGTAGCTTCAGGATCGGCGCTGATATGCCCGTAACATTCTGTATGAGTGCCGTTTCCATGCGGGCTGAAATGGACTTTCCGGTGATTCACAGGTCCGCCTATGCCAACGCTTCCTTTGAAGTCTCCTGCAATGATTACCTCAAATTCAGGTGGATCCGCATAATAGCAGTTTGGATTTTCAGCACCATCTTTCAATACGAGACCTACCTCTATACCTTTATTCAAATCAGCGAGATAAGTCTGATTGCTTGAATTTATTTGTACCTGATATTCAATCATAAAACAGAGCTGCGGATAAAGTGTCGGCATGTAGCATGCCTTTTTCAGTTAATCTGACATGTCCTTCTTGTTCCATCAACCATCCCTCTTTTATTAGTTGTTCCAGTGTTTCTATTTGGCTCTCAGTTAAGTGATACGCCTTCTCCCAGTCTGATTTTGGCAAACCCTTTTGAGTTCGTAGGCGGGTAAAGATAAACTCATTTGCTTTGTCTTTAGGGCTCAATTGCTCTGTTTCGAAATAACCAACCTGCTTAACCAGCCTTTGACTATACCCGGTAATGGAGGAAGTATTCCATCTTCTGATCAGTTCACCATCATAGCTATGTGCACCAGGCCCCAAACCGATGTAAGCCTCATTGATCCAATAGCTGCTGTTGTGGATGGACACTTTGTTTTTTAAGGCATAGTTGGATATTTCGTAATGTTCATACCCATGTTTCAAAAGCCTTTCCCTGACTTGCAAGAAAAAACCGGCCATTACTTCTTCAGGAGTTTCTTTCATCAGTTTTCGTTGAAGACTCCTTCCAAAGTAGGTTTTGGGTTCAATAGTGAGGCTATAAGCTGAAATATGCTCCGGCGAACAGGAAAGAAAAGCATCCAGGTCTTTATCAAGCTGCTCGGTATCTTGACCCGGAAAGCCAAAAATCAGGTCTAAATTAAGGTTATCAAAGCCGACAGCTCTGGCGTCATGGATAGCTTTTTTGGCAGCATGGCAATCATGTGCCCGGTTGATCGATTTAAGCACTTCATCTGAAAAACTTTGGACCCCAAGGCTTAATCTGTTGATCCCTAATTCACGAAATTGCCTTAGTTTTTCAGGGTTTAGATCTTCCGGGTTTGCCTCTAGCGTGATTTCATTTACATGGCTTAAGTCGGCAATAAGAGAAAGCTTCCTCAGGATGGTTTCGACTGCTTTTGTGCCGATAAGCGAAGGAGTTCCACCACCAAAATACACGGTTTTGATCGGCTTGTCGTTGATCTCTTTGCATCTTTGATCGATCTCCAGCAGTATGGCCCTTACAAATTCATCAACTCCTCTGGTTTGTGTAGTAAAAACAAAGTCACAATAATGACAGGCTTTTCTGCAAAAGGGGATATGAATATAAAGGCCTGCCAATTTTTTAGAGTGCGGGTGCTGTCACAAATGTACAGGCTTTCTGTTGCAGCTTTTATTCTTTTATTGCCTTCGATGTCCATGGCCCAGACAGTGAGTAGCGGCCTTTTGCTAGGAGAAGGACTTGAACATTGGCAGCTTGCTTTGCCAATGAAATCAGGCAAGGCAGATCGCAAAGGATGGATCAGAATGCTCGAGAGCAATAGAGCCACTTTAGTAAACAAAGGATATTTAGAGGCGGCATTTCAACTGGCAGATACCACAGCCGACAGCTTATTGAATGTACTGGTGCATACCGGGCCTAGATATCGCTGGGATAGCCTGAGTCTTTCCTCCGGTATATCAATGTCGATACGAAACAAGCTTGGAATACGCAGTCCTTTATTCAGAAACAGCATGATCAGTCCCTCAAGAGTAGAGGAGCATAAAAAAGATCTGGTAGAATACATGGCGGCTCATGGCTATCCCTTCGCTTCAGTTTATCTCGATACCTTATCAGTTGGCATGGGCAGAATTTCTGCTATCCTTCAATTAACAAAAGGGCCCCAGATATTGTATGACACTATGTTGATCAAAGGCACTGCTAAGCTTAAGCCTGCCTTCCTGTCGGCCTTGCTTGAAATCAAACCCGGAGAGCCATTCAACGAAGAGGCTATCCGTTCTATAAAAAACAGGGTTCAACAATTGCCCTACTTGAGCCTCACCCAAAGCCCTGAAATTCAGTACAGCATGGGAAGGGCAACTTTGTATTTGCCGATCAATGCCCGATCTGTCAACCAAGTTGATGGCGTGGTAGGTTTATTGCCCAATGAAACCCGACAAAACAGGCTTCTTCTTACCGGTGAGTTTAACCTGAAACTGTTTAACCTGTTCTCATCTGGTAAGCAACTCAATGTACAGTGGATGAGACAAAGACCACTCTCTCAATTGCTGAATTTATCATACCTGCACCCCAGATTGTTTCGCAGCCCCATTGACGTTCGGCTTAAGTTTGACTTCCTCAAAGAGGACACAACCTTTATCAATATTGACCGGCGAGTCAGTTTGGGATATAATTTTAAATCCGGCGCCAACTTACAGGTTATCACCGGGATAAAGACCTCAGATGTTTTAGGAACCACTAGCTCTCCCTCTATCTCAGCGGTTAGGATCGTTTCCTACGGACTGGGTTATCAATGGTCAGGACTAAATGATTGGCTATACCCCAAAAAAGGTTGGTATATCGATATTACCGCATTGGCTGGTAATCGGAGGCGCCAGCAAAGGCCAGCTACGTCAACTGCTGTCGAGCCGTCAGAATTAACTCTGAATACTACTCAGTGGACTTTTCAGGGGAATATTGTTCGCTACTTCAGGTTCTCTAACGCCTTTAGCCTGATGACCAGGGCACAATCAGGATGGACAGAGACACCTGAATTATTGCAAAATGAACTATTCAGACTTGGAGGTTTGATGTCTTTTAGAGGCTTTAATGAGAATTATTTCTTTGCCTCAAGGTATGCGGTAGGCACAGTAGAGGCCAGGTATTTTTTAGAGGCTACCACCTATACTTTTGTATTTGTGGACCAGGGTTATGTTTATTTTGATTTGGATCAATCCTTTCTTGAAGATAGCCCACTTGGTCTCGGATTTGGGTTTAGTTTTGCATCAGGCCCGGGAGTATTTAACTTTGTTTATGCACTGGGGAGAGATCAAGGCCAGCGAATGCAAGTGAATCTGTCGAAGATTCATTTTGGTTTTATCAGCCGGTTCTAATCATTAGCCTGTTTTTTTATATGATTGATGCTGTACTTATTTTTTTCTGGTCTTTTCTGGTTTCGGTCTTTTCTATTCCCTCCATCATTTTTGTTTCACATATCAAGAAGTTGCTTGATGAGCCCAACCTGAGAACAATGCACGAAAGCCTGACCCCCAGACTGGGAGGTTTGTCCATTTTTGCAGGCTTCATGTCAGCCCTTACCATTTTTGGGACACTTATTCAGGGTGTGCAGCAACTACTAGCAGGTTGCCTAATTCTGTTTTTTATCGGTCTTAAGGATGACATCGTCTCTGTATCAGCTTTTAAGAAATTCTTTGTTCAAATATTGGCTACAGGCATAGTCTTGTTTATAGGTGATGTGAGGATCACTGATTTTCAAGGCTTTCTTGGGATTTATGAATTGGAGCCAGGTCTTAGCTACGCCTTTACCTTTTTAGTCATCATCGGAGTCACCAACAGTATCAATCTGATTGATGGAATTGACGGTCTGGCCGGTTCAATTGTGCTGCTCATAAGTCTTGTTTTAGCTATCAGCTTTTTTGACACTTCAAACGTGTCCCTTTTAGCTTACAGTCTTGTTGCTTTTGCTTTAGCTGGCAGCGTGCTGGGGTTTTTAAGGTACAATTTTCACAAAGCAATCATTTTCATGGGTGATACAGGGTCTTTGGTTTGTGGATTTATCATTGCTGTACTTTCCGTTCGGTTTGTGGAGGTACGACCCGTTCAATCCTCTCCTGCTCTTGCAATAGCCATACTATGGGTGCCACTTTTAGACACCCTACGTGTGTTTACTTTACGAATATTGAGTGGGGCTTCTCCTTTTGCACCAGATAAAAACCACGTTCACCACTACCTTATTCGTATGGGACTAAGCCAAATACAAGTGATCCTGTTGTTGATATCCATCAATTTGATGCTGGTTGCAGGAGTATGGTATTTTAATGATCTGGGAAACACCTACCTCCTTTTATTTCTCTTCACCTTCTCGTTTTTGTTTTCGGTGGTTCTAGAGTTTTTCAAGAAAAGGCCCTTCACTACGGTCTGATGAAAATAGTAAGTTTTCGTAGAACGCTTATTTGCCTGATTATTGGGTTTTTAGGATCATTAAGCTCGATTCAGGCCAATGTAAGGCCATTGCTCTACCCTTTAAATGATCGTACTTATACCATATCTGAAGGCCATTTAACACCTTTTGGCACTGAGTCTCCTGAAGTGCAGGCTGTTTACTTCGAGATTGACTCGGCAGAGCTCAGTCAGTACCACCTTCAAATCAGCCATGTCGAAGGTAAAATCGCTGTTTTTTGCAATGGGCGATTAATCGAATTAGCTGAAATACAAAAGGACAACTCTCTGATCATCAGAAATGAAAAGCTTCCATCTGGTATAGGTTCAAGATGGAGCATGATGGTTTTTGATCCTAAAGGAAAGTTAAATGGGAGTATTCAGCTTGGCCTTGTATCAAAGGACATTCAGATCAAAACACTGGTAAAAAATGATCCTGTCCCCAGGAACACAGGTTTTCGTAACCGCAACCTGAGGATAATTCTCATTTGGTCTTCATTGTTTTTAAGTTTAGTGGTGATCAGGAAAGATCCCTCCCTCTTATTGGAAAGCCTTTTTCCAGTTCGCTTTTTGACCAATAATGCTATTAAAGAGTTGTCTTTGGCGAGGATCTTTCAATGGAGCGAAAACATACTTTTACTTCTCGTCATTGTGCTTCAGGTAGTTTTGATAGCCCTCATCAAGTCCGCAGATTCGAATTTGATTGAAGTTATTCAATTAGGAATCAGCTTGATGATCATGTTTTCGGTTAGGTTTTTGATCATTCCAATCGCTTCAGCGCTTTTTGAGATGGGCCGGTTGGCAAATCTTCACATGACCTATGCACTACGCACCATGTCGGTTTTGTTTGTGGTCTTTACTACCGTCTATCTGGTAGCTGATCTTGTACTTAACATTGACCAACAGGCTATGGCCAACCTCCAATCCGGCCTAATAATATTTTTCACTTTTGCGATGGTAGCAAATATTTTCTCGACTTTGTTGAGAAGTTATGCTCAAATCAATCTTCGCTTTATTTCCTATATTTGCGCCGCTGAACTGTTGCCTATGTTGTACCTCGTTCAGTTTTTATAAGTAGTAAGGCAGTCCCAGATCATGAGCCAACCCAATTCAGCTGAGCTAATCCAGAGCAGGTTAAAGAAAGTTTCAAGTATATTGGTTTCACAACCAGAGCCATCAGATGAAAAGTCCCCCTATGGTCAGTTGGCAGCTAAATACAAATTGAAAATTGACTTCAGACCCTTCATCAAGGTAGAAAGTGTCCCCTTCAAAGAGTTCCGTAAAGACAAAATCAACTTTCTCGATTATACAGCGGTCATCTTTACCAGTAGAAACTCAGTAGATAACTTCTTTAGAATTTGTCAGGAAAGCAGAATAGAGATGCCTCCAGACACCAAATACTTTTGCATCTCAGACCAGACAGCCAACTATTTGCAAAAGTACATCGTCATCCGCAAAAGGAAGATTTTCACAGGTCTTAAAACTGCCAACGATCTCACTGAGATATTGAAGAAACACAAGAACGAGCGCTTCCTATTCCCTTGCAGCAATATCAGGAAGAATGACATCCCCGATTTTCTCGATAAAAACGGATTTAACTACAAAGAAGCGGTCATCTATCGCACCGTAGCCTCTGATCTTTCAGACCTCGCCGATGTGAATTACGATATCATCGCATTCTTCAGTCCCTCCGGGATAAACTCCCTATTCATCAACTTTCCGGGCTTTGTACAGAATAATACCCGAATAGCAGCATTTGGCCCCTCAACTGCCAAAGCTGTAAGGGATGCAAACCTCGTTTTGGATATTGAAGCACCACTTCCGGAAGCACCTTCGATGACCGGCGCTTTGGAATTGTATGTAAGAAAAGCCAACGGAATTAAATAATTTTGATCCTCTATTTGACAGTACCAAATCTCTCAGCATGAGACAAAATCTGTTGCATTGTTTTGTATTAATGAAATTTGCCCTAATTTAGCCATTCGATTTTTATACAAGTAGTACCTGTCGCATGAAAAGACCACTCGTTTACCTAGTTTTTGCTGCCTCATTTTTCTGGGCGTTATCACCTGCTTTTGGTCAACAAGAACCTCAATTCAGCCAGTACATGTTCAACAGCATGTACCTCAATCCGGCATTTGCAGGCATTGAAGGCCAAGCCACTGCACAAGTTGTAAGTCGTTGGCAATGGTTGAATTATAGTGCTTCATTTGATGATGGTGGAGCACCAAATTCACAAGTCATTGCATTCAATACACCTTTATATAAGGCAAATAGCGGTGTTGGCCTGCATATTGTTAATGACAGGCTGGGCGCACAGAGAAACCTGCAAATACATGGTAATTATTCTTATCATCTTCCTGTAGGTCCTGGTAAGCTTGGTATTGGTGTTAGAGCAGGAATCTACTCTCAACGAATAGAATTTGGGATTCTTCGTGGGGTAGATGCAAACGACCCGGCTTTATCTCTCGGAACAGAAAGCGGACTAAAACCTGAACTAGGAGTTGGTCTTTGGTACCGCACCAAAAAATACTACGTAGGGGTAAGTTCATTCAACTTGCTAGGCTCATCATTCGATTTCGGAAACAGTATCCCTGACTCCTTACGCAGACCTACCAGCACCTTGTCACAACATCTGGTTTTGACTGCCGGATATTTTATCGAGGCAACTCCTGACCTCACGATCATGCCATCAGCTATTTTTAAGACCGTTCAAGGCCCAACTTCTACCCGCAGTTCGTTTGAAGCAAGTGCAATTGCGATCTACAAGGAAAAATATTTTGGAGGACTTTCATTCAGACAGGGAGATGCAGTCATCGCCCTTGTTGGTCTTTCCCTTTTAAAGGATAATTCATTGAGGCTGACTTATAGCTTTGACTATGTTGCGTTTAACGCTCAAGGTAAGGCGCCAACCTCTCATGAAATTCTTTTACATTACAATTTGCCTATCACAGCCCCCGGTTCGAAACCTATTATCAGAACACCCCGTTTCAGGCATTGATCAGGATTTATTTGGAAGTAATAAAAAAGTTCTAATTTTGAGCCGAAGAAGCATTTGAAAACGTTAACCAAAACCAGCATCAGACTTATCCAACTGATTGTTTGCAACTACCCATTCGCTTCTTCCAACTTAACAGGTGTTATGAATTTGAAAAGTATCAGGTCAAAAGCGTTGCTTTACCTTCCGTTTGTTGTTTTGCTGTTGCAGGCATGTGGCCTTGGCAAAGCAAATCTTGACGGGGAACTCACAGGTGTACCCGACCGTGAAGGTTGGTTCCAGACAGTTCCTTATGGAATGATTGTAGTTCCATCCGGAACTTTCCATATGGGTCAAGCAGATCAGGATGTCCCTGCTTCACAAATCAACCTTAACAAGCAAATAACTATTGGAGGTTTCTACATGGATGAAACCGAAATTACCAATAACGAATATCGTCAGTTCACCAATGAAATGCTTATCGACTCAGTCGAGGTCATAGGTTTTGAATACATTATGACTGAGTTGTATCCTGATACTACAGTCTGGATGAATGATTTTACTCATCATATGGGAGATCCCATGATGGAGTATTACTATGCACACCCTGCATTTGATGACTATCCGGTTGTTGGAGTGGATTGGTTTGCTGCACGCTATTTCTGCGAGTGGAGAACAAAAAGACTAAATCGCTGGAGAGTTGAAAACGGACTTTGGTATATGCCAAACTTCAGGTTGCCTTCTGAAGCTGAGTGGGAGTATGCTTCAAGAGGTGGTCGTGATATGTCAAAGTATCCTTGGGGAAATCCATATTTACGAAATTCAAAGGGTTGCGTTCTTGCCAACTTAAAGCCTGGAAGAGGAAACTATTACGATGATGGTTTCATGTATACTGCACCTGCAGGCTCTTACTTCTCAAATGACTATGGTTTATATGATATGTCAGGAAACGTATCAGAATGGTGCGAAGACGCTTATTATGCAGCAGCAAATCCAGTGGTGTGGGATCTTAACCCGACCTTTAACGAAGATGCTGAAGCAAGAAAAATCATCAGAGGAGGAAGCTGGAAAGATATAGCCTACTACCTCGAAACAGGAACAAGAACTTATGAATATCAGGACACGGCGAAATCATATGTTGGCTTCCGTTGTGTAATGACTTATCTGGGAAGATCCTCAGGACAAGAATTTTAACCTTAATTGTTTACCTTTCACCGAAAACTTCATCTAATCTTAAATTTCAAACAAAATGAGCAGCGAACAAAAAGGATCATTTAAAGACGTCTTTTTCAATAAAATCATGCCCATGATTTACGGCTTCGGTGCAGCTATCGTAATCGTTGGTGCTATGTTTAAGATCATGCACTGGCCTGGAGCTGGTCCTATGCTCGTAGTCGGGCTTTCAACTGAAGCACTTATCTTTATGTTTAGTGCATTCCAGCCTGTACCTCACGATCCTGATTGGTCAAAAGTGTACCCTCAGTTGAAAGATGATTACATGGATGAGGAAGATGAAGATGAAGTGCCGACTTCTTTCAACCTTACCAAAAAGTTGGATGATATGATGTCCAATGCGGGTATTGGAGAAGAAGCTATCAATAAGCTTGGATCCGGTTTGACAAAGTTGACCACTACTGTTGAAGGCATGTCTTCTGTTGGAGATGCTACTATTGCAACTCAGGAGTATGCTTCTAACGTAAAGCAGGCTTCTCAGTCACTTGTGCAAATGAATAAAGCTTATGGTGATACTGTAGATGCTATGTCATCTATGGCTTCTGCAAGCATCGATGCAAAAGAATATCATAGTCAGGTTCAGAACATTACCAAGAATTTGGGTGCTTTGAATGCTGTTTACGAAATGGAGCTTCAGGATGCCAACAGTCACCTCAAGGCCATGAATAAATTCTATGGTAACCTGTCGGCCGCTATGGACAACATGACAGAGGCAACAAAAGACTCTGAACAGTTTAAGGAAGAATTACTGAAGCTTGCAAAGAACCTGAACAATTTGAACACTGTTTATGGTAACATGCTTTCAGCTATGAAGGCCTAATTCTGACTAACAAAGATATTTTTCTAAACCCTCAAGATAGTCCATTCATATGGCTGGTGGAAAAGAGACCCCTAGGCAAAAAATGATCGGTATGATGTACCTGGTGCTAACAGCGCTGCTGGCACTTCAGGTAAGTTCTGCGATCATTGATAAGTTCGTTATTCTTAACGAAAGTATCGAGTATGCTGTTAAAGAAAGTGTAGTTCGAAATAAGACTACTGTCGACAACATTAAAAAGGCTGTTGTTGAAAGAGGAAATAAGCCTATAGAACTTGAAGTAGTTAAGCAAGCTGAAACAGTACGCAAAGAGTCCGATGCATTGATCAGCTTCATGGCGAAACTTAAGGATGATCTTATCGCTAAGTCAGGTGGTCGTGAAGAGGACGGTAAGTCTTTCAAGGGTGCTAAAGAAGAGGATGCTGTTGCTGTTTACATGGTAGGGGCAGGTGAGACAAAGAACGGAGAGGCTTATAAGCTTCAAAAGATGCTTAATGACTACGCCAGCAATATGACCAAGATCATGCCTGACAAGAAGTTTGGAAAGTTAGCCATGGATGGAAAAGAAGACCCTTTGTTCAAAGATAATCCGGAGCAAAAGAATAAAGACTTCGCAAAGTTGAATTTCGAATCTACTCCAATGGTAGCTGCCCTTGCCGTGCTTAGTGAGCTTCAATCTAAAGTAACCAATATCGAAGCTTCTTTGATGGGTGACCTCAAGGCGAAAGTAGGTGCTGCAGATTTTAAATTTGACGTAGTACTTCCAATGGTAAAGCCTGAATCACGAATTGTTGCAGCGGGTACAAAGTATAAAGCTGAAATGTTCGTAGGTGCCAGAGACTCTAAGATGATACCTACGATGAGTTACGGTGGTAAAAAATTAGATGTTAAAAATGGTATTGGTATTGTAGAATTTACAGCTCAAGGTGGTAACTACGATGCAGAAGGTAACTTCAAAACCAAATGGAAAGGTCAAATTACCATTCCTAAGCCAACTGGTGGAGATACTACTTTGAATATTGAGGAGGAGTATATTGTTGCACGACCTGTAATTCAAATTCAATCCGCTTCAGTTTCTGCGCTTTATTTCAATTGCGGAAATAAACTAAACGTTATGGTGCCTGCACTTGGAGCTACTTACAATCCGAAGTTTACCGGAACAGGAGCTGATTTCTTAACTTCCGGAAAGAAAGGTGAGGTAACAATTGTTCCGAATGGACAGCAGGTAAAACTTGTCGTTTCCAGCGATGGAAATTTGATAGGAGACCAAATGTTTAAAGTAAGACCAATCCCGAAGCCAGAAATTGTTGCTCTTGCTAATGGAAAGCCTGTCGACGAAAAAGCTGGTATGCCTGCTCCAGGACCACGATCAATTACCATGGTTGCAAAACCTGATGAAGGTTTCAAGACCTTCCTTCCTGATGACGCTAGATATCAGGTTACGGCTTATGTTGTAACTCTTGCTAGAGGAAGAAGGGTAATTGCTACAAAGAATGCCACTAATCAGCAAGTAGATCTAGTTGAATTCGCTTCTCAAGCTTCTGCGAATGACAGAATTATCATCGACATTAAATCTGTAAAGCGCAAGAACTTCAGAGATCAGGTTGAAGAAGTTCCGGGTATGGCAAATACTATCAAAATCATCTCTTTGAACTAATATTATGAAGGCTCTATTCTCTGCTTTTGTTGTTTTATTATTCGGTCTTTCGCTTGGACTGAATGCGCAAAGTTATAATCCTCCGCAGGAAGGGGTAAATGAAAATTCTTTGCGCCCAGTTCATCCTTCCGATATCATGTTTAAAAAAGGTGTCTGGAGAAGGATTGATTTAAGAGAAAAGCAGAACAAGGGTTTCTTTTCAGATCAAAATCAAATCTCCAAGATTATTATCGATGCAGTAAAGCGTGGAGATGTAAAGCCTTATTTAAATGATTCTTTGATGACTCGAATATCAATTGAAGAGTTTACTGAGAAGTTGCAGCTGCCAAATACCGGAGGAGGTGGAGACGAAGGGGGGGGATCAGAAGATTTCGGAGGCTTTGGGGATGCTCCGGACACTACTCAAGAGACAGCCTCATCGAACGAGTTTTTTGCAAAAGATATCGTTTTGATGGACCTTAGAGAAGACTTGATCTTTGACAAGCAGCGCTCAAGAATGTATTTTGATATCCAAGCTGTTGGTCTTATTATTCCAGGCGATAATCCTTTAATGATGGCTGCAGGAGGTGTTGATCGTCCAGTGTGCTGGGTATCCTATAAAGAATTAGTGGCCAATGTGTTTTCAAAAGATAAGACAGCTATTTGGTACAATGCGCAAAATTCTGCTGAGCATCGTTCATTGACGGACGCTTTTGAATTAAGGTTATTTGGATCAAAGATCTATAAGGTGAGTAATCCCGACAATAAGCAAATTCAAGATATCTACGGTGCCGATAAGACTGGAATTCTTGCTACTTATTGGAAAGAGGCTGAACTCATGGAGTACGAGCACAATCTTTGGGAGTATTAGAATCTCAAACTTATTTGAAAGGAGCTACGGCTCCTTTTTTTTTGCCTTGTAATTGGTAATCAATGACGCTTTGGATTTCCCAATGATGTGTATGAGATCTTCTTCAGAAACAGATAGTATTTTGTTCCAGGTTTTAAATTCTAAAAACAGTTTTTTGACTGTTGCTTCCCCAAGTCCAGAAATGCTTTTTATCTCTTGTCCAAATACATTTTTGGATCGTTTGGCTCTATGAAATGTAATGGCAAACCTGTGTGCCTCATTTCTTAATTGCTGCAATAGCTTAAGCCCTGAAGACCGCTTACTCATGTGAATGGCTATTTCATCGTCAGGCACATAGATTTCTTCTAATCTTTTAGCGATGCTTACCAGAGCTACTTTCCCATAAAGGCCAAGTTTTTCGAGACTTTTACGGGCGGCATTTAATTGACCTTTGCCACCGTCAATCACAATTAAATCGGGAAGGGGTAATTTTTCTTCCAAAACTCTTTGGTAACGTCGAAAGACAATCTCCTCCATGCTATCGAAGTCATTAGGCCCCTCGACTGTTTTGATATTGAATTTGCGGTAATCCTTTTTTGATGGTAGTCCATTTTTGAAACAAACCATTGATGCAACCGGCGAACTTCCTTGAATATTTGAATTATCAAAACACTCAATATGAAGCGGTGGTACCTTGAGGTAGAGACCTTTTTGAAGGGAGAGAATGGGCTCCGGGATACTTTTCTTTTTTTCTTTTTTAGGTTCCAGGTACTCTGTTTTAAAGCTTACCAGATTTTTAAGTGACAGCTCTATTAACTTTTGCTTGTCGCCTATTTTGGGTTTGATCATGCTTAATCCTGGAACATGAGGCTTTGGATCTGCATTTGTGAGAACTTCCATCGCTTTTTCCTTTCGAGCATCCAATAGTTGTGGAATGATCGTTTCAAGAACTTCAGTGGCACTTTCATCCAATTTTTTCTGAACTCTTAGATTTTCGGTATGAATAATAGTCCCTTTATTCAGTTTCAGGTAATTCACATAGGCATAAGTCTCATCATCCTGGACTGTAAACACCAATAACTCACCAAGTGAAGGCTTTGCCACAACAGATCTGGCCTGAAAACGCTCAAGTCTTTCAAGTTTATGCTTTAGTAACTGAGCATCTTCGTATTTAAGTGCCTTTGCTGCTTCATTCATCTGTTGAATCAAAGCAGTCTTAACCGGCTGAATATTGCCTTTTAAGATTTCTGTTGCCGTGTCAACTCCTTTTAAATATTCCAGAGCAGATTGAAAGCCCTCGCATGGGCCCATGCAATTTTTTAAATGGTACTCAAGACATACTTTAAATTTTCCTTTTTGAATACTTTGTTCCTGAAGGGAAAGTCGACAGGTTCTGATGTTAAAGGTGTGATTTAGAAATTCCAGCATGGTATTCATCGCTGTCACACTGGCATACGGCCCAAAGTATGTTCCCCATTCAGGATTTACTTTTCTGGTTTTGTAGAAACGGGGAAAAGTTTCACGACTTAGTACCAGATAGGGGAAGGTCTTATCATCCCGCAATTGAATATTGTACCTCGGTTGCTGATTTTTGATCAGGTTATTTTCAAGCAAAAGTGCATCGAGCTCAGAACTAACAATGGTATAGATGAGGTAGCGCACTTTTGAGACAAGAACTTTGGTCTTATGGTTAGCTACTTTGTTCCCAAAATAGCTGGAAACCCTTTTCTTTAGGTCTTTAGCCTTTCCGACGTAGAGCAGATCTTTGTTTTTATTGTAAAATCGATAAACTCCTGGCTTTGATGGCAGGGTACTGATGATCTCTTCTAAGGGTGTTTCGGGAAAATTTATTGACTCAGTTTCCGCCATCTAAATCAAGATCGTGGTTTTGAGGAACCACATAGGTATCAGATTGTCCCAATGAGTCAGTATCGTTTTCTTGTTTGTATTTTCTACAATCAAGCTCGACAGATAAGGGTTTTAATGGTCTTTTAAATACCCCCTTTTTGATACCCAGGCTTGGGTCGTCATATACTTTCTTCATAAACAAGCCCCAGAGTGGCATAGCGGTTCTTGCACCCTGACCCAATGTCATCCCTCTGAAATGGATACTGCGGTCATCACCTCCCACCCAAGCACCTGCAACGAGGTCTTTAGTCAAGCCGATAAACCAACCATCAGAATAATTTGAAGTTGTTCCTGTTTTGGCGGCAATCTCGTTGCCATTAAGTACTCCCCAGCGGTAAAGCCCTAACGCTGTACCATTGCGCTCCTGTGTCGCTCCCTTTAACATATGAATCATCAGGTAGGCTGTCTCTTCATTTAAAGCCTCAACTTTGTTAGGAACAAACTCTTGTAAGATGTTGCCATTCTTGTCTTCAATTCGGGTAATGTAGAATGGTTCAGTCCAAATTCCCTCGTTCACAAATGTGGAATAAGCCCCTACGAGCTCGTAAAGACTAACATCACTTGAGCCCAGACAAAGTGCAGGAACAGGCTCTAAAGGGCTGCTAATCCCCATTCTTTTGGCATATTCTACAACGGTTTCAGGGCCCATTTTTTTCATGATAGCTGCAGTAACAGAATTTATAGACCTGCCTAGCGCCTGCCTGATGGTCATTTTTTCTCCGCTAAACACGCCATCGCTATTCTGAGGAATCCAGATACTGGTCTCTTTGTTGTACCTAACTTCAAAGCTTACCGGTGCATCAATTACCTCGTAACATGGATTGTATCCATTATCGATAAAGGCAGTATAGACGAATGGTTTAAAGGTAGATCCAGGTTGCCTTCGCCCTTGCATCACCTGATCAAACTTGAAGAATTTATGGTTGATACCACCTACCCATGCTTTGATATGACCTGTGTAGGGGTCCATGGCCATAAAACCGGCTCGTAAAAATTTCTTGTAGTATTTGAATTCTTCCAGGAAGCTGATCGTTGTGTCAAATTCTCCTTGCCATGAAAACAGTCGAGATGGAACAGGTTTATTAAGTTCTTTATAAATCGCAACTGTATCTTCTCCATATATCTGTGCCAGTTCTTCCCACTTCTCACTCCTTCGAATGGTTTTTTCAATAAAAAATGGAATCTCTTTAAACTCATCGTCAACCCATGGGTTTTTATCTCCCCAGTGCTCAAAGAATTTAGCCTGTTGATCCTTCATGTGCTCAGCCATAGTTTCTTCGGCATATTGCTGCATTCTTGAGTCAAGGGTTGAATATATCTTTAGGCCATCAGCAAATAGGTCAATACCTCTGTCAGCACACCACTTTAGAAGGTAATCTCTGATCACGCTTCTAAAATAGGTTGCCATACCTTCATTATGATTTTCAACCCGATAGTCCAATGTTATTGGTAACTTACTCAAGCTGTCAAAGCCTGTTTTGTCTAAAAAGTCATAACGATACATTTGTCTCAATACCACATTTCGCCTAAGTAGTGAGCTTTCAGGTTGGTACACAGGGCTAAACTGTGATGGCGCCTTTAAGAGTCCTACGAGCACTGCGGCTTCTTCGATTTTGAGACTATCCTGATCTTTATTGAAAAAAGTTTTAGATGCTACTTTTATGCCCGCTGCATTACTGCCAAAACTGACAGTATTGAGGTACATAGCGAGAATTTCCCGTTTGGTATACGAGCGTTCAAGCCTTATTGACAATAACCATTCTTTGGTTTTGATAATAAGTGTCCTCAGTCCCGGAACCCTGCTTAGTTTCCCGTTGTTGAGCTCCCCTCGTGTATCGAACAGGTTTTTTGCAAGCTGTTGGGTTAAAGTGCTTCCTCCACCCTTGTCTCCACCCGAGACAACTCCGGTAAATACTCTCAACAAGGCCCTGAGATCTATCCCTGCATGCTTTTCAAATCGAATGTCTTCAGTTGCAATAAGGGCATTCACCAGGTTGGGGCTGAGGTCCTCAAACTCAACAGGGCTTCTGTTTTCTCTAAAGTATTTTCCCAGAATGACCTGATCTACACTATAAAGTTCACTTGCCAACTCACTTTTTGGGTTTTCAAGCCGGGTAAGGCTTGGCATACCACCATATAGATTCCATAGGTTGACTGATACAGAATATAAAAAGGCAGATAAGAATAGAATTCCGGCAAGACTGAAAATCCATAGGTAGAGAATGATCTTTTTGTAAACGTTTTTCATCTGCTATCAATAATACTGCTCCCTGAAAAAGCTCATGTAGTCGTCCAGTCTCTTTGATTTAAGCATGGTAAAGAAGTTACTTTCACTTATTGCAAAGGTAGTGTAATCACTGTCTCTTAACCCTGACAATGGTGTTTCAAGAACAGTTAACTTTTCACGGTAAACCATAGCCGCAGATTTGTTTTCGAAATCCTTCACCACAATGAATCGGTAGACATCGTTAAAGATCATTTGGTTGATTTTGAGTTGCTCGCTTGAAAAGTTTAGATCATTGAATGTCGCAAGTCCATTGATTTGGTCAGTCATGGCGATCTCATTGTTTGAATAAGCGATCACAATCCTGTGGGGCTTATCGTCCTCCTTTTTGTATTCTACTGTTTTGGTTTCAGGGCTAGCTGTTTTTTTACTTTTATCTGCGATCTGTTGATTGATGAAATCTTCAGTGCTTAAAATCAGCTGTTTGGCATAGGGAACAAGTTCACTGTTTTTATATTCTTCAGTAAATGCCAACAGCTTTGATTTATAAATCACAAGATTTTCCAGTTTGGCGCTGTTTAACGCTCGCAATAGGGTTAGCCTGTCTTTTAAATCATTGATCGGATAGTTTTGAAGGGCTAGTGCTACAATAGAATCGGATCGATGATAATATCCATCAGAGTATAGACTGTATGCCTCTTTGTAAATGGCTTTTACCAAACTATTCGTTGCCCGGCTTTCTTCTATGTAATTTGGGTTAATGAGCCTCTGGGCATAGCTTGAATTTTTATACTTGGAAAGTAGCTGCTGTTTGTAGTATTCAGCCTTTGCAGCATCACGTTTTTCAAGAAGTAAGTACAAGTAGTAGAAGACTTCAGCTTCTTTTTCATAATCGGGAAATCGCCTGATCAATTCTTCGAACCTGATTACAGCATTTTCCGGTTCTTTTAATTTTTGATCATAAATTTTACCTATAGTATAGAGTGCTTTTGACAATCTGGCATTTGAAGCCTCCAAAGTGTTATTGTCTTTTGGGATGTCTTTAAGGAGTTGCTTACGGATAGAAGCTTCCAGTTTAGTCTCTTCATCAGCCATTTGCTCTTTCTCTGATTTGACTATAGAAGAGCCTTCTTCTTTACTTTCTGGCTCTTCTGGGTTGGTCTCTTCGGGGATCAGTTTTTCTTTATTTAACCGTCGCCAATTATCTTCCAGTGGTCTGGCACCCCATCGTAAACTAAAATCACTTTTTCCCCTTGCGATCTGGGATGGATCGTTGAAATAAAAGCCCCCTTTTGAAGGTCCGGAGCCTGCACCTTGATCACCGATGCCCCCAAATGCTTTTTCTTTTACAGCCGCTTTCTTTTCTTGTTCTTTTTGTAACCTGAAACGGGCTATTTCTTCTCTTACCTTTTTTTCTATCAAAAGCTTTAATGAAGTCGTATCGAGGTTTGCCAATGCCTGTAAACTGTCCTCCGTTCGGATGATTTTAAGCTGGACCACAAACTCTTCCAGCACTTTTTGTCTTTTGACGATCTCGGGGTATTGAGGCAGGGTTTTATCTAAGTTGTTTACCGCACTGTCGTAATAGAATTTTGAGAGTTCAAATTCCCTCAATCGTTCATACGCAATTTCGCCGGCTAGCAGATAGGAGTAGCCTTTTTGTATAGGATTGGTGCTCACAGCCAATGATTGCTTGAGATAGTCCATGCTTTTAGAGACCTGGTCCCTCTTAAGCTCAAACTTTGCCATCTCATAATAAATCTTGTCCTTATACTCTATGTTCTTTTTGTCTTTTAGTAGTTTACGAAAATACCTATTGATTCTTTTCGCTCCATCCTTCCTCTCAAGCTCGAGACTTTGAGCCATGTATAGTTTTGCATAAAAACCCAGTTCATACTCAGGTCCTCTTCGAAGGCAAAGCTTGTAATGCACGTAGGCAGCATTGTTTTTATTTGTTGCCTGGTATAGCTGGCCAATAATGAAGTGTAGCCTTGCCCTTTCATCTTTGTTGTATGTGAGGTATTCGGCTCTTCTTAGATTTAAAATACTTCTGGGGTAGTCGCTATTCACAAAAAAGTAAAACCCCTTTGCTTTAAAAAAATCTCTTTTGACTTTCCTTTTGCCAATTTGCTCTTTGTTAAGATAGTCTACTACTGCTGTGGCATTGTTCATTTGGTTGTCAGCAATAAATGTGAGCAATAGCTGGACTAAAGCGGCATGTCGGTCATTGTCATTTTTGCTGACGGTATTGACATATTTGAAGGTTTCGATCGCATTGCCATAATCTTGCTTGTAGTATCTCGATCGGCCTATTAGTATATAACTTTCTTCTATCCAGCGGCTGTTTTTATGTCGTTGAATAGGCAAAGAAGCCTTTTTAATGATTTCCTCCAGCATCGGGTTAACGGCAGCCGATGACTTGGTATTCAAAGGGTAGTAGATCGGCAAAATTTTATTGTAGTCCTCTTTGTGGTTTTTGCGAAGCTCCAGTTGCACTTCTTTCATTTTCTCTTTAGCAAGGAAATAGCCGTTGTACCGGGCAGTGGTATTATGGTAGCTTTTACTGAAAACGTTGTTACGCTCTACTGAACAGGAAGAGAGCATGAGGCAGAAGATACCACCTAGTAAGTAAATATTCTTTGAACTAAACAACCCTGAATTACCGATTCTCAATGGAAACGTCCGCAACACAATTATCGTGTAAAACTAAAAAAGTTATAGCTTCACAATCCTTCTGGTTATTTTTAAGGCCTTTTTTCCTGACCCGCCTTTGAAAAGAAGAAATACACTTACTGAGTGGCTTACCCGAAAGTTCAGTGTGATTATCCGAAATGAAGAGAATTTCGCAGATAAGCTGAGCTTTAATCTGAATAATGCCCTCATGCTGATCCTTATATTTGCTAGCATCACGTTTGTTTCGGGAGGGTCTATTTGGCTGGAGCGGAAAGTAGTGCGAAAGCTTATTTCAAAAGAAGATCCTGAGCTGGTTAATCAAAAATTGCTTAAGACACTAAGCCAAAGACTTGACTCTGTGGAGATACAGTTAGAGCAGAAGAACAGCTTCATTCGCTCCCTAAAGAGAGTCATGGTATCAGACTACGGTGATAGTGTTGGCATTTCAGCTATAGAAAATGCTGGTGCAACGACAGGGGATGGGATAGAACTAGATTACATTGCACCGATTGACTCTCAGCTTAGATCTGAGTTTGAAGATGCGGGAGATCAGGTATACAACTTCAATGCATCAATCAGCTATAAAAATGAGTTTAGCTCAATAGTTTTTTTCTCACCTCTCAGTGGGGCAATTGTTACTTCAAAATTCAATCTGAGCAAAGGGCATTATGGAGTAGATCTGGCTGCCCCGAAAGATGAACCGGTAAAAAGCATTACGGATGGAATGGTGATCCTAAGCACCTGGACTCATGATGCTGGCTACATGATTGCGATTCAGCATAAAAGTAACCTGGTCTCTGTTTACAAGCATAACTCCCTTCTTTTAAAGAAAGTTGGTAGTTTTGTAAGCGCCGGAGATATCATTGCCATCATCGGAGATAGCGGGGAAGTATCGACCGGGCCACATCTTCATCTTGAACTTTGGCACAATGGCAACCCACTGAACCCGACAGAGTTCATTTCACTCTAAACCTAAGTAGTTCAATGTTTGCAAATAAAGAAAGCAGGAAAGAATTGGTAGAAATAAGTAATTCCAGCAACACGATTGGGAAGGGCACTATCATTCAAGGGGATATAGAAACCTATGGGAACTTGAGGCTGGAAGGCAAACTGATCGGAAACATCAAATGTAAATCAAAAGTAGCACAGGGAGAAGGAGCAGTGATCGAAGGCAATGTTACAGCTCAAAATGCGGAGTTTGCGGGGCAGATCATAGGAAAAGTGGAGATCAGTGAATTGCTCGTTTTGAAAGCAAGTTGTATCATCACCGGCGACATCATTACCAATAAGCTATCTATTGAGCCCGGAGCCACCTTCAATGGTACATGTAAAATGGGTGCTACCGTGAAGGAAATACAGCTTCAGCAAGATCAACAGTTTGCAAAAGAGCGACAGAAGGCCAGCTAATCGTTGGCTCAGGTTAAGCAATTTAGCTTTTCAAATGCTGATATTGATTGCTTCAGGAGCTTATTTAGGTACTTGGATTGATCGTAAAATCGGAGGGTACTGGGCCTCTATTGTTTGTTCTTTATTAGGGGTGGGTTTGGCGCTTTATCTGGCAATAAAAGAGGCGATCAAAATGGGAAATGAATCATGAAAGCACTCTTCCTTCGGTACTTTATCTATCAGGTAGGCTTTTTGATGCTTTTGTTTGGTGTCTGCGATTACTTTTTGAATAAACTTGAATGCCCTACTAAAGGCTCATCCATTCATCAATTACTACTTCTTTCGGCAGCTTTGGTACTGGCTCTGTACCTGGTTTTCTTTCGACTTGTAAAGAAGTGGCCTGATTACCCCGGCTTCGTGTTCATGGGTACAGGTATGGTCCTCATGATCTCGCTGGGTCTTGTATCAGCGTTTGGTTTTTCTGCCTCTGAGGAGTGCCTTTTAGTTTCCGGACTAGGTACCGTGGCATTTGGAATAAGTGCTTTGGTTTTACAAGGCCTAATTGCTTATAACCTGCTGAATAGTAAGTAAATACATTGCAAATATTTCTGTTGATAAAATCTTTTATACCCTGCATATAGTGTCAGTTTAATCAATACCTTTGCGTCAATTTTCAGGAAAATACTACCTGAGCACCTGTAACAGTCTATGATAGAAAGCCGACTAACCAGAAACCGCAACTTTTTTTGTTTTTTATCCTTCGTTCTGTTTCTTGGATTTTTTAGCATAGGATCAGCCTCTGCTGCTACAGAATCATCTGAATCTGCTGCTTTTGACCCCAAAGAACTTATCATGCATCACGTGGCTGATGCCCATGAGTTTCACATTCTGGGAGAAGGGGATCGCTCCGTTTCTTTGCCATTGCCGATTATCTTATGGACCGATCAGGGCTTAGTCACATTTCTCTCATCTGAGTTCCATCATGATGATCAAGGCAAGCACGTGGTTGAAAAGAATGGGGTAAAGCTTCTTAAGTACCATGAAAAGATTTATTACGCTGACGAAAACGGTGCTTTGCAACTTGACTCAGAAGGGCATCCTCTAAATGCCAAGCCCTGGGATTTTTCGATCACAAAAAATGTTTTCTCTCTCTTTTTATCAGCCATTTTATTGCTACTTATATTCATCCCTGTAGCCTCATCTTATAAAAGGAATCAAGGCATCCCAAGAGGATTGTCAGGCTTTATGGAGCCATTGGTTGTTTATGTCCGTGATGAGATTGCAAGGCCAAACATTGGCGAGAAGAAATACCTGAAGTACATGCCCTATTTACTTACAGCATTTTTCTTCATTTGGATCAACAACCTGATTGGCTTGATCCCTTTCTTCCCATTCAGTGCCAACCTTACCGGAAATATAGCCTTTACCCTTACCTTGGCCATGTTCACAGCGGTGATCACCAATTTCAGCGGAACGAAATCGTATTGGGGACATATTTTCAAGCCGGCAGTTCCTTCCTGGCTTTACATCATTATGATCCCGGTTGAACTTATTGGGGTGATTTCTAAGCCATTTGCTTTGATGATTCGTTTGTTTGCAAACATTACGGCAGGGCACATCATCATCTTAAGTTTGATTTCACTCATTTTCATTTTCAAAACGATTTTGATCGCCCCGGTTTCCATAGGTTTTGTTTTGTTCATCAATACGATTGAACTGCTTGTGGCAGCTTTACAGGCATTTATATTTACACTTTTGTCAGCCTTGTTCATCGGTATGGCAGTTGAAGAGCATGATGAACACCATTAAACAGCAACTATTTTCATTTTAATAAACACAGTTTTTATGACAGGATTAGGTGTAATTGGAGCCGGACTAGCCGTAATCGGAGCAGGTCTAGGCATTGGTAGAATAGGTGGATCAGCAATGGAAGCTATTGCTCGTCAGCCGGAAGCTACCGGAAAGATTCAAACAGCGATGATCATTGCTGCGGCTCTTATTGAAGGTGCAGCACTATTTGCCATCGTTGTAGCTATCATCAAAGGATAAGCTCGAATCATCAAAAGAAAGCAGGAGAGAGGGATAGCCTCTTTCCTGCTATTTTGAAACACCCTAAATAATATTGAAATGGAACTTGTAACCCCTAGTATAGGTCTGATTTTCTGGACTACCCTGGTATTCCTCATTTTGCTATTTGTTTTAGGCAAGTATGCCTGGAAGCCCATGCTTTCTGCAGTAAAAGAAAGAGAGGCATCTATTGAAGACGCCTTAAGGGCGGCTGAAAAAGCAAGAGAAGACATTCAAAAACTTACTTCCGATAACGAGAAACTTCTTCAGGAAGCAAGACTAGAGCGAGATAAAATCATCAAAGAAGCTGCTCAGGCGGCCAATCTTTTAAGGCAGGAGGCTGCTGACAGGGCTTCAGCTGAGGCTGCCCAAATTTTGCAAAAGGCAAGAACTGCCATCGACACCGAGAAAGAGTCTGCAAAAGCTGAAATTAGAACCCTTGTAGCCCAGCTTTCACTTGAGATTGCTGAAAAAATACTTCGATCAGAGTTAAAAAATGACCAGAAAAATCAGGATTTAGTTCAGACTTACCTGAAAGAGTCAAAACTCAACTAAAGAGATAAAAAGCAGATGCTTGACCATAAAGTAGCCTATAGGTACGCCAAATCTCTGCTTGAGCTGGCAGAAGACAAGTCAGCGCTGGAGGAAGTGTTGAAGGATATGCAATCCCTTACGGCAGTTTGCAATCAAAATCGTGATTTTGTGATGATGCTGAACAATCCGGTTATCCATCATGACAAAAAGTATGATATCGTTAGTCGTATCTTCAAAGGAAGTTTGCATCCGATTACGGGTTCCTTTTACCTTTTAATGAAAAAGAACAAAAGAGAAAAGTACCTACCTTCCATCGCTGAGGCTTTTCAGAACCTATATCTAAGTCGTAAAGGCATCAAAAAGGCTCAGCTTACAACTTCAGGGCCTGTAAGCGCAGCAATAATCTCTGATTTTGAAACATTAGCAAAAAAAGTTTCCGGATCAGAAATTTCGTTTTCGCATGTGGTTGAACCTGGCCTCATAGGGGGCTTTCAATTAAAGATCGAAGATAAAATCCTGGATAAATCTGTGAAGAAGCAAATTGCTGAATTACGGAAGAGTTTTACATACAACCCTTACATAAAGGGAATTTGAGTTGTTTTAACCTTTAGAATTTACATAAGAAATGGCAGAAATCAGACCAGACGAAGTAACAGCGATACTAAGAGAGCAGCTTTCAAATCAAAAAACTACCGCTGAACTTGAAGAAGTAGGTACTGTTTTGCAAGTAGGAGACGGGGTAGCTCGTATATACGGCTTGTTAAGCGTACAGGCAGGTGAGCTTATCGAATTTGAAAACGGACTTAAAGGCTTAGTTCTCAACCTAGAAGAGGATAATGTCGGAGCTGTACTTTTTGGCGACTCTAAAGGAATTAGAGAAGGAGACTCTGTGAAGCGTACCAAAAGTATTGCCTCTGTAATGGTAGGTGATGGTATGCTGGGCAGAGTAGTTGATACACTGGGTAATCCAATTGATGGCAAAGGTCCTATTGCAGGTGAACTTTTTGAAATGCCAATCGAGCGAAAGGCTCCAGGAGTAATCTTCAGGCAGCCCGTAAACGAACCGTTGCAAACGGGTATCAAGGCCATCGATGCGATGATTCCTATCGGTAGAGGTCAGCGTGAGCTCATCATTGGAGACAGGCAAACCGGTAAAACGGCAGTTGCGATTGATACCATTATCAACCAAAGAGAGTTTTTTGAAAAAGGTCAGCCGGTTTTTTGCATCTACGTTGCCATTGGCCAAAAAGCAAGTACAGTAGCTCAGGTAGTAAATGCCCTTGATAAAGGAGGTGCATTGCCTTATACCGTAGTGGTTGCTGCCTCAGCCTCCGATCCTGCACCCATGCAGTTCTTCGCTCCATTTACTGGTGCATCTATTGGTGAATTCTTCAGAGATACCGGAAGACCTGCTCTTGTGGTTTATGATGATTTGTCAAAGCAGGCAGTTGCTTACCGTGAAGTATCGCTTTTGCTTAGAAGACCTCCGGGACGTGAAGCCTATCCTGGTGACGTATTCTACTTGCATAGCCGTTTGCTCGAGCGTGCAGCTAAAATAATTTCTTCTGATAGCATCGCACAGTCCATGAATGACCTTCCTCCCTCACTGCAAGGAAAAGTGAAAGGCGGTGGATCGCTTACTGCATTACCAATTATCGAAACTCAGGCAGGGGATGTGTCAGCATATATTCCTACCAATGTGATTTCGATTACGGATGGACAGATATTTCTTGAAACCAACCTGTTCAACTCAGGTATTCGTCCGGCGATCAACGTAGGTATTTCTGTATCCAGGGTTGGAGGTAGTGCTCAGATCAAGTCAATGAAGAAAGTAGCCGGTACGTTGAAGTTGGATCAAGCTCAGTTCAGGGAACTAGAGGCCTTTTCAAAATTTGGATCTGACCTAGATGCCGCTACAAAGCTTACCATTGAGCGTGGTCGTCGTAACCAGGAGATTCTGAAACAAGCCCAATACTCACCAGTTCCGGTAGAACTTCAGGTGGCAATTATCTACTTGTCTACCTCAGGTGCCATTGACATGGTTCCTCCTTCAAAAGTGAAAGATTTTGAACACGAGCTAACAATCATTTTAAAGGCTCAGAACAAAGAGTTGTTGGCTGATTTAGCCAAAGGAAAGATTGATGACAGTGTCACTGATCAGCTAAAAGCGGTAGCGAAGTCCATTTCTTCCAAGTACACCTACTGATCTTAGCGTATGCCAGGACTAAAAGAGGTCAGGAGCCGTATCCAATCGGTCATGTCTACTCAGCAGATCACCAAAGCAATGAAAATGGTGGCTGCTGCAAAGCTGAGAAGAGCTCAGGAGGCCATCATGCAGATGCGTCCCTATGCTCAGAAGCTTGACGGTATATTAAATAACATCACAAGAGGCGTAGAAGAAGGGGCAACTGAAAGTGATTATACCAAAGTAAGGCCTGTTCAAAAGGTACTCTTCGTGTTAATTACATCTGATCGGGGGCTTTGTGGAGCGTTTAATAGCAATGTTTCAAAAGGAGCTCTTGGTTACATTCAGGAAAATTATCCTGATTTGGCTGGTAAAGGACAAGTTGAGTTTATGGCTTTAGGTAAAAAGGGTGGAGAAAACATGGGAAGGAAGGGCTATTCCGTGAATCTAAACTTTGTCCAGATCTTTAGTGCATTGACATTCAACAACTCAAAAAAGGTATCAGAATACTTGATGGCATCTTATGCCAATGGTACTTACGATAAGGTATATCTGGTTTACAATGAGTTTAAAAATGTAGCCACACAGATTGTAAGAGTTAATCAGTTTCTTCCTCTTGCTGACACACAAACCGATCATAGCCCAACAGGCAGTGAGACTGATGACGATTATATTTTCGAGCCGGATAAGGCTACTATTTACAGAGAGCTTATCCCTAAATCTCTCAATGTCAAGTTGTATAAATCAATTCTTGAAAGCAATGCATCTGAGCATGGAGCAAGAATGACCGCTATGGACAAAGCGACAGATAATGCAGGGGAGCTTTTAAAAGAGTTGAGACTGACGTATAACAGGTCAAGACAAGCAGCCATCACGAAAGAAATTCTTGAAATCGTGGGAGGAGCTGAAGCCTTGTCGGATGGTTAATAAATTGCTCGAGGCTTAAATAAAATCAGGAGCGGACCTTAATTGTCCGCTCTTATTTTTTGTATTTAAATTCACCATAAGGAGAATTCAAAGTGACAGAAGGTATTTCTGACCGTTCTACTCTACCAACGATTTTAGCCTGTACATGAAATTCAGTTGCGATAGTAATGATCTCTTCAGCTGTTTTTTCATCAGTGTAAATCTCCATCCTATGTCCCATATTAAAGACTTTGTACATTTCTTCGTAACTGCTCTTGCTTTCTTCCTGTATCATTTTAAACAATGGCGGGACTTCAAATAACTGGTCTTTAATCACATGCCCATTTGTAAGAAAGTGCAATACTTTGGTCTGTCCCCCTCCACTACAGTGAACCATCCCTTTTATTTGATTACGGAATTGTTTCAACACCTTGATCAAAATAGGTGCGTAAGTGCGTGTGGGTGAAAGGACAAGCTTGCCAACTGAAGTTTTTTCCTCTTCAAATGCATCGGTGAGCTTATAGCTACCGGAGTATACCAAGTTTGAGTCAATCCCGGAGTCAAAAGTCTCCGGATAGAGTTCGGCTAAATAGTGTGAAAACACATCATGCCGTGCAGAGGTAAGTCCATTAGAACCCATTCCACCATTGTATTCAAGTTCATAGCTTGCTTTACCGTACGAAGCAAGCCCTACTATTACCTGGCCTGGAGCTATATGAGCGTTGTCAATGACCTCTGATCTTTTTAATCGTGTGATGACTGTGCTATCAACAATGATTGTTCGAACCAGATCACCAACATCAGCCGTTTCACCACCTGTGCTATAAATAGGAACTCCTAGGTTTCGCAGCTCTTCAAGTAACTCTTCCGTTCCATTGATCAGGGCAGCTATAACTTCGCCTGGTATCAGTCTTCTATTACGACCTATGGTTGATGAGAGCATTATGGGTTGATTTCCGGCCCCAATACAAAGCAGATCGTCCAAATTCATCACCACTGCATCCTGAGCAATGCCTTTCCAGACGCTCAAATCACCTGTTTCTTTCCAATATGCATAAGCCAGGGAAGATTTGGTTCCGGCGCCATCTGCATGCATGGCCAAGCAATAATCAGGGTCTCCTGAGAGCAGATCTGGCACTACCTTACAAAAAGCTTTGGGAAACAAGCCTTTGTCTATACTCTTAATCGCTTGATGTACATCCTCCTTGCTCGCTGAGACTCCCCTTGCTGTATAGCGCTCTTCCATAGTAGGGCTAAAATAAAAAAGTCCTGCTTTTCAGGCAGGACTTTTTTAATAATTGAAACGAATTACTTTTTGTACTCGGTTACCTTAAACTCGGTACGACGATTTTTCTGATGGTCTTCTTCCGCTTCGGCATTTTCCATGATCGGACGAGTCTCGCCGTAGCCTTTCGCAGTTACCCTTGCCTGATCAATACCGTTGGTGATCAAGTAGGCCACTGCTGCCTCTGCTCTTTTTTGTGAAAGGATCTGATTGTACTTATCATCTCCACGGTTATCAGTATGGGAGCTAAGCTCAATGGAAATTCCGGGATTGTCTTGAAGAAGAGTTACCAGTTTATCAAGCTCAAGAGCTGCATCTTCTCTGATGTCTGACTTATTAAGGTCATAGTAAATGTTGTCAAGCACAATGGCCTTGTTTTCTACGATTTCATCAAGTGCAACTACATAGTCAAGAACAATTTTGTTGACCATTTCAGGCAGATCTTCCTGAGCCTTGGCCTTACCTGCAGTGGTATAGAGATCACGCTTGGTAAAGAATTTCTCCTTCTCTGCAGTGATTACGTAGTTCTTTCCAATTTCTACTGGGAAAGTAAATTCACCATCTTCACCGGTTACAACCTCTGCAACCATCTTGTTGTTGTTGTCTGCTACCTTAATGTTTACACCACTTAAAATCTCTTCATTATCTCCTCTAACAGTGGTTGCTTTTACGCTGTAAGTAGCTGTTTTGCGGTTTGGTATCTTGTTTTCGAAGAAGTAGATATCATCGTCTCCTTTGCCACCTTCACGATTGGAAGATACGTACCCGGAGAACTCATTGATGAAAACGATTCCGAAATCATCCGAAGTTGAGTTCATGGGAACACCTAGATTTTCGATTTTAACTTCACCACCTTTTGAAGTTGCAGCAAACAAGTCAAGACCACCAAGTCCAGGGTGCCCGTCAGATGAGAAATAGAGTTTCCCATCATCGGAAACGTAAGGGAACATCTCATCACCTTTGGTGTTGATAACCTTGCCCATGTTTTTCGGGCTTTTAAATCTTCCGTTTTTATCTACAGTAGCTCTCCAGAGATCTATACCACCACGGCCACCTTCACGGTTTGAAGCAAAATACAGAGACTTTCCATCGTTACTGAAGGCAGGGGAAGAGTCCCATGCTCTTTGGTCAGAAATGGGCAGCATCTGAGGCTCTGTCCAGTCACCTTTGCTAAACACAGAATAAAATAGGTTAACTTCAGTCGCACCTTTTTTACTTCCATCGTTCCCTCTTGCAAAAACAATCATCTTTCCATCAGGAGAAATAGTAATGGCTCCCTCATGTACATTGGGAATATTGTACTTCTCAAGGAACATGGTTACGGATCCTGATTTCCTTGTCTCATCATCGAATTTTATTTTGTAGAGATCCGTGAAACCCTGACCGTTTGCTGCGTAAATAGGGCCTTGGGCACGTGCAGATGTGAAGACCAATTGATCACCTTCATAAGAAATAGGGCCATATTCTGCTCCTGGGGTATTGATGAAATCTACATTGGTTAGCTGATAGTAATTTTGCTTTGCGATAATACTATCGAGTTCAGCAAGATTATCCAGTTCATCTTTCGCCCACGATTTATACATGGTGTTCTTGAAGTTTTTGTTGGGGCCATACTTCATGATCTGGTCCTTAGCCTCAGGGTATTTGCCATTAGCTTTCAGTGCAAAAATTTGATAGAAATGGGCGTTCTCTTCGAGTGTACCCAGCTCCAAAGCTTTTGCATAAAAAGGCTCAGCCATTTTGATCCTGTTCGACAGGCGGTAGGCTTCTGCTATTTTAAAATTAGCAACATCAGGCTTTTTAGTCCCTTTTTGCAATGCGGCGGTGTATCTTTCAATGGCAAACTCGTATTCACCATTGATAAATCTTTTTTCTCCTTGCTTAGCTGCTCTTTTTGCTGAATTACAGCCTGCAAACAAAATAGCTCCAAAAATGAGAACCAGAATACTTAATCTTTTCATGCTGAGGAAGACAATGATCTTGAATGTTCGTTACAAAACAGGGTTTAAAATTAGCAACAATTTCAACAAACCAAAAGAAATTGGGTGTTTCACATGCCTTTAAAAACTTCCTTTGGTTTTATGTCGCTGTGTTTGAGACCATAAATCGCCTCAGCCAGCTACCCAGGGCAGGCACTAAAAAGTCGTTTTGAACCTGATTAACAGAATATGCTGCCGTGTTGTAAACCAGTGTGGCTTCAGGTTTCAGGTTAAACTGGCCTGATTTCAAATCTGAAGAATTGGTGAGCGTGACAATTCCTTCAACTTGAAGAACAATTTTAGATCGATCTGTCCAATTCAAGGGCAATTCGTTCTCAAGGTCATGGATGACCGCTATAAGCTTATCAATCGCACAACCGCTGGCCTGGCCTTGACTCTGATCTGCTGCTACCAGCAGGATTTGATTTTGCAGCAGCACATAGCTTGTTTTTAAGGCCTGACCGTGACTGCTCCAACCCTCGAGAAAGATCTGCATTTTTTTAGCTAGAGTGCCTTGTTCGATGAGACTCAATGGTCTTATCGCTGAGAAAATCCAGACCTGAGAACTAGGGTCAAATCCCTCAAAAAGTTTCATTATAGGCTCTTTTCAATCATTTCAACAAGGTCAAGCACTTTTACAGAGGCTTCTTTTTCCTTATTTTTTACTCCGTCGGTCATCATGGTGAGACAAAAAGGACAAGCAGCAGCTATCACTTTGGCTCCTGTGCTAAGGGCCTCTTCCGTTCGTTCAATGTTGATTTCTTTAGCCCCGGACTCAGCCTCTTTGAACATCTGTGCACCTCCGGCCCCACAGCATAGGCCTTTTGCTTTACTTCTTTTCATTTCAACCAGTTCAGCGTCCAATGCTTTTAATACCGCTCTTGGTGCTTCATAAACTTGATTGGCCCTGCCTAAATAACAAGAGTCATGATAAGTAATCTTCGTCCCTTTGAACTCCCCACCCTCTTTTAGCTTGATCCGCCCTTCATTTATAAGTTGTTGCAAAAGGGTGCTATGATGCATCACTTCATATTTACCCCCAAGTGCTGGGTACTCATTCTTAATGGTGTTAAAACAATGCGGGCAAGCGGTTACAATTTTCTTTACCTGATAAGTGTTCAGCAACTGGATATTGCTGATGGCCTGCATTTGAAAAAGAAAGTCATTTCCTGCTCTGCGGGCCGGGTCGCCGGTACAACTTTCTTCTGGACCAAGAACAGCGTATTTTATTCCGACATGGTGCAAAATTCGTGTAAATGCGACGGTAACGGATTTGTAACGCTCATCAAACGATCCGGCACAACCCACCCAAAACAAGATTTCAGGGGCATTTCCTTTGGCTACTTCTTCAGCCATGATAGGCACGTGAATGCTTTCCATGAGGGAACTAGGTGTTTGGGTTTACTTTTTCGATCCAGTTTGCACGGTCACTGGGTGCAAATTTCCAAGGTGCCATATTGTTCTCCAGGTTAGCAAACATGGCATTCCACTGACCGGGAGCACTCGACTCCTCCATTACACTAAATCTGCGCAACTGAACGATAATGTCCAGAGGATTAATGTTAACCGGACAGGCTTCAACGCAGGCATTGCAAGTGGTGCAAGCCAATATTTCTTCTCTACTGATATACTGATCAAGCAAAGTGTTTGCTTCAATTTTGGGATCTTTGATACCTACCATCCGATATTCTCCAAGCTCTTCCGCCCGATCTCTGGTATCCATCATGATTTTACGTGGGGATAGCTTTTTGCCTGTGAGATTAGCCGGGCAACTTGCGGTGCATCGGCCACACTCCGTGCAGGAGTAGGCGTCCAAAAGATTTTTCCAGCTTAAGTCGGTAACATCTTTAGCTCCGAACTTTTTACCTTCCGGTGCCGCTTCTCCCTGGTCGCTTGCAAAGCCCAACATAATATTTACCTCTCTGGTCACATCGGGCATATTGGCAATACGGCCTACCGGCTCCTCACTCTTAAAATAGGTGTTCGGAAATGACAAGAAGATATGGAGATGTTTTGAATAGGTCACATACACTGCAAAAGCCAGTATGCCAACTATATGAAACCACCATCCAAACCGCTCGATCACCAAAAGTGCTCCCGTGCTGAGGCCATCGAGCAAAGGAGATAACATGCTGCTAATCCAGAAAGGTCCCACAGCAAGATAATGTGCTGAAGCCTCAGATCTTTGTTGGAGGAGGTTATCTGAGGCATTCATGGTAAGAAAGGCCGTCATCAAAGCGATTTCTACAAACAGAATGATGTTGGCATCTAATCTTGGCCAACGGGTCATCTCAGCAGACGTAAATCGTTTGACTTTAAGGATGTTTCTGCGAATGAGAAACACCACACAAACCACTATCACACCCAAGGCAAGTCCTTCAAAAACATTGATTACCAAAGGGTAAAATTGTCCCAAGGGTGCAGCAAAAATTCGGTGGCTTCCCAGCAATCCATCCAATACAATTTCAAGCACTTCAATATTGATGATGATAAAGCCTGCATAAATGATAAAATGCATCAAACCAATTAGTGGCTTTTGAAACATCTTTTTTTGGCCAAAAGCCATCAGAAGCATGTTTTTCCATCTCCCGGCGGTTGATCCCTCAGGAACATAAGACTGCCCCAAACGAATATTGAAGATGATCTGCTTGGCTCTTTTGTAAATGAAATAAGTGGCTAAAAGGAGCACAAGCGCAAATACATATTGTGAAGCAGCCTGCATAAGCTTGATTTGTTCAAAGGTAAAACTCCGAAAGTAATTTTGATAAAATATTTTTTAAGGCATACATTTGCACCTCGTTTTTGGTGATGTAGCTCAGTTGGTAGAGCAAAGGACTGAAAATCCTTGTGTCGGCGGTTCGATTCCGTCCATCACCACTACCTAAAACAAAAAAGCTCCTCAAGGGAGCTTTTTTAATTTGTAACTGATTATAAATCAGAGGCTAATTTTACTAAAAGGCGTTTCTGTCACCTCTGATCATGTTCACTGAAGTCCTTAGGATGATTTTAAGGTCAAGAATAAAGCTCCAATTTTCAATATAAAAGATATCCATTTTCACTCTTTGCTTCATTACAAATGTGTTTGGAGTTGGACCTCGTAATCCTCTCGATTGAGATAATCCGGTAATTCCCGGCTTCACCAAATGCCTCACCATGTATTTCTCCACTAGTTTTGAGAAATATTCAGTTTCAACCAACATATAGGGTCTTGGGCCTACCACACTCATATCGCCCATAAGTACATTGAAGAACTGGGGGAGCTCATCTAAATTGGTCTTTCTTAAGAATTTACCCACCGGGGTGATCCGCTCATCATTGGGAGAAGTCTTGCGGGTATGGGCTTCCTCATTCACTTTCATGGTTCTGAACTTCCAACACCAGAAAGTGCGGTTGTATAAGCCTGTACGTTTTTGGAAAAACAATATCGGTCCAGGTGAATTTAGCTTGATGATCAAGGAAATGAGCGGAAACAGCCAGGAAAGAAATACTATGATTACAAACAGCGAAAAGGCAATATCAAAGACCCTCTTGAGTAACTGATTGATGTAGTTGTTAAGCGGCTCATGCCTAAAGGTGATGATGGGGAACCTGCCGTAGTGATTGACTTTGATGTCGTCATAAACAAACTCACGGTAATCAGGGATCAGTTTTAGGCGAATGAGGTTGTTATCAGCAATTTGAACAAGCTTGTTAAGTTGGGGCTGGCTCAGACGGCTGATGGAGCAATAGATCTCATCAATGTCTTCCTGAATCACAAAATGTTCAATTTCTTCTAGTCGGCCTTTTATGTCTTGTTTCTTCTTGCGATCATCAAAAAAGCCTCTGAAGCGATAGCCAAAACTTGGCCTCGACTCAAAATATTTTACCAGTTCACGGCTTACTTCGTCATAGCCTACTACGATGATATTCCTATAATTGAAACCAATTTTACGATAGTATTGCAGGAAAAGCAGGAAGCCCAGTCTCCAGCTCAGGACTAAAACAAGAGTGACTACATAAAAACTAAGGAAAAACTGGTTGGAATGCTGAAGTTCTGTAACCAACACTACCAATGCTGTTACAATGGCAATGTGCAAAAGCACTAGTTTGATCAGATCGAGTAGTACATCCCTTAATAGAGAAACCCTGGGGATATCATAGATCTTGAGGAAAAATACCAAAACAGACCAAATACTGATGAGAAGCACCAGAAGGATTTGGTTTTTGATAAAGAAGATCTCTGAAAAAGAGGAGTATTCAAACAGCAGGGAAAGCAAAAACGCCAGCGTCAGTAGGCTGAGGTCTCCCAAATAATGAATTAGCCCGGTAAATCTGGAGTATCGAATACCCACGATGGCTTGGTTTAAGTAGTTAGTTTCGGTCTGTTAACGTTGAGCTCAGAGCGCTTATTGCCCTCCCGGCAAAATTTCGCTGCAAAACTGTAAAAAAAATGAATAGCCTGAATGTGAATAAGCAAATGACAGGTTGAATGTGCCTGGTAACATCTGTGATAGCCAAAGTCTGTGATGGTAAATAAACGTAAGTTTGCAAGATCGACCAGAATCCCGCTTATGCCAGAGCCTACTTTATCTATCGTGATTCCAGCCTATAATGAGGGGCGAACCATCCATCGCATACTCGATAAAATAAAGTCAATTCGATTGAGGGAGCGGCTGCATCTTGAGATCGTTATCGTGAATGACTGCTCAAAAGACAATACTGAAGAAGCCATTCTGGACTACCAGTCAAAGAATAAAGATTTGAATATCAGCTATTTCAAACATGAAATAAATAAAGGTAAAGGGGCTGCATTGCACACAGGCATTAAGAGGTGTTCAGGTGATTACATCGTCATTCAGGACGCAGATCTTGAATATGACCCAAATGAATATGAGATTTTGATCAAGCCAGTGATTGATGGTTTTGCAGATGTAGTGTATGGCTCAAGATTTATGGGAGGGAGGCCACACCGGATATTGTTTTTCTGGCATACCATAGGCAATAAGTTCCTCACGATGCTGTCAAATATGTTTACCAATCTCAACTTGACTGATATGGAGACTTGTTACAAATTGTTCAGGGCTGAGATTTTAAAGTCACTTGATCTGAAAGAGAAAAGATTTGGATTTGAGCCCGAGGTAACTGCCAAGATGTCAAGAGTGCCGGGCATCAGAATATATGAAGTGGGGATATCCTACTACGGAAGAACTTATGAAGAAGGTAAAAAAATTGGCTGGAGAGATGGCTTCAGGGCTATTTATTGCATTCTCAAATACAACCTATTTAGCAAATAGCTCTTTTACAGCCAGGTATATAAAAATGGTGTTGGAATAGGCGTATCGCTTCACCAAACGAGAAGGCTCTGACATCATTCTGTAAAACCATTCCATCCCTATGCGTTGCATCCAGATTGGAGCACGCTTTTTTAATCCGGCATAAAACTCAAATGAAGCCCCCAGCAGCATTATCAAGGGAGGCTTGAGTCTATGTTCCTGGCATTTTTTAATGATAAGCATGGCTAACTGCTCCTGCTTTGGAAAGCCTAAGCCGATCACCAGATGATCAAAAGGTTCATGTTTAAGTACTTCATCGGCCAATTGCAGCGCCTTAGAATGTTCCGCCAGATTTTGTTTGGGTAATTGAGGAGCAATCTGGACTGAAACAGGTATTGACCGCTGGGTGAAGTAATGATAAACCTCTTCATTGGGAACGATAAACAGTACTCTTTTCCCTTCGTAAGCCTTTTGGTTCATGTACGCCTGAAAAAAGTCAGAGCCTGAAAGCCGGTTAAGAGATTTTTTTTTAAGATCGGCAACCCAACAGAGTGGTTTACCATCTGGTAAAATAAAGCGTGCTTGCTTAATAGGGGCCAGCTCAGGATAATCATTCATCCTCACCACCTGATCAACGTTTGGAGTGATGAGCAGTGGGAGTTTGTCAGAATCCAGTGTAGAGCGGAAATGGTTGACTTCCTCCAGAACCTCAGCAAACCCGCTTGCCTGAATAAAATCAAAGCCAAACAATTTTACCTTTTTAAGCACTTTTTCTCAGGATAAAGTAGCAGTTGTGAGTAAAGTACTTTCTCATAAAAGGGATGAAGGAGAGCAGTCTATATAAGCCAAGCACAGGATTCTCACTTCGGTTGGTTATAAAAAGCTCAACGTGTAACCTAGATTTAAGCAGCAAGTGTTCAAGCTCCGTGATGCTTAGTTTATTAAGGCCGAGATCAGCAATGGATTTTAGGTCCTGATGATACTTTCTGTTTAGTCTGTTAATTAAGATTGGCTCCGGGATGATCAAATGTGCCCATGGGAGAACAGCCTCAGTTCGTTTGTGATCACCAAAGGCACTATGATAAAATGGAGCAAAACCAACCATAAGCCTACCCCCAGGCTTCAGCTTACGGATAAGAACTGGCATTAATTGTTCCAATCCAATGATGTGTTCAAAGGTGTCTTTAGAAATAATGACATCAACTTCTGGAATATCAAGGTCTTCAAGCTGGCCAGTGTGATAGCTGATAATATCTGAGTACGTATGAAAGTTGGATTCCAGCTGTTTTTCTGCAAACGCAATACGCTCCTGATCAATGTCAACACCATACACTTTTGCTGCCTCTTTTTTGGCTAATTCAACACAGAGACTTCCCTGTCCACAGCCAAGGTCTAGCACGGTTAAACCCTTGAAATCAGGATTGCCTAGACGATGAAAATGCTTCTCACTTTCTCCGCTACTTTGCTTATAGTAGGCTATTTCATCTCCTTTGGTAAGCATCGAATCGCTGGTTTAACTGGTCAATCAATGCTTTTGAGACCACTTTCATGTCAAAAGAATGCGACATTTCTATGCCGGCCCGGATGATTTGTTGTTTTTGACCTTCCGGAAAACTTTTCCAAAGGATGATTTTTTCCACTAAATCCTCTTCGTTGCCAGGGTCAACGAGGAGTCCTGTGTACTCATGCTTTACGTAGTCTGTAATCCCCCCAATTTCTGAGGCGATCACAGGCACGCCACAAGCCATTGCCTCAAGGCCTACCAAGCCAAGGCTTTCAGATGAGCGGCGAGTCGGGAAAATAAAAACATCCATTTGTGCAAAATAAGCAGGAAGCTCATGATTAGGCACCTCTCCTACCAATTGAATGTCATTGGCCAAATTACAATCCTCAATCAATGATCTTAGTTGAGGTAATTCTGCGCCTGTGCCTACCATCAGCCCCTTGATAGTGTACCCTGTATCCCTTTTTTTTAGCTTCTGTATGGCCAAAATAAATGTATCCCAACCTTTTTCTTTGTCTATTCTTGATACATAACCTAAGGTAACAATGTTTGGCTCCTGATGTTTCTTCTCCAATGGAAGAAAAAGGGCAGAATTCACACCTGAAGAGGCTGAGACCAGAATTTCAGGTTTGTCAGTCTTCATCCTCTCGGCTAGAACTCTTTTGTAATAATGCGAAGGCACTACACAAAGTTGGGACTTTCTGGCCAACTGCAGCGAAAACGGAAGAAGCAATTCTTCATTTTTGGTATCAGGTATCAGGTCTCCTCCATGAAAATTGCAAACAAAAAAAGGCTTTCGAAATAGCTTTAAGACCAATAAAAGTGGCGCTACGTGTGCGACATAGTGGATGTAAACAAGCTCATATTCTTTAAACAGTAAATAAATGCACAATCTAAAGTAAAATACAAGATACTTAGCAATCTTTTCCGGAGCAGATCTGCCACGTCCCTTGATCACGACTAAATCACAAGCTATGCCATGATGCCCCATTTGGAAAACAAATTTCTGCACGAATATTCCGAAGCTTTTGTGCCCTTCGGAAGGAAACATATTAGAAACAACAAGGATTTTAGATAGTGGCATTTTTTACAAAGAGAACATAAAAGAAGCCAAAAAAAGCAATGCCCTGATGTAGGCCAAAGAATACCTCAGTCACACATACCAGTGCAGTGAGAATTGACAGTACAAACAAGTAAGACGATTTTTGAATACCTCTGACTATTCCTGTTACAATCATGGCAAGGAGTAAGCCTAAACCTAGTATACCTGTGGAAAGCCAGGTATGTAAATATTGAGAATGAACATTGTATCGACCCTCAGCCCAAACGGTATAGCCTTTTGCCTTATATATGTTGACCAGATCGTCAAACACATCACCGGGTCCATATCCCAGAATAGGTTTTTGAGCGATCAGTTCCATAGCTGTTGGCCACAAGTAGACCCTTTCGTTACGTAGGTATTCGAGCTTGTTGACATCGTCAGCTTTTGGTAAAACAATCAGCTCTTTGATCCACAGAAATTTATACGCCAGATAGGGCAGATAGTAATATGCTAGAGCAGTAAAAACACTTAATAGAAGGATAGGAATCACGATCCTTACCATCAATGAAAATTGTTTCAAGTTTTGGTAAAAAACTATTCCCATAAGCACCAGCAATCCAATGAATGCTACTCTTGAACTAGTGTGGAATATGCAGAATATGGTATATAGTAAGGTGAATGCAAAAAGCAGTTTTACATAGAACTTGCTTCCACTTAGCAGTCTTTTATAAAGATGATGAAGAACAAGTAATAGGTAGATTCCAACATAGGTGGCATGTAATGATAAGGGCTTGAACAATTCATGGCCGGAATATTCGTAGTCAAGAAACTCTTTTGCAGGCAAATCTTTCTGGAGTATATCAATTATAGCTACAGATTGACAATAAATGCAAACGAACAGTATGGTGAGACTAAAAACATCCATTACTGTGGACATATTAAGTTTGCTCTTAAACCTATTGTCATACAAGGCAATTAGGGGAAAAAGCAGAAGAACTAACTTTTTTTCCAGCTCAAAATAGCCATCAGAAAGGTTTTTCGTATACAACAATCCGACTATTTCAAGTACATAACCAGCTATTGGTATGAAAAAGAGAATATCGAATTTATTGAGGTGAGTTTTAGTCTTTACCCGATAGATGATATGACTTAAGACCAATGCTATAGTAGCAATATTGTTGGCTAATAAAGAAATAGGCAGAGTAACAACAAAAGTGTAAACAGATGCTATAAAAAACAGGTCGTTAAACGATTGATTTTTCAGCATCAAGTTGGAAGTGTAGGTGATATACTAGAAGTACCAGATAAAGACTATTGACCGCACTCGCAAGAAAATGCCCTGCCAGAAAAGATATAGAAATATAAGTTAGCACAAAAAAAGTGTACAAAGCTGTTTTACCAAATCCGGAGAATATAGTATAGCATTGAATCCATACAAAAGCGATTGTCCCTATACTTCCGAAAAAGAGAAATAGATCTACATAATCGAGCTCAATTAAGTTTCTGGTGATGTCATGTCCACCAAAAAAGTAGTTTACTGTCTCCCATTGGCCTGTAACTAATGGAAAACGATATTGGAAAAGAAGATCTCTATGCGACAAAAGCATAGTGAGTAAACCATGCTCCTCATATATTCTGATAAATATATCCGTGTAGTTCCTAAAACTGTCAGTGTAAAGTATGATGGAAATTGCTGATATAATGATAATCAGAAAACTAAACAAGGCCAATTTTTGTCTGACAGACCCAAAGTAAAAAGCAATAAAACCAAGTAGGGCAACATCAATGATAAGGAGTGCTTTTGTGCCACTCAGTAAAGATGCAACAACCACTAAAGCAAAAAGCCATAGCTTCTTTTTTTGTATAAAAGCCAATTGGGTAGTATAAATAAGGGCAATGAAATAAAACTGGGTAGATTCATTTTGTGCGTAGATCAGACCATTATAGCCAAAGCGATACCACTGCCATACGTAAGATTTTAGAAACTCAATGTTTAGCAAAAGACCAGTAATCGCAAGAAGACAGTTGATTATCAATACCCATTCATATACTGTGAGTATTTTCTGAAAGTATTTCTTTTCTATATCAACAAATGCGTAGAATATGACAAATGTAAATATGTATTTAAAAAACAAATTGATGCTCTCTTTGTAGTCATATTGCTCTTTGGTAATTTCAAAATAGTAGTAATGGCCGATAAGAGTTGTACAAGCCAGAAAGAGCAGAAGAAGTAAAAATTCAACCCGAATCTTTTTATAATTAAATAGTAAGTAGGTGAAAAATAGCAGCATACTTAAGCCTCTAACAATGATGGAAATACGGAACTCTGATATTTGGTAAGAGGTAATGTACTTGTAAATTCCATCAGAGGTATATCCGGCGACCAAAACGAAAATGGCAATAAGTTTAAGGTAATAACCTGATCCCTTTTTATTGTCAGAACCCATCTACTCTTTGATGATTACAATTGCCTTATCCGGTGTGAGATACATTTCAGGGGTGTAAATTATCGTCTAAAAAGCGTAATGATATGAAAAACAGATATTTAAAAAAAGTTTCTTCATTCCCCGTCTGATTCGAAAATTAAGAATTATTTCTAGTTTTACGCTCTATTTAACTTTACATGCAGTATTCTTATTTTGAGCTTCTGAAGGGTATCTTTAAAAAGATACAATCCTACTTTATTCTGTTTGTTGGTCTTGCTGTAGTGGTTTTCGGGTATTCATTTTACCGGTACAATAGTGCGGTGATTACCTATAAATCAGAGCTTTATGCAATCTCCAGAACACTTTCTAATGAACAGGCACTAGCCACTTTTGGCACATTGAAGAAGGCCATTGAAGAGCGCAATTATGACTTTTTGCAAGGTGGTCTTGGCCTTTCAAAGAAGCAAATTGACATGGTCAAGAAGCTGGAGGCGAATATCATTATGGAGAACATGAGTGAAGAATTGTTGAAAATGAGAGATTACCGCTGTTTCTTTTCTCTCGAAGCTGTAGTATCTGACCATGCAGTTCTGCCTGACCTGGAAAAAGGAATTGTGGCCTACATGAACCAAATGCCTTACATTAAGAGTAGGATCGACAGCTACAAAAAGTCGCTCATAGAGAATATCGTGATCACTGAAAACTCTGCAAAAGATGTCGATTCTCTGGCAACTAACTTTAAACGATTGCTTTCAACACAAAAGCCCGGGCAGTTGATTTTGGAGAATCCAGGTACCTTGTCAGACATCAATGTTAAGTCATTTGAACTGCGAATGAAAAGGAGCAAACTAGAAACTGAACTTGCTGTCGCAGAGGACTTCCAGGTCATTCAGTCATTTGTACCTTCTTATCAAAAGTTTAGCCCCAATCAGTTTAAGTACATCGTGCTTTCTACAAGCATCTTCGGAATATCTTTTGTGCTTTTGGTCTTGTTTGCAGAGCTGGCTAAAGCGCTTCTGAAGTTGAAAACTAAATAATTCCTTTTCTTTTTAGAATAACATAGTTGCTTGATTGCCAGGCACTAAAACTGATAAGTGTAGCAATCCCTGCACCACTAATACCCATATCAGGTATCAGCAACCAGTTAAGAATCAAGTTTAGCAAGGTGCTTAGCATGATCGTGACCTGACCCACTTTTTGGTTATCAGTCATGTTAAGGAATACATCAAGAGGCCCAATAAGGCTACCTGAGACAAAATAGGCACCAAGGAAAATGTAAAAAGCTGTAATGTGTTCAGGACCAGTGATCTCCTTATTGAAAAGCTGAAGAAACGGTTGGGGAAAGAACGCAAAGACAAGTAGAAAAGGAAGGGTACTGAGCAGAATGGCTTTAAGGCTTTTCTTATACAAGCCTTTAATAGCACTTGTGTCTTTCTCTGTAAAGGCCAAAGCCACTTTAGGCATTATGTAACTGCTGATGATACTCGGAAAGAAGGTCATCACGAACGTAATTTTCGAGATGGCCGAGAATATGCCCACCGTTTTTAAGTCCCAGTAATAGCTAAGCATCATCCTGTCAATCGAAAGAGTGAAGATGAGCATCATGGTTGAGATCATCATAGGAAATGCCTTTTTGATGATGGGCATTTCGTATTGAATTGCAAACCATTTGATCTTCTCTTTTTTAACCAACCCAAAGCCATATACCAATGCAACGATCAGGCAGACTAGCAAAACAGCATAGTAAATGAGTATAGGTTCTGTTTTTAAACCGGCATAGCCTGCCCCGATGATCAGACAGAATGTAAAAAACTGACTACTAAAGAGTTTGAAAAAATTATAGGAGTTTATTTTATGATAGCCCCAGAAAATTGAAAAAGTGATTTCATACAATGAATAAACCAGCAGACTAAAGGGTAATAAGGCCAGCACAAGAGGTTTATTATAAGAATCAAACAACAGTTCCCCCAAAAAATGAAGACATAAGCCCATTAAAACACTCATGGCAATTGAAGCCACAACCACAATCCGCACCGCTTTTAAAATAAAGGCACCCGCTTTCTCCGGTTCAGAAGCATATTCAGGCAGCTTTCTTACCAGATACATATCAATTCCTAGTTTGCCAAAAGTGGAACCAATCACCAATAACACAAGCACCATGTTGAAGGCTCCAAACTCCTCTAACCCGTAGGTTCTTGCGATATAAGCATGTAAAAAGAAAAAAGATAAAGCCCCCAGGCCTTTAAAAAGCAGTGAAAAGAAAGATCCTTTAAAAAGCTCTCTCATTTTGATTTTGGCGTAGCGATCAGCCAATTCATTGGCTTACTACCCATGATACCATCCCGCTCTTCACTTAATAGCAAACCCATTTCACTGTAGCTAAAACCAAGCTGTTTCAGCAAAGGGTGGCTCTCGCCTCTGTTTTTACTCTCAATCAAAACCAATCGATGACTTAGGCTAAAGATATCGCTCAATCTTTTTGTAGTGCCAGGAACATATTGATCATGCAGCTCAATCAGGAGGCTGCTGCTTGCTAAATGAGCAATGGTTTCGACCGTGAAGAGTTCATTCTCAAATCCTTCGCAATCACAAATGATCAAGACTTTTTCATTAGGCTTGATTTTCTTCAGATCAGTAGGGCTACAGCCTTCATGGATACTCAATCGGTCTGACAATAGGTTCACTTCGGCTATTTTCCGGGTCATGGATCGGGCTGTCTTATCAATATCGAAAGCCAATAAACGCAGCTCTCTTTTTTTAAATAAGATACCTGCCGCATAGTAACCTTCAGCTGATCCTATATCGATGGCCAAGTCATAATCCTGCTCAAGCAGATTTTCTAGTTCCCCATGGAGTTCTTCCTCATAACATCCAAGTATTTTGGGGCTGAAACTGCTGTAAAATGCACTTTTGAAGGGATAAATGAGTCCCTTAAACGGCCCACTTTGGACTGGACAAGGCACACCAATGAGGCTGGAAAATCGCCGCTCGGCTCTGATTTTTTTTAGCCTGAGCTCGATTTTAGGATGGTTGCTTACTTTGCTCAACAAAAGCGCAACTTCATAAAATGGAGAAACAGTCCCCAAAGCAAAGGCCAGTTGTTTAGCCAGTTGACGCATGGAAACCTATATAAAATATTTAAGCCTGATGACTTCCTTTTCTGTTAAATGCCTCCAGGCACCTCTTGGAAGGTCTTTTTTAGTAAGCTCAGCATACATCACCCGGTCAAGCTTGGTCACTTTGTAGCCTAAATGCTCAAACAATCTCCTGACAATTCTATTCCTTCCGCTATGAAGTTCAAGACCAATGATCTGAGCGTTTGGCTCAAGAAGCTCCAAATGATCGATAGAGGCAGGGCCGTCCTCCAAAACAACACCATCCCTTAGCTTTTGAACATCCTCTTTGCTGATGGGCTGGTCAAGCTCGACCTGGTAGATCTTTTTAATATTGTTCGAAGGGTGTGAAAGTTTATCCGCCAATTCACCATCGTTCGTCAACAACAAAAGACCTGTTGTATTTCTGTCAAGCCTGCCTACAGGGTACACTCGCTCTTTTACATGATTTCCAAGGATGTCTACTACAGTCTTTCGACCTTCAGGATCATCGAGAGTTGTGATAAAATCTTTAGGTTTATTCATCAGAAGGTAAACCATTTTTTCCCTACTCAGGGTTCGGTTGCCATATTTAACGGTATCGGATGGATTGACCTGATATCCCATCTCTGTGATGGTTTTTCCATTCACCTTTACTTCTCCTAGCTTGATCAGTTCATCTGCCTCTCTTCTGGAGCATACACCCGAGTCAGCGATGTACTTGTTCAAACGTATCGTTTTAGGGCCTTCGGTTAGTGTTTTTCTACCCGGTCTTTTTTTATCAGCAGGTTTGAAGGGTCTGTAGTTAGGTCTTTCACCACCATTAAATGAAAAATCTCTACGACTTTCTGTTTTTCCGCTTCTATCTGGTCTGCCAGGTCTTTCTGTTCGGTCAGATCTGAAAGGTCTTTCTGACCTTCCTGTTCTGCTTGATCTATCAGGCCTGTCAACTTTATCGGCCCATGGGGCTCTGTTTACTCTTTCTGGCCGCTCGGTATTTTCTGTACGATCTGATCTGAATGGTCGATCAGGTCGCTCTCTTGTAGGACGACCAGCCCCGAAAGAGGGTCTTTCATTTCTGCCGGAACCAAATGATTTGCGCTCTGAAAAAGGCCTCTTTCTATCTCCTGATGGTTCTCTTGATGGAGAAGAATCTGAACCTGGGCGACGTCGCTCTCCAAAAGGAGCACGACTTTCAGATGACCTTGGGCTTCTTTCCCCCGGGTTGCCTTCCCGGTTTCCAAACCGCCCCGGGCCTGATCGCTCCCTCCGTTCAAAACTCCTTTGACCGGAGTCTGTACCTGACCTGGCCGTTCTTCTTTGGCTTGAGTCACCATCTTCCCTGGGCTTAAATCCACCTCTTTGGTTTTCATCAAATCCTCCCCTTTTTGAAGGGTATTTAGGGGCATCTCCTGAATTGGAGTTACTTGGCCTGATGATAAGACCTCCTGCCTCTGATGAGGCAGGCTTTTCTCTGTCATCTCTTGAACGACCTCTTGAAGGTCGATCATTTGTTCCTTCCCGCCCAGCCGGGCGGTTACGATCTATTCTTTTGCGCATAGCTTGCAGTATCTCTACTGTATTTAGGTTTCTTCTGTGGATGCTAAAGTCTTGGATCCGTCAAGTTGCTGATCTTCTTCAGCAAAATCTTTTGGCTGGGGCAATTCAGAAAGGCTATTGATTCCAAAGTAATCCATGAACCTTGGGCTGGTGCCATATAAGATGGGTCTACCTACAGAGTCTGCCTTACCCCTTATTTCAACGAGTTCTTTTTCAAGAAGCTTCTGTATGGCATAGTCACAGTTTACTCCTCTGATCTGCTCGATTTCCGATTTGCTTACGGGCTGCTTATAGGCTACTATTGAAAGTGTCTCTATCGCTGAGGTGGATAGCTTGCGCTTTGACTTATGCCTAAGTAAAATACTTATGCTCGACTGATATGCTGGCTTGGTAAGAAATTGCAAGCCCCCGGCACTTCCGGCAAGCTCAAAAACATAGTCATCGTGCCGGTATTTTTCTCTGATTTGGTCAATGCAACTGATGATGTCGTCCTGAGGTACTTCAGCTTCAAACATTTCTACCAAGCATTGCCTGATCTCCTCTGGAGTGATGGGTTCTGCTGCACAAAAAATGAGTGCTTCAATATGCTTTTGGAGGAAACTCATTAACCCCTTTTGAGCTTTGCCTCAATCGAATGCTGGGTATGAGGAACTGCCCTGAGTCTTTCTTTTGGGATGAGCTTACCTGTATCAATGCATATCCCATAAGTCCCGTTTTTAATCCTGATGAGAGCATTGTCCAATTGCGTGATAAACTTTTGTTGTCTGGCAGCAAGCTGGCTTAAATTCTCTTTTTCAGCAGTATCGGCCCCGTCTTCAAGCACCTTTACAGAGATCGAGGTGGTATCTGTACCGGGATCATTTTTTTTGCTGAGTTGCTCTTTGATGTAATTGAGCTCCTTACGGGCTATTTCAAGTTTGCCCGTGATAAGCTCCTCGAATTCCTTCAGTTCCGATTCGCTGTAGCGTAGTTTTTCTTCTTGGCTCATCCCTATGCTTGCTCCTGGTTATTTTCAGGGTGCAAATATAGTATAAATCAACAAGCTACAGTCTTGCGCCCAATACAACTGTTCGCTTAAAATATGCGGTAGTTCCTTGAGTTTGAAAGACCTCCAGCATAATCAGGTAGCTACCTACAGGAGCTTTTTGCTCTTCTTCATTACTGCCATCCCATATTAGAAATCCTTCAGTGCCTAGAACCGTATTTTTTGCTATCCTCTTGATTTCTCTTCCATAGCTGTCAAAAACTGTTGCGTTACCAATGAATCCGGCTTGTCCAAACTGGTAGTAGATAAAGGCCTGGTCATTATTCCCATCTCCATCAGGGGTAAATACCGCTGGCTTGATCTCAATTGTACCACTTGTCACTCCGGGTAGGTCGCTGAATTGAGAGTTCCTGTAGCCGGGAGTGGCATTGACTGTAGTGGCAGCAGAAGTCCAGTTTTCCGGTGTCATGGAATTAAGTTTGGGATTGCGTTTCTCAAGAGATATACCTTCAGTATCATCGATTAAGCTGAGATGCAGATCATCGGTATAGGCAAACTGGTCTACTATTGTTGCTGCAGAATTCAGGAGCACTACGGTACCTTCATCATCATTGAATGAAGGCATGCTTGCCGGAACGAGAGCTGTATTTTTTCTGAAGGAGGGGTAGTCTCTGCTGATTAAATCTGGTTTGGTTGTTATGGTGACATAATCTCCCGGACCTATGATAAATGGCAAGTCTGTAATGGTAGAAAAGGAACCCAGACTATCTTCTTCCACTCGAGCCAATTGCCAATACCTCAGGTCGATGAATTTGGAAGAGGTGTTCACCAACTCTACAAAGTCAACTCCTCCCGGAAAAGGGTTGTATAAAATTTCATTGATCTGTAGATCGCCTTCTTGCGCTGGTTCCGGCAAATAAAGCGTGCGCTCGCTTAGTGTCGACCTGTTCCCTGAACAGTCTGCCAGGCCTGATAAACTCAGTTTGTAGGGCAACTTTATCTTCATGGTATCATCAAGACTTAGTTCAATGAGTTCAAATTCCGGGAGTTTCAGTTCAACTTTGTTAATGTTCAGTACTCCATTAGGGCTTGAAAGACCAATATTCCAACCCGATATAGTGGTGCTATCCAGATGTTCGTTCAGTTTGATAAGTACTTGACTTGGATTTTCGATATCGGCTCTTAAGATTTCAGGAGGGCTGAGGTCTGCCAAATTGCGAACAGTAGAATTGAGACCCCCTGGTGTGGCAGCCAGTAATGCCACACTCGCCGACCAATTGCTTATGCCCAGGCAAGGAAGCCGCTCGTCCAGCATTTCCAAGGACCAACCTCCTTCTTTTTTCACAGCGTCATTGTACCAATCGTCAGTGTAACTCATACTAAACACCAATGCTCCGTTGGCATTTGTAATGCTTAGATTTTCTCCGGTGTTGTTCAGACTTAACCAGCCGCTTAATCCTATGACTTTTGCTCCTGCAGCCGATGAAAATAAGGAAATGGATGAGCTGGGGCAGAATACAACCCGCTCACCGGGCAGCATTTGAATTATGGGAAGTGCCACTGAGCCTGTTTGATCTTGAAGCCTGCACCCATCCGTGTTTACAATGCCAGCGGAGTTGTTTTTGATCTCAAGAAATTCACTGGCAAATGGACCAAAAGCAGGGCTTTCATCGGCCATGATTTCTGTGATGATAAGGCCTAAAAAGCCCGGAGTTTTACCCAGACCGGTTTGAAATTGTACAGTCGCCATGCCGTTTCCACTGCAATCTTGCCAACCTGATAGTTTGAGGGTATACAGTAAGTTTTCATTTAGACTGTCTGCCAGGAAAACAAAGTAAAGTTCCGGCTCATCACTGTCTTGCAAGATCTGTATGATCTGCCTGGAAGGGGTCAATCTCAGGCTATCCGGTAGGATCGAAGCGGAGCCCAAAGTTTCTGAAAAACGTAGCTTGATTCGTGTAGCTGTTTCGGCAATCGCTTCTAAAAGCAAGGGCGGGAGTGTGTCTGGACTGGTATTCCATATACTGTTTTGCGCCCCTGGTGTCCCTCCACTAGGGTGATTGGATGCACGCCAGTTGCCTGAGCCACTGCAAGGCAGCGTTGGGTTTATCAATTCAAGGCTGTAACCTCCTTCTTTTTTAATCGGGTCAAGGTACCAATCGTCGGTATAATTGACCTGATCGACCACATTGTTCAGTACATTGGTCAATTGGATCAATTCACCCGTATTGTTGAGGCCCGGCCAAGGACTAAGACCTTGCCGGCGATAAGCGGCAGCTTGAAACAATGCGCTGCTGCTCGCCGAGTGAATAATGATAAAACTGTCCGGCTGTAGCAATCCGGGGAATAGCGTAGTACTGGTAGAAGGATCAGAAAAGACAGTACCCTCAAGCTCAATGAGTTTTGAGCTTCGGTTGTAGATCTCCACATATTCAGCCAATGCTTGGCCCAGGGCCGGGCTTTCATCAGCCATGATCTCGGTTATTATAAGGTCTCCTTCAAGTGGCACTTCTCCGAGGCCAATGCTTGTTTGAAATACATCCATCGTATTTCCGGGGCAATCTCGAATTCCACTCACCAACAGAGGGTACAACTGACCCACTACCAGCGTTTGACCCGGGATTGCTGTCACTTGTGTTTTGTCACCTGAGAGTTGAAGGCCGGTAGCCAGCACTCCACCGATGTTCACAGTGGCCTGAGCTACGGAGAGACTGTCGAGAATTTCATTGAATTGCAACCGAAGTAAGCCAGGTCCTGAAAGTGCAGATGTCAGAACAGGTTTTTGAGTATCACTGGTCGTATCGAAAACACTATTGATGCTACCCGGAGTGCCCCCTGCTGATTGCTGAGACTCTGACCAATTACTGCGACTGGTACACAAGCTGAATGGGTTTTTCTGTTCAAGAGTCCACCCCCCATCTCGCTTTACGGTACTTGCATACCAGGTATTACTATAGGCCAACTCATCAATCAGGATGCCATCAGGTCTGCTAAAGCGGATCGTATCCCGGTCATTATTTAACGATGGCCAACTGCTTAATCCAATCACATTGCCAAAAGCTTGAAAAAGAGGGACAGAAGCAATGGGGCATAAAATGACAAAGCCACCGGGTGTAATGCTAACATTTTGCCCTATTTGGGTAGTGGTACCCGGATCAGCTAGCCGATAGCCTAGTAGAGAGATAGATTGAGTACCTGGATTAAAAATTTCTATAAATTCTGAATTGGGTAAACCCACTTGCGGACTCGGGTCTGCAAACAACTCATTGATGACCAGTTGTCTAAAGCCCGGGGTGAAAGGGGGAGCCCAAACAAAGGGGAAAGATTGACCTGCAATCATGGTGTTACCTATGAGGTCTTGAACTCCATTGACTTGCAGTGAATAATTTTGGTTGGGAACAAATACCGATGAAAAACTTAGTCTCAAAACGGCTGGAGATGTATTTGAAACCGAGACCGGAACTAGATTGCCCGGACTGATGGTAAAATTGCCAGTAGAACTCACAGGCTCATTAAATTGAACTTGAAGTACCGTATCGGAAAGTACAGATATACCAGTAGCCACCGGAGGAGTTGTATCTACGGTGAGGGGTTGAACCAGAATATCATCAAAGAAGTGTCGCTCAAAAAAAGTAGCAGTTGATTGCCTTACCAAAAAGCCAAACCAGGAAGAGGAAGAAAATGTGGTTTCGATTGTATCACCTTCGGTAAAAAATCCGGAGCCATTGCCATTATCGCTTTGCAGAGTCCATAATCCAGAGGCGTTTCTTGTTAGTCGGATTAGAATGGTATTGTTGCTGGTGCTAAACTGGCTGCGACCGTCTAATCCATCAATTATTTCCGTGAGGGTAGTACCTGATTTTCTATACAAGCTAATCTCATCAGAAGTGCCGCCTATTCGAACAAAATACCCATTATTGGCTGCAGAGGTCAGAGAAGGGCTACTGGCGGCCACAAACATGTCTACATAATTGGCACCTGAAGTAGAAAAAGTAAGGCGAATTTTACACGACCATTCTGCCTGACTTAACAAACTGCTAGGTGTGGCTATAAAAAACGTATCGTTGGCAATCAAACTTTTTGAATTCAGTTCCTGATTAAGTACTCGCCATTTGGAAGTATCCGCTTGCCATGTAGGATTTTGGGTAAAATCGCTATCATTGAAAGTTTCATTTACCTGTGCATTTAGTGTTACTTTTGTCAAGAGCAACATGCTGAAAATGGAGAAGATTCTTAGAAACATCCGCCCAAGCTACGCACAAACGATTATTCAATTACGCTTACTTATTTTACCAAATCATGAAGTTTTGCTTGGTAGGTGCTACCGGTCTTGTAGGCTGTGAGATTATCAAAGTATTAGAAAACTCTGGCTTGCCGGTTTCTGAGTTTTATCCGGTGGCCTCTGCCCGCACTTTGGGCAAGCCCTTAAAATTCAAAGGGAAAGATTACTTTGTCATGAGTCCTGAGGAGGCCCTCTCACTAAAACCCAATATTGCCATTTTTTCAGCCGGACGTGACCCCTCATTGCAGTATGCACCCCGATTTTCTGAAGCAGGTGTGTATGTGATTGACAACTCCTCTGCCTGGAGAATGGACCCTAAGGTGCCATTGGTGGTGCCGGAGATTAATTCCTCGATCCTGAAGAAGACGGATTATATCATTGCCAACCCTAACTGCTCAACCATACAAATGGTGATGGTGCTCAATCCTTTGCATCGAATTAATAAGATCAAACGGATTGTGGTAAGTACTTATCAGTCTGTGACCGGAACAGGCATCAAAGCGGTTAAGCAACTTCAAAATGAAAGGGCTGGAATTGAAGGCGAGAAGGCCTATCCCTACCAAATCGACCTCAATGTCATTCCTCATATTGACCTCTTCCAACCGAATGGCTATTCTAAAGAGGAAATGAAAATGATCAACGAGACACGCAAGATCATGGACGAACCCCAGTTGCCGATCACGTCAACAACAGTCAGGATTCCTGTTCTTGGGGGACACTCTGAGTCAGTCAACATTGAGTTTGAAGCACCCATAAGCGTTGAAGAAGTCAGAAAAGTGTTATCAAGAAGCCAGGGGGTGGTGGTGATGGATAATCCTGCTGAGAACATCTACCCTATGCCTCTGATGGCTGCAGGAAAGGACGAAGTCTTCGTTGGTAGAATTCGAATGGACGAGAGCATAACAAACGGTATAAATCTGTGGATCGTCGCTGACAACCTCCGAAAAGGAGCGGCTACCAATGCTGTGCAAATTGCAGAGTACATCTTCAAGCAGGGCTTTGTGAACGGATAATGAGGGCTTTACTTCCGGAAGAGCAGGAATTCTGGGAGAAGCATAAGCATCTCATTCCGGCCCAAATGGCTGAAGCTGCCCGAAAAGCAAAGCTGGATCAGTTCTACCTGGCAAACAGGCTGAAAAGCTATTTGAAAGGAAAAGAAAAACTGCCCTCACTGAGTGCCCATAAAGATTTGATATGGCCTGATCCTGTTAATATTGAACAATCTTCCTCAGAGGCAACAGCAGCTTACAAAGCCACCCATTTTGCTTATCTAAAAGTCATCGACCTTACCGGTGGATTTGGGATTGATACCTGGGCTTTTGCTCAGCAAGCTCAAAAAGTGCTTCATAATGAACCCAATGAAATGCTTAGTGGGGTGTGCCGTGCCAATTTTCAAAAGTTAAATTTTCAAAACATTGACTATTCTCAGAAAGACGCTTTGGATCTTTTAAGCCAATTGCCTCCATCCGAGGGTGACACATTAATTTATGCTGACCCTAGCCGAAGAGATGAAAAAGGCAGGAGACAAAGCCAATTGAGTCAGTATGTTCCAGACCCCTCAGAACTCATCCGATTAAGCTTATCATTACACTATCCGCTGTTGCTGAAGCTCAGCCCAATGGATAGCCTGCCGGAAATGATGGGCTTATGGCCTCAGTTAACTGAAATCCATGTGGTTTCTGTAAAAAACGAATGCAAAGAGATTCTGGTTTTTCTTAAGCCTAACTCAAACCTGCCGCTTAAGATTACAGCAGCAGAAATCGGATACAACTCTCTGCCTTTTGTATTTATCCCGGAAGAAGAGGCAGCCGCTCCTATGCTATGCGGGGCATTAAGCATTTATTTATATGATCCCTTTGTTTCCATTCTTAAAGCAGGCCCCTATAAGCTTCTTGCTTCCTCTATTGGCCTTAAACGATTACATCCCTTTACCCATCTTTATACTTCTGCTGAGCATATCGATCAATTCCCCGGACGCCAATTTAAGGTTCTGAAAGCCTTGCCTGCCAGCACAAATCAACTTTTGAACTGGTTTCCTGAGAAAAAGGCACTGATTGTTACCCGTAATTTCCCCATTAGCCCGGAGAAGTTATATCTGAAACTTAAACTTCAACCGGGCGGTGAACGCTTTCTTTTTGCTCTAACAGATCATTGGGACCAACGTCTTTTTGTGATCGCCGAACGACTAAAGTAAGGGGCTAATCAACCTCCTTCGCTCATGTTCAACGACTTCCAGTCAACTTTTCTGGAGAAGTACATGATGATCGTCAGAATGATAAACAAGCCAATGCTACCCATCAGTAGGGCATAGCTTTCCATTTGGATGATGGTGTAAATAAAGGTGTACAAGATCACCAGATTGGCAACCACCAAAGCAGCAAGTTTTGTCTGTTTTAAGATACTGTTTGAGTACCAGGCAATCAGGCCCAGGGTCATTAAGGAAGCAATAAGGTAAGCAAGCTGAAAATGCAGATGCTCTGAAATCGAAAGTAGCAGAATATAGAATAGTGCCAAAGCAAAGCCCACCAGAATGTATTGTAGCGGGTGAACTGAAACTTTGTTGACCAGCTCTAAAAAGAAGAAAATCAAGAAAGTAAGGACAATAAAAAGGAGGGCATATTTGATGGATCGGTCAGTTTGGGTGTAGTTATCTACTGGGAGCAACAGATTTAAACCAAAAGCCGAATCCGTAAACTGATGCTTGTTGTTGAGCCAGGATTGAGGGTAGTTGCGGTTAAGGTGCAAAATTTTCCAGTAGGCTTCAAAACCTTTCTCGCTTACCTTGCTGCTATCAGGTAAAAAGGAGCCATCAAAACTTGGGCTGGTCCAGGGCGATTGGAGCTTGAGCGCAGTCTCTTTACCCACTGGTGTGAAAAAGAGGTTCCTTGAACCCTTGAGTGCCAGATTAAACCGGAAATGATGTTTGGATCCTGCAGCAAGGTTACTGTCAAGTGCAATTCGCAAATTGACTCCTGAACTCATCAGGTCTGTAGCCTCTACGCCTGAGTTAAAGCTTAATGTATCGGAGTCCCATTGCAAATCCACACGGTCTTTAATCCCTCTGAGGTCAGTGATGCCTACTGAAACAAAAGCCTCCTGAAAAAGAATCTGGTTTTTAGGTATCCCAAATGTTTGGGATTCTGCGTCTTTAAAATTCCCTGAAAAGGCCAAATCTGATTTGTAAACGGCCACTTCGTACAATCCCCTTCTTCTTATTTCAGGCTGCATGGTACCTTCTATGTTCAATTGCTCAGGCAGGATATGGATCTGCTTACGAAGTGCACGCACGATTCCAGAAGCGTCTTTAGAATACTCAATGTAAGGGATGGTAAGGATGGGTCCTGTGATCGTTTGCGCTGAGGCCCATTTGGAACTGATTTCATCAAAAGCCTCAGTCTGTCGTTGCTGACGCTCCGATACGAGGTTGTTGATCAGAAAAGTAGGGATCAATAGGAAGAAACTCAATGCTCCTATGATCAATGCCTTAAAAAGGATGTCCCTGTTTTGCAAATCCATCTAATTGCAGTTTAAAAAATGTGAAAAGAAAAATCAGGAAGGTATATCACCTCCAAAAAGCTTGTTTCGCTCTTCTTCAGTCATGCGTATCAAATTAATCATGCCTTCTGCATCATCAGCAAAGGGATGATCGGGGTAATTTTTTATGAAAAACTGAAAAATGTTAATCGCTTTTGTGGTGTCGTTGAGGTCGTGGTAGGCGTTCCCCTGGTAAAAAACCATCATAGGTCGATCCGGGAAATCTGGAAACAGATTGTAAATCTCCCCATACAACTTTACAGCCTTTTGCTTGTCTTTAAAGATTTCTTCGTGCATTCTCGCTGCCTTTACCAAGTATTTTGGGGCTATGGTATCGATAAACATATATCCGTATTCTTCAAGATTTTTTACCAGATCCTGATGAAGTTCCAGATTCAATGCACCCGGGTTGCGGTCAAAATCGATTTGACATAGCTTGGAAAGGCTATCAATTCGTACCAAAAGACGCTGCTGCTGCGTCATCTGCACTACTTCTGATTTTTTTTGGTCCTTGCTGCATGCAAACGTTAACGCAAGCAAAAGCTGTAGGAGGATAATTTTAAGGAATGGCTTGTTCATGACTCTCTAGCATTATATTGCAAAACTAGTGAACCCTAAACGAAACTGTATCTGAATTAGTATAAGCTTTCTATGAAACCCAACCCCGCAGATTATACCCAGGATTGCCTTAACTGTGGTCATCACTTTACCGGCCTGTATTGCCCGGCCTGTGGCCAGAAACTCAGAGTAGTGCCATTTACGATGGGTTTTATGGTGTATAGCTTTTTTGAAAGCAACTTCAGTTTTGAAAAAGGAATACTCAGGACCATTAAGGGGCTAGCCTATAAACCCGGGAAAGTGGTGAATGACTATATCAAAGGAATAACCAACCCCTACTACACTCCTTTGAAATATGTGTTTGTAGCTGCTTCATTCTCAGCGCTATTGATGATCGGCACCGGTTTGTTTGACGATACCATTGCTACCCAAGCCACAAAACCGGGGCTTACAGAGCAGCAGAAAGATGTTTCTAAAAGAATGATGGGCTTTATCAGCAACTACATGTCATTGCTCAGTATTGTGTATTTGCCTTTCGCTGCCTGGATTTCTAAACTGTTGTTCAAAAAAGCCAGGTACAACTTTGCTGAGCACCTGGTATTCAACTCGTATATTCTAGGGCAATCGACTTTGTACTCAATGGTCCTCATGCTGCTGATTTGGGCCGGCCTTGACGGTTTAAGAACGTACGAAGGGTTCACCATTGCCGGAGCATTGATTAATATGCTAGTCTATATTCAATTTTCTATCTCTACTTTTTCGTATTCTTGGTTTCAAAGCCTTTGGCGGTCAGTTGTTACCTACATTTTGAGTTATCTGCTTTACATCTCTTTACTTTCTACAGTAGTTGCTGTCCTTGCAATGAACAAACTGGTTTAACATGTCGAAAAAAAACCTGGCCCATGGGGTGATCAGTGCACCTGTGATTGTAGCTGCACTAGGCTATTTCGTTGACATCTATGATTTATTGCTTTTCAGCATTGTTCGTAGGCCTAGTCTGGTTGATCTTGGTGTACCGGAGAGCACACTGGTTAGCGAAGGGATCCTGTTGCTCAACATGCAAATGGCCGGTATGCTGATCGGGGGTTTGCTTTGGGGCATACTCGGTGATAAAAAAGGAAGACTCTCGGTGTTGTTTGGCTCTATTCTGATGTACTCATTAGCTAATCTAGCCAATGGGATGGTGCAAAACCTTGATCAATATGCATGGCTTAGATTCATTGCTGGGATTGGCCTGGCAGGGGAGTTGGGCGCAGGGATTACTCTTGTAGCCGAGGTACTTCCAAAGGAGAAAAGGGGATATGGCACTACCCTCATTGCTACCATTGGCATGCTTGGCGCTGTGGTGGCCTACTTTGTGGCGGCAACTTTTGACTGGAGAATTGCCTATTTTATAGGAGGGGGAATGGGGCTTTGCCTGCTTTTACTGAGGGTTGGTGTTTATGAGTCAGGGGTTTACACAAAAATGAAACAAGAGATGGTCAGCAGGGGCAATTTTTTAAGTCTGTTTACCAAAATCGATAGATTGAAACGCTATGCTGCCTGCATATTTATCGGTATACCCATTTGGTTTGTCGTGGGAATCCTGATCACTTTCTCGCCTGAGTTTGCAAAAGAAATGGGCCTTACGATTGACGTATCAGCAGGCAAGGCAGTGATGTATTGTTATTTGGGTCTGGCCTTGGGTGATTTGGCCAGCGGATTGCTTTCCCAAGTGCTTCGAACCCGCAAGAAAGTGGTTTTGGCATTTGTCCTGCTTTGTATGTTCGCTGTGCTTCTTTATCTGTGGATGCCCTTTGGGACCGTTTTCTTTTTTTATTCCTGCTGTTTGTTTCTTGGCTTCTCTTCCGGATACTGGGCCCTGTTTGTCACTATGGCAGCCGAGCAGTTTGGCACAAACTTGAGAGCAACAGTTACAACGACTGTCCCCAACTTTATCAGAGGTACTGTTATCCCATTGACGATCAGTTTTGAATTTTTTCGTTCGCTTTCAGGTAACATGATACAAGCTGCAAGCGTTACAGGACTGTTGGTCTTTTTAATCACCTTTCTGGCTTATACCGGGTTGAGGGAGACTTTTACGGCTGACCTAAATTTTAACGAACCTTAACCAGGAAATTGAGTGGCATTTACAGTTACTTTGGAAGACGAGTTGGGCATGGAACTCGCCTCCGTTTCAGAAAACGGACATTTTGAAAAACTTCTGGAACAGATCAATGATAAAAATATGATCTGCCTTAAGTTTATTGACCCCTATGGGATAGCAGTCTTTAATCGGCTTCAAATGCAATATCTTATTTCAGAGCTTTCCCTCAGCCTCACCAAAGCAATCGATAAGGAGTCCACTCAATTTATCAACGCTACGGTTGAAATGGCCAAGAGATGCAAAGCCGAGGAGAATACCTACATCTACTTTTATGGTGACCGGATAAAAAACTAAAAGCCACTCAACCTGAGGCTAAGTGGCTTTTTGATTGAGAAAGGATTGGATTATCCCTTTGCTTTTTTAAACAGATACCTGGTAATAAAGATACCTGCTTTGCCGCTGTCTGTAGGACTCTGTACGCCTGTAGTTACTGAATACAATTCCCATCCCTCGTTGGTGTATTCGTTGATTTTATCAACAATCACACGGTCGTTGTTGGAAATATTCCCAAAGTTGATCCCAACTAAGCTGTAAAAGTTGAGAAGTTCTTTTTCAACTGTAGTTCCGCTTGCATCGGTTGAAACTACTCTGGAGCGACCTAGTCCGCCGGGTATAATGGACTCAATGGTGGAAAACTGACGGTATTCAAATGTGGCAGGCTTAGGGCTTGCTGATTTGAATGCCAATACACCGAAAAGTGTTGCAAAGGCAAGCATACCGATCAGGTAAAATCTGGAAAGTGAGCTGTTGCTGTTCATTTTTGAGATAAATTTGGATGAATATTAAACGATGGCACGAATGTCGCCTGACAGAACCTAAAATACAAAACCATGAAAAAACTTTTGATTTCTCTTTTTGCAATGGCCCTCGCCACATCTGTTTTTGCACAGGATAAGCTTGCCATGAAGATAAGCCAGGTAAAGGCTGACCAAAATGGTACGGTAGTTTCCGGACCTGATCAAACAATTGACCTCTACATCAACAAAAACACACCACTCATTACACTCGTCAATGATGCCGGATTGAAAATCGGGGTGAGCTACAAACTGGTGGCCTACAATTCACGCCGTAGCGAAAACAAAAACGCAGGTATTAAGCTGAAAGTGCGCTATGTGTGCGAAACAGGTGGTAAAAAAATAGAAACCAAAGTAGAGCGCATGTTTTTCCTGAAGGATGATCGCAGCTTTGATGAAAAGGAAAATTTTGTAGTGGCAGGACGCCTGAAGAGTCAGGTGATCAAGCTTAACTACACGGGTGAATTGGAGAATTAAAAGGGGAGGTATTGACCATAAAAAAACCGGCAGAAGCCGGTTTTTTTTATTCGCTTAGTTTTTAAATCGAAGTTCTCTTCGTCTCCTTCTGCTCAAATCCTTCAATGGTGTCACCGACTTCGAGATTGTTAAAGCCTTTCACGCTTAGGCCACATTCAAATCCTGACTTCACTTCATTGACATCATCTTTGAAACGTTTCAAAGCATCAATCTCGCCGGTATGAAGCACGATACCATCTCGGATAACCCTAATCTGGTTGGCTCTCTTTATCATGCCATCTGTTACATAACATCCTGCCACAGTACCGATTTTTGAGATACGGAACACTTCCCTTACTTCAATATTTCCAGTAATCACTTCTTCAAGTTTCGGTGCAAGCATACCCACAATGGCATCTTTCACGTCATTGATGGCGTCGTAGATAATGGAGTAAAGACGAATTTCAATTTCCTCCTGCTCAGCCAGTTTTCGTGCACTGTTGCTGGGTCTTACCTGGAAGCCGATGATAACCGCATCAGAGGCTGAAGCCAACAGTACGTCTGACTCTGAAATCTGACCCACAGCTTTGTGGATGATACTCACTTGTACCTCTTCGTTCGACAAGCGTAGCAAAGAGTCGGAAAGTGCTTCGATTGAGCCATCCACATCCCCTTTTACAATGATGTTGAGCTGCTTGAATGACCCGATGGCCAAACGCCTTCCGATTTCATCAAGGGTAATATGCTTTCTGGTCCGGATAGCCTGCTCACGCAAAATCTGCTCACGTTTGGTTGCAATTTCACGTGCTTCACGCTCGCTTTCCATCACATTGAATTTGTCACCTGCCTGAGGTGCCCCGTCAAGTCCAAGAACTTGAACAGGAGTAGAGGGCCCTGCAGATTTCAGTCTTGTTGCTTTATGATCCGTCATCGCTTTTACACGGCCATAGTGAGCACCTGCAAGGATGATATCGCCCACTTTCATGGTTCCGGTCTGCACCAGCAGAGTAGCCACGTAGCCACGACCCTTATCGAGTGAGGCTTCAATTACGGTTCCGTTCGCATTTCGGGCGGGATTGGCTTTCAACTCCAACAATTCAGCCTCCAATAGTACTTTTTCAAGTAGCTCAGGTACACCCACTCCAGACTTGGCAGATATGTTTTCACTTTGGTACTTTCCACCCCAGCTTTCCACCAGATAATTCATGTTGGCAAGCTCTTCCTTGATTTTTTCAGGGTTGGCTGCAGGTTTGTCAACTTTATTCAAAGCAAACACAATGGGCACACCTGCAAGCGATGCATGGTTGATGGCTTCTTTGGTTTGTGGCATGACCCTGTCATCCGCTGCAATCACAATGATGACAATATCGGTCACTTTAGCACCTCTGGCACGCATCGCTGTAAACGCTTCGTGACCGGGAGTATCCAGAAATGTAATTCGCTTACCATTATCGGTAAGTACGTCGTATGCTCCAATATGCTGTGTGATGCCCCCTGCCTCTGATGCCGTCACTTTTGAGCTGCGTATGTAATCGAGCAAAGATGTTTTACCGTGATCGACGTGACCCATGATGGTGACAATCGGAGCACGGTCTTTTAGGTCTTCGGGGCTGTCAACCAGCTCTTCAACGACGGTTTCCTCTTCAGAGGAGCTAAAGTCAACTTCATAGCCGAACTCATCAGCAATGATGGTAATGGCTTCGGCATCAAGTCTCTGGTTGATGGAGATGAACATGCCCAAACCCAGACATACCTTGATCACCTCATTCACGCTTACATCCATCAGAGAGGCGAGGTCATTAGCTGAAATAAACTCGGTCACCTTGAGTATGTTCTTGCTCTTTTGCTCGGCTTGCATCCGCTCTTCGTGAGCTTCAGCGATCGCAGAACGCTTTTCTTTTCGGTATTTGGCACGATTGGCGCCAGGCTGAGAAGATTTTTGCCCTGAAAGCCTCGCTAGTGTGGCCTTAATGTGATCCTGAATTTCTTTATCGCTCAATTCCTGCTTGGGAGCCAGAGGTGTAGCAGGTCTTGGTCCTCTATTTTGTGGTCCTCTGTTCTGTCCTCCTCCGGGACGATTTTGAGTTCCAGGTCTGTTGTAATCCGTTGTTGGTGGATTGATAATCAGCTTCTTGTCAGAGGATGAGGCAACAAGACGCTTTCTTTTCTTTTTATCCTGCCCGCTTTCTTCTGGTTTTTTCTTTTTCTCTACCGGCAGCTCGATTTTACCCAAAACCGTCAATCCTTTCAATTGATCAGCTCTTGCTTCCACCAATTTGGGTTGCACTAACTCTTGGATGGGTACCGGACTAGCTTTCAGCTCGATGGTTTTTGTTTCTTCTTTTTCAACATCAACCGTCTCTACCGATACTTTTTCCTCAATCACTGGTTCAGGAGCCTCTTCTTTAACGCTGACCAGTGGTGGTTCAGGCTTCGTTTCAGTTTTGGCAACAGGTGTAGCTGTTACGGAAACAGGTGCAGGCTTAGGTGCAGATGGGGGAGGAGGTGGCGGAGAGGTTTTTTTCTTGCCACCACTCAAATCAACTTTCCCAAGCACTTTTAATCCGGGAATCTTATTTCTGCCTGCACTAATCAAATCATCGACTGGTGCAGCAGTAGGAGTTAAGTCAGCCTTAGGCTCAGGTTCTTTAACTGGATCCGGTGCAGGGGCTACAGTTTTGGCGGCTTCTTTCGGCTCTTCCGTTTTTACACTCTGCTTTGCAGCGATCATGATGTCTTCCGTACTCAGGGACTTGCCTGTCACAAAATCATCATCATCGTCATCACGCTTACGGCCTCCGTTGGCCGCAGTTGAAGCAGTAATGTTTTCGTGTTTTTTGCCGATGGTAAGCTCCGAAGCCTCTTTTTTAATACTCGCTGAGGCTTCAAACTCCTTCAACAAAAGCTGGTATTGCTCATCGCTGATTTTAGCATTCGGAGAAGAGTCCACACTATGTCCTTTTTTAGCTAAGAACTCTGTGATGGTATTTCTTCCGACGTTCAGCTCTCTGGCTACCTGGCTTATCCTTTTATCTGACATTCAACTGATTTAATCAACAAAATTAGTAATAATTACCCGTTTGAGGCTTATTCGAATTCCTGACGAAGAATGCTGATCACATCGTCAATCGTTTCTTCTTCAAGTTCAGTACGACGAAGGAGGTCATCTTTGGAAACAGCAAGCACACTTTTGGCTGTATCAAGACCAACTCGTTTCAATTCTTCAATGATCCACTCATCGATTTCATCTGAAAACTCATCCAGTACCACATCTTCCTCTTCGTACTCCTCCAGCTCACGGAATACGTCTATTTCAAGTCCGACTAATCGGGAAGCCAGCTTGATATTCTGCCCGCCACGACCGATCGCCAACGATACCTGATCAGGCTTCAAATAGACTGAAACACGACCTTCAGAAGCATCGATTTTCATGCTGGAAATCTTAGCCGGACTAAGGGCACGGGCGATAAACAGTTCTTGATTGTCTGTGAAGTTAATCACATCAATGTTTTCATTGTTTAATTCACGAACGATGCTGTGAATTCTTGAACCTTTCATGCCCACACAAGCACCTACGGGATCGATCCGGTCGTCAAAAGACTCAACGGCTACTTTGGCACGTTCACCTGGCTCACGAACCACTTTCTTGATTTGGATCAACCCATCAAACACCTCCGGAACTTCTGACTCAAACAAGCGCTCCAGAAATATAGGAGAGGTGCGGGAAAGCACAATCCTGGGGGCACCATTTTGCATATCTACTTTATGGACAATAGCCCTCACGTTATCGCCTTTACGAAAACGATCTTTGCCAATTTGTTCTGATTTTGGAAGTACCAGCTCGTTGCCATCAGCATCGATCAACAGGATTTCCTTTCCTAAAATCTGATACACTTCTCCGCTGATGATTTCACCTACCAGGTCTTTGTATTTCTGGTAAAGAATATCCTTTTCAAGGTCTTTTACCTTTTGGATCAGTGTCTGCCTTGCCGTCATGACCAGTCTGCGTCCAAAATCCTCTAGCTTGATTTCTTCGGCTACTTCTTCTCCAACTTCAAAGTCGGTCTCAATTTTTTTAGCGTCAGTCAGTTTGATCTGTTTGTTTTCGTCGAACTCTTCAGGATTGTCTTCTACGATCTCTCTGAAGTGCCAGATTTCAAGGTCGCCTTTGTCCACGTTGATGATGACGTCAAAGTTTTCATCCGTCACATACTTTTTGCGAATCATGGTGCGAAACACATCTTCCAAAATACGCATCATGGTAGGCCGGTCGATGTTTTTGAATTTGGCAAACTCGGCGAATGATTCAATCAGGTTTAAATTATCCATCGCTTTAACTAAAAGGTAAGCTGAACTTTTGTTTTTATGATCTTACTGAAGGGAATACTTACCACTTCTTTCCAGGGTTTTTTTCCTTTTTCTTTTCGGGTGACCTCTATTTGTACTTCTTCTCCACTTATTCCTTTCAACACTCCTTTGACTTGTTCTTCATCTTGTAGCCAGATCAGTACCTCCCGTCCGGCATTTTTAAGGTATTGCCTGCGGTCTGTAAATGGCACATCAACCCCCGGTGAGCTTATTTCCAAATGATAAGCGGCATCGATCAGGTTACTTTCTTCCAGAAAAGTATCCAGAGCACGACTTATTTCGGAGCAATGGTCCACTGTAAGGGGGCCTGTGCTGTCTACTATGATCGTAAGTTTTTGACGACCCCCTCCATGACCATGATGCTCTACCTTTAACAGAAATTGCTCCGGACTCAGAATGTCCGCCTCGAGCTTTTGTCTGATCAGATCTTCAACTTTCATGGGAGTATAACAAAAGAGGGGACACCGTCCCCTCAGTAAGCTTTTTTACAAATAGAGTGCAAATATAGCATTTTTTTTATAAAGTCAATATGAGGCTTCCAGAATGGTATTTTTGCCTCTGAACTTCGATACCTTGTAGACCTATTTTGCTGAGACTATTCCTACATCTGCTGATCACCTTTGCGGGAGTGATCATTCTGCTGCTGCCCACCCTTAGGCCGACTGTGCTGCCCTGGGCTGGTCTGTTTGCATTTGTGGTTCCTGCTGTTCCGGTATTTGCTCTTCTTCAGTTGCTATGGCTCAGCTGGAAGAGAAGTTGGACACTACTTTTCCCAATTCTGCTCCTATTGGCCTCTGTTCCGGTATTGAAATCCACCTGGGGGCAAGGGGTTCAGGAAGCCAGTCAAAATCGAAACATCAGAATCATCAGCTTTAACCTTCGTTTTTTTGGAGCTTTAGTTCCCAAAGACCAGCGACCACTTGAAAAAATCGAAAGACACATGAATGAGGTGGCTCAACTGAGATCAGATATTCTTTGCCTTCAGGAAGTCTATTATAAACCGGGTAAAAACCCCTTGAATTTTATTCAAAAGCTCAAAAAACAAGGCTACTCGTATTGCTATTTTATGGAAGGGATGAAAAATATTGATGGGGTTTGCTGCGACATGACGGGTTCACTCATTGCCAGTCGCTATCCGATCAAAGCCAAAGGTGAAATCAATAAAGCTAAAAATCCGGGTAACCGGGTGGTCTGGGCCGATATAGAGCATCCGGCAGGCAAAATAAGGGTATACAACGCCCATTTGATATCCAACAGTATTCAGGAAAAGAAGGTATTGAAACTTCGGTTAAGCGAAGAGGATCGGCCTCAATGGTACCAGGTGATCAGGCGGCTCAAAGAAAGGTACCTGCCAAGAGCACAGCAAGCAGAGGCTTTAATCGAACATGCTTCAGAAAGCAAACATCCGGTGGTCATATGCGGAGATTTCAATGAGCTGCCCTATGGGTATGTTTATCAATTGTTCAGAAAGAAGTTTTTGAATGGCCACGAGAAAGCCGGGAGAGGGTTTGGGTTTACTTACAATGGCAGATTCAGGTTTTTGAGAATTGATCAGATCTTTTTTGACCTTAAACTGAGGCCAGTGCAACATATGGTGGATCACCGTTTTAAATTCTCTGATCATTTCCCCATTGGTTGTACCTTTGAGTTCAGTTCTGCTGAGTAAACAGCAATTGCACCATTATTCATGCCTTCCCCGTTAGTTCTTACCAATACCCTAAGCGGTAAAAAAGAAGTTTTCCAACCTTTGAGTCCGCCTTATGTGGGCATTTACCAATGCGGGCCGACCGTTTATGGTGAACCACACTTAGGCCATGCACGCCCTGCTGTGGCTTTTGATGTGTTGCGCAGGTATCTGGAGTGGCAAGGGTACAAAGTGAGGTATGTGAGAAACATTACCGATGTGGGCCACCTGGAGCAAGACGCTGATGATGGTGAAGACAAAATCGCTAAAAAGGCCAGAGTGGAGCAGCTTGAACCGATGGAAATTGCCCAGCGGTATACTTTATCGTATCAGGATGCCATGCGAAAACTTGGGGTGAAAGCTCCCTCCATCGAACCCCGTGCCTCAGGTCATATCTCAGAACAAATTGAGATGATACAAACCATTCTAGGCAAGGGCCTTGCCTATGAAGTGAATGGATCTGTCTACTTCGACATTGAGGCTTACCGCAAATCCGGCGAGTATGGGATTTTGTCCGGCAGAATTCCTGAAGATCAATTGTCCGGAACCCGGGATCTTGAGGGTCAGGATGAAAAGAGAAATCCGCTTGACTTTGCATTATGGAAAAAAGCAGCCCCTGAACATATTATGCGTTGGCCTTCTCCCTGGAGTGTTGGTTTTCCGGGTTGGCACATCGAGTGCTCCGCTATGAGTCACAAGTACCTCGGCAGGCAGTTTGATATTCATACCGGAGGGATGGACCTGCTCTTTCCCCATCATGAGTGCGAACTTGCACAGTCTACTGCTGCAGGCAACCCACATCCGGTTAAGTACTGGGTTCATAACAACATGATCACCATCAATGGTCAGAAAATGGGGAAGTCTTTGGGCAATTTCATTAACCTGAGTGAGTTTTTTAGCGGAAGCCACCCTGCTTTGACTCAGGTCTATAGCCCTATGACCATCCGGTTATTTATGCTTCAGGCTCACTACCGAAGCCCGCTGGATTTCAGCAATGAGGCATTGCAGGCTGCCGCCAAAGCCTATCGTAAGATATTGAATGCCAGACTTATTCTCCAGCATTTTGATGCTTCTCAATTAGGTGCACAGGCGGATCCAACCCAGGAGTCTGAGGTAAATCAACTCTGTCTGGATGCCTTTGCCGGACTGGATGATGACCTAAATACTGCCGTTTGTCTAGCAGCCGTATTTGGAATGATCAAGAAAATCAACGCTTTACAAAACAACCAGATACCTGCCGCTTCTTTTGATCAGCCATTGTTCGACAAGCTGCAAAGTCAGTTTTCTTTGCTTACCGAAGAGATTTTGGGCATCGCTGATGAGAACCATCCCGAACTTTCGGCTCCTCTGGATTTACTGATGGAGATTTACCGGGAGGCAAAGGCAGCAAAAGATTATGGCAAAGTAGACCAGATTAGGGCTAGATTTAAAGAAATGGGTCTGTTGATCAAAGATTTGAAAACAGGATCATACCGGGCATATGAGGAGTAGTTACTTCTGGTCGCTAAGCCTGTTGATGTTGGTTTATGCCTGCGGAGGCTCAAAGGAAAAAGCTTCTGAAAACAAAAGTGTGCCTCCTCTGAGGATTGCACCTGTTTTCGATGCAGACAGTGCCTATGCCTACACGCAGAAGCAAGTGGATTTTGGCCCCAGAGTGCCTGGCAGTTCGGCACATTATGCCTGCGGTAACTATCTGTCCGGTTTTTTAAGGAATTGTGGGGCAGCAGTACAAGAGCAAAACTTCAAAGCCGTCCGTTGGGACCGTGTTGAAATGCCTGCCAGAAATATCATTGCCTCCTTTAAGCCGGAGCTGAAGAAGCGAATTTTGCTGATGGCCCATTGGGATACACGCTATCTGGCTGATCAGGATACATTACGTAAATCTGAACCCATCGATGGGGCAAATGATGGTGCCAGTGGGGTAGCAGTACTGCTGGAAATTGCCAGGCAGATTTCGCTAAATGCTGATTCACTACAGGTAGGGGTCGATCTGTTGCTCCTGGATGTTGAAGACCAGGGCAACCCTTCCGAAAGTGATGCCGACAGCTGGTGCCTGGGAAGTCAGTATTGGTCAAAAAATAAGCATCAGGCAAACTACAGCGCATTTTTTGGTGTTTTGCTGGATATGGTTGGAGCCAGAAATGCACGCTTTGCCCGGGAAGGGATTTCCAGAAAATTTGCCCCCAATGTTGTGGATAAAATATGGTCAACAGCATCGAGATTGGGCTATCAGCAGTACTTTATTCCATTGGATGCCCCGGAAATTGTTGACGACCATTATTTCATTAACACCATTTCACAGATACCAACCATCGACATCATTGAGTACAGCCACGGGGGACCTGTTTATTTTGGAGCCTACTGGCATACCCATCAGGACAACATGGCCATTATAGACCCAGCCACCTTAAAAGCCGTAGGACAAACCGTATTAACATCAGTTTACAACGAATAACATGACAGAAGATTTAAAAAATACCATTCAGATCCCTGACACGGTAAAGAACAGGGTTGTGATTATCGGGGGAGGTTTCGCCGGAATTGAGTTTGTCCGTCATTTACCGGAAGGGTTCTTTCAGGTAGTGATGTTTGACAGACACAACTACCATACTTTTCAACCCTTGCTTTATCAGGTAGCCACGGCAGGCCTCGAGCCCGACTCCATTGCAGAGCCTCTTCGTAAGGTTTTTGAAGGCTTTAAAGAGTTCTATTTCAGGCTGGCTGAGGTCAATGAGATTCAGTTGCAGAAAAACAAAGTGATCACTTCCATTGGTGAGCTTACCTACGATTACCTCATTGTGGCAAATGGCTCACGAACCAATTATTTTGGCAATCAGGAGATTTACAAAAAGGCTTTTCCGCTCAAGCAAATCCCTCAGGCCCTTGACCTGCGTAGCAACATTTTGCAGTGTATGGAAAAAGCCGTCATTGTGAGAGACCCTGCCGAAAAGCAACGATTGCTCAACTTTGTGATTGTAGGAGGCGGACCTACCGGAGTAGAAGTGGCAGGAGCCTTGGGAGAGCTCAAACTGCATATTTTACCAAATGACTACCCCGAGCTTGATATGAGCCTGATGAAGGTATTCCTAATAGAAGGTAGCGGCAGGCTGCTGGCGGCGATGTCAGAGAAATCCAGTCAGAAAGCCCTGGAGTATACCCGTAAGTTTGGCGTCACCGTTATTTTGGATACGGTTGTCAAGAGTTTTGATGGTCGAAAAGCTGTTCTTTCCAATGGGGAAGAGATTCCAACAGAGACACTTGTATGGGCAGCAGGAGTTATGGGCAATGTGATCCCAGGCTTTCAAGCCGAGAATATTGGCAGAGGAAACCGGCTATTGGTGAACGAGTACAATCAGGTGAACGGAACTGAAAACGTATTCGCACTGGGTGACATCGCTCTGATGAGCACAGCCGAAAACCCTAACGGTCATCCTATGCTGGCACCTGTAGCTCAGCAGCAGGGCCGGCTTCTGGCTTCAAACCTCTACCGATTAACCACAGGTTCAACCATGAAAGCCTTTGTATACAATGACAAGGGATCAATGGCCACTGTAGGTCGCAACAAAGCCGTAGTGGATTTACCGGGATTTACATTCCACGGGTTTATGGCCTGGGCGGTTTGGATGTTTGTCCATCTTTTTTCGATCGCCGGTTTTAGAAACAAAGTAGTGATCTTCAGCAACTGGGTGTACCACTACATTACGTTTGACAGAGGCAACAGGCTTATTATCAGGCCATTTATAAAGCCCTACACGCTGGATCAAACGCAGGAAACTTAAGCCTGATCAGGGGAGCTTTACATACCCATGCACCCAGGTATAGCGACTGGAAACCATCACATACAGCATTTCGGCGTCTTTGAAAGCATTGGTTTCAAAGGAAACCGCTGCTGTAGCACGCTCCTCATTCGTTTCCAGAATAGGGCTGCCAATTGGGGCAGGCCTGTAGCTATGGTGAACGCCGTATTTCCATCGCTCCAGCTTGGGTAGCCCGGATTGAGTGTACAAGCTATTGTCAGCGTCTATTTTGTAGATGGCAACGGAAAAAGGAGGACGCATCATTTCGGTGGTGATGTCTAGAAAAATGGAACCATCTGCAACTGAAATCAGGCGGTAGCAAAGGGTATCCTCACAGCCTAATCGCTCACCCAGCATCAACACCTGCACTTGATTCAAGGTATCCAGTTCGGCGTAAAAGGTTCCACCCTGACGCCGTATGTTTTTTTGATTCCAGTAGTAAGCCGAGTCAAAAGAAGTGATAAAGATGGGCTTAGGTTTATCACGCCAGCGCTCAGCCAGATCCATTTTCTTTTGCTGCGCTTTAGACGCACTTGTCAGGCATGTCAAGAGGAAGAAAATGAAGGCTACAGTTTTCATTTTGAGTTGGATAAATGGGTGTTTTCAAAGAGCAATAGGTTTGCACGATCAGCTTCTGGTAAGGTTAAGCGAAGCCATTGAATACTTTCTTTTGGTAGGTATCCAACTTCGTGGTCATACACCTTACCGTTACCATTCATAATGATTGTTAATGGAATTGAGCCTTCTGAGAATTGTGAAACCAGACTTGTATCAGGATCAGTCCACAGTTCAAACCCTGGGTAATTATCCAAAAACGTAGACGGAAGTTTTTTACCTTTTTCTTCCAAAGCTGCGCAGTGAACAATCACAAACTTTACTTGTGGAAACTCCGAAGTCAAAGGCTTCAATGCTTTGAGTTTCTGAAGGCATGGACCGCACCAGTAAGTGTAGTATTCCATCAGGTAGATCTGTTCACTTTTAAAACTTATCCTTTTCCCATCCTTGACAAATGCATCCAGATGCTGTTGGTTTATTTGGGTAATTATTTTCTTATCTGGCCTTTTCAGGGAGGCTTGACCGACAGCATAAATGAGAATTCCTAAATAGATCAGGAAGATCAAAGTAGTTACTGGCCATTTAGCAGGTGGTTTTATCCATTGATAAGCAGAGTAAATAATAAACGGAGCCGGGATAAGTAAGCTTATGACTAAACCTTTACTCCAATACCATATCAGAATTGGAAAGCTAAAAATCACCATTACTATATAGAAATAAAGAAAAAGTATTTTTCGATCAGCAGAATTCCTAATTATGAAGGCATAACACAAAGAAGCAATAGGAATAATAATCAAATGACTACGAAATAAATTTGTTTCAAAGAAGAAGCGTATACTATAAATAGAAACTAAGGCTCCAAAAGGAAAAAAAGCTTGAAGGATGTTCTGAAAGATTTTCCTGCTATTCATTGATGAAAACCTTTAATGAACCTCATTTAAAATAAATGTTCTGAGTAGAAGCAGTAAAGACCTTCCCTGACTTAAGTTTTGTTACACATTGGATTTGCCTGCCTCCTGAAAACAGTGAAGGCTCCACCAGTTCAAGGGTAAAGCCAAAGAAAGCTGGGGTATAATAGTTTCCTTTAAAAGCATTCATGTAAAAAACGGCAGAGTCCAGGGTGATTGGCTCTTGACCATAAAATATATTGGTCCTGAATTTATCAGAAACCAATGTGGTATCTCCCTGAAGGGGATTGATCAGGTACAAATTAATTTCATTTACAGGATCCGGAACCTCATAAGAAGGCCCAATGCAACTGCATGCGTAGGCTGCATTTCCAAAAAAGTCTGAGCCTGTATTCGCTTTGAGGGCTATTCGTTCAGAAAGCTGTTTGAAGTCGATTTGAATACCAAAAGCTGAATCAATGACCGGTTTGATACCAAAGCCCTGCGTTTGATAAGCCTTTAGATCAAGGCCTTGTGTGGTGATCCTGAAAGTGCCCGGTGGTCCACAAACGCATTCATCTTTGCAACTGGTTGAAAAAACCGAAGCTAGAACCCAAATGACAGT
>JAIYAX010000008.1 GCA_027488815.1 Cytophagaceae bacterium | reverse complement strand
TTTTACAGATAAAAAACCCGGAAGAAAACACAGCCACTCCTATAAGTGCTCTATGAAGGCCATTTTTTACTTCAAAACAACGGTTTGCCCAAGTAACGGCTAGTTGTGCAACAGTTACCCGTGTTATGCGTTCGTTCTTCTTTGCTCATTGTCGGCTTAAATTAATGCATATAAAAATTCAAGATAGGTTTTCCCTCTACTTTCAGCAAAGAAGTCGAGCAGTAACATAAAACTTGCTTGAATAAAAAGTCCAAGTCCAATGCCTTTCCAAATTGTCATAGGTTGGAAGAAGAAAAACATAATTATACCAACTAAAATTAATGCTATTTCTACCCATTTATAAATTGCAAAGTTTTTTATTACAGTTATCATTCTTGGAATTTCTTCTGCTTGAATTTTTGATTTGTCAGTTTGCACTATTTGGTTAACCCTTTCAATGTCTTTTGGGCTTCTTAAATATACCGAACCGCCAACTGTCAATTGAATGAGTGCAATTACAATTAACGGATAAGCCATTCCATTATAAAATGGTTGTTTTACTTTTATGAAAAAGTAAGTAGCAAAGCAAATGGCAACAATGCCAACTAAAACGAATACAATACTTTCGTATTTTTCGGCATTAAAATACTTTGTGATTTGGTTCATTTTTTAAATTTTTTTAGTGTTGAAAATGTCCATAATGCACCAATTAAATCTATGCTTCCAATTAATGCTAACATTGAAGATTGATGAAATGTAAATACAAAAATAACTGTCACTAAGAAAAAGAAAAGCCGCCCTACAATTGTAGCTTTATAAAACGCTTGTTGATTGTGCGATGATGAATAAAAATAATAGATACCCGTTGTAAAAGTAAAAAGTCCTAACATTCTTATCCATATTTCTGTAGTTTCCACAAAACCAAAAACATTTAAAAGAAAATTTGGTATAAATACCATTCCTGAACCCATTAAAAAAAGGTAGAAACTGTAAATACGAATTGAAAATGATGTTTTGTTCATATTTATTTGGATTTAGTTTTTTTAATGGAAATTACTTGCAATGTTGCACCTATCAGAAAAAGAATAAAACATATTCCGATAAACGTTTTAATTCTAGGGTCATCGGGTGATTTTGCCATAGGTGCACCATACGGAAGTCTTGTCATTGTTTCATTTATTGCAGGAATAAGGTGTAACAAAAAAGTCATCGAAAACGCAACGGTTGCGATGTATGTTTTTTTCAATCTATGTGCAAATAGTGCTATGCCTAAAACTATTAAAGTAATGATACCTAAAACATGAGCTACCCCAAATCCGCCATGCTGAAAAATGCCAAAACCTGTAAGGCAAACAATAACAGTAGTAATAATATAGATTTTATCTAAGGTTGTGTCACCATTAATCTTACGCTTTTTGATTAGTGAGATAGCACCTGATGCAACAGCAATTAAACTAATTGCGGTATGAAAAATTCCAAGAATTGTAAGTCCGTACATGTTTTTAAATGTTTTAGTGAATATGAAATTTTATGAATTTGATTTGTCTTGAATTTTCCGTGTCAATTTAACTACCAATGCTCTTGGCGTAAACCGAACAGAATTTGCCATTAAATAATTCATTAGTCCGTGAATGACTATTGTTTTGCCTTTCATCATAGAAGCATATCCATATTCAGCAACTTCTTTTGAAGTTGGTAGTTTTTTACCCTTTACTAAATTGCTTTCTTCCATTGCTGCTGCTGCTTGAAAACCGCTTTCGGTCGCACCTGGGCAAAGTGTGGTAACGGTTACTCCTTTGTCGCTTACTTCATTGTCCACCGCTTCTGAAAAACTTAAAACATAAGCCTTTGTTGCATAATAAACTGCCATTGTTGGTCCAGATTGAAAAGCGGCAGTTGAAGCCACATTCATTATTTTTCCACTTCCACGTTTTACCATATCTTGTAAATAGAGTTTGGTAAATTGTGTCAAAGTCGTGATGTTCAAATTTATCATTTGTAACTCTTTGTTCCATTCTGTTTCTACAAACATTCCAAAGTCGCCAAAACCTGCATTGTTAATCAAATAGTCAATTTGAATATTTTGTTTTGTAGTTTCGTCATATACTTCTTGGGCTGAATTATTGGCTGAAAGGTCTTTACCTATTGTATAAACAGAAACTTTATATTGACTTTCTAATTCTGATTTTAGTTCGTCTAACTTAGTTTTGTTTCTTGCTACTAAGACTAAATCGCCACCTTTTGAAGCGTGTACCTTTGCCAATTCTAAACCAATTCCGTTGGATGCTCCTGTGATTAATGCTGTTGCCATGTTGTAATTATATTAATTTACTGCAAAAGTAAACCAATAAATTTAAACATACAACATTAGAGTATAGTCTATACTTGTATTTTATTTTTAAACACATTATCTTTGTCAAATGTTAATAAACGAATTGTCAAAGCGAACAGGCATTACCGCCCATACTATTCGGTTTTATGAAAAATCGGGATTGATAAAAGGTAAACGAGATGAAAGCATCAAGTCGAATAAATATTTTCATTATGATGAAGAAGCTGTTGAAAAATTAGAATTAGTTAGAGATGCCAAGTCTGTTGGTTTTACAATTAGTGAAATTGGTCAATTGATGGACGCTTGGTACAATAATAAAATGACTGTTTCTGAAAAGTTAGCCGTTTTAGATGAGAAATTGTTGTCTATTGATGAAAGGATAAAGCAACTAAAACAGATGAAAAAAATGATTAGCCAATTTAAAAAAGATGTCGATGAAGAAGATTGTTAGAAGCTGTCAGGTTTTGTTGTGGATGTCGTTTTAGAATGACGCATAACTACTCCGTATCCGAATCATTTCGCCTATTTCCCATATCGCCGAGGCCCAAGTGATCCAGAGAGCTCTTGATTTGGTTGCCGGCCTTCTCCGTTATATAGGCTTTGGCCTTCTCCTCTACCCCTTTCAAAATAGCTTTCACACTCCTGTCTGAGCAGAATTCCTTCCGTAAGCCTTCAAAAAGCCCATCATTAGTTTTGAACTCAAAACGGTATTCAGTGGTCAAGGTGCTGATCTTTTGGGCTAATTTAGTATATTTTTCTTTTTTACCTCCTTTAAACCAAATCTTTTTTTTCGGAGAGGAAAGGCCATTGGTCAGCCTGGCCTGGAAAACGTCGGGCAGGCCATGGCTCAAGGTTTCTCAATACGGGTCCAAAACCCTTTAAATTGATGAATCGGACTTAGCCGAACAAGTATAGCTCATAAAAAACCCGCCCAAAGGCTGTTTTCTATTTCCTTAAAGCATGTTTAAATGTATAATCCTGCGATGGTAGCCGTCACCATACAGGCCAGGGAGGCTGCGAAAAGGGCTCTGAAGCCCAAAATGCTGAGTTCACTTTGTTTCTCAGGTGCCATGGAGCCTATGCCTCCCAGTTGTATGGCAATCGAGCTGAAGTTTGAAAAGCCGCAAAGGGCATAGGTCGCAAGAATGACGGATCGCTCGCTAAGTTGTCCGGAGGCCTTGAGCTTGGCCAAATCCAGGTAGGCTACAAATTCATTGATGGCCGTCTTCTGCCCCAGCAGACTGCCTACCGCCAGGGACTCCGACCAGTCGATCCCCATGGCCAGGGCAAACACCCTAAAAATCTGGCCCAAAATGTACTGCAGACTCAATCCGCTAAATCGGCCCTTGGTTTGGGATTCAATCCAGGTGTTTAGGCCGGTTAGCTCGCCAATGACATCCTGCAGCAAGTAGTTGAGCATGGCAATGACTGCAATAAAGGCCAGCAACATACCGCCAACGTTCAACGCCAGTTTCAAGCCGTCGGCGGCTCCCCTGCTCATGGCATCAATCAGGTTTACACCTATTTTCTCTTCAGCGATTTGCAGGTTGTTGTTTAAGCGGCTTCGGTCTCTTTCGGGATAGAGTATTTTGGCAAAAACAATCCCTGCCGGTGCATTCATGACGGAAGCAGACAGCAGACTGGCAGCAAAAAGGGTCTTTTGCACCGGGTCATTCCCTCCTAAGAAGGACACATAAGCGGCCAAAACCCCGCCTGCAATGGTGGCCATGCCTCCCGTCATTAGGCAGAGCAGTTCTGAGCGTGTCATGTTTTTGATGTAGGGCTTTACCAGAAGTGGGGCTTCGGTCTGCCCCAGAAAAATGTTTCCAGCAGCCGAAAGGCTCTCCGGGCCTGAAAGTTTCATGGTTCTGGACATCACCCAAGCGATGCCATAAACCACTTTTTGCAAAATGCCCAGGTAATACAATCCTGCCGAAACCGTCGAAAAGAAGATCACCGTAGGCAGTACCTGGAAGGCAAAGATAAAACCGAGCTGATGCTTGGTTCCGGGAACGGAGTCGGAGTTTCGGGCCAGGTCGCCAAACAAAAAAGCCGAGCCCGCCAGGGAAAAATCTAAAAAGGTAACGAATCCGCTGCTGATGTAATTGAAGGCGGCTGAGACCACCGGCACTTTGATTACCAGCCAGCCAAACAGGAGTTGAAGTAGAAATCCCACGCCCACCAGCTTCCAGTCGATATGCTTGCGATCGGCTGAAAACAGCCAGGCAATGCCGATAAAAAATAGCAACCCGGCCAGGGATCGGAGTATTTCCATGTGTAAATCCGGAGGGTTTAGTTCCTCCTGTTCATTTCATCCCTAATTCGGGCAGCATTTTCATAGTCCTCCCGGTTGAGCGCATCTTCCAGCATCTTTTGGAGTTGTTCAAGGCTGAAGTCCTCCATGTTGGTACCTTTCTTGGATTTTGACTTACTCTCCTTGGCAACGGACATATCTTTGCTTACCGGCTCAGCTTTGGTCTTTTTCTCGGGCTCTTCCTCTTTGTCATCGGTGATAATTCCGGCTTCAGAGAGGATGGTTTCGTAGGTAAAAATAGGCGCATCAAACCGGAGGGCGATGGCAATCGCATCGGATGGACGTGCATCAATTTCTACTTTCTGCATGCCGTTGGTGCATCGAATTCGTGCGAAAAATACGCCTTCAACCAGGTCAGAAATGACGACCTCATCCACAGTGTAGGTAAAGGAGTCGGCAAAGGACTTAAAGAGGTCATGAGTCATGGGCCTGTTGGGCACTATTTTCTCAATCTCAATCGCAATCGCCTGAGCTTCAAACATTCCGATGATGATGGGGAGGCGGCGATTACCGTTACTTTCTCCTAAAACTAATGCAAACGAACCGGTATGGGACTGGCTGTTGGAAAGCCCCAATATATCCAACTTGATCTTATCCACTCCCAAAAATAGTAATTAATTCAACGCTTTGACTGCCTCCGTCAACTGAGGGAGAACATCAAAGGCGTCGCCAACTACTCCATAGTCAGCCGCTTTGAAAAAGGGAGCTTCCGGGTCTTTGTTGATCACCACAATGACTTTGGAGGAGTTCACCCCGGCCAAGTGCTGAATGGCTCCGGAGATGCCAACGGCAATGTATAAGTTCGGACTTACTTTAACCCCCGTCTGACCTACGTGCTCGTGATGTGGTCTCCAGTCCATATCAGAAACGGGCTTGGAACAACCTGTGCCTGCATGCAGGGCTTTCGCCAGGCTCTCGATGAGATGCCAGTTTTCCGGACCTTTCAGGCCTCTGCCGCCACTGACCACAATCTCGGCTTCAGGAAGCAATATTTCCCCTTCAGCTTTTTCTACCTTGAGCCGCTTAAGACCAAAATCTGTCGCTTCAAAGCTGGGTTGGAAAGCTTCAACCGGACAATCATTGCCATTTGCGATGGCATTCATGGCATTTTTACGCAACAGAAGCACCTTGATGGGGGTGTTGATCTCTGTTACGGCAAAGGCTTTACCGGTATAGATCGCCCTTTTGACTTTGAAGCCGGAGGTCAAATCCGGCAATTCGACTACGTTGTTCACCACCCCTGCTTTCAGTTTCACTGCCACTTTTGAAGAGGCACTATCGGTTAATGCTGATTTGGGCATAATGACCACTTGAGCGGCACCGGCATTGGCAGCAGCAGCGATAGCACTGGCAATGGCAGCTACGGGCGTCTCGTCCATACGCTGGTCAGAGACGTGCAGCACTTTAGAGGCTCCGTACTTGCCCAGTGCTGATAATTCAGATGCCTGAAAAGTACCTGTCGCTAAGGCAATGGCGCTGGTGTTCAGTTTTGAAGCAAGGGCGGCTCCGTAAGCCAGTGCTTCCAGTGATGATTTCTTAATTTTCCCCTCAAACCCCTCTGCGTATATGAGTACTGACATGTTGTTCAATCTGTTTAATGGTGGATTACAATACTTTGGCTTCGTTTTTCAAAAGGTCTACCAGTTCTTTGATGTTGGCGGCATCGACCATTTTGCAACTGCCTTTTGCCGGAGGAAGCTGGTATTCAGCTACTGTGGTGCCGGCATCGCTGCCAACAGGATCAACGACGGCAAGAGGTTTCGTTCTGGCACTCATGATGCCCCTCATGTTTGGAATACGCCACTCAGCGATCGGTTCCTGACAACCGGCCACGAGAGGGAGAGCAACTTCAAGGTATTCCTTCCCTCCTTCGATCTCTTTGGCGAGGGTAGCAGTACCTCCATTGATGTCCAACTTCATAACCGGCGATACAGCAGGCCATCCTAATAATTCTCCTACCATTCCATGCACCTGACCTCCATTGAAGTCGATCGACTCCCTCCCCATGAGGATGAGGTCGTATTGATTTTGCTTAGCGATATGGGCGATCTGCTCCGCAACGAAGAAGGCATCTTTCGCTTCGGCATTCACTCTGATGGCGTCGTCAGCACCGATCGCAAGTGCTTTGCGAATGGTAGGCTCGGCTTCGGCATCACCTACATGAAGCACAGTAACCGACCCACCGGAGGCATCCCTCAATTCAATCGCTCTTGACAAGGCGTATTCATCATAAGGCCCGATGACATATTGTACACCGGCAGTATTAAGCTTAGTGTTTTGATCGGTAAAAGTGATTTTGGTTGTCGTGTCAGGAACGTGCGTAATGCAAACTAGTATTTTCATGCTTGATCCGGGGCTGGTTAAAATGTGTTCACAAAAACTAAAGGAAATCAGACAAAATTTGGTTCATTGCAGTCGACATATTTGTCTTGATTTTGGGCGAAAATTACGACTTAAAGGCTGAAAGAAAAAAATGAACAGCAACCGTGTAGCCATGCTTATCAGAATGTGGGAGGAACAACCCTCAGACCCCTTCTTTCCCTTTGCTTTGGGGATGGAGTTCATCATGAGTAACCGGCAACAGGCACTTCATTACTTCGAAGAAACCAAAAAGCTTTTCCCGGAGTACCTTCCTGCTTACTATCAGCTGGCTTTGCTGTCTCTTGAGAAGGAGCAGACGGATCAGGCCAAAGAATACCTGCGGCAGGGGATTGAGCTAGCGGAGAAGCAAATGGAAACCAAGACGTTAAATGAGCTTAAAGCACTCCTGAGCCAGATCGAATGGGAGGATTAAAATGGAACCTCTCCTCCAAAATCATCCTGGATACGGAAGCCGCCCTCCTCTTTAGGATTGAGTTTGCTGGGTAAGGTTTTTTCACCATCAAAAAAAGCCATTCCCGTAGCTGTGCTGAGGCCTCCGGAAGGGATGTAATCGCTAAACTCCCAGTCTTCGAATCGGGTGAACTCTGAGCGGAACCTCAGGCGCACATCCTGTAGACCGCCATGTCGGTTTTTGGCAATGATGATTTCAGCAGCGCCATGCGTGGGCTGGCCATCTTCAAACTCAGTGATCTTGTAATACTCTGGCCGGTAGATAAATAACACCATATCGGCATCCTGCTCGATTGAACCGGACTCTCGAAGGTCGGAGAGCTGGGGTTTTTTGTTGTTCCCTCTTTTTTCCACTTCACGGCTGAGCTGGGAAAGTGCAATCACAGGTACACTCAGCTCTTTGGCAACGTTTTTCAAGGCTCTGGAGATGGTTGCAATTTCCTGCTCCCGGTTGCCCATATTGGATTTGCCCACAGCGCTGGCCTCCATGAGCTGAAGGTAATCCACCACAATCATCTGAATATCATGCTGGGCTTTGAGTCTGCGGCATTTGGCCCTGAACTCCATCACGGACAAGGCAGGGGTATCGTCGATAAATATAGGAGCCTCACTAAGCCGTTTTCCTTTTTGATACAGCGTTTCCCATTCGTAATCCAGCAGGTCTGCTTTTTTGATTTTCTCGCTGCTGATTTCAGCTTCGGCGGAGAGCATCCTGGCCGTCAACTGGATACTGGACATCTCAAGGGAAAAAATAGCTACCGGACGGCGGTGGTCTACAGCGGCATTGCGCAAGGCACTCACAACAAAGGCTGTCTTACCCATGCCCGGCCGTGCAGCCAAAATGATAAGGTCTGATTTCTGCCATCCTCCGGTGATCTGATCGATATGCAAGAATCCACTGGGGACACCTGAGAGGCCACCGTCAGAGTTTTTGCGTGCCTCTAGCTCATTCATCGTCTCCTTGAAGAGACTCATCATGTCTTTATAAGGTCTTTTGATGTTTTTCTCAGCGATGGCAAAAATCTTATGTTCGGTATCGTCTAGCAATTTGAATACGTCTGTTGTGTCTTCGAAGGCATCCGTCTGCACTTCACTGGAGATGGAAATCAGCTCTCGCTTGATGGCATACTCAGAAACGATCCGGGCATGGTATTCAATGTTGGCAGCAGAGTTTACGTGGTTGGTAAGCCGTGTCACATAGATGGCCCCACCCACAAGCTCTAGCTCTCCTGAACGGCGAAGCTCCTGGGTGACGGTGAGCAGGTCCACGGGTTGGGTCTTAGCAAAAAGTCTTAAAATCGCAGAATAGATCTTTTGATTGGCCTCTACATAAAAGCTTTCCGGACGCAGGATATCTACTACCGCCGTCATGGCATCTTTTTCCAGCATGAGCGCTCCCAGCACAGCTTCTTCAAGCTCTACTGCCTGAGGAGGTATTTTCCCCAGTCCATGGATTAAATCTCTGGTGTTTTTCTTATTGCTCAAGACTGTACGGGTAAGATTATCCTCGCTGTTCATCTGACAAAGATGACCGAATATAGCCCGCTGACAATCCACATAAAAACTCAGGTTTCCACACGCAAAGGGGATTTGAAAATGGGCATGTAGTATGCCTGATTTATCCCTACTTTTGAAGCGGTCATATAATCCACGAATGATGAAGAGAGTACACCTGATCGCCATTGGAGGCGCTGTCATGCACTATATCGCATTGATGCTTCAACGAAAAGGGGTACAAGTGAGCGGGTCGGATGATGATATTTTTGAGCCCTCGGCTGGCAGGCTCAAACAAGCCGGGTTGTTTCCCGATAAGCTGGGCTGGTATCCTGAGCGTATTGACCAAAGTCTGGATGCGGTGATCCTCGGTATGCACGCCAAAGCAGACAATCCTGAACTTCTAAGAGCAAAAGAACTGGGTGTTACCGTACTTTCATTTCCTGAGTTCATTTATCAGCAGTGCCTGGATAAGCATCGGGTAGTCATTGGTGGTAGTCATGGTAAAACCACCATCACAGGAATGGTTGCCCATGTGCTGAAAACTCTGGGTCGTAAATTTGACTATGTGTTGGGGGCTCAGGTGGATGGTTTTGAGTTTATGGTGAAGCTGGAAGATGAATCCCCTTTGATTGTGATCGAAGGTGATGAATACCCCTCCTCCCCTTTGGATCCGACACCGAAATTTCTTCATTACCACCATCATATCGGTGTGATCAGCGGGATTGCCTGGGATCATATCAATGCCTATCCGAATGTGGATGTGTATGTTCAGCAGTTCGACAAATTCGCTGACTCTACACCCAAAGGAGGCTCACTCATTTTCACAGAAGACGATGACTTTGCCACTATCGTGGGCCGTAAAGAGCGGGAGGATGTGCAGGCGATTGAATATGGCTTACCAAAGTATCAGATCCGGCAGGGAGTTACCTTTTTGATGCATAAAAACGGAGAGGTAGCCCTTAATGTGTTTGGCAAGCATAACCTCAGAAATATAGAATGTGCCCGACAGGTGTGTACTCGTATCGGGGTAAAGGAGGAAGATTTCTACAAAGCCATCAGCAGCTATAAGGGTGCCAAAAACCGATTGGAGAAAGTGAATGGGAATCCGTTGATTTTCAGAGATTTTGCACATGCTCCTTCAAAAGTAAGGGCTACTGTTCAGGCGGTAAGGGAGCAGTTTCCGGATCAAAAACTGATCGCTTGCCTGGAACTGCATACCTATTCAAGTCTCAACCGGCATTTTATTCAGGAATATCAAGGCAGCCTGCAGGAGGCCGATGTGGCCCTGGTCTATTTTGATCCGCATACTCTGGCGATTAAAAAATTGCCCCCTTTGACAAACGAAGAAGTTATCAAGGCTTTTGGGCGAGCAGATATGAGCGTATTTGATTCCGCTGACCTGCTGTTTGAAAAAATAAAAGAACTTAGCCAGTCGGAAGCCGTCATCCTCATGATGAGCTCAGGCAGTTTCAATGGCAAATCCCTAACAGAACTATCCGGAGGAAGCAGAAATTGAGTGTATGAAGATAAATTTGAAAAAACCTCTGGCTGTTTTCGATCTGGAGACCACCGGTACCAATATCACCCGTGACCGGATCGTCGAGCTAAGCATTGTAAAAGTATTACCTGATAACAGTCGGAGTACTCATACAAGAAGGATTAATCCCACTATACCCATTCCGGCCGAGGCCACCCGTGTACATGGCATTACGGATGCAGACGTGGCCGAGATGCCCACATTTAAGCAGGTGGCCAAAAGCCTTCTGCAACTATTGGATGGCTGTGACCTGGCTGGTTTCAACGTGCTTAAGTTTGACATACCCATGTTGATTGAGGAATTTCTGCGTGCTGATATTGTGTTGGACATGAGTCATCGCAAGATCATTGATGCTCAAAGGATCTTTCATTTGATGGAACCAAGAACGCTTTCAGCCGCTTATAAATTTTACTGCAATGCCGCACTTGAGAATGCGCATAGTGCAGAAGCCGATACGCTGGCAACCCTGGCTGTCCTTGAAGCACAAATCGAGCGATATGAGGGAGTTGAGACGAAAGATATGGATGGGAATGTACTTGTGCCCGTGAAAAACGACATGGCTCACCTGCATCAGCTATCTGCTAGCAACATGGTGGATTATGCCGGACGCATGATCCTAAACGAAAAAGGAATTGAGATTTTTAATTTCGGCAAATACAAAGACCAGCCTGTGAGCGAAGTGCTAGGCAAAGACCCTTCGTACTATGACTGGATGATGAAAGGTGAGTTTCCGCTGGATACCAAGCGAAAACTCACTGAGCTCAAACTTCGGGGATTTAACCGGAAGTAGTTTAAGCGGTCTTTTTCTTTCTAACTGGTTTTGCGGCCTCAGGGCTAGCCACAGCTTCAGCAGCCGGTTTGCTTATGCTCACCTTGTTGTCAGTACGCTTCCTGTTTACTCCGTAGCTACCAATGGCGATTTTACCTCTTTTTGATTTTTTATCTCCTTTTCCCATGCGGTCTGTCTTTGATTTATTGTTCAGGCAAAGATAGGGGGCTATGCGGAATGATTGCAAGTGTACAAAGGCTCAAGTTCCCAGACTTGGGCATTCGATCTCTAGACAATCCCGGCAATATCTGCTGCAACAGGTAAAAAAGCTACCTTTTCTCCTTTTCCTTTTTCAAGCGATACCTAAATCCGACATAAAACATGCGCCCAAAGATCGGAGCCCATACCATAGTTGCATCAAAGTGTGGACCATAAGGTGAGTCAACGGAGATGATGGGGTTCCTTTGCACAAAGCCGGTGATGTTTTCGATGCCCAGATAGGCATGCCAGCTTTTTGTAATCAACCGTGTCACTTGTGCATTGGCAATGAAATAGCCGGGTGAGCGGGCTTCTCGCTGAAATTCAACCGGCTTATCCCTTGTCTGTGGCAGTCTTTTGGATCCAATGTACTGGACGGTAAAATCAATGTTCCAAAGCTTGCCTCTTGTTTCGTAAGCAATGTTGGCAAATGCCCGATGGCGAGCTACCAGTGCTTTTTCTAACCTCCCCTGCTGAAAATCTGTCTGTATCAGATACTGTCGGTAGGCCAGGCGAAGGTCAAACCTCTTGAAAAGTTCATACTCAGCCTCTGCCTGAAATGCATGAGCAAAAGACTCGCCTTGCAGAGCATAGTAATTGACTTCTCTGCTGTTGGCATCTACATCAACCACCACTTGTCTTTGAAAACGGGTATGGAAATACTCGATGGAATAAAACCCATCCCGATAGTCGAGCCTGAAGTTGCGGGTAAGACTCAAGCCGGCATTGGTGCTAAGTTCCTGCTGGAAACCATAAATTCCTCCTTGTTGAGTGGGTTGAATTCTCCATTGCCTTGAGGAAAAAAGCAGGCCTTCATTTTCTGCAATCAGATTGGCGGAGCGCCGACCCTGGCCTGAAGAAAATCGGAGCACAGTCTTAGGAGCAATCTCCCAACGGGCATGAAGGCGTGGAGTGGCAAACCATCCAAAAAGGGAGTGGTAATCCGCCCTCATCCCTGCTACTATACTTGCCTTGGGACTTATCGTCCATTGGTATTCGGTAAAAGCTCCGGGAACATGCTCTTCTCTGAAAAACTCAAAAGGAGCCAGTATTTCAAACATACGATCCCCCTGATAGGACAGTCCTGTTTTCAAGACATGATACGTATTACCGACAATGGTCTGATATATGAGGTTGGCATAAATACCATGCTGGCTGCTCCTGGTGTCGGTACGGCCAAATGATCCAGATTGAGCATGAGTCAGAAAGGAGGACTGAAAGCCAACGCTCCTGTAACGGTGATTGGGAAACACATATCCAATCTTTGACCACACTTCCACTCTTTGAATGAGGAATTGCATACCGTAAACGTTTGATACTGTTCTTCTTGGATCATAACCCAGGTTTCCAGCTACTTTAACATCCTGGATGAGTCGAAAACCAAGCTGGGCCTCTACCCCTTTGGCGGGGTCGGCAAACATCATTCGATTCATCAGGTTCAATTGCGTTCCTCGAGGAAGATCAACGAAACGATCACCATTGTTGTCAACCTCCCAGGGCCTTTGGCTGTAATGCAAAAAGGTGGTGTTGCCTGTTTTCTTTCCCAATTTGTAGGATGAGACCACATTGCCCTCCATGCGCCCACTTTCATTGAAATAGCCATTAAGGTACAATCGGTCTCCTTGTTCCGGCTTCTGATATTCCAGATTCAGCTGGCCGGTCATGCTTTCAAATCCGTTCACTACAGAGCCGGTACCCTTACTGACTTGAATGCTCTCAATCCATGTTCCCGGTATAAAACCAAATCCCTGATTGGCCGCCAATCCACGAATGGTGGGCATGTTTTCCTGACTAAACAGCATATATGGGCTGCCAAGGCCTAGCATTTGTATCTGCCTGGTGCCGGTCACTGCATCCGTAAGGGAGACATCTATGGATGGGTTGGTTTCAAAGCTCTCGGAAAGATTGCAACAGGCTGCTTTGAAAAGCTCTTTCTCAGACATGACCTGTATCTTTTGAACATCAAGGGATGATATTTCGGTGGCCTTGCTTCGGTACATGACGGTAACTTCATCCAGTTCCCGAACCTGTTTCAAAACCACCTGCAATTCCTTGGTGGGTTTTGCATAAAGGGTATCAGCCTTGTAGCCTATGTAGGAGAAAACAAGTTGCTTGCTTCCTGCTAGTGTAGGAATCTCAAAAAAACCAAGGCTGTCTGTGGAAGTGCCCTCTTGGGTTCCCAGCCAATATACATTCACCCCTTGCAAAGGGCTCAATTTTCCTTTGTCATCTTGCTCAAGAACTAATCCCCGAACTTGCTGAGCATGAACCTGAGGGGAATGAAACAGTTGCCATGCCCCTAAAAAAAGGGCAGGAAATACTCGGATAGCCTTCATGGTCAGTGCTTTTCCAACTCACGGTACCTGCAGCAGTCATCTATCTTTCGATAGCTTTCGTCTGAGGCTTTTTTGAGTTCGGTATCATGACCGGCGTTAGCCAATAACTCGTGAATTCGTTCCAGGCTAATCTTTGCAGGATGGTAGACCACAAAAAGCGTATCGGTCACCAGATTCCATTCGGCATACTTAACCCCTTTTACATCCAGGGTGGTTTCAATTCGTTCTTTGCACATGTTGCAAACCCCTTTTACCACAAACCTGGCCTCAGTAAAGCCACTTTTAGAGGTAGACTGAGCAAAAATGGAGCTGCTGCCGAGCAACAGAAATAGTATAATGGAGGAAACATTTAGGAAAAGTTTCATAAGGATCAAAAATTAAAGGATATGAATGAAAAGCATGTATGCTGCCATAGCAGCCATCAACAGATCTTCTACCAGCGTTACTTTACTCATATGCAAGTTGAAAACCGTTCCCAGACAGGCACATTGGATGGCCTTCTTTTGTAGAAGGCTCCGCCCCACTCCGGCTGCACCAAAAAGCATGAGGATTAAGGTAATCGAATTCAAAGCAACAGGGTCCAGATTCAAAACATATCCCAGCCCCAGCAAAGCTTCAATAAAAGGATACATCAATCCATAAGTCGGCCATTTGCTAGCGAGTAAATCATACATCTGGTAGGACTGTGAAAAACCTTTGAGGTCCAGCATCTTAAAAAAAGAAAACACCAGAAAAAATCCGGACATAAACACCATCATACCGGTCTCTAGCGGCGTCTCTGATCGAAGGGAAAGCAGCATCGACAGAACTAAAAGATAAGCTGCGATCAGCAATAGGGGCTTGTAGGTCAACCAAAACCCCGATTTACGCAATGATATCACTGGTTCAGCCTGGGAGGAAATAGCATAATCTCCGGCCTCTGATAGTGCCTTACGAATTTGATCTTCCGATGGTAATTGATCAGCCTCGATGTGGAGTGAATGGGTCTCCAGCTCTGCTGAGGCTTTACGTATCCCACCCAATTGGTAGATGGATTTCTCCACTTTGGCAATGCAACTCATGCAGTGCATGCCGGTAATGGCATAGGTCTTTTTCATGAAAAATGTTGAGGATTGATGAAATGATTAAAACTGAGCGAACGCCAATCAGGCCTGCGGTAGTTTTAACTCATGAAAAAGCAAGTAGAGAGGAAGCCTCCGCCACTTATGCTGTGATGAATCCCAAGGTGGATGGATTGCGTTTGACGTATTTGCAAGTCCATCAGAAAAGACGATAATCCCGGTGTCAAAAATTAAAAAATCGCTTGCACTTAAGTTGATTTCTAAGCCACTGCTTAATTGTTCAGCTCCAACATGGATGTACTCTTGCTCCTGATGGCAGCATTTTCTGGTTGGTTGCTCTTCGCTCTGATGCCAGCTTCGAGGACAGCAACAATTGATATTGGAGTATTTGAACAAGCTAACCTCTTTCACCATACCCATACAGTAATGCTTGCTTACACTGAAGCCGAGCTGACCCAGCGTGTAAAGCATTATGATGAACAGGTGGAAGGACTTCATACTAACAAAGTTAAGCAAATTGTTTGTTAGACAACTATAGTTGAACCTAGGTATAAAACGTTACGTCTCCAAGTCTAGGACTCAGAAACTAGAACATTAAGCAAACGCTATAGTAAATGGCAAGGGACCTGATTTGAGGTAAAGAACCTGCAACTCCTGAAACATTTCGAAGTTGCGGGTATATATCGGTAAGACCATACTTTATATCCGGACCTACTGTTAATCTCGGACTTGCCTGAAACCTTAATCCCGTTAATATACCAACTTCAAATGGGCGACGGTATTGCGTCAATGAAGGAACGTTTGGGTCCCATTCTCCTGGCAACAAATCACCCCCATACTCGCCTTCCACATAACCGTAGCCTACTCTTATTCCTTCAAACTTTACCCGATAGTTTCCTTTAATGAATGACCCAAAGTAAGGGCCAATGAAAAATACGTTTCTATTCCCATTTTTTCCAGAAAAAACATAGCCTATTGCTAATGAAAAATCGATATAAGTAAATGTTTGAAGCTGCTTTAAATTAAGATTGGCTGATGTATCGATAACTGAATAGTCAAACCTTATGTTTTTATAGACAACTCTGATTGAAGGGCTAATATAAATTTTTTCTTTGATACCGATATAACCTAATTCTAAACCTGCCGATACTCCTGGAAAATTTTTATAACCTGGATAGTTTTGAAATCGCTGGGTAGAAACACCTATCAAAAATGTGAACGTGAAAAAATTATTTTTAGGTCGAGCTTTATATCTGTTTTCTTGTATTATGGTAATCTTACTGCTCTGCAGTTGCGGCTCAGAAATGACCGGTCTGGGTCTAGATCTTGTATAATATTCCTTGGTACTCTCTGGGTTAGATGCTGGGGCTTTAATATTTTGATTTAAAGTGGGTTGTGTATTTGAAGTAGTGTCTGTGAATCTATATGCAGGGTTAAAAGATTCAGAGACTTCGATAATCTCATTGCTCGAAGTAATGATCCACCTTACATTTTGCTTATTCATCCTGAATTCAGGGCCATTTAGGAAATCATAACGAAAATACTCGACATAATCCGCCTGAATACTTAAGACTTTCACTATCAAATATCTTTTTTCAATGTTTTTTAAAACCAATGTATCAAAACTCTGGGCCTGAAGCCATGAAGCGTTAGCTAGTATAAAAAAACAAATGACCCAGAACTGAGGTGTTTTTGCCGGGCTGCGCATGATTTGATAAGCCTGAGATTAGTTAACTATTTACAACACGAATTTCAGTGCAAAATAGTCAATCTATTGACTTTGCAAACCAGGAACTAAAAATTAACAAATAAAAAGTCTATTGGCGCCAAACTAGTGTCTAATGCATTCGATCCGCTCTTGGCTCGAGTGATTTCATGATCCCGGCTTCAGACTTCAAGAGCTCTTTCCACCTTTTCCGAACCAGCTCCTGAGGTTGATACGTTTCTGCTAATTCTATAAAGTTTTTGTAGTGGCCAGCCTCTGAAACCTTGTGCTTTTGGCAAAACTTTTCCAACCTCTAATCAGTCAGGTGGTGTAATGTAGTTTAAAACTCCTACAACTTCAGTTTTAAATCAATGCGTTAATTATGAATGTATCCGTAAGATTAGGGTGAAACTACAGTGAGCTTCATCTGTAAACGACAAGTTAACGACAACTACGTCTTAAATGGATTGACCTTATTGCCCTGATGTTAATAGTAATATGGCAACTAAATTTACACCAAATGCGATCCCCCAATTTGCCCAAACTTTTCCTTGTTTAATTTTTTTAGCTTTGTAGGTATAACCATTGTAATACTGAGAGTTTTTCATCAAGTCCGCTTTGGGATAACTTAAGTTTATCTCTTGTGGTTGTGTTGATGAACAAACAATTGCAGGTATTAAGCCCACAAGAGGCGATAATAGTCCTACTAGTAATGTACCTGTTCCTGCACCTCTATAGCCTTTATAATACATTGAAGCATCTCTTAACCCTAAAACATAAAGGTCGCCACTTGATTGAGAACTGAAAGAAGTAGTTTCATTCTTTTTTTCCCTACTAATATCCTCCTGCGGACTTATATTTGTTCTGGTGACTGGGTTGGTGTAATATTCCTGCGAATTACTATTGGGTGCAGAGGAAGAAGTTGGTTGAACACTTTCAGTTACTGTTTTAGCCCTAGAGCTATCGACTTCATCAATTATCTTATATTCAGAATTAAATTTTTCAGAAACTTCAATAATCTCATTATCCTTCGTGATAATCCACCTCACATTTTGCTTGCTCATTCTAAATTCAGGGCCATTTGGAAGGTTCTGACGAAAATACACGATATAGTCTTTCTGCATTGAGATCAAACTACCTGTTACATACTTCTTTTCGACATTCTTCAATACCAAAGTATCAAAACTCTGGGCCTGAAGCCATGAAGCGTTAGCTAGTATAAAAAAACAAATGATCCAGAACTGGGGTGTTTTTGACGGGCTGCGCATGATTTGATAAGCCTGAGATTAGTTAACTATTTACAACATGAATTTCTGCGCAAAATAGTCAAACTATTGACTTTGCAAACCAGCAATTAAAAATTAACAAATAAAAAAGTGCCATAGTGCTAAACTGAGGCCTAATGCATGCGATCCGCTCTAGGTTCGAGCGATTTCATGATCCCGGCTTCAGCCTTCAAGAGCTCTTTCCACCTTTTCCGAACCAGCTCCTGAGGTTGATACGTTTCTGCTAATTCTATAAAGTTTTTGTAATGGCCAGCCTCTGATACCATCAGCTCATAGTAAAAACTGCGAAGTTTCTGATCCGGTAAGTGGGTGGCAAGTAACTTGAAGCGTTCACAGCTTCTGGCCTCAATCAAAGCATTGATTAACAGCTTCTCGGTTAGTTGATGTGTCCGATTTCCCCCTTTGATTTCAAGTTGATTCAATTTGACCACGTACTCATCTTTCCGGGCTTTGCCAAAGGGCAATCCCCTGGCTTTCAGCTCTTCCATCACCCTCTCGAAATGTGCCCACTCTTCCGCTACTACCGGCGTAAGTCGCTCCGTAACCAATTCATACTCCGGATACATGATAATCAGCGAGATACAGGCACTAGCTGCTTTCTGCTCACAATAGGCATGATCAATCAATTTGTCATGCAGGTTCATAGATGCGATATCTACCCAACGAGGGTCAGTTGGTAGCTGTAGTCCAAGGGTGGTTGTCAACTCCATGCTTAGTCAAAAAACAGCCAGTTAAACCCAAATTCAAAGGCCCTTTGCTGCCCGGTATAATAAGGACTTACAAAATAACCTCTCTCAGCCATTAATCCTTGATTTGCATGGCAGACCTTGAAAAAAATCGTACTGCTCCTCACACGGAAATTCAGAAAAACATCAGCCAGCAGGTAGCCTTGAATGTCAAAGCTGTTCTGTAAGTAAAACTGCATCGTTGCGGGCATGTACTGGTATCCCTGGTAGCTTGACATCCATCTCAAACTTACGCCTGTCTCAATACTCAGTGTCTTTTTGAAAACTTTGTTGGCATAGAAAATTCTGGCATGAGTTAAAATAGATGGTATTCGCAAAACCTGCAAGGTGCTGCTCCCGGCAGCCTGTCCATACAGGTGAAATTGCCAATTACCCAAATTGGTTTTTGCCTGTACGCCTGCCTGCCATATGCTAACGGTCGGATCCCATTGTCTGATTTGACTGAGGGTATCAAAATAGATCATATTGTCAAGCAGTTGAAGCCTAAGGCCGGGGATCAGGCTGGTTCTACCCCATCGAAAACGCCCTTTGGCAGAAACAGAGCTGCTGTTCTTCTTACTGAAATTGTTGTTCCAGGCGATCAGGTCGCTGTCAAAAAAGCGCTCAAACAGGGCCGGGCTCACGCTGGATTGCTGGATTTCAAGAAGCCAGCGATCTGTTTGAAACTCGGCTCCGAGCTTAAAATCCCCATTACTACCCAACTCCCCTGAGGCCTCCGCCTGAGAATTTTCTCTTGCCCGGGATAATTTTGCATACACAAACTGTTCACGAAAAGACGGGCCTTTTTGCTCAAACCGATACCTAAGCGCTCCTGATCGTAGTTTCAATCCTGCCCTCAACCGCCAGGCTTCATTCAGTTGCAGACCTATGCCCAGTTGATTTTCCATGAGGGAATAGTGGTGGTAAAATTGACTGTTGGTTGCCAATGGCACACCAAGGCTGTCCCTCCCAACATTGGCCAGAGGGTAAAACCCTACATTTTGCCTGAGGTTGCGCTCGTCGTATGAGTTAAGCTGCCGGCTGCGTGAAAACTCATGAAAAAGAAAAAAGAGCTTTCCTCCAGGCCTCCATTCCTGATATACATGCCATTGATGCCGGGTTTCAATATTGATTGCAGTATCCGCCAGTCGTACTCTCTCCAGTTTGTAATCAAACAGGCTGTCTCTTGTATCATTTGGCCCAGGCCGTATCCCTCCGGTTTCAAACATTTTGTGCCGCAGGTGATAGTATCCGCCGTATATCTTATAGCTTTTGTCTTTGCTGATGTAATGGCTGTTAAGTGCAAGTGAATGATGATCTGTTTGTCTTTCCCTGTTGGACCGGGCGGCTACCTGGCGAGCGGCTGTCGATCTTCGGTACAGGAAAGTAAAATTCCAGTTGGGCAAGATGGGCCTGGAGAATTCAGTTGTCAGTATGTTTTGCTGCTTACCGCCTTGCACGTAGCTCACTCTTGAAAAGGGTGATCGGGTATCGAAATACCTCACGTTTTCAGGCTGAAATGCATAAAGGTCCAGTGTTGTTTGTCCAATGCCTGTCCCGGGGCGGTGATCAGCCCATCGAAAAGTAGGAGTAATGGCAGTAAACAACAATCCCAGATCCTGATAATGTACCCCTTCAATCAGGTTGAACTGGTAGTTTTCAATCCCTTCAAGCAAGGTATCGACGGTACGAATTCGGTTTGAAGCAAGCTTCACATCGCTCAACAATTGGTAAGGGGAAGTTTTTACCCCATAAACCATTTTGGTACTGTCATCCAAAATCTGAGCAGACACCTGAGTCCCTTTCAGGCAAATCATTCCAATGAAAAAACTCAAAAAAAATCTTCTGGTGATCATGCCGACTTAGCTTCTACCAGGCTGTTGAGCTTTTCCAAAAACTCCTTCTCCATACCGGAATTCAAAAAACGACACCGGCTCTCTACTCTTGCAATTTGAATTTCAGCCCATAGATGTTTAAACTCAGGCTTGTTTAGCTTGTGGTAATCTTTTTCTGTGGTAAGAATGGAAGTGGATTTTCCATTTGACTTGCTTTTCACCTGGTTTGTTATCCATAACACGTCTTGCTCATTGTAATCATGATGGTCGCTAAAGTGACTTTCTCCGATCACATTCACTTTTGCTTTTGCAGCTTCGCTGAAATAAGCAGGGTTAGCCAGGCCACTGACTAACCAGTAAGTATCAACCTCTTCTAAAGTCCAATGGTATTCGATACAGGTAAACCCTATCCAGGTACCTGGACGAAGGTAGGCCTGAGCTTTTTTGCAGAAATCAGCTTGTTCCAACTCACCCAGGTATTCCGGACATTTTGTGAAAATCAGCAAATCGGCTCGTTTAGCTGCTCCTCTGCCCTCTCGTAGATATCCTACAGGGAATGGATAATCCTTAAAAAAGGGTCTGGAAAACTCGCTCAGTAAGATATACGTCTTAGCTTGAAGAGGAAGATGCTGGAAGGCATCATCCAGAAATATCAATTCAGTTTCCGGGCGCTCAGCCAGCAGAGAAGGTATCGCAAGAATTCGCTCTTCTCCTACTGCAAATGGGACCTTCTCGCCAAACTTATGAAACATTTGAAATGGTTCATCTCCGATCTGATCGGGAGTTGACTGCTCTCCGGCGAGTATAAATCCTCTCGTTTTGCGACCATAACCCCTGCTGATCACCGCAACCGGGCGACGTGAACTATACTGCCTGATGAGGTACTCGATCATGGGTGTTTTGCCTGAGCCGCCTGCCTGCAAATTTCCAACCACAACCGTTGGTATGTCAAATTGTATCCTTCGCTGTAAGCCGGACGCATAAATCCTTGCCCTGATGGCTGTAATCATTTGCCAAAGCCAGGCAAGGGGAAAAAGCAGAGGAGCGAAAAAATGCATCGGGCAAAGTTAGGGAATGGATTGGCATGCGGCATTTCAGGCTTAACTTCGCTGCATGATCAGGTTGAAACAGCTTATCGAGGTACTGGAAGCCTGGGCGCCTCCGGCTTTGCAAGAAAGCTATGATAACTGCGGGCTACAGTGCGGTCAGCAGGACATGGTAATCAAAGGGGTGCTGACTACCCTCGACGTCACGGTAGAGGTATTGAAAGAGGCCATAGACTCAGGAGCAAATGTGATTGTCGCACATCACCCACTGATTTTTAAACCCTTAAAAAAAATCACCGGAGCCAATGAGGTGGAGCAAATTCTCCTGATCGCAATTAAGCACGAAGTGGCTATTTATGCCTTGCATACCAATCTGGACTCGGTTAATACAGGTGTCAACGCAAAACTTGCAGAGCTATTAGGGTTAGAGAAGTTAAGAATTCTTCGTCCTAAAACGGATCATCTTGTTAAACTGGAGGTATTTGTTCCTTCCTCACACACCCAACGGGTTCTTGATGCATTGGGAAATGCAGGGGCAGGACAGATCGGGAATTACAAAAACTGTAGCTTCAGAAGCAGTGGCACCGGCTCTTTCACTCCGGCTCAGGGTGCACAGCCCAGTATTGGCGAAATAGGCAAAGCGGAAGAGGTCAATGAAGACAAAATCGAGGTCATCTTTCAGCAAAATCTGCAAAGTTCTGTACTCAGGGCCCTTCGGGACAGCCATCCCTACGAAGAGATCGCTTATTACCTTCTTCCATTACAAAATGTGGATCAGGAGGTAGGCGCAGGCATGGTGGGTGAGCTAAAGACAGCAATGCAATGGGAAGATTGGCTAACACATGTCAGCAAAGCCTTGAGTCTGCAAACCTTCAGGCACAGCCCTCCGGCATTCCAGCAAGTACAGAAAATAGCCATCTGCGGAGGCTCAGGTATTTTCTTAACTCAGGATGCAATTCGCAGCGGGGCACAGGTATTTCTGACTGCTGATATCAAGTACCATGAATACTTTGATGCTTTGGGAAAAATTACCCTTGTAGATGTGGGTCATCACCAAAGCGAAACAGCCACTCGCTTTTTGATCAAGGATTATTTGTCCCGGAAATTCCCTAATATTGCGGTCAATTTTTCAAAAACGGATACCAATCCGGTACGCAATTATCTAAATCGATAGAATGGAAAGTACAGTATCACAAAAACTGGAAGCACTGCTGAAACTACAAATACTCGACACCAAGCTCAATGAAATACGCAAGGTAAGGGGAGATTTGCCTGAGGAAGTACGGGACCTTGAAGATGAAATTGCGGGGTATGAAACTCGTATCTCAAGGTTCAAAGAAGAAAACAAAGCAACAGACTCAGATATTGACTCCTTCAAACTCAAAATAAAGGATGCTGAAAAACTGATTGGGAAGTACAAAGAGCAGCAAATGAACGTGCGTAACAACCGTGAGTTTGACGCCATTTCGAAAGAAATAGAACTTCAGGAGCTGGACATTCAGATTTCTGAAAAGAAAATCAAAGAATCAAAGGCCAGAATTGAAAAGAAAAACGAAGAGATTAAAGCCACTCAGAATACCCGAGATGAGCGTCAAAAAGACCTTCTGAATAAAAAGTCTGAGTTGGAAAGCATTGTTTCTGAGGGTGAAGAAGAAGAGAGCAAAATCCAGAAAGAGCGTGAGAAAGCTGTAAAGAACTTGGATGATCGCCTTTACCATTCTTATGAGAGAGTGCGTAAAAATGCGGTAAACGGTCTCGCCGTGGTGAAAGTGAAAAGAGATGCCTGTGGAGGATGCTTCAATACTGTACCTCCTCAGCGTCAGGCAGATATTCGTGAGAAGAAGAAAATCATCGTTTGTGAACACTGCGGACGCATTCTGGCTGATGTAGAAGATAAAGAAGTTGAAGTAAAAATGAAGTAATGGGCTTCGGCTCTTCAACGAAATACAGAAGGAGGATCGTTTTGATCTTCCTTTTTTTATGTGTGGGATTATCCCTTTCTGCTCAGGCCAACCTTGAGCTAAGCTACAGCAGCTTTCAGGAATACCAAAAGGCCCTTAAGTTGCAACAATCCTACAAGGCCCCTGTTTCGCTAAGCAAGTCAGAACACCCCGTATTCAATTATTGGATTAACGGCTACCGTCTTTCACTTTCCCTTCTTTTTTTCGAAGACCGTGATGGCTTACACCTGGCCCTTGACTTCCTGGATAATGCGTACCGTCAAGTTAAAAAGCAATCTTCAGCAGAGCCATGGAAAAGCTATGCGCTTGCAGAAAACCGGATGCAAAAAATGCTCCTTGAAGCCCGCTATCACCAATATTGGTCAGCTTTTTGGACCTTTCGTGAAGCCATTGCATTGAACAAATCTGCATTTAAAAATTACCCGAATTTTTCAGGAAACATCAAAATGAAGGGAACACTTGAGGTCTTACAATCAGCCATTCCTGAAGACTATGCCGGACTGGCTTCCTTTCTGGGTATGAAGGGTGACTATGCTAAAGGCATGGCCTTGCTCAAATCCATCCCTGCAAATGATGTCTTTTTTACTGAGTCTGTATTGCTTTCAAAGCTGCTCGAGGATGTGCTTGAAAAAGAAAAAACACCGTTAAAGCAAGAGGAAAAACAGCTTTTCATCGATCTGGATGAAAATCCACTCAGCTTGCTCATGCTGGTGAGGCAAGCCATGAGGGAGCACCGAGACTCCACTGCCCTGCGCATCATCGAGCAGGCTGACGATCGGGTCAGAAGTACTATCCCCTTGCTTCACTACCTCCAGGCGGAGCTTTTGTTGAGATCAAATCAATGGAATAAGGCCTACGATCATTACCAGCTGTTTCTGAGATTTTGCCCTACTGCTGATTTATCAAAAGATGCCCATTTTAAATCCGGGCTTTGTGCCTGGGCTAAAGGCAACGAAATCGATCAGGAAAAGCAGTGGGAGATGGCATCCAGTATCGGTTATACCCATACAGATGCTGACCGATATGCTGCCTACAGCCTTGCCACCCGTAGCATCAATTCACTCCCGCTCCTCAAAGCCAGGTATTTAATAGATGGAGGCTATCTGGAACAGGCGCTTCAACTTTTAGAAGCCACCCCACAAGAAACCCTCTCCCCTTTTGACCAGCTGGAATGGGCTTATCGACATGGAAGGCTGCAAGAGCAAAAAGGACATTACACTCTGGCACTTACAAGCTATTTGCAAGCAATTCAAAAATGTCCAAGAAAAAACCTGTATCAGGGCCCCAATTCATGCCTGCTTGCTGCACAACTGTATGCATCAGAGGGAAAAAACAAAGAAGCCTTTGAGCAGCTCAAGGCTCTCCGTAAATTTAAACATTACCCATATCAAAAGAGCATATTGAAGAGGGCTGATAAGTTGAAGAAACGACTACTTCAGAATTAATCTCGACATTTGATGCAACCCTTGGTTTCAAAACCCATCTTTGGACAAAAACTGAACATGAAAACCTCCCTTTTTGCAATTGCAGCCCTTTTCACAGCGGGCCTCAGCTTTCAAGCCGAAGCCCAGGCACTTAAAACAGAAACAAGGAAAATAGGATCATTTACAGGTCTTAAAACATCAGGCAACTATACGATCCTGTTGAAAAAATCGTCCGAAGAGAAAGTTGAAATGATCGGGCCTGAGGAGCAGGTGAACCGTGTGATCACCGAAGTAAACGGAGATCAACTCAGCATCAGAGAAAAAACAGATGGAAAAGACTGGTCATCCGGCAAAAAAGGCATCACCATCACTGTTTGGTACAAGGAACTTAATTCCCTTAGCAGTTCCGGCTCAAGTGAAATCAGCAACGAAGAACCCCTCAACTCCGACAAACTCGATATCAGCGCCTCAGGCTCAGGTGAAATAGAGCTGGATGTGATCTGTAAAGATGTGAAAGCCTCTGTTTCCGGCAGTGCTGAAATAGAGCTTAAAGGCAAAACCGAAAGCCTCCTGGTCAATGTAAGTGGATCAGGTGAAGTGGAGGCATTTGAGTTAGCGGCTGAAACGGTGACAGCCAGCGTAAGTGGCTCCGGAACAATTGAAACCAGGCCATCAAAGTTGCTAAATGGCCGTGTAAGTGGCTCAGGCGATATCCTTTATGTAGGTGACCCAGCAACACTCGATATCAAAACCAGCGGCTCTGGTAAAATTAAAAAGCTGAATAAGGTCCCAAAGGACTAAGTCTGCTCTTTTCGATGGATTCTTACTCGTAAATTCTGGCTTCAACGAGTATTCCATTCATTTCCCTGATGATATCATCCAGCTCACCTGCACATTGATGCAACATGCGCAGGTAGCTTTTTTATCTTGTTTGAACTGGTTAATGAAGTTGAATTCAGTTGTTCATATGCTCCCAATGGAGATTACATGTGATAAAGCACAAAATCAGTAAGGGGGAAATGTGCTAAAACCTAAACTGCACACCCGGCCCAAAGACCAGAAAGAAACGCTCCGCATCAATCAGATAGCCACCACCCAGGTACAATGGGACAAAAAACCTGATGTCTCTTCGAATGGGTACCAATGAACCTAAAATGACCACTCCAATATCTCTTTGTGCCTCATTATTAAAATTCAAAGCATTAAGACCAAGAAATCCCACACCCACAGAGTAGGGTTTCAAACGGCCTATTCGGTTGGGGTCATAAAAATTTAACTGGGCCAAGACTGTTGTGCTCACACCGGTAAGTCGATCAATCACCTCATTATCATTGGGGATAAACTGCAACAGATACAAACCGGCAGGAAAGGAAAATTGAATATCAAAATTGAGTTTTCTTTTAAGCACCAAACTCACTTTACGGGTATAACCGGAATGGCCTCCATACCGGCTTTCATCATGAGATAGGGTGATCAAAATCTGCGAAAAGGGCTCCAGATCAAAGGTTTTTTGGCGTAAGTATTCATTTAATGCGAGACTAGCCGATCGGCAATCATTCCGGCTGTAGTAATTGCCCCGTAAGCTATTTTCGTCTGGGCATACCACGATATTGTTCAGGTTTACAATATCCAGCAAAGCATTGCGACTATTGATCAATCGTATTTCCATTTTCAGATACTGCTTTCCGTAAAACCGGTCTCCTTTATCTACTTTCTGGGCATCAAATACCAGGTTGATCTCCTGAATGCTGCTTTCATAAAATACTGGTTTATCAAATCGCTGGTTATTCAGCGCTGTGTAGCCATCACCATAGTTGATATAAACAAAATCAAAGTCAGATGGCTTTTGATACTCACGTACGCTCAGGTAATGCCCGGAAGGCTTACGGTTCAGAAACAGTTCAATGTTCTTTTTGCTTGCTGTTGTCGGAACCGTCATGGTATAGTAGGCTACCTCAGCAGTCGACTTAAGGCTATCATACCGTAGCCCTGTCACTCCGTCAAAAGTGATCGCACTTTCATCAAAACCCTTTCCTTCTAATTTAGCTTCAAATCGCTGCCCCGGGTATACCACCAGGCTATTGGTCCAGTCAGCACCCTCAGGTAAAATTTGCAGCCGATCAATTCTGGGCTTTTCAATGATGTTGAAGTTGGTTATAAATCGGGTGCGGTCGTTCTCCTTCAGGTACAGATATCCTTCACCCATTTTATGCAAAGCAAAAGTTCTCAGCTTGCAAAGCACCTTCCCATTTGCCACCGGAGATACCGTAAATAACTCTGCAATGAGGTTTCCCCCACCCTCTTGGGCATCTTCAATCCGGTAGGTTCTTTGAAGGCCAATGTTCCTGCTGTTGTCAATGAGCAACTCTTGAGAATACTTGTAGTCATTGTTGAAATAAACCGAGCTTTGGTCCACATTCAAAAACTCCAGACGATTGGGCTTCACCAGCATTTGCACTTCTATCGGAGGGAGATCGTAGCTCAAATTTTGCTTTCCAAGAAGCATAGGTGCATTGGTTTTAAGGTTGAGCCTTAGCGTTTTAGTACCCAAGCTATGCCCCTTGATTTGTAAAATCAATGCATTAAGTCCATAAGTAAGCCTGTAATCATAGTCCTTGGTGGTATTCCATCGTCCATCCACTTTTATACTGTAGGGAATGGGGGTGTAGAGCTCAATAGTCCGCTCCTCTTCCTGGTAGAGTTCCACTGCTTCCCTTTCGTATACGATGACAGGGCTTAGATGAAAAAACAATGGGATGGTTTGCCTGATCTTGATGCTGTCATTGATGGAAACATCAAAACGCATGGAGACAAAACTATAACTCACCGGGTCGCTGAGCCGGATCAGGGCAGTATAATGGTCATCGGTGAACAGGGGCTGGCTGATTACCTGAAAAGCAGGATCATCCACGATCCTTACCGATTCCCATTGATCATCTTCCTGTAGTTTAATGATGAGCCTGATTTGTTCATTCAGTTCCTGAACTTCCACAGGTAGCACTTTCTGACCATTGATGATTTCCAGTTGTCCCGGATAAAAGACCGATGCCGTATCGTTGTTTAAGATGCTGAGCGAAACAATGGGTTGATCTTGTGCCAACACATAACCCGAAAGAAGCATTGGCAACACCAGGAAATGCCCTAACCTAAAAACCTTATCGAAAATGTCTGCGAAGCGCATCCGGCAAGTGTTTGGTCGAGCAGTAGTCCTCAATTCTGCAAAGCTGTCCTGTGGCATAGAGGGTGTAAAGACATAAATTTTCATGAGCAAACAAATCCATATACCTCAAGGGGTAATTCAACAGGGTTGCAAGCAAAATGCGCATCGAGCGGCCATGCATACAAATGAGGATAGTTGAGGTGCTTTGATCTTCCAGTATTTCTGTGATCGCAGGTTTTAATCTTCGCTGCACTTCATCCGGGCTTTCCCCTCCCTCGATCTTAATATCTGTCTGACCTTCACGCCAGCTTTTAAGCATGTGCAGGTAGTAGGTATTTTCAGTCATGTCAATCTCCTGCCCCTCCTTATTTCCCCAATTGATTTCGTTCAAACCCGCAAAGGAAGCCAGCTCCAGACCAGACTTTTTAAAAGGATCCAAACTCTCTTTTGCTCGAAGCAGATTAGAGCTGTAGGCTTTGTCAAAGGGAATATGCCTATAGGCTTCATAAAAAGCCTGCGCTTGTGATCTCCCACGTTCGTTAAGTCCAATATCCACACCGGAGCCTTGAACGATGCCCTTTCGATTGTACTCGGTCTCTCCATGCCGGATGAGGTATATTTTTTTACTCTTCAATTTGTCTTTAATTTTCGGTCAAAAATACGCCTTTGAGCCTGTTTGACCCCCGCTACACAACCGAAAGTTTAAACAATATGAACAATGGTACCCTTGCTGAGCAATTGGGTATCGAGTTTATAGAGGTGGGCCCAGACTTTATTTCAGCAAAAATGCCGGTGGATCACCGAACCCGCCAACCATTGGGATTGTTACATGGAGGAGCTTCGGTTGCCCTGGCCGAAACACTTGGTAGTGTGGCTGCCTATGGAACTTTGGACATGAGCAAACAGCATTGTGTAGGTCTGGAAATAAACGCAAACCATATAAAAAGTGCCCGGGAAGGTTTTGTAACCGGCAAAGCATTCCCAATTCATATAGGCAGAAAAACCCAGCTTTGGCAGATTGATATTCGTAATGAAGCTCTTGAATTGGTCTGCATCAGCAGAATCACCCTCATGATACTCGATAAATGAAACCAGCCACCGGAACTCAGGAAACCGGAAGGCATCAACGATTGATCCAAAATGCGCTGCATAAGGGTCTCTCTTTTGCGCTGTTTCGTGAACCGGGAAGAGCGGTAACATATATCTCTGGTAATGCCAGAACCATTCTAAATGTTGAAGAACTGATCAGGTCCGAAGAAAAAGGGTTTTTGATGGCTCCTTTCCATCCTGATTTGTCTACTCCCACGGTTTGGATTCCTTGTGAACATTTGGATCAGGAGAATGATCCTTCTGGCGATCAAACTGCTCTCCCATTCTATACTGGTCCATCTGCAATCAAATCTGGTTATGACAGTGGCAGAAAGGCCTATGAACAACTGGTAAACAAAGCTATGCACTTCATTCAATCGACGGGTGCGCAAAAAATTGTGAGCTCAAGAGTGATTGAGGTTCCTAGAAACCCAATGGCTTCTTTGCCGGAAATGTTTTTTAATCTATGCTCAAGTTACCCCAAAGCCTTTGTATCCTTGGTCAGTAGCCCTCTTTGCGGCACCTGGATCACAGCCAGCCCGGAGCTTCTGATGAAACAGGAAGAAAACGGCCAGTTTGAAACGGTCGCTCTTGCTGCCACCCAGCCAGCTACCGATAATCTGCCGGAAGGAAAGGCCCTTTGGAGCGCCAAAGAGATTGAAGAACAGGCAATGGTCTGCAGGCACATCATCAATTGTTTTAAAGCCATCAGACTACGAGAGTTTGAAGAAGATGGACCCCATACGGTTACTGCCGGGCATCTGCTTCATCTCAAAACAACCTATAAAGTGGACACTCAGGCTTTGCAACGTGAACACCTGATGTCGGTTATGCTTCCATTGCTTCATCCTACTTCAGCGGTATGTGGTATGCCACAGCAGACAGCTCTTGAATTTCTTCTCCGGGAAGAAGGCTATTCCCGACGGTATTATACCGGCTATCTGGGCCCCCTAAACCTGGCCGGCCGTAGTGCCCTTTTTGTAAACCTCAGGTGCATGCAGGTTCAGGCGGGAAGCTGGGAGTTGTTTGCAGGTGGTGGAGTTACAGAAGCTTCTGAAGTCAACAAAGAGTGGCAGGAAACCGAATACAAACTCAATACATTACGATCCTTGCTCCCTTGACGCTGCTTCAACAGGCTGCTGAATGGGTAGCCATTTGCCATGCTCATGGTATCCAGCATGTGGTTCTTTCGCCAGGGTCCAGACCTGCCCCACTTACTGTTGCCTTTGCCCGTTTTGCTTCGATCAAAAAATGGGTGATCTCCGATGAACGATCAGCAGCCTTTATCGCCCTGGGGATCGCTAAAAGTCAGAACTCGCCGGTAGCCTTGCTTTGCACCTCAGGCTCAGCAGGGCTGAATTATTTACCCGCCCTGGCCGAGGCATTTTACACAGGAGTTCCTTTACTGGTGCTCACCGCTGATCGTCCACCGGAGTGGGTTGACCAACAAGACGGTCAAACAATTCGTCAGTCAGGTATGTTTGGACGCCATGTAAAAGCATCATTTGACCTTCCCGCTGCTCCTTCTCATCCTGAGCAAATCTGGCATGCCTCACGGCTGTTCAATGAGGCATTGATCCTTTGTTGCGACAGAAAACCCGGCCCGGTTCATTTGAATATCCCTTTCCGGGAGCCCTTTTATCCTCTTGCTTCGGAGAAAATCGACTTTCCCGCTCAGCCAATGATGATCAAAAAACATCAGGGCAAAATCGAGCTTGAAAAACTGCCTGAAACCCTGCTCAGCTCGAAAAAAGTGCTGTTTCTTGTGGCTCAGCAAAACAGAGCTGATGAAACCGAACGATCCTCTTTTGCGAGGTTAAGCCGTCTTGGCTATCCTGTGATTACAGAAGTGGGAAGCCAAATCTGGCATGAAGATGCCATTGTGCATCAAGACTTGTTTTGTAAGCATGGCGATCCTCAGTTTATCGATCAATTTGGGCCTGAGGTACTGGTTAGTTTCGGTGAATTTGTACTATCAAAGAACCTGAAACTCTTCCTTCGTAAAGTACCGGGATTGATCCATATCCATGTTGGGAAGGAAGCAGCTGACGTGTATCAAAAACTTCGGATCCATTTGGATGTTGAAGTACACTCCTTCCTGGAGCTTATGACCAAAACAAGTCCCTCAGCAGAGCAAATCGCCTTTACCCAAAAATGGCGTTCTGAAAATGAAAGAATTGCCAAAAGCCTGGGCACTATAAAGAGTGAAAATTCGGTATTTCATGAGTTTTCCATCACTGATCAGATATGGCATTCGATTCCCAAAGGATCCACAGTGGTGCTCGCCAACAGTATGCCGGTGAGGTATGCCAATTTTTTAGGTAATCAATTGAAGCAAGAGTTTAAGATCATCACCAATCGTGGCACTTCCGGTATCGATGGAACAAACTCTACTGCTCTGGGCTGGGCTTTGGCCTGCCCTGATGAGCAAGTTTGGCTGATTACCGGTGACATGGCCTTTCTGTATGACAAAAACGCCTTTTGGCATGACTATCCGGTACCCAATTTACGTATCATCTTGATCAACAATCAAGGTGGAGGCATCTTCCGGATGTTACCTGAGGCTGCTGCGCTACCTGAACTTGAAGATTATTTTGTCACCCGACAAAGCTTTAAGGCTGAACCTATCGCTCAATCCTTTGGAATGGCCTACGTTGCAGCCCATGACCAACAAGAACTTGCCAAAGGGATAACTCATTTACAAAACGCCGGTAAACAAATGGCTTTGCTTGAAGTTTTTGTCTCATCTGAGCAATCAGCGAAAGCCTTTTCCCATTTCAAAGCATCACTAAATCCAAGTCCATGACAGTCTGGAAAACCATAAAAGAGTACGAAGAAATCTTGTTTAGCCAATTTGAAGGCATCGCAAAAATCAGTATCAACCGACCAAGGGTTCATAATGCATTTACACCCCTCACCGTGAAGGAGATGATTGATGCCATGAATTATTGTAGAGAAAGCACTGAGATTGGCGTCATCATTCTCACCGGCGAAGGAGGCCAGGCCTTTTGCAGTGGAGGCGACCAAAGTGTGAGAGGACATGGTGGGTACGTCGGAAGTGATGAAGTGCCCCGCCTAAATGTGCTCGATTTGCAGAAACTAATCCGCTCTATTCCCAAGCCTGTGGTAGCTATGGTGGCCGGCTGGGCCATCGGAGGCGGACATGTCTTACATGTGGTTTGTGACCTGACCATCGCTGCTGAAAATGCACGCTTCGGGCAGACAGGCCCAATGGTCGGTAGCTTTGACGGAGGCTTCGGAGCTTCCTACCTGGCCAGAATTGTGGGTCAAAAAAAGGCGAGGGAGATCTGGTTCCTCTGCGATCAATACAATGCTCAGGAAGCCCTGGACATGGGCTTGGTGAACAAAGTGGTGCCTTTGGAAATGCTGGAGGAAGAAACGTTGAACTGGTGCCGTAAAATGCTGGAAAAAAGCCCTCTGGCTCTTCGTATGCTCAAGTGTGCCTTCAATGCAGAACTCGATGGCCAGGCTGGCATACAAGAACTTGCTGGGAATGCCACCCTCTTGTATTACCTCAGCGAAGAGGCGAAAGAGGGCAAAAATGCGTTTCTCGAGAAAAGAAAACCGGACTTTTCCAAGTTCCCCAAATTCCCATAACCAGTCTGGAGGTTCGATCTTTGGGTATTCCTTACACCGGCTTTCAGGCTGTCTCTATTTTTAGCTAATTTGGGAACAGATTTGAGCCTATAACATGTTTGCAGAACGATTTCTATTTCAGGAGTTTGCAGAACTTTGTTTTGCACTTGCCCGCTCTGATGGTAGCACTGAACCTCTTGAGGTAGTAGAATTTAACAAGGTCATGCGCAGGGAATTTTCCGGCAAAGATTGGTTCCCCAGCGACGACAGGTACGATATGCTCACCGGTACCCGAACCCCAACTGTCAATGAAGCATTTACCAATGTCATTCATGTGCTCCGGCTGAACAAGGATGATTTGACGCAAGACATGAAAGACAAATATGTGTTTGTCCTGCGTCGGATTGCTGAAGTTTTCGGAGGTGTGGAAGAAATGGAAGACTTCATCATCGAGCGTTTCAAATATGAAATCAACAGACTTTAAGGACTCCAAATGAACCAGTTTCTCTACCGTGAATTTGCAGAGCTTGCCTATGCCATTGCCAAAGCTGATGGACGTATACAAGGCAAAGAAATCGAAACCTTCCGTGAAGTCATGCAGGAAGAGTTTGGCCAGGACTCATGGATGGCCACCGATTGGTTTGAAATCATTTCCAAGGAGGCTGTCCCTACCGTCAAAGAAGCCTACAACAATGTTTTTCATATTTTAAGGATCAATAAATCTGAAATTTCACCTGAACTGAAAGCCCGATATGCCAATGTGCTGTATAAAATGGCAATGGCTTGTGGGGGTATGGACGAACGAGAAGAATTTCTAATTGAACGATTTAAAGAAGACCTTAAAACTATTTAAAGCGCAGTTTGGAAGGCAGATACTTCATTCTTAACGAACACAAAGTATTTTTTGAGGAACTGCCAGACCTCATCTCACAGGGTGTTGCAAAAACGACCTTTGAACAATCCCTTTTTGATTTCATGTATCAATGGCGGTCCGGTCAGGAAGCCTTTAACCAATTGACCTCCGGCTCCACAGGGCTACCCAAATCCATCAGGCTGAATAGAAACATGATGCTGAAAAGTGCCCATACTACTCTTCAGACATTGAATTGGACCGGTCTGGATACGGCATTGCTATGTGTTCATACTGATTTTATTGCAGGTAAAATGATGGTGGTACGAGCCTTAGAAGCCGGTATGCTGCTAATCGCAACCGAGCCTGATGTTAACCCCTTAATGAACCTGCCCGCAAGGTTGCTGCAAGTGATCTCCGTCGCTGCCATGGTGCCCTTGCAGTTGGAAAGCATCCTAAAGCAAAGTCCTGAACTCTTGTTTAGTGCCAGGCACTTAAAAGATCTGCTGCTCGGTGGTGCTCCAGTTTCAGGTGAACTACTACGCAAAGTCCAAAAGGTGCCGTTTGCCATCTGGCATACCTATGGAATGACCGAAACCTGCTCTCACATTGCCCTGAAAAAACTAAATGGCGACTCAGCACAGGAAAACTATCAGGTCTTACCGGGAGTTAAACTTAGTACCGATGAAAGGGGGTGCCTGGTGATTGAAGGAGAAGTATGCCATGAGGGTCGGGTAGTAACCAACGATCTGGTGGAACTGTTGGATGAACGACAATTTAAATGGAGTGGTCGTGTGGACCGTGTCATCAATTCTGGAGGTATAAAAATTAATCTTGATTTGTTGGAAGAGGAAACAGCGAACCTGCTCCATGCCGCACAGTTGGACCTTTTGTTTTTTTATTATGGATTGAGGGATGAAATTCTGGGAGAGAAACTGATCATGGTTGTTCAAAGCCATAATCCGACCCATCATTTACCCCTTCTGGAGATGGCCTTAAGCGTACTTCCCAAACTTCGCCGACCCAAACAACTGCTATGGGTAGAAAAAATGACAATAACCAACTCCGGTAAAATAGACCGAATCAACACCTTAAAATCTTTGGGCATTACGGCATGAGCAATCAATCACTTACCCTCAGCAGAGAAGACCTGCCCCCACCCTATGCATACCGCCTGCACCTGGATTGGGCTGAAGATGTTAACCAAATCAAAGTAAAGATCAGCTACCCGGGGGCAGATCAACTCAAAGAAGAAGAATGGGTCGAAGCCGGGCTTAACCCCACTTTTGACTGGGCTTGGTCAGGATCACTGCCTCAGGTGTGGCAAGAGGAATTGAAAGATTGGAAAAATTGGAAGCTGGAAACTAAACAACAAGTGACCGCTGCTCACCACCTGAACTGGGGTGCAGAATTACCAACCGGGTATCTCCCCTTTGATCAAAAGAAAGAAGAGCGAATCCAGTCCTTCATTCAAGCCATTCGGGAACTGGCCGGGGCAGAAGATCCCATGCAACTCCTGATCAGGTACAAAGGAGTGATGTACCTTTTGGAAGCCGTTTTTGCCGAAAAAAGACTGGTTTTAAGCCTTAAGGATCAATCCACTAAGCCATTGCCCTGGAATCACCTGAGCCAACTTATGTCCTTGATAGCTATGCCTGAAAGCGACCTTATTGTAACTCAAAACAAACAGCAACCTGCCTTTAGCTGGGACGGATTACAGTTCTTTTTCCTACCCGAAAAAGCCTTACGTCTGTTGGAAATTTGAGTCCGGCATCCGAAGGTTTCATACGAGTTAAGTCAATTCTGCTTATTTTTAGCTTGTCGAACAGCAAGCATGAGCAACACTGACCTGATCATTCCCGAACGAAGCAGCGATATCGGGTCCTTCATCGTTGGGAGAATTCTACCTTTCCGGGAAAAGCGAATGGTCGGACCTTTTATTTTCATAGACCATATGGGCCCCTCAACGGTTGCTCCAGAGCACTACCTTGATGTAGGCCAGCATCCTCATATCGGTCTTTCAACGCTCACCTATCTGTTTGAAGGAGAGATACTGCATCGTGACAGTATTGGGTCTGTTCAAAAAATCACACCCGGCAGCGTGAATTGGATGAACGCCGGCAAAGGAGTTGTTCATACAGAGCGTACTCCAGAGGAATTAAGGAATGGAAATCAGCATCGGATCCATGGCTATCAGATTTGGGTGGCATTGCCGGCGAATAAGGAAGACATGGAGCCTGAATTCTTTCATGTAGCAGCAGAAGGCCTGCCCCGTTGGAAGCAAAAAGGAGTAAACATCACCTTGGTAGCCGGAAGTGCATTTGGCAAATCTTCTGCCGTACCCATCTACAGTCCCCTCTTTATGATTGACCTGGAGGCAGAAGATGACAGTGTTTTTGAATACGATGAGAGCCTTTTCGGAGAACTGGGTATAAGTGTCGTCAATGGCTCAATCAAGGCTTGTGGTCAAACCATTGAAGCAGGAAACATGCTCGTGGCCAAAGAGCTTAAAAACTGTGGTTTTGAACTTACAAAAGGATCCAGAGTGTTGGTGTTTGGTGGAGAAGCATTCCCAGAGCCCAGGTTTATCGAATGGAATTTTGTAGCTACCTCGCAGGAAAAAATTGCTCAGGCAAGACAAAACTGGAAGGACCGGCGTTTCACTATGGTTCCAGGAGAGCATGATTATATTCCTTTGCCTCCCATGCTTCTTCAAAAAACCAGTTAAGCGTTCCATGGCAACTCTATTCCCGGCCAGATTAGCCATAAAGCTTTGGGTGATGTTCAGCCTGATGGCAGGATTATGCATGCCATCCTTTGCAGGACTCAGGCAGCTGGAATTTTTTGAGAACAAAGGTCAATGGGAGAAGCACATCTTGTATAAAACTGAAACCGGCTCTGGAGCCTGGTTTATTGAAAAAAATCAATTCACCTTTTTGCTTCAAGATGCAGCGAAGATCAAGCGAATGCACCATCTTGATTCCATTCCAAAAGGAAAAGATGAATACTTCCACAACGACCAACTCCATTGCCATGCCCTTCAGTATCAATGGAAAAATGCGCTTCAATCCCCAACCCCTACCGTAGAAGGCAGAACCAGCTATCATAGGAACTATTTCATAGGCAATGACCCAAAGCGCTGGGCTTCTGATGTATTTGGCTACACTTCAGTGACCTTAACTAACCTGTATCCCGGTGTAGATGTGCAATACTACAGCCAGGGCCCACTACCCAAATACGATGTATTGATTCATCCGGGTGCCTCACTAAACCAGGTTGCTTTGACCATTCTGGGTGCCGAAAGCCTACGACTTTCCAAAGGAAAATTGCTCATTGAAACCAGCCTGGGCACTCTTCGGGAGGAAGCCCCTACCGCCTGGCAGTATCATGGTGATGAACAAGTTGCAGTTTCCTGTAGATTTAAACTCCGTGGCAATGAGCTTAGCTTTGAGCTACCCAATGGCTATGATTCATCGCTGACTTTGTACATCGATCCTGTTCTGGTCTTTTCAACGTTTACAGGTTCAGGTGCTGATAACTGGGGCTTTACTGCTGCCACTGATACCCTAGGGAATGCTTACGCCGGGGGCAATGTGGCTGGCACTGGCTATCCGCTCACATTGGGAGCATTTGATGTATCGTTCAGCAGCCTTCGTGATATTTCCATCACCAAATTCAACGCTACCGCCAGCCAACTGATCTACTCTACTTATCTGGGTGGAATTGGGATGGAAAATCCTTCCAGCATGATTGTTAATTCAGCAGGCGAACTGATCGTTTTGGCCACTACCTCATCCATAGACTTCCCGACCACCATAGGCGCCTTTGATAACTCTTTCAATGGTGGCGACTCTGTGGATGTCATCGGCGGTATTCGATACGGGGCAGGAGTGGATATTGTCATAACCCATTTTTCAGCTTCCGGCTCAAATCTCATAGGTTCAACTTATTTTGGTGGCAGCCGCAATGACGGTGTGAACCTTTCAAAACACAATACCGGAAAACGCCTCGTGTATAACTACGGAGATGAATTCAGAGGGGAAGTAAATTTGGACGCACAGGGTAATATTTTCATAGCATCATCAACGTTTTCAAGCAATATCCCCATCACTGCCTATAATACTGGATTTAACATTGGTCAGGATGCCCTTGTAGCCAAATTCAATTCTTCTTTAAGCCAGCTGATATGGTCTGCTCGTATCGGCGGCCTGCTGGACGATGCAGCCTTTGGAATTATCATTGGCAAAAGCGGAATACCGGGTGACTTGACCGATCGGATTTACATTACCGGAGGCACCGGAGGAAACCCAAATTTTTTCGCAACCAATAATTTCCCAACCACAGCGGGAGCCTATATCCCAACGGAAAGAGGAGCAATCGACGGATTTGTTTGCAGACTTTCAGCCAACGGTTTAACCTTAGAGGGCTCAACCTTTTTAGGAACTCCTGATTACGACCAATCCTTTTTCATTCAACAAGACAGCAGCTGGCAGATTTATGTAATGGGCCAAACCATGGGAAATTACCCCAAAACACCCGGAAAACTCACCACTTCCAATGCAGGTCAATTTGTGCATAGTCTTAATCCTGCTTTAACCGCTAGCAATTACTCATTTGTATTGGGAACTATTCAAAACCGACCCAATTTTGTTCCCACGGCTTTCCTTGTCAACGAATGTAACCTGATCTACCTGAGTGGTTGGGGTGGAAACGTAGGAGGAAATGCCTATTCATTTAACATTGACGGTGGCAACATCACCGGCTTACCTTTACCTAATGCCACACAGGCCAATACAGATAACAGGGATTTCTACCTATGCATTATTGACCGCAATGCCACTCAGGTCTTGTTTGGAACTTACCTGGGCGGCAACCAGGGCACAATCGGTGGATCAGGGGAACATGTGGATGGGGGAACCTCTCGTTTCGACAAAAAAGGCTCTGTCTATCAGGCCGTCTGCGCAGGTTGTGGTGGGTTTTCAAGTTTCCCTACAACCGCAGGCGTTTGGTCAACTACCAACGGGGCTTTGAATTGCAATCAGGCCGTATTCAAATACGACCTCTCCTTCCTTGACGCCCGCTTCAATATTCCCGGAGTGGTGGGAATTCCTCCTGCCATACCTGAGGGTTGCCAGCCGCTCACCATCAATTTTGAAAATGTATCTGTCAGCGGCACAGAATTTTTCTGGAACTTCGGCGATGGCGACAGTTCTGTTTCATTCAATCCCACACATACCTACACCGATACAGGAATTGTCACCATTCGGTTGATAGCCAGGGACCCGATCACCTGCCAGCTTTATGATACTGCTTTTCGCCAAATTCGCATTCGCCCAACTCCCCAGGCGACTGTTTCTCTTCCGGTTACTCTTTGCATTGGAGATACCGTGAGGCTGCAAGCCAGCGGAGGCACCTCTTACCAATGGTCACCAAGTCAAAACATCAGTGCGATCAACATCCCTAATCCTTTGGTCTATCCTACTTCCAGCACCATCTATATGGTAAGGGTACGGAATGAATTTAACTGTTTTGTAGATCGAACGGTACCCGTATTTATTCGAACAGATTTTGAACTTGATATCAGTGCCAATCCAGAAAAAGCCTATGTCCCTTTTCAGGCTCAGTTTATTAACAACACAGTTGACGGGGATAACTTCCGCTGGCAGTTTCATACCGGTGATACTTCTGATCTGAGGTCTCCGAGCCTTATTTACAACAAATCAGGCAAGTATCCGATCATTGTTACCGGCTTTATTCCTGGCTCATCCTGCATCGATCGTGATACAATTTATGTCGAGGGTTTCTACTTCCTTATCCCCAATGTTGTGACCCCAAACGGTGATGGGGAAAATGATACTTTCAAATTTGAGGCACAACTCTCCACTTTCAAAGTTGTAATTTACAACCGCTGGGGCCGCCCTGTGTACCGCAGCGACCAATACGACTACAGTTGGGCCGGGCAGAATGAACCCGCAGGATCTTACTATTACCATCTTGTTGAACGAGAGCGAGAGCTTGAATTCACCGGCTGGATTCAACTTATCAAATAATTTATTTCATTTTTCAAAGAATTTTTAACTAACGTTTGTTAGGCTAACAAACGTTAGTTTATTTTGCAGCATGGAAATCGAAAAGAAAATCTCCCGCAAAGAAGAGATCGCACGTGAAGCCACCCGTTTGTTTCGTGAAAAAGGCTACCCTGCCACCTCTATGAGGGATCTGGCAGCCGAATTGGGCATTGAAGCTGCAAGTCTTTATTCTCACATCAAATCAAAAGAAGAGATCCTTCACAAGGTATGCTTCAGGATGGCTGAGAATTTCTTTTTGGCGATCAACGACATCGATCAGGAAACAGAAACGACTACTGAAAAGCTTAAAAAGTCCATCATCGCCCACGTTGAAGTACTCACTGAAGACACCAATGCCTCTATCGTGTTTTTGAATGAATGGAAACACCTCAGCGAACCCTACCTCAGCGATTTTATCAAAATGAGGGATACGTATGAACATCGGTTCAGGGAGATTGTCCTTGAGGGTCAACGCAATGGAGAGTTCAAATACATGGACGAAAAGTTTGCTGTCCTCACCTTGCTTTCATCCCTTAACTGGATCCCCAATTGGTACAAAAACTATGGAAAGCTTGATCCTACTCAAATCGGAAATCAGCTTTCAAGCCTGGTCCTGAGTGGATTAAAAAACGGAATTTAAGTTATGGTAAAAAAACAACTCAGTCCTATTGGTCTTGATATTGCTCAATCAAAAGAATTGGCCGAAAAACTAAATGAACTCCTGGCCAATTATTCATTGTTTTATATGAATGTGAGGGGATTTCACTGGAACATTACCGGCGAGAAATTCTTCGAACTTCATTTAAAATTTGAGGAGTTGTACAACAATCTGATTTTGAAAATCGATGAGATTGCGGAAAGGGTGTTAACACTGGGAACTACCCCGCTACATTCTTACCATGACTATTTGAAACTTTCGAAAGTAAAAGAAGCCAAAAACGTCAACGAGGGTAAAAAAGCCATTCAACACATTCTGGATGCTTTCTCAGTCGTTATGATTTTGCAACGAGACCTCTTAATTCTCTCTGCTGAAGCCGGAGACGAAGGCAGCAATGCCCTCATGAGTGACTACATACGTGAGCAGGAAAAGCTCGTATGGATGTACAGTGCCTACTTGAAATAAATCATCAACACATAAACTGCAATCAAACATGTACGGAGGAGGAAATACTTTTGAACCCATCAAGGCTACCGGATTAGAGATGGAAGATCCGGCTAAACTGGCTGAATTTGAAGCGAGAATCGAAAGAGGGGAAAAAATAGAACCACAGGATTGGATGCCCAACCTTTACCGCAAGCAATTGATCAGAATGATCGAGCAGCATGCACACTCAGAAATCATTGGAGCTTTACCCGAAGGTACCTGGATCACTCGTGCACCGGGCTTTCGACGTAAATTGGCCCAAATGGCCAAGGTGCAGGACGAAGTTGGCCATGCTCAGCTCCTGTACAGTGCAGCAGAGACCTTGGGTAAATCAAGAGAAGATATGATCACCGACCTGATCAACGGTAAATCCAAGTATTCAAACATATTCAACTACCCTGCCTTCACTTGGGCTGACAGTACCGTTATTTCTTGGTTGGTGGATGCAGGAGCCATTGTCAATCAGATTGCAAATGCCAAGGGAAGCTATGGCCCTTACTGCCGTGCCCTTGACCGTATCTGCGCTGAAGAATCGTTCCACCTCAAGTATGGTCATGATGCGGTCGTGCACCTGGCTACCGGCACACCCATTCAAAGAAAAATGCTCCAGGAAGCACTTAACCGCTGGTGGACACCATTGATGCATTTCTTTGGTCCACCGGATAAAATGAGTGTACACACTGAAATTCTGGTGAAGTGGAAAGTGAAGATGGCAACCAATGATGAGTGCAGGCAGCAGTTTCTTGACATGTACGTTCCAAAGATTTGGGAATTGGGCCTCAGCCTGCCTGACCCCAAGCTCCATAAAAACGCAGAAACAGGTGAATGGGAATACACAGAACCGGATTGGGAAGAATTCAAACGAGTGATCAACGGTGATGGCCCTTGCAATGCTGAAAGGCTGGCGGTAAGGCGTACAGCAGAAGAGCGTGGTGCCTGGGTAAGGAAAGCCTTGCTGAGCCCCAAGGCTACTTACGTGACTCCACTCGCCTGATTTTCGCTGAAATGAATGACGTTTTTCAATCACTGGATCCCCGTATCAATCGACTAGGGGTCACTGTAGAGGGACATCTTGAGGCCAAATCGAGTTTGGATCAATTTGAAACGTATGAGGTCTTCTTTCAGATGAAAGAGGGCAAACCATACGAACACGCCGGGATAGTGCATGCTCCCAATGAGGATATGGCTTTTTTGTTCGGCAAAGAGCAATTCAGTCGACGCTACACCTGCACAGGGATGTGGATCGTCAAAACCCATCAGGTGATCACCTCTCCTATTACAGATCATGAGCAGAGTGCCTATGACTTGCTAGACCATCGTCTTGCTGAAACAGAGCTTAATGAGCTAAGCCATTTTGAGGTATTTCACCTGAAAAAAAGAGGTCGTCAGCAGGTACATATGGGTCGTGTGCAGGCTAAAGGATACCATGATGCCTTTAAGCAGGCGTCGGAACATTTTGGTACTGAGCCTGCCCTTCAGGTTTGGGTGATACGCTCTCAGGACCTGCTTTTTTCTGATGAGGCTGATAAGGATATCTGGTTTACCCTTCCGGAGAAAAAATACAGGGATGCCATCGCCTACAAATCATCTGATAAAATCAACGCTTACAAAGAGCGTACAGCTAAACAATAGAATCTTATGAAAGAGCTGGCAATTAAAGAATTGCTTTACAAAATGGCCGACGACCTGTTGATCCTTGGCCATCGAAATTCAGAATGGACAGGGATCGGGCCTATTTTAGAAGAGGATATTGCATTTTCCTCCATGGCGCAGGATAAAGTGGGTCAAAGCTGGGCACTTTACAAGATGCTGCAAGTGCTTGGAGAGCAGGAACCGGATACGGTGGCATTCACCCGCAACGCTCCTCAGTTCCACTCCTGCAAATTTGTGGAGTTGCCCATCGGTGAATACGATTTTAGTCTCGTAAGGCATTTTCTCTTTGACACGGCAGACCTATTGCGTTTTGACTTGCTCAGCCGCTCCAGCTACACTCCTTTGGCTCAATTGGCTACTAAAATCAAGGGTGAGCTGAAATACCATACCATGCATGCGAATACCTGGATTAAGCAGTTGGGAAGTGTAGAAGATGAGGAGGCTTTTCAACGCATGCAATATGCCCTGGATGTTGCGCTGCCTTTTGCGCTTGGGATTTTTGAAGAGGGACCTTATGAGCAATCCCTGGCAGATGAAAAAATTTTTGCAGGCGAAGTCCATCTGAAATCGTTATGGCTCGAAAAAATACAGGAGACCCTCTCAAAAACCCGATTGGTCTTGGGAGATGTATCCCTGATCAGTCCTGAACTAGGAGGTCGCTACGGACAGCATACCGAGTTTTTACAGCCCTTGCTCGATGAAATGACTGAGGTCTTTAAAGTTGATCCAACAGCCGAATGGTAATCCACCAAAACCCTGATATTGATCAAATAAAAGGCTGGCTGGAAGAAGTCAAAGATCCTGAAATACCAGTACTCAGTTTATTGGACATGGGCGTAATCACCCGTATGGAAATGTCCGATGAGGGTAAGGTGACGGTACACATGACACCAACCTTTGTGGGTTGCCCTGCGATGGAAGCCATGAAAAAGAATGTGGAGGAAGTGCTTGATAAAAATGGTATCCGGAACAAACAAGTCATTATCAGCTTTGAGGAACCCTGGAGTTCAGACCGCCTGACAGAAAAAGGCAGAGAAGCCCTTTTAAAGTTTGGATTAGCTCCTCCGCCCAAGCATGGGCAGGTCATCGATCTTGACTTACTAGAGCATGTTGAATGCCCCTACTGCCATTCAAAAAACACATTGCTTAAGTCACCCTTTGGACCTACCTTGTGTCGCTCATTGCACTATTGTGACAACTGCAAACAAGCATTTGAACAATTCAAACCGGTTTAAACATGCTTAACAAATCAAATCTCTTTTTCTTGTTGGTCGCTCTTACTATTTGGAGCTGTGATCAAACCAAAGAAAAAGCACAGCGAGACAGTTTGATCTTACAATTTTCTCAGGCTGCTGATTCTGCCGATCAGTCTTTTGACACCATGCTGAAGGTAGAGACACGCAAATGGTTCATGGTCAAAAGACTGGCTGATGAGCTGGAGTATTTTAACCTGCTTGACACTAGCTCCATTTTTACGCTACGCCAAAAGCTGGAAGAAGTAAAAGCGATACCTTATAGCCCAGGTTCCATCGCTGAAGAAGGCCTCATCGACCGGTATGATGCAAAAACCGAGGAAATCATTAATCAGGTAAACGGCCTCCATAGCCAGCAACAAGGTTGGGAAAAGTACTCCGTTTTGAATGATCTGTATACCGAAATTAAAACACTGGATGAGCGAGTTATTTTCATGAGGATGGATTATGATCGTGCGGCATTTCGGTGCAACGATCTTTTCAAAGAAATGAGCAGCTCTGGTCATGAGGAATTTAAGGCTTCCATCGCCAAAGGCAAGAGAGCTGTTTTCCAATTAGGAAATCCTTCCTGATCTCCACTCCTCTGCCTCGTCGGGTCTCATTCCAAGCCAACCTGTCAATACTGCCGTAGCCTCTGCGTCGAGTGTGGGTGGAGGTGGCAAATGATGACCTTTTGATCCATTGATCTTAAAAACCGTTTGACGGAGACCGATCCCAAAGAGCGATTGGTGAAAAACATCTTTTGCAAGAGAAGATCGTAAAGCTTCTCCAACTCTTTTCACTACACCAAGGGGAACTGACTTTTGAACACAGGCAGCAAGCAATTCATCCGAGCTGAATGTGGCGATGGCTTTGGCAAGAGTTGCATTCAGGCGTTCCCTATGGGTCACCCGGTCCGCATTTCGTTGAAATTCAGGCTGCGTTATACATTCCTCAAGACCAAGCACCTCTAAAAAATCCCTGAACTGTCGGTCATTACCAATGGCCGGGACGACATAGCGCTCATCTTTGGTAAGAAACAGCGTGCCATAGGGAGCGATGTTGGGATGAGAAGAGCCAATGGGCTCAGGATCAGCGCCTGCAACCAGGTAATTGGTAGCCTGATTGGCCAAAGAAGCCAAAGCAGCTTCCAAAAGACTTACCGAAACGATGGCTCCCCTACCCGTTTTCATCTTGTTCAGCATGGCTACCAGCAAACCTTCCTTCAGCTGATGGGCTGCCAGTAAATCAATCAGAGCAACCGGCATTTTCACAGGAAGCTGTCCAGGCTCACGGTTAAGGTACATAAACCCACTTTCTGCCTGTAGCAGAGCATCGTATCCTACCCTTTGGTCTGGTTCAGGATAACCACGAATTTCACCGATCAGCAGTTTCGGAAATCGATGCAAGAGGCTTTCCGGATCAAGACCCCTAAGCCGCTCGTCGCCGGGACGGAAAGAGACCAACACTACGTCAGCCTCTTCAATCAGTCTTGACAAGAGATGCACATCAGGTTGATCCCTCAGGTTGAGACAAATAGAGCGTTTGCCCCAATTCACAGCCGAAAAATAGGCACTTACAGGCTCCTCCGGCTTTTCAGAAGGCAATTTCCAGCTGCGGGTCACATCTCCTCCCTGCCGGCTCTCAACCTTGACTACATCCGCACCAAGCTCTGCAAAAAACTGACCTACGGCCGGCCCTGCCAGCACGCCAGCCAGTTCAAGCACTTTTAAGCCCTGAAATATTTGATAGCTTTGCATGCTCTGTAATCCTCCTTTTTTTAACGCCAATGATTCGCAATTTACCGGCTCTTTTTACACTGTCGCTGTTCTGCTTTCTTTTTTCATGCAGTTCACCTCAACCAAAGCAACCAAGGGCAGGTGTCTGGCGTGCTTCTCTTGAAATGGAGGCCGGAGAGTTGCCTTTCGGACTTGAGATTGACCCTTCCGGAGATCGGCTGAAAGCGTATCTAATCAATGCCGAAGAAAGAATTCTGATCGATGATATAAAGCGTGAAGGAGACACCCTTGTGCTACCGATGCACATTTTCAACAATGACATCAGAGCTTATCTCTCAGGTGACAGCTTACTGATCGGAACTTTCAACAAGTACCTTCCTGAGAAAACTGTTTCCCTTCCCTTTAAGGCAGAGGCCAGCAAAAAGTACCGATTTAGCCCCACCAGCTATGCTGCGGAGGTCAACCTGAGCGGGAAATGGGCCACTACTTTCTACAAATCAAATGGCGACAGCAGCCTTGCCATCGGTCTGTTTGATCAAAAAGACCAATATATCAAGGGTACCTTTCTGACCAGCACAGGGGATTACAGATATCTGGAAGGGCAGGTAAGTGGCAATACTTTGTTTTTATCAGCATTTGATGGAGATCATGCCTTCCTGTTTCAGGCATCATTCCTTGCCGATAGTGTGCTGAGAGGTGAATTTTGGAGTGGAAAAACAGGATACCGCCGATGGGAAGCAAAACGGAATGAATTGGCGACTTTGCCTTTGGCGGACACGTTAACTCGTATTGCGTCAGCCGACTCAAGTTTTCAGATTAGCTTCCCTGAATACAGGGGTGGAAATCTGGAATACCCCTCAACAGCGTATCAAAACAAGGTAGTTATCGTCCAAATTTTGGGTACTTGGTGCCCGAATTGTATGGATGAGACCATCTTTCTCAGAGACTGGTTGAAGGAACGAAACTACCAGGATGTAGAAGTGATCGGACTGGCCTTTGAATATGACAAAGATTTCAGCAAAGCCTCCGAAAGGGTGAAACGAATGGCTGAGCGTTTACAAATTCCTTATGCCATCGCCATAGCTGGTGTACCCGATAGCACTGCCTCTGCCAAGCTACCGATGATTTCCAGAATAAAGGCCTACCCTACTTCCATCATTCTGGATAAAAAAGGGAAAATCAGGTACCTACATACCGGTTTCAGCGGACCGGGAACCGGAAAGTATTTTGAAGAGTGGAAAGAGAGCTTTGACAACAAAATAGCCGCCTTACTAAAGGAATAATGCCCAGCAGGATCGTAAGGCTTAGCAAAGAAGAACTGACAACACAATGGATGAACCTCCGGGGAAAATGGCTCCATGTCCATCTGTATAGCGGATTGGTTTACCTGCTCAAGCCTGTGGAAATCCTGCCGGAGCTTTGGGTATTTAAAGACACTTTTGGACACGTAAGAAAGCTGAAGCCCTTGGAGGTTTATCAAATGGATTACGAAAAACTGGCCTGATTATGCTGTTGAGTTTAAGGATTGAAAACTATGCCTTGATTTCTTCGCTGCGTCTGGAGCCATCATCAGGACTTACGACCATTACCGGAGAAACGGGCGCAGGTAAATCCATCATGCTTGGTGCGATGCAGTTGCTTATGGGGCAAAGGGCTGAAACCCGGGTTTTGCTGGACAGCCAAAAGAAATGCGTTATAGAGGCTCTTTTTCGAATTCAAAAAAAGGAATTGCTGGACCTGATGGAGGATGCAGGGCTGGATGCAGAGGTGGAAACCATTGTTCGTCGTGAGATTGCACCTGGAGGGAAAAGCAGAGCCTTTGTGAATGACACTCCTGTGACCCTTGAAGTACTCAAATCCATAATGCTTCAATTGGTTGATGTTCATTCCCAACATGAGACCCTAAGCCTTGGTCAGGAAGAGGAACAGATTGATTTGCTGGATGCACTGAGCGATCAACCCGGCATTTTACAAGACTACAGGAGCTACTTTTCAGAATTCAAGGCTTTGGAAAAAGAACTGGAAAGTTTGCAGCAACGTAAAAATCAAGAATCAAAAGAGGCGGACTACAACCAATTTCTTTTGGATGAACTTCTGGAGATCAAACTGGATCAAATGGATCAGTCGGCCATGGAAGAAGAGCTCCGTGTGCAGGAAAATGCTGGGATGATTCGGATGAAAATGGAGGAAGCCATTCAAGCCCTCGGCGAGGGAGAATCCAATGCCCAAAACAGTCTGGCAACTGCTCTTCAAAGCCTGCAGCACATCAGAAAAGTAAGCCATGACCTGGATGAATTACATGATCGATTGCAAGCCAGTATGACCGAAGTCAGGGACATTCAAGGAGAGCTCGATCGCAAGGCTGCCGGCATTGAGCCTGACCCTGAACGTATGCTATTCTTGCAGCAGGAACTCAGCCGATTGTACCGATTGCAAAAAAAGCATCAGGTCGATGGAATTGCAGCACTGGTGCAGATCAGGCAATCATTGGAGCAAAGCCTTTATGAGCGTGAACATCTGGATGAATTACTGGAAAAAGGATTTCAAAAGCTCCAGTCTCTGGAGGTTGCACTTAAGGCCAAAGGGGAAGCCTTAAGTCTGGAAAGGAAGAAAAATGCTGAACTCTTTACTTCCCGACTTATCCCAATCCTTCAACGAGTAGGCATTCCCTTTGGGCAAATGAGTATCAATTTCAGCTCAAAAGATCCTTCGGCAAAGGGGATCGATCAGGTCAGTTTTCTTTTCAGTGCCAACAAAGGTCACCGGCCGGGACCCTTACGTCAAGTGGCTTCGGGTGGGGAATTCAGTCGATTAATGCTTGGGGTTAAATTGATCCTGGCTGAGAAGACATCCCTTCCAACGCTGATATTTGATGAAATAGATGCTGGAATTTCCGGTGAAGTCGCCCTGCAAGTGGCAAGTCTGATCCGAACCATGTCTCAAAAGCATCAGGTCATCTGCATCACACACCTACCGCAGATGGCCGCAGCCGGAGAGCAACATTATTTTGTTTATAAAGATCATGGTGCAGACCAAAGTGTGTCGGCCATACGCTTGTTGACAGGGCAGGAAAGGCTTCAGGAAATTGCCGTGATGATCGGTGGAGCTAGGCCATCAGCAGCAGCCATCCAAAGCGCAGAGGAACTGCTAGCTAACGGAAAAGGCGCACCAACAAACAAAGCAGATTAACGTCTTGCGCAAGCGATATCGTTTGTCAGCTATTACATTTGCCTATATTTAAGCCCCGGCTGAGGCCTTTGGACGGCCTGAGGGGGTAAATGAGAAAAACTTGAATCATCAATCGTATGGCTAACAACTTACTCAAAGGAAAAAAAGGGATCATTTTCGGAGCACTCGATCAAAACTCCATCGCCTGGAAAGTGGCAGAATTTGCCCATGCTGAGGGAGCATCATTTACCCTTACTAATGCGCCTATCGCCTTACGTATGGGTGAAATCAACAAACTGGCAGAAACCTGTAAAACCATTGTGATACCAGCCGACGCCACTTCGGTTGAAGATTTGGAAAAGCTTTTCGCACAATCCACCGAACATCTGGGTGGCAAGCTTGACTTTGTGCTGCACTCCATCGGCATGAGCCCCAATGTGCGTAAAGGAAAATCGTATGGAGACCTGAACTACGAGTGGTTTTTAAAGACTTTGGACATCTCCGGCCTCTCATTCCATAAAGTGATGCAGGTTGCGGAGAAGCTGGATGCCATGAACGAGTGGGGCTCCATCGTAGCCTTGTCTTACATCGCATCGCAGCGGGTGTTCCCCGATTATAGCGATATGGCGCAGGCCAAAGCTTTGTTGGAGAGCATCGCACGCAGCTATGGTGAGCGCCTGGGTAAGTTGAAGAAAATCAGGGTAAACACCATCAGCCAAAGCCCTACCATGACCACAGCGGGTTCAGGGGTGAGCGGGTTTGATCAGTTTTTCAGCTATGCCGATAAAATGTCTCCCCTTGGAAATGCCAGCTCAGAGGATTGCGCCCGCTATGTGGTGAGTTTATTCTCCGACTACACCCGCATGGTCACCATGCAAAATCTGTTTCATGATGGAGGTTTCTCCAGTATGGGGATATCGGAGGCGTTGCTTAAATAGCTTTTCATGATTGGAAAGGGACAAAAGCTATTGAATTACCAAAGTTGCAAAAATCCCTGAATGATTCTGATCTAAATGCCTTTCCCGTGGCAGGTGTCCCCATCTGATACGAGTTTCGATGACTACATCTACCAAGTGTAGGTACTTCCCTTTCCCGTTGCAGGTGTACCCACCTGACACAAGTTTCGATGGGTACATCTTCCAAGTGTGGGTACGTAGAATGCAGTTAAAACGGCAGGTGAGGACAATTGTCTTGGGTAAAAGAATAGCTAATGATCTTTATTTCTTGAAATCTGACTCCTGGTTTGGCTAGACTACGTTCTCTTAAGGTTCTGTCCCTACCGGGACAGCAGGCAATTTGGAAATGATAGCGTTTTACC